>CADCLU010000006.1 GCA_902802355.1 uncultured Erysipelotrichaceae bacterium
TTATTCACCAATCTATGGTGCGAGACCGATTAAGAGATTCATCCAGAATAAAGTGGAGACCATTATTGCGAATAAGATTATTTCACAAGAGGTTGACACAAAACACAAATACTCAGTTGATTATAACGGCCAAGAAGTCATAGTCAAACAAGTTTAATCTTAGGGAAGCCACCCTCTGGGTGGTTTTCTTTTTTATCATCAAATTCTTTTTTACTGGACAATTGTATCAAATAAGATAAACTTTTCCCTCTACATTTCCTGTATTTAACACAAAATGCCCAATTTTGCCCCAAAAAGAGGGGGACAAAACTCCGAGAGGGGGGACATTGTATCAAAATGGGTAAACATTTCCAAATCATGAGATAACGGAACCGAAATGGCTCCGTTTTTCTTTTGCTCTTCCTAGAAGGGTTATTGACTTTGGCGTTTCGTTTTTCCTAACATTTTGTAGGTGAAACGCTCTAGAAAGGGTTTCTTATGAAGAAAAAACAAACTAATAACGCACTCAAAAGATCATTGCTTTTGGTACCTTCCATTTTCGCTTTTGTCTCCTGTTCGATAGATGTTCCTTTATACCTAAACGAGGAAGGGAGAAGCGAGTTCTGCGCTAACGTGCAAGAAATGGTGACGGATCCGGATTATCTCTATTTTTACTCTCCAAAGGAAAACAATTCCCAATATACGTTCGTTGAATCAGAGAATTTCGATACGTTCTATTGCGAAAAGCGAGATGGCTTTTTCCATTTATTAAAAGAAGGCGAACAAGCTGATATGGAAAAGCAAATCGCCGGCGAAGGAACTGCCTATGATTTTGGTATCGCCTCATTAGAGAAACACGGCTATAAGAACGCTTTCACCGTTAAAGACATCCTTCCTTTCGCCAAAGAATCCGCAAAGAAGGTGGAGAATGTCAAACGGCTTGGCAGCTCCTTGTATTATTATTTCGACATGGAGCAATCCGTCTTCGATTCTTTTAACATGACCGAAAAAGGCATTTTACAGTGGATGGATTGCTATGTTTTCACTCCCGAAGACTGATTACCCGATTGATATAGCTTAAATAAGACTTTGATTAAGGAAATACGCATATGAAAAGAAAGAACTTATTGCCGATCGTCTCTTTGTTTGCCTTCACCCTTGGTGGATGCGACCTGTTTGGCGTATCCCGCGTCCAAAAAGCCGATTATGCCGATCCAGCGACATACAAAACCGAAAAGGTTAAGGTGTATCGCACCTGGTACGAATACGACAAAACGATCGATATCAGGTTCTATGATGACACACCGAATATTCCTTACATTAACGTAATCGACTATTTCAGGGAATTCTTCAAAACCGGACTGACTGTCTCAACCGATGGCGATATTACCCGTTATTGGCATCCAGGCGGAGGCATGATGTCCTTTAACCCGCGGAAGGACACGATTTATCTCCACGACATCGATGATTTCAATTACCACCCGGACTTTGATTTCGCGAACTCCAAGACTTTCCTCGAATACAAAAGCCCAAAGATAACTTCTGGCATAGACAAGGTCATCGATCTATCTAGCTATCACATCGACATCCACTCTACTTCGAGCGGTTTGATTTACGCGCCTCTCACCCTTTTGAGCTGCTTTGCCGGCGGTTTGAGCCTTATCCAGACCGCTTGGAACGGCGAGAGCATCTATGTCTGCGACGCCTACGGTTCCTTGACAGGTGAGACAAGGGGCCCTCGTTATTTTAAAGACACTTATTTCAACGTCCTCAGTGACCTCGCCACGAAACGCCCGCAGGATATGATCGAATACTCGTACAACCAGCTTTGCATGATGTTCGACAATGACCGCGGATACACCTCACAGCTCCTCTTTGGGGATACGAGCCTCCTCTCAATGGGTCTCAATGGCCTTCTTGAGACCTTCTACCCATCCATCAAAGCGCACCTTCTCTCCGAAGACAAAGTGACCTATTACAAAGGCTTCCACGAGCTTTTCATGGGCCTTTATGATGGAGGACACACGACTCCTTTGCTTTATACCGAAATCGAGAATCCTTATGTCGAGGGCAATGACTACACGGGTTATACGACTATCGTTAGTTCCTGCCTTGAAGATCCTTTGCTCGCTCCTTTGGCAGAGGAATACATCTATAGATCAGAAGCCAATAATGTTACTGAGCCATATGAGAACGCTTTGAGTGCCGCCTTTGGCGACATGACCAAGAGAAATGGTTTTTATTATTATTACGATGAAACCCATGCGACTTCCTACATCGGCTTTGATTCCTTCTTCGTCGATTATGAGCAGTGGGACGCTTTCTACGCCGGAAGAAAAGAGCAAGCCCCACGCGACACCTATGGTTTTGTCAGGGACTCCATGTATCAGGCTCTTGAAGATGGCGCCACGAACGTCGTCCTTGATATGACCTGTAATGGCGGCGGCGACACATGCGCTTTGATGGGCCTTCTCGGTCTTTTCGACAAAGCGATAGGCCATCAGACACTTACGAACACCCTTAACAAATCCTCCGTAACGGAGAACTATGGCGTCGATATCAACCTCGATGGCATATGGGACGAAGTGGACGTTCAACAAGCTGCTAGGTTCGAGGCTCTCAATATCGGCGTTCTCACTTCCTCATATTGCTTCTCTTGTGGAAACACCTTCCCATCCGAAATGAAGAAGCTCGGATACAAGACGCTTGGAACAAAAACAAGCGGTGGATCTTGCGCAATCACGTTCGAATTCACCGGAGATGGCCTCCCATATCTCCGTTCCAGCCACTGCATGATCGGCACTGGCGTCAATGGCAAAAACCTCGATGACGGCGTTACCCCAGACTATGACATCCCTGCCGAAATGGCCAAAGCGCTAAACGTCGATGAGCTTAGCCTTTCCGAAGCCGCCCCGTATTTCTATGACGTTGAGCTTATCTCGAATTACCTCGAGAGCGCATACGCCGAAGAAGAATAAATAACTTTTTTGAGAAATTTCGACAAAATCAACCGGTTTGTCCGTCTTATTTAGCGAGATGGGAAAGATTAGCTATTCAACACTCAAAAAACTCTGTTCGCGAAATCAAAGTGAAGTCGAACTCGCTTTCACGACCATTTTCGAGAAGTACCGCTACCTCGTGTACTATGTGTCTTTCGATATCCTCAAAAACGAGGAAGATGCGAAGGACATCGTGAATGAGGCCTTCCTCAGGATGTATGACAGAAGGACTTCCTTCATGAAAGAGAGCCAGCTCAAGTACTTCTTGCTCGTCACCGCGAGGAACCTCTCGATCGACCGCTACAGAGAGCTAAAGAACCGTCTCGACTATTCCGACGATATCAAAGGCACCGAAGATAGTGGTGGCATCTCACTCTACCTGGACAAATTCAAAGACATCCTCGACGAAGAGGAATACAAGTATCTGCTTCTCCATCTCGTCTACGAATTCTCATCCAGGGAAATCGCCAAAGCTAATGGCCTCACCACATCCCAGATTTCCTCGAAGTATCAGCGCGGAATCAAGAAACTTCGTGAATATTACGGAGGTGAATTCTGATGGACAAACTCAAAGAACAATTCAAAGCGGATTTCGAAAAATCCGATAAACCCGAACTCTCTTTTGACCTTCGCCAGCTTGAGCCAAACACAAAGAAGACGAAACACCACGTCCGACCATACAAGGCCATCATCATAACGTTTGCCTCGATCGTGGGCGTGCTTCTTGCCCTTCCGGCAGCCGCTTTTATTGCGATGAGCCTTAGGATCAACGAATCGGTCAAGTTCAACAACAAAAACTATTCGATGAATCAGTTAAAGATCGCTGAATCGAACACTTTCAAAAAACTCAATGACGTCACTTATCCTAATGGCCAAAGACCGGTGGAAGCGGTGATGAGAAACGATGAAGAGGCGGCCTATTCCTCTTTCTGCGATGCCACATACCATTCTCTCGTCAACACCTCTAAGCAAGACAACATGTCTTATTCTGTCGTTGGTCTTTATTCCAATCTGAACGAGCTCGCGAACGCTTCATCACGAGAAGACCTCTCTTATCATCTCAATGAGCTTTTGGGCCTTGATGCGGCAGGAAGAGCGACTTTCTACGAAAAGATCATGAAGGGAAACTCCTTTGCCGAGGAGAATTCCACGATCCAGCTTAAGAACGCCGCGTTCTTCGATAACAAATACGACTATAGTCAGACTTTTGTGAATTCCTTGGCCAAACTCTACTGCGAAGCCTATCAGCTCGATTTCGAGAAAGACGCCTCAAAGATGGTTGAATGGGTCAACGCCGCGGTCAATTCGAACGGTTTCATCGACAAAGACTTCTTGGATATTAATCAGGAGACGACTCTTTATCTCTTCTCAACCCTCTATTTCAAGAACGCTTGGAGAAACAAGTACCTTGCCGAAGATACCAAGGAAGATGATTTCTATCTTGCGAACGGAAGCATAACGAAAACCCAGTTCATGAAACACTCATACCTGGCCAAGTATTATTGCGATTTCGGTTCTTATGTATCTGTCAGGGATTACTATCACCAGGGTAATGCCTCAGTCACTTACCTCGTTCCTAAGAAAGTGGAGGACAACATCTTTGAACTTACCAAAGATGCCAACATCTTCGAGGAGAAAGAGGAAAACAAGGTATATCCTTCTGTGAAAGAGAATGATTACAGTCGCATCGATGCGATTATGGTCAATCTCAAAACGCCGAAATTCAAACTCAAATGCGACGTCGACTTCAGAGACTGCCTCGAAGGCCTTGGCTTCGAAAGCATGTTTGATCGTAGCGTCGACTCCTTCAAGAACGCTTTCAGCGGCGATAACCTCGAGAATGTGAACTTCTATCTCCAAAACGTCAAGCAGAGGAACGAAGTCGAATTCAACGAGGATGGCTCGACCGTCAAGAGCGTCTCGATGGCAAGCTTTGGCGGTGCAACTGCGGCCGCTCCGATGCAACCGGATGGAACGCTTGATGTTGATCTTAATCAGCCATTCATCTACATCATAAGAGACGTTAACGACAACCCGATATTCGTTGGGCACGTCGATAATCCTAGAGTTTAAAAAACCAAGAGGCACTCCTAAAACGGAGTGTCTTTTTGTATCTATGTAAACTTTTGTTACAATAGATGTATGAACAAGCTTTTCATTTATTATTCCTACACCGGGAACGGTGATTTCGTCGCCGAGATCCTTAGGGAAAAGGAATTTGATATACGCAAAATCGAGACCGAAAAGAAGATCCTCCCAAGCAATTTCTTCTTTTCGATGATGGTAGAGGGCTTCAAAGCGTCCATCGGCTCTTCCCCAAAGCTCAAGGAGTTCAACAACAACGTCGAAGGCTATGACGAGATCTATATAGGTTCGCCTATCTGGAACGCTAGATTCGCAACTCCAACGAATACCTTGCTCAGAGAATTGAACCTCGAGGGAAAGAAAGTCACCTTCGTCCTCTATAGTGGTTCAGGCACTTCGAAAGCGGCCACGAAGAAAATAACAAAGCTCTATCCGGAGGCCAGGATCATCAATCTCCAAGAGCCGAAGAAATATCCGGAAGAAACCGCGAATAGACTATCTCTATAACGAAAGAAAACACCCGACTGCTCGGGTGTTTTTGTTTATTCTTTGATGATTCCTTTCAGAATCGCATCGAGGTAAGCGTAGAGGGTTTCGATCGCGCTCGATACTGTTTTGATGGCTTCCTCGTTTTTCGATTTGAGGATCTCAGCGTATTCCTCGAAAATGCCGCGTAGGACGACAAGGAACATCTTGATGTTATTCTCATTGAGTCCGTTTGGAAGATTGACGGAACCGTCTTTCATTCCTTTCTTCATGGACTCGACGACTGGTTTGGATAAGGACATGACGCATTCGTTGATGAATCTTTCATCGCTAGCGATGCCAGTAGCAGTGACAGCAATGACGATTTCCTTCATCGCGTAGATGTGACTGTAGTACTTCGGAACGAATTCGAGAATGTGCCTCGTGAAGGCGAGAACCTGTTCGCGTCCGTTAAGTTTCTGGTATTCCTCGGTCTCGCAGAACTTCCTAAGCTCACCGAAAGCGTATTCGATGTATCTTTGATGAGTGGCAAGGAGAAGGTTTTCCCTGGTATTGAAATAGTTGACGATTGAACGGGTGGAAACCCCGGCCTCATCGGCGATCATCTGCAAAGTGGTGTTTGTGACGTTTTGCTTCGAGAAAAGCGTCATGGCCGCTTTGAAGACCTTTTCCATGTTGTCGATTCTCATTTTCTCAGTTCTCATAAGAAACCCCCTTTGTCCTTAGAGTAATTGTAAATGAAATGCTACAAAAGATAGTGAAATATGCTCCACCTATCCACCCTATAAATGCTTTAGCAATCGTCTTTGTTGTCTTTTTTTGAAAAAAAGAACAATAATTACGTCGTGAAAAATGCTTTGATCTTCGACATCGATGGCACCCTCTGGGATGCGACTGGCCCGGTTTCCGAGGCTTGGGACCTTGTTGCCTCTAAGAGCAAGCACCATTTTCATATTTCCCAAAAACAGATATTCCCTTGCATGGGAAGGCCGATGAGCGATTTCCCAAAGATGCTTTTCCCTCCAATGGAAAAAGAGGAGGCTGAATCCCTTCTCAAGGAATCCCTAGAATTCGAGAACAATTACATATATACCCATCCAGGAAATCTATACGAAGGAGTTGAGGAGACTCTTAAGAAACTCTCCAAGGGCTTCGACCTCCTCATCCTCAGCAATTGCCAGCAAGGCTACATCGAAGCCTTCCTTTCCGCAAGCAAGCTTGGTTACCTTTTTAAGAATCATATCTGCTGGGGTGACAACCACAAGAGCAAGAGCGAGAACATGCTCCTTCTTGTGGAACAAGGTGGTTACGAAAAAGCGATGTATGTGGGGGATACCCTCTATGATGAGGAAGAAACCCACAAAGCCGGGTTCAGATTTGCCTTTGCCTCATATGGTTTTGGACAGTGTATGAATCCAGACTATGTATTAAAAAAATTCAGCGACCTCGATAAGGCCGCTGAAGATGCGTTTAGCGAATAGCTTTTGTAAGGCCCTCGCCCTCAAGGACGAATAAGGCTGGTTCAGGTCTATCTTGTTCGATGTTGGTGTTCCAAACCGCTGTCGTCTCGTTTTTGATGTTCCCTGTTTTGTGGGTATAGTTCTTTAGGCAATAGTCTTCGAATTTGAAGCTCAGCTCGTTTTTCTCGCTTTCCTCGGTTTTGTAGACGATATCGCCGTTTAGGTTGTTCGATGATGTTTCGTTGTAGCCCTCGGAAATGATTGTGCTTTCTTTCGCGATTTCTCCGATCGTCTTTGAAATCTTATCAGGGGTATTGAAGATTATTGAGTTCATCGAGTCGAGGCAATCGGTTGCCTTGTCGGCCCAGTCGCGCTTGCTCTCAAAGACGTATTCCCTTCTGATGTTGTTCTCTAATTCGGTGCCTCTTTCGTAGACATTGACGATGTCTCCGGCGCTTCTTGATTCAACGAAGACCCAGCTTTCGTAAGCGTATATGCCTCCGCTGCTTTTAGAAGCGAGAATGACGAAGTGGCCATAAGGGAAGATCTGGTTCTTCTCGCCATTCACGTATTCGGTATCGACCTGAAGCTCGATCTTGGCATCGTGAAGCTCGTTGTCGTGGAAGGTGAGCTCATCGACGCTGCTACGGAGCTTGAGGGTTTTCGGAGGAACGTATGATTCTACTTTCTGAAGTTCGCGGTAACGGACAAGCGAAAGGAGGGCCTGATCACGGTCCATCGGTCCTTTCTGGTTGTTTGTATTACTAGCGCATCCAATTAGGGAAAGGGAAAAGAAAAGAGGAAGCACCACACGTTTCTTCATACTCGCTCAATTGTAATTGTTTATCGCAAAAAGGCAATCTTTATGGAGATAATCGGCCAATCTCGCTAGAATAAGCGCATGGACAATTACAAAACGCTTCTAGAGAAGAAAGAATACGATCTCCTTCTTTCCCTCACCGAAGGCGACCTTTCACCAGCGGGTCTAAGCTACCGCGCCTCGGCCTATCTCGCCAAAGGCGATGCCAAGCAAGCCCTCAATATCCTTAACGCCCATAGAGACGAGCTTTTCAAAGTGGCCCCTCTCAAGACGATGAGGAGCATTTTCGAGCTCCGTTTCATCCTCAAGGAATTCGAGGAAGCCTATGACGATCTCGAGTATTTCGAGAACCTCCCATATGTCTCGCAAGAAGTTGAGGAATACCTTCACGCCCTCCCCAAAATGATCAGAACAGAAGAGAGGAACTCTAGACTCCCCGAGAAATTTAGCGAAGAGGAGATTATTGAGAAGCTGTCGGAGAAATCTGACGATTACGAAATCATTTCCACCCTCAACATCATCGGCCCTCTCAAGGTCAAGGATTATGTCCCTTCCCTCATCGCTTTGGTGACGGGGCAGAAGTCCTCGCTTGTGAGGACGTACGCCCTTATGTACCTCATCGCCGCAAGATACGACAAAGAGATCACCTTCATCAAAAACGGCAAGACTTTCAAACTCATCCCGGCAGAAGCGGAACCTCCATTCACCGGAAGTGTCTTCGAGGAATTCAGGACGAAACTTGATGAGGCCCTCAATGACCCGTCGGTCTCGAACGTCGCCAAAAAGCTCCTCAACGATTACATCTTTGAGCTCTTCCCAGAGCCGCTTCCATTAGAAAAAGAGGCGGATCTCTATCTTTTGGCTTTCAGCGCTCTCGCCCATGAGTATCTTTCGAGCGATTACGACTTAGAAAAGGAATGCGCCGAAAAGAAAGTAAGCATCGAGGAAGTCAAAGCCCTCATCGAGAAGGTCAAAGAAGTCCGTAAGGCCGAAAGCACACTCCATTACTAGGAAATACTCAAAGTATTTGTTAACTATCGTAAGATAGGCTATAGTTATTCAGTTGCAAAAACTAAAGAGGTTTTGAATATGAAACACACCATTGAACAAATCACCCCTTCCCGCGTCAAGGTCACCGTCGATCTTGAGAAGGAAGTTTGGGTAGAGGCGCAAGAGAAAGCCTTCAATAAGGTCAGCGCCAAAGTCAGCGTCCCTGGCTTCCGTCCAGGCAAGGCTCCAAAGAACCTTCTCAAAGAGAGAGTCAATCAGGAAGCCGTCTACAATGAGGCCATCGATTCCGTTTTGAATCCAACCTTCGCTGAGCTCATCAAGGAAACCAAGGTCCGTCCTTTCTTCCGCCCAGAAGTCGCCGTCACCAAATTAAGCGACACCGAGCTTCAGTTAGCCTATACCATCATCACCGTCCCAAGCGCCAAACTTGGAACCTACAAAGGCCTTAAGGCCGAGCGTCCTGCCGACGTCGTCACCGATGCCGAAGTCGAAGCTGCGGTGGCAAGACGCTTCGAAAGCAATGCCGAGCTCGTTCTCGTCGAGCGTGAGGCCAAGATGGGCGACACCGTCACCATCGACTTCAATGGCTTCCTCCCAGATGAGAAAGGCAACCTCAAGCCATTCGAAGGCGGCAAAGCCGACAACTACACTCTCGTCCTTGGCTCCCATTCCTTCATCCCTGGCTTCGAAGAAGAAGTCGCTGGCATGAAGAAAGATGAGACCAAGTCCTTCAAGGTCACCTTCCCAACCAACTACGTCAAGGAACTCGCTGGCAAAGAAGCCCAGTTCACCGTTACCCTCCACGAAGTCAAAGAGAAGAAGATCCCAGCCGCCGATGACGCGGCCGTCAAAGAACTCGGCATCAAAGAAGTCAACACCATCGCTGAACTCAAAGAGTTCGAGAAGAAGAGACTCCTCGAAGCCAAAGTCCGTGACAGCGAAGAGAGATTCTACAACGCCATCATCGGTCAGATCGTTGAAGGTTCTACCTTCACTCTTGACCAGGACATCATCGCCAACGAAGCCGCCCAGAGCGAGAACAACCTCAAGAAGCAGATTGAGCAGAACGGTCTCACCTTCGAGCAGTACCTCGAGATCACCGGCGGAAAGATCGAAGACCTCCGCGCTACCTTCATGAAGCAGGCCGAAGCCAGCCTCAAAGGCTACATCGTCCTTAACGCCATCGGCGAAGCCGAAGACTTATTCATCAAAGACGCCGACGTCGACGCCGAAGTCAAGGCCATGGCCGAGCAGTACAAGATGAAAGAGGAAGAAATCCGCGGATTCATCAACCGTGACCTCGACGGATTCAAGAACAACCTCTTCCAGAAGAAGGTCCGCGCTTGGATCCTTGCCAATTCCTCTAGCGCAAGCGCCAAGAAAGCCGCTGCCAAGAAGGAAGAAGCTCCAGCTGAGAAGAAAGCCGCTCCTAAGAAAGCCGCTGCTCCAAAAGCCGCTGCTAAGAAACCAGCCGCCAAGAAAGCCAGCAAGTAAGCTTAAGCAAAGATTTATGGGGTCTAGCTAAACAACTAGACCCTTTTCTATACTTCTGAGCACATTTCTAGCACTCTACTATTGAAAGTGCTAATACTATCCTTATAATTAAGGAACAGGAGGAAACACATGGACAACGTAACCGAAAACACCAACACATTAGTCCTTCCGTTACTCGTAACGCGTGGGCTCGTTGTATTTCCTAATATGACAGAGTCGATTGAGGCCGGTAGACCTTATAGCGTCAAAGCCATCGACGTTGCCAGACGTGACAGCAATTCCCTTCTCTTTGTGGGCGTGCAACGCCAGCTTCAGAAAGATGAAGTGACAGGGGAAGAGGATGTCTATATGACGGCCACCCTTTGCCGAGTGGTCAATTTTTTGAGCGCCAACGGCGTATACCGCATCCGCGTCATCGGTTCGAAGCGCGTCGCTTTGACCAACCTCAGATTTGACGATGGAACCTGGAAAGCCGAAGGTAAGGTCATACCTGATCTTCTTGGCGACCAAAACGAGGAGACCGCCCTCATCAGACGCATCGTCAAAGCGGTCGAGCAGACGCCTGCCATCGCCCATGACATCCCTAAGAGCGCACTCAATGCCTTAGGAAGAGGCGAAACCCCAAACAACATCGGCGACACCCTTGCCGCCTATCTTAACTTCAGCATCGAGGACAAGATCCAGATCCTCGGTGAGCCTGAGATCAACAAGAGATTACTCAAAATCGCTGAGCTCCTTAACGAAGCGCAGACCGTGAGCGAAATCGACAAAAAACTCGATGAGACCGTAAGAAACCGCGCTGAGAGATCGCAGAAGGAATACATCTTAAGAGAAAAGATGAAAGCCATCCGCGACGAGCTTGGCGAAGGCGACAACGAGGAAAGCGACATCGACGCCATCAAGAAGAAAGTGGCGGAGAACCCATATCCTCAGAACGTCAAAGACAAGGTCAACAAAGAGCTCAAGCGTTTCCAGATGATGCCAGAGGCCTCTCTTGAAAGCTCGCTCATCCTTAACTACATCAATACCCTCATCAATGTCCCTTGGTATGAGAAGACCGAGGACAACGATGATCTCGATAACGTCCAGAAGATCCTCGATGAGGATCACTTCGGACTCGACAAGGTCAAGAAGAGGATCATTGAGTACCTCGCCGTCAAACATGCGACGGGCAACCTCAAAGCCCCGATCCTTTGCTTCTATGGCCCGCCAGGATGCGGTAAGACCTCGCTTGCGAAGTCGATCGCCCGCGCCCTTGGAAGGAAGTTCTTCAAGGCTTCCCTTGGCGGCGTTTCCGATGAATCGGAAATCAGAGGCCATCGCCGTACCTATGTCGGCTCGATGCCTGGCAGAATCATCCATGGCATGACCAAGGCCGGAGTCATCAACCCAGTCTTCCTTTTAGACGAAATCGATAAGGTTGGCGGAAGCTCGCTCCATGGCGATCCAAGCAGCGCTCTCTTAGAGGTCCTTGACCCAGAGCAGAACTTCGCCTTCAACGATAACTTCATCGAAGAACCTTACGATTTGTCGAATGTTCTCTTCATCGCTACCGCGAACTACCTTGAGAACGTCCCAGCTCCTCTCCGTGACCGTCTTGAGCTCATCGAAGTTCCTTCCTACACCGAACTTGAGAAGATCAAGATCGCCGCTCACTGGTTAGTGAAGAAGCAGATGGAGATGAACGGTCTTAAGGAAGGTGACATCGAATTCACCGAAGAAGGCATCAAGGAGCTCATCGAGTGCTACACCCGCGAAGCCGGCGTCCGTCAGCTTGAAAGACTCGTTGCCTCTTGCTGCAGAAAAGCGGTGGTCGAGCTCATCAAAGACCCGAAGCATCCTCGCCCAATCGTCATCGACAGCGAGCAGGCTCAGAAATACCTCGGAGTCGAGATCTTCGAAGACACCAAGAAAGAGAAAGAGCCTCAGATCGGCGTCGTCACCGGACTCGCTTATACCGAATTCGGCGGCGATATCCTCCCAATCGAGGTCAACTATATGTCAGGCAAGGGCGGACTCGTCCTCACTGGCAAATTAGGCGACGTCATGAAGGAAAGCTGCTCAATTGCTCTTGACTATGTCAGGGCCAATGCTGAGAAATATGGCATCCCTAACGAGATGTTCGAGAAGAAAGACATCCATATCCATGTCCCAGAAGGCGCCGTTCCAAAGGATGGCCCAAGCGCTGGCGTAGCCATCACGACCGCCATCGTCTCTTGCCTTACCCATACGCCTGTCGACAATAACGTCGCCATGACGGGTGAAGTCACCCTCCGTGGACACGCCCTCCCAATCGGCGGACTCCGTGAGAAGTCCCTTGCCGCCCTTAGAAGCGGAATCAAGACCATCATCGTCCCAGCCGAGAACAAGAAGGATGTCGGCGAGCTTCCTGAAGAGGTCAAGAAGGAACTCAAGATCGTCTACATGAAAAATGTCGATGATGCCTTGGAAGTAGCCCTTCTGAAGCCCGAAAAGTAAATCTTCAAAAATTGAGGAGTAAATTACTCCTCTTTTTTGTTCGTATAATGTAAAATTGTTTCCCTGGAGGGTAATGATGATCAATTTCCGCAACGCCAAATACGTCATCTCGGTTCCTAGCTACAAGATGAGACCGATCAACGGGCTCAAAGAGCTCGCGGTTTTTGGCAAATCCAACGTGGGAAAGAGCACCCTCATCAACCTTCTCACAGGGCAGAAGCTCGCCTTCTCGTCTAAACAAGCTGGCAAGACGAAGCTTCTCAATTATTTTCTCATCGACAATTCCTTCTATCTCGTCGACACTCCAGGGTACGGCTTCACGACCTATGGCTCGAAAGAAGATCTCTCATTCGGCGAGATGATGGAAACATATTTCGAAAATCCGCAATTGGCCGCTTGTTTCTTGCTCATTGACTCAAGACACGAGCCAGGCAAGGATGACTTAGAGCTCCTCTCTTATCTCGAAAGCCAGAGCGTTCCGTTCTATCTCATCTTCACGAAGAGCGACCAAGCCAAACAATCCGATATCGCACGCTGCAAAAAATTCGTCATCGACCGCAAAGCAGAAAACGTCCTTTTCTCAGGGAAAGGCCTAAAAGCCGAGCAGCTACGAGCATTATTTGCGAGAGCGCTTAAAGAGTAGAAAGGGGACAACATGCTTAGACTAGACAATATCACGAAAATCTATAAGACCTCGAGCTTCGAGGTCAAGGCCCTCAATGGGGTTTCTTTATGCTTCAGAAAGAGCGAGTTTGTCTCGATTCTTGGCCCTTCTGGATGTGGCAAGACCACGATGCTCAACATCATCGGCGGACTTGATAAGTACACCTCAGGCGACCTTCTCATCAACAATACCTCAACGAAGAAATATAGGAGCCATGACTGGGATATCTACCGTAACCACAGAATCGGCTTCATCTTCCAGTCCTATAACCTCATCCCGCAGGAGAACATCCTCGAGAACGTCGAGCTCGCTTTGACGATCGCCGGCGTCAAGAAAGAGGAAAGCGTCGCCAGAGCCAAAGCCGCCCTCGACAAAGTCGGACTCACCGATATGTATTACAAGAAGCCGAATGAGCTTTCCGGCGGTCAGTGCCAGAGAGTCGCCATCGCCCGTGCCCTTGTCAATGAGCCTGACATCCTTCTCGCCGATGAGCCAACCGGCGCCCTCGACAGCGAAACCTCCGTCCAGATCATGAACCTCATCAAAGAGGTCTCCAAAGATAAACTCGTCATCATGGTCACCCATAACAAAGAGATCGCCGAGGAATATTCGACCCGTATCGTCTCTCTCCTTGATGGCAAAGTGGAAGGGGACACCAATCCTTATAGCCCTGAAGAGGAAGCCAAAGAATATCTCAACAACGCTTCATCCTTTGCTGAGACCGATGAGAAAGCCAAGATGTCTTGGTGGACCGCCATCAAACTCTCCGGCCGTAACCTCATGGCCAAATTCAGCCGTACCTTCATGACCATCGTCGCCTCTTCGATCGGCATTGTCGGCGTTTCAGCCGTCCTTGCCGTCTCTTATGGCGTAAGAGGCTACATCGATTCCATGCAGGATGACCTTCTCTCTGGCAACCCGGTCCAGGTCAAAAAGAGCTCCATCGATTACCTTAAGCTCCTTGATAGCACCAATAGCCTTACGCAGTCCAGAATCGTGAGCGAATCCTGGAAAGATGGCAAAATCGACGTCCAATTCGCGATGGAGAGTCTCGTCAAAGCCTCAGAAGGCATCGGCGAATCCTTCACAACGAACGACATTACCGAGGATTACATCCAGTTCCTTAAGGACATGCCTTCCTCCTATGTCTCCGCGGTCGATTTCCACTATGGAATCAACTTCAAGAACAACATCTATGTCCATACCCAAGCGGCCGTCATGAACTCAGGCGTCGACACTGAGAATGTCAGATACAGCATCTCCGGCCTCACCAACGTCTGTACGACCATCCTTGAAGGCTGCAGAGGTGGCGAATATAGCAGCTACGCCAACATGGTTGACGGGTATAGCAACGCCATCGGCCAGTGCATCGACAACGAGGAATACGTCCTTAGCCAATACGACGTCGTTGAGGGAAGATACCCTCACGCCGCTAATGAGGTCATGATCGTCCTCAACCATCAGAATGAGGTCACAGAATTCGTTTTGACCCTCCTTGGCCTATATGATCAGGACATGTTCGCCAACGCCATCTACCATTTCTCCGATGACAAGGTCAATTTCAACGAAGAACTTTGGAAAAAGCAGCAGGCCATCGATGTTAAGACGATGCTTGGCAAAGAGTACTATTACTATCCAAACGACACCATCTTCCACGAGAATCCTAACTACGATCCAAGCGCCGATTCCCCAACCGACCTTTCCGTCTATCAGCCATTCACCTATGACTGGTATGACCAGGAAGGCATGAACCATGAAGGCGGAATGAAGTTAACCGTCACCGGCGTTCTTACCCCAAAAGAGAGCGTCTCCTATGGCTGCCTTGACAGCGGTCTTTATTACACCCCAGCTCTAGCTGAGAAGATGATCAAAGACAACTACGATTCCAAGATCGCCAAGTTCATCAGAGAATACGATGCCACGAACGGAACAAGTGGCTTCACCTCGACCATCGCCAACGTCATGAACACCGATGTCGTCTATGGTATCGGTTATGACGTCAAGGTCATGTTCGAAGAAGCGTTGCTCAAAAGTTCCTTCCTCGTTGGCTCGACTAATAACATCTCCGCCCTCGTCGGAATGCTTGCCTCAGCCTCAGGCTCTAGCACCGGAACTGGCATCGCCATCAAGAGGAACGCCACTTTGACCGTCAACAACGTCGGCGGTTCGAGGATCCCAACAACCATCAACATCTATCCTCTCGACTTCAACAACAAGTTCCTTGCAACCAATTACCTTGATTCCTGGAACAGCCAAAAAGACATCACTTTGAGCACTGGCAAAGTCCTTAGGGCCGCTGACCGTTCGAAGGTCGATTACACCGACAACCTCGAGATAATCATCTCAATGATCAACGGAGTGGTGGACATCGTCACCGTCGCCCTTGTCGCCTTTACGGCCCTCTCCCTTGTCGTCTCAACCGTCATGATCGGCATCATCACCTTCGTCTCCGTCATGGAGCGTGTCAAAGAGATCGGCGTCATCCGTTCTCTTGGCGGACGAAAGAAAGATGTCGCGCATCTTTTCAACGCAGAAACATTCATCATCGGTATGGGCGGAGGACTATTCGGACTTCTTGTCACCTACCTCCTCCAGCTTATGCTCAATCTCATCATCGGCACGATCTTCGGCATCGGAACAATCGCGAACCTGCCGATCCTTGTAGCCATCTTGATTCTTGCCGGAAGCGCGCTTCTTACGACCATCGCCGGACTTATCCCAGCCTCGAAAGCCGCGCAGCAAGACCCAGTCGTCGCTCTCCGCACCGAATAATTCCCATTCCCTTTTTAGGGAAGGGGTCTTATAATTTCATCGTTCGTTGAAGGATGAGGGATCCTTGAACTTCCTACAAAGAGAGCCGCTGTTGCTGAGAATGCGGTTAGGAAGAAAGGTGAGTCGCATCCGGAGAACCGTAGAGATACGCGTCCATCCGCGTTAAGGATGATCGAGTGCTTTGTCCAATCGGACAAGGAACTAGGGTGGTACCGCGCACCGCGTCCCTATTCGTAGGGACTTTTTATTTATTCGGAGGCAAAACTATGCTCGATAAGCATTACGACCCTCATAAAGTTGAGGAAGGAAAGTACGAGAAATGGAAAGAAGAAGGCTACTTCCAGGCTGGAAGAGACCTTTCTAAGCAACCTTTCTCCATGGTTATTCCGCCGCCAAACGTCACTGGCAAACTCCATCTCGGACACGCGATGGACACAACGATCGAAGACATCATCGCCCGTTATAAAAGAGAAGCCGGCTACGACGTTTTGTGGGTTCCAGGCATGGACCACGCAGGTATCGCTACCCAAGCCAAAGTCGAGGAAAAACTAAGAGGCCAGGGCATCTCCCGTTTCGACCTCGGAAGAGAAGGTTTCCTCAAGAAAGCCTGGGAGTGGAAGCATGAATACGCCGACACCATCCATAGCCAATGGGCCAAGATGGGCTTATCCGTCGATTACACGAGAGAAAGATTCACTCTTGATGAAGGCTTAAGCGCGGCCGTCCGCCATGTCTTCGTTACCTTATATAAAGAAGGGCTCATCTACCAGGGCGAGAAAATCATCAACTGGGACCCAGAGCTCAGAACCGCTTTGAGCAACATCGAAGTCATTCACAAGGACGACGAAGGCGAGTTCTATTATTTCAAATATGATGTGGTGGGCACCGACAAATCCCTTATCGTCGCGACCACAAGACCTGAGACGATGTTCGGCGACACCGCCGTCTTCGTCAACCCGAAAGACAAGAAGTACGCTGACCTCGTCGGCAAGATGGTCATCAACCCAGCCAATGGCGAGCAGATCCCTCTCATGGCCGATGAATATGTCGACATTTCTTTCGGTACCGGCGCCATGAAGTGCACCCCAGCCCATGACCCTAACGATTTCCTTTTAGGAAAGAAATACGGTTTCAAGTTCATCAAATGTATCGATGAGACCGCACATATGAACGAAATCGCCGGCCCATACAAAGGAATGAGCCGCTACGAATGCCGCAAAGCCCTCGTCGACAAAATTAAAGAAGAAGGACACCTTGTCAAAATCGAGAAGATCGTTCACTCCGTCGGTCACTCTGAGCGCAGCGACAGCGTCGTCGAGCCAATGCTTTCCAAGCAGTGGTTCGTCAAGATGAAGCCTCTCGCTGAGAAGGTCCTTGCCACTCAGAAAGGCTCTGACAAAGTCAATTTCGTACCAAAACGTTTCGAGAAGGTTCTCACCAGATGGATGAGCACCGTCGAGGATTGGTGCATCTCCCGTCAGCTTTGGTGGGGACATAGAATCCCAGCCTATACCAACATCAAGACCGGAGAGCTCATCGTCACCGAGGATGAGATGGATCCAAAGGAGTGGAAGCAGGACGAGGACGTCCTCGATACCTGGTTCTCTAGCGCCCTTTGGCCATTCGCCACATTAGGTTGGCCAGATACCGAGACCGCCGATTTCAAACGCTACTTTCCAACAAGCGTCTTAGTCACCGGTTACGACATTATCTTCTTCTGGGTCAGCCGTATGGTATTCCAGTCTTTACATTTCACTGACAAATCTCCATTCCATGAGGTTGTCATCCATGGTCTTATCCGTGATGCCCAAGGCCGCAAGATGTCCAAATCCTTAGGAAATGGCGTTGACCCAATCGATGTCGTTGAGAAGTATGGCGTCGATGCTCTTAGATACTTCATCACCAACAACTGCACCCCAGGCATGGATATGCGTTACATCGACGAGAAAGTCGGTGCCGCTCAGAACTACCTCAACAAGATCTGGAACGCCTGCCGTTATGTCGAAGGCGTCCTTGGCGAGGATTACACCCCAAGAGCCATCGACAAGAAGACTTTGGGTGTCCTTGATGCCGCTATCATCGACAAGCTCAACCGCACCATCAAGAAGGTCAGAGCTGAGATGGACAAGTACCACTTTGGTCAGGCCTCATCGATTCTTTACGACTTTGTCTATGATGATTTCTGTTCCTCTTACCTTGAGATGAGCAAGATCTCTTTGTCCCACGAAGGCAAGGAGAGCGAAGTCACCAAAGACGTTCTCTACACCGTCATGAAGGACATCATCCTCATGATCTATCCATATACCCCATTCGTCACCGAGGAGATGTACCTTTCTCTCCCAGGTCACAAGAAGAGCATCATGGAAGAGCCATATCCTGAATATGATAGACGCCTCATCAACAAGAAAGCGGTGGAGAAAGTCGCCGTTTTGGAAGGCATGATCAAGGATATCCGCAACTACAAGTCCACGAACGGCATGGCGCCTAACGCCAAGGTCCGACTCGTCGTCTCACCAGAAGAGCCATTCGAAGGATCCGGCGAATACCTCAAGCGTTTCACCTTCGCTTCCTCTTACGAAATCAAGAAAGAGGACCTCGGTGGTTCTTGCTTCCTTTACCCAGGCTACGAGCTCATGGTTGAGGAAGACGTCGACCCAGCCGTCCTCAAGGAGAAACTCCTCAAAGAGAAAGAGACCCTTGAGTTCGAGATCTCCCGCAGCGAGAAAATGCTTGGCAACCCAGGCTTCGTGAACAAAGCGCCTAAAGAGAAAGTCGATCTCGAGAAAGCCAAACTCGAGAAAAACAAAGCAATTCTCGAATCGCTCAAAAACAAGCTGGCATCGCTATAAAAGGTTAATCGAAGAACGCTCTCAAACGAGGGCGTTTTTCTTTTTTCCTGAAAAATGAATCGCTCTCCAATATATGAGAAGTGAGGAGGTGGTTTTATGAATGGAAGAGAACTCACGCTTACCGAGAGGCAGGCAATCTGCCCAGGGGAAGCGATAGCCTTAACCGCGGTCATGGCCGTCTTGGCCATCAGCATCATCGCGGTGGTTGTCTATCGTCTTCTCAAGTCCACAAAAGGCAGCGCGAAAGTTCCTGGTGGATGGACATTCACTTGGAACGGCAGGAACTTCGCTTGACCTTAGCTTTTCTATAGAAACAACTTTTTACAATTGAACGAAAATTCTTCACTTTTCCTATATGTGCGTGTATGATAATCACGTTGTCGCCCTCCATAGGGGCCTCAACCGCCTTTCTACGGTACCTAATTAATCACTTTGTGATTAAACCGCACGGAGCGAGTCATAAGCTAATAAGGAGGAACAAACATGTACGCCATTGTTGAAACTGGTGGCAAGCAGATCAAAGTTGAAGTCGGCGATAAGATCTTCGTCGAGAAACTTGATGCCGAAGCCGGAAAAGACGTCACTCTTGAGAAAGTCCTCTTCATCGGCGGCGAAACCAACAAGGTTGGCGATCCTTACGTCAAGGGCGCTTCCGTTGTTGCCAAAGTCGAGAAGCAGGGTTTAGGCAAGAAACTTGTCGTCTATCGTTACAAGAGCAAGGCCAATGTCCGCCGTAAACACGGACATCGTCAGCCATTCACTTGCTTGGTTGTCAAATCCATCAACGCCTAATGATAAAAGCTACGTTCGTCTATTGTGACAAAGACCTGAAATCCTTAACCGTCAAAGGACACGCGAATAGCGCGCCCTATGGCGAGGACTTAGTCTGCGCCGCCATAAGCGCGATTGTCGTCGGCGGGCTCAATGCCTATACCGATGATCCGTCGATTTATGAGGCGAAAGTAGAGGAAGGCAATGTGACGCTCCTTGTCAAAGGCAAGCAAAGCGTCCACGACCAGATCGTTACAGAAACGATCGAATCCCAGATTAAAGACGTCGCAGCTTCGTATCCGAAGTTCGTGACTCTAGAAAGGAAGTAGGAAGAATGAAATTCATCATTGATCTCCAGTTATTCGCCTCCAAGAAAGGCGTTTCGAGCACCAAGAACGGCCGTGATTCCGCTGGCAGAAGACTTGGCGCTAAGGTCGGTGACGGTCAGCAAGTCCTTGCTGGCAACATCATCTATAGACAAAGAGGCACCCGTATCCATCCTGGCATCAACACCGCCAAAGGTGGCGACGATACCATCTATGCCCTTATTGATGGCACCGTTAAGTTCGAACGCGTCGGCAAGAAGGGGAAGAGAGTCTCCGTCTACGCCAACTAATTCGGCTAACACTGAACTTTAACGGGTCTTTCCATAAGGCCCGTTTTTGTTTCAATAAAACAAAAAAATCGTATAATATGTACACGCTATGAAAATCAGCATCGTCATCCCTTGCAAAAATCAGACAGAAACCTGTTTCGAAAACATCGAGAAGGTCGGACTACCGTATTTCAACAGCCTCGGCGTTGATTACGAGTTTTTGGTTGTCTTAGATGGGAGTGATGACAAGAACGTGAGCCTTGCCGAAGTCTTGATCGGAAAATTCGACGAACACGTCAAGATCCTCCCTTGTGAGAACAAACTCGGAAAAGGCCACAACGTCAAACATGGCTTCCTAGAAGCCAATGGCGATTACATTATGTTTATGGACGCCGATTTTGCGACCGACCTCCATATCATGGAAAGAATCCTTCCGGAAATCGAAAACTACGATGGGTTCATCGCCTCAAGACGCTGCAAAGGCGCGAAGATCGAGACTAAGCAGACCCTTAAGAGACGCTTTGTCAGCTGGGTCAGCCGTGTCCTTATCAGAATGCGTTTCCACCTTGGCTATTCCGAGACCCAGTGCGGTTTCAAGCTTTTCAGGAAAGATCTCGCCAAAGCCTTAGCCAAAAATCAGATCATCGATGGCTTTGCCTTCGATGTCGAATATCTCTATTTCTGCCATCTCAACGGATTCAACATCAAGGAAGTTCCATGCAATTGGAACGATGGCGAGAAATCGACGATCGAAAAAGCCGCTAAGACATCAATGAATTTCATTGGTGACATGAAGCGCATCAAGAAGAATAAGAAGAACTACATCCTCTCCGAAGAGGAGAAGGAATCCTTAAAGAGAAAAGAGGCCTAACATGCTTATTGACCGTTGCGTAATCGAAGTCAGAAGCGGAAAAGGCGGCGACGGCTGCATCTCTTTTCTTCGTGACAAAAACACCGCGAAAGGTGGGCCTGATGGAGGAAACGGAGGCCGTGGTGGCTCCATCTATTTCCTTGGAAAGGCTAACCTAAACAACCTTTACAATTTCCGTCATTCCAGAACATTCATCGCACAAGACGGCGAAAAAGGAATGAAGACGATGAGATATGGCCATAACGCTGAGGACATCACAATCGAAGTCCCGGTCGGCACCATCGTCACAGAAGAAGCGACCGGCCGTGTTCTGGCTGATATCAAAGAAGAGGGGCAGAAGGTCCTTGTAGCCAAAGGCGGACGTGGAGGAAGAGGCAATGCCTGCTTCAAATCTTCCCGTCATAGAATCCCACGCATCGCCGAGAACGGACATCCAGGTGAGAAGAAACGTTTGATCCTTGAACTCAAACTTCTTGCCGATGCCGGTCTTATCGGTTTCCCAAGCGTTGGCAAATCGACTTTCCTTAATGTCGTCACCAAAGCCAACGTCCCAACCGCAGATTACCCATTCACCACCTTGGTTCCAAACCTCGGTGTCTGCTATCTCAAAGACGGCAGGAGTTTCGTCCTTGCCGATATGCCTGGTCTCATTAAAGGCGCACACGAAGGCAAAGGTTTAGGAATTCAATTCCTACGCCACATCGAAAGAACGAGGATTCTCATCCATCTCGTTTCCATGTCCGGCGAAAGAGACCCATATCAGGATTACCTTGCCATCAACGAAGAGCTCAAAGCCTATAACGCTTTCCTTGAGCAACGCCCACAGATCGTCGTCGCTTCCATGATGGATATGGAAGGGGCGGAAGACCGCAAGAAGGAATTCGACAAGAAACTCGGATTCGAATCGATTGCCTTATCGAGCTTGACCCACGAAGGTGTCGACAAGCTTCTTAAGAAAGCCATCGAGCTTATCGAATCTACCCCAGAATTCCCGATCAAAGGCGTCAACGAGGCCACCAAGATGAAGGTCTACGATGCCCGTGAGATCGAAGGAAAATCCGATTATCAGATCCTCCGTGGCGAAAACGGCTGGATCATCAAAGGAGAGAAAGTCGAACGCGACGCCGCTCTCATCAACACCACGACCGACGAAGGAATCGTCCGCCTTATCCGTTATCTCGACAATATCGGCATTGAGGAAAGGCTTCAGGAAGTCGGTGCCCAAGATGGCGACAAAGTCCAGATTGGGGATTTCGTCTTCGATTACACGACTTGATATATCAAGTCACATGAGTTTCCTGTATAATTAAGTGATGAAAGAAAACAAATTGCTGATTCCGATCCTCGCTTTAGTGGCGGTCGCCGTCTGCTTTCTGCTTTTCTTGCTATATTTCGCGGTATATCACTAGAACATGTATTACTCATTCACCGGAAAAGTCGTGAACATCGACAAAGAAAGCGTTGCCATCGGTTTGCCTAGCGGAATCGCCTACGAGCTTTTGGTTGCTCGCACCTCTGATTTCGCCTACGAAGAAGAAACTACTGTTTATGTCCACGAGGTCTTCAATGAGAATGACCATTACCTCGTTGGTTTCAAAGACAAACTCGAGAAAGAGGCTTTCGAGTCCCTCATCGAGGTCAAAGGCATCGGCCCAAAGACGGCGATTGTTGCTTTAGGCGCGACGAATCCTAACGATTTGATGAAGGCCATCGCCGCGAACAACACAACATTCCTTAAGAAATTACCTGGCATCGGCCCGAAAGCGGCTGCCCAGATCATCCTCGACCTTAAAGGCAGGCTTGCCGATATGGGCGGTGGTTCCAAAGCCAATCCAAACCAATACGACGAAGTGAGGGAAGGCCTCAAAGCCCTTGGCTTCAAAGTCAAAGCCATCGACGAAGCCCTCGCCTCAATCAATGAGCCTGGACTTTCTAACGAAGAGGTCC
Source organism: uncultured Erysipelotrichaceae bacterium (assembly GCA_902802355.1). GTDB lineage: Bacteria > Bacillota_I > Bacilli_A > RFN20 > CAG-826 > UBA4951. Next base: position 23,282 of record CADCLU010000006.1, read on the forward strand.
TTCGCCAAGCCCTTAAGAAACTCAAATAACCATGAAAAAGAGCGAGAACAGAGAACCTGAGCGTCTTCTAGACGCAAGAAGAGAGTCGGAAGACAATTCCACCGACCTTACCTTACGTCCTAAAGACCTAAAAGAATATGTTGGGCAAGACGCGCTCAAGAAGAACCTCAGCGTTTTCATTGGCGCCGCCAAAAAGAGAGAAGAGTGTCTCGACCATGTTTTGCTATACGGCCCGCCAGGCTTAGGCAAAACAACTTTGGCTTATGTCATCGCTAACGAAATGGGTGGCAACATCCGCGTAGTCAATGGCCCATCCGTTGAGAAAAGCGGAGATTTGGCCGCAATTTTATGTGACCTTGAGCCAGGAGATATCCTCTTTATCGACGAAATTCATAGACTTCCACGCCAAGTCGAAGAAGTCCTTTATGGCGCGATGGAGGATTTCCAGCTTTCCATCATGATCAATAGGGACGGAGCCGCTAAGTCGCTCAACATGGCTTTACCTCCGTTCACGCTTGTGGGCGCAACGACACGCGCTGGCGATTTGTCTTCGCCTCTCCGCGCCAGGTTCGGCATCAGCGCCAAGATCGATTTCTATAACGAAGACGAGATCGGCCAGATCATCGAAAGAACCTCAAAAGTTCTTGGGATGCCGATTGAGAAAGATGCGGTGGAGCTTTTGGCCAAAAGAAGCCGTGGCACCCCACGTATCGCAAACCGCATTTATAAGAGGGTCCGCGATTTTGCCTCCTTCGAAGGACTTAACAAAATCGATGTCGACCTCGCTAGTCGAGCCCTTGAGGCCCTCAAGATCGATGACCTCGGTCTTGATGATGTCGATATCAAGTACCTCAAGGCCATTATCGAACGCTTCCAAGGCGGACCGGTCGGCCTTGAGAGCATCGCCTCATCAATCGGTGAGGAAATCACTAATTTAGAAGACGTTTATGAGCCATATCTCCTGATGATTGGGCTCGTCAATAGAACGCCCCGCGGCCGCGTAGCGACCGCCAAGGCCTACGATCACCTCAAAATTACCCACGAATGGTCGCTCTTTTGACACCTATTTACCCTAAATGTGCGTTTTCTCTTGTGCGTACGCTCGCGTATGGGGTAGACTTATAAACGCTTGCTAAACACATTTTTTTGTGCAGTGCAATTGGTTGGAGGATTATTATGCGGAGAACATTAGCTTATTTGTTCCTTGGCGCCTCTTTGCTCGTCGGTGTCGGTGTCACCATCACCTCATCCTTGAGCAAAATGGATACTGACGTTTCCTATGGAAGCGGCAAGGATTTATATTTCCGTATTTCTGCAAAGGGCAGCACCGTTGATGGTGTTGGCACTAACACTTACGTCATCGACGATGGCTACAGAGCCGTCAACGAAGTCGCCAAGGAAATCGAGGATCGTCTCGAGTTCTGGGATATCAATGCGACCGTTGCCAAAGAAGGCTACAATACCGTCAAAGTTTCCGTCCGTACTCAGGGCAGCGACGAAGTCGAGTATTCCTATCTTCAGACATATTTATCTTATAGCGGACAGCACATCACCGTCGAAGCCGGCACGACCGACGAAGACGCGATGACCGAGGCCCCAAACAGCGTAGATTTCGCTGACAATGGCTTATTCGAGGAAGGCACCAACGCCGAGATCGAATACGTCAACACCGTTCCAGTCGTCACCGTTCCTGTCAAGGAAACCTTCCAGGGCGAGAATGGCAAGCTCAACGAGCTCATCAAGTTCTGCACCGAACACACCGTCAAGGAAGAGAAGGATGAGGACGGCAACGTCACCACCCCAGGCAAATCCTGCCTCTTGGTTCTTTGGCATCACAAACAGGAAGCCGACAGCTACGCTTCCGTCCAGAATCAGGGCACTGAAGACTACAACCCAAATATGGCTTCCCGTCTTCTCTTCGGTGAAGATGCGAGCAACGCTTGGTATGTCGATGCCGCTGACGAAGACAACAACTACAAGAAGCTTCAGCTCATCCCATCGAGCGCCGCTATCAAAGATGGCAGCTACGATCCAGCTAAAGCCGATGCTGCCTACAAAGCCGCTAAGTTCTATCGCGATATCCTTAACGCAAAAGAATACAACTACGACATCAGCTTCGCTTATTCTACCGTCGTGACCGCTGGTGTCGATCCGCTCACCCACGCTGGTGATTGGCATCTTTCCATCAATTTCGGTCCTAGCACCATCGCCGCTCTTGTGGCTTTGGTCGCCGGAGTCGTTGCTATCTCCATCTTCTATCGCTTAGGCGCTATCGCTATCCTCGGCAATGCTGCCGTCGCCCTTGAAGCTGGCGTTCTCCTATTCGCTTACTTCAGTGCTCAGTTCGGTATCGGCGCTCTCGTCGGATTCGGACTCGGTACCATTGTTACTGCCTTTGGCGGAATGTATTACTTCCACAAAGTCAAACAGCAGCTCTACGAAGGCCGCACCCTTAAGAAAGCCCATCAGGAAGGCGTTAAGAAAGCCCTCTGGCCAACCATCGACGCTTCCGTAATCTCCATCGTCATCGGCGTCTGCCTCTATGGCTTCGTCCATTCGACCATCGGAAACCTTGGCTTAGCCCTTACCTTGACCAGTGCCTTTGGCCTCGTCCTTAACCTTATTCTCCTTCGCATCGAAGGCTGGCTCCTTGCTAACGATCAGGAAAATGAGAAACACCTCAAAGGTTTCTACGGCGTTGATCCAACTAAGGTTCCAAATGCCCTCAAAGATGAGAAACAGACTTACTTTGGTGGCTTAGCCAACAAAGACTTCTCCAAACACAAGAAGCCATTCTTGATCGGCGCTCTCGCTCTTCTCGTTGCCGCCATCGCTGGCGTCTCCGTCATGAGCGCGACCATCGGTGCCTTCAACTACAGCGGCGCCTATGACAACACCACCTCCATCAGTGTCGAATACTGGATCAACAAAGATTCCTATTCCACCAAGAAACTCGCTGACAAGCAGCAGATGATGGATAACTTCCTTTCCCTCATTGAATATGATGGAAAGAGCATCGGTGAGCTTACTTCCGAAGAAGATATCACCCTCGAAATGAGAATGGTTTACCTCAATGAGGACGATGTCACCTACAACATCTATAACTTCGAGATTCCTCTTAGCGTTTATTTCGATGAGAAGTCCGATTCCAATATCTTCACCGTCGCCGGAACCCAGTTCCAGAGCCTTGACCGTGCTGTCAAAGAAGCCGCTGAGCAGTTCACCAGCGACAACAGCGTCTATGCCAGTGCCAACACCGTCTTCTACCAGGCTGGCACTCCAAACCTTGGAACCGTCTATCTTGGACTTGGCGTCGGCATCGCAATCGCCTTCGTCTATCTCTTATTCAGATTCGGCCTTGCCCGTGCCTTCGTCTCCTCTGTCATCTCGCTTGGCTCGAGCGTCCTCGTCGTTGGATTCTTCGCCCTTACGAGAATCGCCGTCACTCCGCTTGCCTCAATCGGTGCGGCAGTGGCTGCCTTAACCGCTATCTATGTCGCCATCTTCACTCTTAACAGAGCGAAGGAGATTGTCAAAGATTCCCGTGAGCGTGATAAGACCGCTCTTGAATTCAAGAATGCCTGCCTTGTCAAAGCCAACGCCGAAGAGGCCGTTGAGATCATCATCTTCTCTTCGATCATCGCTGCGCTTTGCTTATCGCTCGCTATCCTTGGCCCACGCGAATACGCATTCATCTTCGTCGGCGCCCTCATCGGTATCGCCTTCGCGGTTGCTTGCGCCTTATTCGTCCTTGTCCCATGCGTCAAGTTCCTTAGTGTCTACATCAAGAGAGCTGGAGATTCCGTCTCCAACGCCCGTAAGAAGGCTCAGGAAGAAAGACGCGCTAACGAGAAGAACGCCGCTCGCCGCAAAGGCAGTGAGCCAGAAGAAGCCATCTTCATCGGCATCAACGATTAATGGAAGGCTTTCTCGAGCGTTTACTCACATATTACGGCCTAACGAGGGAGGAGTATGAGAAACTCATACTTCCTCCTTCTTTTCGTTCAATCCCTTTGATTGGCGACCATCCAATCGTCAAGAAAGCGATTGAGCGTTTAACGAAAGCCCGCGACAACAAAGAGAAGATTCTCATCTACGGCGATTATGACGCGGATGGTGTTTGCAGCGCTTCGATACTCCTTAGATCCTTAAAAGAATTCGGAATCGACGCCAGCGGTTATCTTCCATCCAGATATCTTGATGGCTACGGATTAACCGTAGAGAACGTCAAAAAGATCGCGGCCAAAGGATTCTCAATCATTTTCACTTGCGACAATGGCGTAACCGCCCATGACGCGCTCAAATGCGCGAAAGAGCTTGGCATTGAGGTCATTATTCTCGATCACCACGAATTCGACGATGTTGAGCCTGAGTGCGAAATCGTCATCCATCCTGAAACAATCTCCTATGGAGAATATCCAATCAGCGCTGGATATCTCTCATTCGTCTTTAGCGTTGCCTTGCTTGGAAAAGTCGACAATTACCTTCTTGTCTTAGGCGCTCTCTCAACGATAAGCGATATGATGCCTATCCGCGGGCACAATCGCGAAATAGTCAGACTCATGCTTCAGATAATGAACAGCGAACCTCCGGAGGTCATCACGCTTCTTACCGATAAGCGTTATTTCGAAGTAGCGACCTTCCAAATGGAAATCTGCCCAAAGATCAATGCGGTGGGAAGGCTTGAGAAAGGAACCGAGATCAATAGGCTCCTTCATTACTTCGCCAACGACAATGCCGATAAGGTCAAACTTGCCCAGTACTTCAATGAAGTAAACGACAGAAGAAAAGAGATCACGAAAGAAGCAGAGGAATCAATCGAGATAAACGAGAACGATGAGGCGATCGTCGTTAAAGCAAATATGCCTGAGGGCCTTAATGGTCTCCTTGCCTCAAAGCTCCTTTCCACTTATAGGAAACCGGTTTGCGTTTTCTCTGAGATGAATAAAGATCCAAATGTACTTGTCGGTTCTCTTAGAAGTGAAGAAGGCTTTGACGTCGTTAAAGCGTTAGAAGAAGTACGGGTACCGTTGCTTACGAAAGGCGGCCATCCGTTCGCTGCCGGCGTCTCCATCAAAAAGGAAGACTTTGAAGGTTTCAAGAAGGATATCCTCTTCTCGGCAATCAAACATAAACTCGCTCCAAAAGCGAAAAACCTGATTCCGCTTGCTTTGAACGAATGCACTATGCAAAGTTTCCGCATCATCGAATCTTTTGGTCCATTCGGTTTCGACTATGAATCTCCTAAATTTCTACTAAGTGGTTTAGATCCGAAAACCTTCACGTACATTAAAGATGGAAGGTTCTTGTCGGTTAAACTCTCCTCTGATGTGAGACTCTTTTCTTTCGGAATCAATGAGAATTCGTTCGATCTAGAATCCAAGGTTGACCTCGCTTGTTCCTTCAGGATTAACGAGTTTAGGGGAAGGCGTAGTTTAGATATTTTGTGCGAAAAGAACTTCTAAACTTGTTTAGAATCATGGAGTTTAGAGTATAATCAACTTGTTATGACTAACAAAGTTGAGCCTAAAACAGAAAAAGAAAGCAAGAAATTGCTGCCTAATGGCGGCTATCCAATGCATTCTTTTGACGACGTCAAAGAGCTCTATTTCACCTATATCAAAAACCCAAAAGATAGGGAAATGATCGAGAAAGCCTATCTTTTCGCCTCGAAGAAACACGAAGGCGTTTTCCGTAAGAGCGGTGAGGCTTATATCCAACACCCAATAGAAGTCGCATACATCTTAGCTTCCCTCCAGTGCGGACCTGAGACGATCGCGGCCGGTCTTCTTCACGACGTTGTCGAAGACACCGATGCCACAATTCAGGATATCGAACGCGAATTCACGCCTGATGTCGCGCTTATTGTCGACTCTTTGACGAAGATTCAGCGCATGAAACTCTCCCACAGGACGGAGCAGGACTTTGAAGCAGAGGATCACCGTAAGATCTTCCTTGGCATGGCGAAAGATGTCCGTGTCATCATCGTCAAACTCGCTGACCGTCTCCATAATTTACGCACTCTCGAGGCTTTGAAACCGGAAAGACAACAGGCTCTTTCTAAAGAAACCCTCGATGTTTTTACTCCAATCGCCCATCGTCTTGGTATCTATAAGATGCAAAGCGAGATGGAAGACCTTTCCCTTAAATATCTTGAGCCAACCAAATACAACGAGATTCTTACTTTGCTTAATGCAAGGGAGGCTGACCGCCAAGGCTCGCTCGATGCGCTTCAGAAACGTATCGCTGATCTTCTCTTTGAGAACAAGATCAAGTTCCGCATGGAATCGCGCATCAAATCGATTTATTCGATTTACCGCAAGATGTATCTGAAGCACTATAACTTCGATGAACTCTACGATATCTTGGCTGTCCGTATCATCACTGACAGTGTCATGAACTGCTATACCATTCTTGGTATCATCCACGCCACGTACAAGCCTGTTCCAGGTCGTCTTAAGGATTACATCGCTATGCCTAAGCCGAACCTTTATCAGTCTTTGCATACGACCATCGTCTCAGGCGACGGAAACATCTATGAGGTCCAGATCAGAACCGAGGAGATGGATGAAGTCGCTGAAAGCGGTGTTGCCGCGCACTGGAGATATAAGGAAGGCGAACACTATAACGCCAAAGAAGAACAGCGTGACATCGAAGAAAAACTCCATTGGTTCCGTGACTTCGTCTCTATGAGCGCCGAAAACGAGACCAGCGATGCCAAAGACTACATCGCAGCTTTGGAGCATGACGTCTTCAATGCGAACGTTTATGTTTTCACTCCATTAGGTAAGGTCATCGACCTTCCAGCGGGTGCGACTGTCCTTGACTTCGCCTACCGTATTCATACGAAAGTCGCTGAAAGCGCGATCGGCGCTGTCGTCAATGGCGCCAACGCCGCCTTGTCTACAGTATTAAAGACAGGCGATGTTTGCGAAATCAGAACTGCCAAAAACGCGCCAGGACCGAATGATTCCTGGCTTGAGATCGCTAAAACATCCTCGGCCAAAGCCCACATCAGACGCTTCATCCAGAAGAAGAATGACTTCTTGCGTGAAGACCTGATTTCCAAAGGACGTGAAAGCTGCCTTGAGGCCTTCAGTCAGCAAGATATCGGTCCAGGGGAGATGGAAAAACTCCTTAGCGACCCGAAAACCCTTGAGCATTACAACGCTAAGAACCTCGAAGGTCTCTACGAACTCGTCGCCAACAGGAACCCAGCGCCTCTCGCCATCGTCGATTTCTTGCACGTACGTAAAAAGAGCTCCAAACCAAACCTTGTTTCGGTCGTCAGAAGCGATTCTAAGAATCCTGTCTTGGTCGCTGGTGTCGACAATATCGCCATTTCCTTAGGAAAATGCTGCACGCCTGTTCCTGGTGATGACATCGTCGGTTACGTCGTAAACGGCAAAGGTATCGTCGTCCATAGGACCTCATGCACAAACGTTTCCAAAGGAAAACCTCGTCTAATTGACGTCCATTGGAATCCTGATCTCGGCATCACATCGAAGTTCCCGGCTCTCATTAGGATTTACGCCAATGACCGTCCGAACTTGCTCGTTGATATTATGGGTGCTCTCTCAACGAGAGGCGTCCTCGTCACCGACCTTAAGATCCATCTTGTCGAAAAAACGATGAATGACGTAGTCAACCTCACCATTTATGTCAGCGATAGTGCTACAATCTTACAGGTCTTTCAAACCATTCTCGAAATCAAAGGCGTTTACAACGTTGAACGCGTCATGAAATAGAAAGGAAAGTCACATGCCAAATTACCAGCCAGTCAAAGGTACACACGACATCTATGGCAAAGAAGCCATCGGTATGCGTTATATCGAAGCCGTCTTAGGAGCGGCCTGCGAACTCTATGGTTATAAGGAAATAATCGTCCCATCGATGGAATACACCGAAGTCTTTGCTCGCGGAACGGGCGAAGGCAGCGATATTGTCCGCAAAGAGATGTACACCTTCCTTGATAAAGGTGACCGCAGCATCACTCTCCGTCCTGAATTCACCGCCGGCGTCATGCGTGCCATCATCTCCAACAAGCTTTATGCAGGGGATCTTCCTCTCAAACTCTATTACCAGGGCCCGGCTTTCCGTTACGAAAGACCACAGCTTGGCCGTTACCGCCAGTTCCACCAATTTGGCGTCGAAGAAGTTGGCTTAGATAGCTCAAGAGCCGATGCTGAGTGCATTTGCTTGGCTGTCAGCGCTCTTCAAATGCTTGGCTTTGAGAACGTCAAACTTAAGATCAACTCCTTAGGAGACAACGAAACCAGAGCCGCCTACCGCGATGCTTTGGTCAAATACTTCAGCGAACACATCAATGAGATGTGTGACGATTGCAAAGAGCGTATTAAGCTCAATCCTCTTCGTATCCTCGATTGCAAAGTCGAGCATGACCAGGAAATCGCCAAAGGCGCTCCAAGAATCAAAGACTATCTCAGCGAAGCCAGCGAGAAGCGTTTCTATGAAACCTTGAACATCATCAATGCGATGGGAATCAATTATGAGATCGACGAGAATCTTGTCCGCGGACTTGATTACTATAGCGAAGTCGTCTTCGAAATCCATCTCACCAGCCCAGAAAACAAAGACTACGGCGCAGTTTGCGGCGGTGGTCACTATGGCGGACTCATCAAAGGCCTTGGCGGACCAGATTTGGCCGGTGTTGGCTTTGCTATGGGTCTTGAACGCGTCTATAGTCTCATGGAAGACAGCCATCTTCTCGACCACATCGAAGAAGGCGTCGACCTCTATGTTATGCCTGTAGGTGAGAAAGTCCTCGATGAGGCCTTTGAAATCACCATGGCCTGCCGTTCCTTCGGGTACTCAACCGAAACCCCATTGGCCGCTCTTAAGTTCGGTGCCATGTTTAAGAAAGCCGAACACTTAGGTGCGAAATACGCGCTCATCGTTGGCGAAGAGGAAATGGCCAAAGGCATCCTTAAGATCAAGAATCTCCAAAGCCAGGAGCAGAAGGAGATTTCATTAGAAAACCTTCAGGAAGAACTCGACAAGCTCTTCCACGAAGGACACGAAGAACATCATCATCACTGTCATTGCCACGAAGAGTAATTGGAAAGGAGAAAAAATGGAAAGAACAGATTACAATGGCGAGCTACGTTTGTCTGACGTTGGCCGCGAAGTAAAGCTTGTTGGTTGGGTCTCAACTAGAAGAAGACTCGGCGCCATCGAGTTTATTGACTTACGCGACAACACTGGCATCGTTCAGCTCATGATCAAAGAAGGGGTCGAAGTCCCTGACGTCAGAAACGAATATGTCATTTCTGTCACTGGAACCGTCTCCAAGAAAGAAGTTCCAAACCCAAAGCTTCCTACCGGTGATATCGAAGTCATCGTCAAAGAGCTTAAAGTGGTCAACAAAGCCGAGAACCCACCTTTCATTATTGCCGATAAAACCGATGCTTTGGAGGAAACCCGCCTTCAGTATCGTTATCTCGATCTTCGCCGCCCAGAGATGCAGCGTCGTCTCCGCGTCAGAGCCAAGATCGTTCAGCTTACCCATGAGTATCTCGATAAGAACCGCTTCTTAGAAGTGGAAACCCCGATTCTCAATCTCGCAACCCCTGAGGGCGCACGCGACTACATCGTCCCATCCCGTCTTCACCATGGTTCTTTCTATGCTCTTCCACAGTCTCCTCAGCTCTTCAAACAGTTGCTTATGATCGGTGGCATCGAGCGTTATTACCAAATCGCCAAATGCTTCCGTGATGAAGATTTACGTGCCGACCGTCAGCCTGAGTTCACTCAGATCGACGTCGAGTGCTCCTTTATGGAACAGGATGACATTCTCACCCTTTGCGAAGGAATGCTTCAACGCTATTTCAAAGAAATAGTTAACTATGATGTTAAGCTTCCTCTCCGCCGTATCGATTATTGGGATGCCATGGACAACTATGGCAGCGATAAGCCAGATACACGTTATGAGTTAACCCTCAAGGATGTCTACGCCATTATGAAGAAAACCAGCTTTGCTGGATTCGAAGATGCCAAATACATCCGTGCCATCGTCATTCCTAACCACGCCACCGAAACGAGCCGCAAGGTTCTTGATGAGCTTCAGGTCGAAGCCAGGAAGTTCGGTCTTAACGGCGTTATGTCCCTTAAATACAACGGTGGTGCCTTAAGTGGTTCATTCGCCAAGTTCATGGACGAAGCCGCCCAGAAAGAATTGATTGAGACATTATCCCTTAAGGAAGACGATCTCGTCTTATTCGCTGGTTCACCATATCGCCGTGACGTCGACTTTGGTCTTGGCGCTTTAAGAACTCGCTTTGCTAAAGAGATGGGTCTTATCAAACCTGGCACCTACGATCTTCTTTGGGTCATCAACTTCCCAATGTTCGATAAAATCGAAGGAACCGAAGATCAGTACACGGCCGAGCATCACCCATTCACCCGTCCACGCGACGAGGATCTCAAATATCTCGACACCGATCCAGAGAAAGTTTTGGCCTACGCTTACGATATCTGCATCAACGGATACGAAGCTGGTGGTGGAACCTTAAGAATCTACGACCACGACACTCAGTGGAAGATCTTCAAACTTCTTGGTCTTAGCGACGAAGACGTCGCCAAGAAGTTTGGTTGGTTCATCGATGCTTTCAAGTATGGCGCGCCGCCGCACGGAGGATTCGCTCTTGGTCTCGACCGTTTGTCGATGATTCTCTCCGGCACCGATAACATCCGCGACGTTGAGGCGTTCCCAAAGAACCTTCAGGCTGTCGATCCGATGTCCAAAGCCCCGGCTGGTGTCAGCCAAGAGGCACTCGATACTGTTGGTATCGAATTAAAGAAGGAGTAAATAATATTCTTAAGAATATTAATGAAACTATAAATTGACTAAAAATCTACTAAGGAGAAAAACAATGATTAGTCACTTCAATGAAAAGGATGCGCTCGCAGTCAGTGCTATCCGTGCTCTCGTAATCGACGAGATCAACAAGGCCAACAGCGGCCACCCAGGCATGGCGCTCGACATCGCTCCAGCCCTTTATGTTCTTTACAAGAACCATCTTGTTGCTGACCCAAAACATCCAGAATGGATTAACCGTGATCGCTTCGTTCTCTCAAGCGGCCACAATAGCGCCCTTCTCTACGCTATGCTCCATGTTGCTGGTTACGAAGTAAGCCTTGATGACATCAAACAGTTCCGTCAGCTCAACTCCAAGACCCCAGGCCACCCAGAATTTGGTTGGACCAAAGGCGTTGATGCCACTGGTGGACCTTTAGGTCAGGGTGTTGCCCAGGCTGTCGGTATGGCCATGGCCGAAGAGAAGATCCGTGGTTCTTATGCCGAAGGCGAGAAGATCATGAGTCACTATACTTACTGTCTCTGTGGCGACGGCTGCTTAGAAGAAGGTATCGCTCAGGAAGCCATCTCCCTTGCCGGTATGCAGAAGCTCGGCAAACTCATCCTTATCTATGATAAGAACACTTCGACCCTCGATGGCCCAACCTCCAACTCCATGACCGAAGACGAAATCATGCGTTTCAAAGCCATGCAGTGGAATGTCCTTGAAGTCAAAGATGGTAACGACCTCGATGAGATCGATGCTGCCTTAGCCAAAGCCCGTGAGCTCTCCAACGCTCCAACCATGATCCTTATCAACACCGTCATTGGTTATGGTTCTCCAAAAGCCGGAAGCCACACCACCCACGGTTCTCCTTTAGGAGAGGAACTCGGAAACGCCACCAAGAAAGCTCTTGGCTTCGACTTCCCTCCGTTCACCGTTCCAGAATCCACCTATGCTGAGCTCGATGAGAACTTCGGCAAGCGTGGTGCCAAAGCCTATGCCGAATATCAGGCTGCCTACGCTGCCTATGGTAAAGCTCATCCAGAGGACTTAAAGGTCTTCGAAGCCGCCTTCAAGCGTGACGTCAAAGCCTTCAAGTTCGCCGATCCATCCGTCGCCGAGAAACCAGAAGCCACCCGTAATTCCAGTGGCCGTATGCTTGTTGAAGTCGCCGCCAACATCCCATTCACCTTTGGTGGAAGTGCTGACGTCGCCTCCAGCGTCAAGACCGCCATCCCAGGAGATCCAGGCTTCGATGCTGAGCACCGCAGTGCCAAGAACATCAACTGGGGCATCCGTGAATTCGCCATGGCCGCTGCCCAGAACGGTATGTTGCTCCATGGTGGCTTAACCACCTACGTTGGCTGCTTCTTAGTCTTCAGCGACTATATGAAGAACGCCATCCGTATGAGCGCTATCCAGCATTTACCGGCCATTTATCTCTTCTCCCACGACTCCATCGCCGTTGGCGAAGATGGTCCAACACACGAACCAATCGAACAGCTTGTTGCTCTTAGAAGCATCCCAGGCGTCGAGGTTCTCCGTCCTGCCGACACCAGAGAGTGCTTCGCTGCTTGGCGTTTAGCCCTTGAAACCAAGGATCACCCAGTTTGTCTCATCCTTTCCCGTCAGAACCTCCGCAACCTCGAGAAATCTTCTCTTGAGAACGTTGCCAATGGTGCCTATGTCGCCAAGAAGGAAGAGAAAGCCGATCTTGAGCTCATCGCTACCGGCAGTGAAGTCGGTCTTGCCCTTGATGCTGCCGCCCTTCTCAAGGAGAAAGGAATCAAGGCCAGCGTCATCTCCATGCCAAGCTGCGAGCGTTTCGATAAGCTCCCACAGGCCAAGAAAGACGCCATCATCACCTTGCCAAAAGCCAAGCGCGTTGCTATCGAGATGTTAAGCGGCCTCTCCTGGTATAAGTACGCCGACAATGTCATCTCTCAGGATGGCTTCGGTTACAGCGCCCCAGCAGAGCAGGTCATGGATGTCTGTGGCTTCACCGCTGAGAAAGTGGCTGCCAAGATTGCCAAACTTATTGCGTAATACTTCCTTTGCATCGACCTTTTCAGTAAAATAAGCCTATGAGTGATTTCTACTATCTCAACAACTACCAGCATTCCGGCAAGATGGGCATCTCGAGAAAAGCTTTCGAGAACATCGTCACCATCGCGAGCAACAACCTTCAGCACGTTAAGATCAATAACTACGGTGAGGCTCTTACTCGTCTTGGCAACATCATCTCGGCCGTTCGCCCGGTCAAAGCCTTCTTCAAGAAGGATGGCCGCGTGGATTTAATGTTGGACGTTGTGGTGGGCGATAAAGTCACCGCGATTGCCGACCTCTGCGCAAGCATTCAGGAAGAAGTCGCCAACAGCATCTCGATGATGTGCGAGACCGTTCCTGTCTCCGTTGAGATTCACGTCTCGAAGGAAAAGCCGGCCAAGGCTTCCAAAAAGGTCAAAAAGGCCTAGTTAACCAAAAGGATTACATAAGTAATTAGGGCGCTCCCAAAAAGTGGTAGCGCCCTTTTTGTTCCCTCTTTCTCTTTCCGTTGGATGTGATAAACTTAGTAGCCTTAATTTCAGGAGGCTTGATCTTTATGGAAAAAACACTATCTCGCAACAAAGCCCATGACATCGCACTTTTCGCGATTTATGACGTTCTGACTTACTCTGCGGCGAAGCTTCCAGCTCCGATTGAGGATATCGTCAGCGGCTTAACTGAAAAATCTTTTGCGGATAGTGACTTTTTTGTTAAAGAGATGGTTTTGGCCATGGTCAAACACTATCAAGAGATCATCCCGATTTTTGAGAAGAACATGAGAAAGTGGACGTTCGATCGTCTTAACCTTCTCGAGCAAGCTTTGCTTTTGCTTGCATATTGCCAGTCTTATTACAGCGTCGAGAAAACAGATAAAGCCATCATCATCAACGTCTCTGTTGAGTTGGCTAAGAAATATCTGAGCGATAACGACTATAAATTCGTTAATGCGATTCTGGATAAGGTCTTGGCCTAATGGAACGAAATCAATATTTCAGCGTAACAGCGCTTAACACCCTCATAAAATCGAAGATCGATGGAGATGAGGAATTACATAACGTTTACGTTAAAGGGGAGATTAGTAACTGGAAAGGTTACAGCTCCGGTTATTTCTTCGACCTCATCGATGAGAAGAAAAGCGTCATATCATGCGTCGTTTGGAGAGACAACTACCTGTATCTCCCGTTTGAACCGAAGGACGGCGATGAGGTGATAGCCCTAGGCTCGGTTAGCGTTTATGTCGGCAGAGGCCGCTATAACTTCGCAGTCAAAACACTCGAGAAATTCGGACAAGGCGCAGCATTGCTCGCTTTAGAAGCCTTGAAAAAGAAACTCCAGGCTGAAGGCTTGTTTGATGTTTCGCATAAACAAACTATCCCTGAATTCCCAAGAAGCATTGGTCTCATAGTAGGGGACCAGAGTGCGGCAGAGGCCGATCTCATCAAAAACATCTCCAGACGTTGGCCATTATGCGATATTCTCGTTTTTCCATCGCTCGTCCAAGGCAAGGATGCCCCAAAAGAGCTCTTAAAGGCCCTCAGGAGAGCGGAAACGACCGAAATCGATATTTTAATCATCGCACGTGGCGGCGGCTCAAATGAGGACCTTAGCGCGTTTAATGACGAAACGCTTGCTAGAGAACTCTATACTTGTAAGATTCCGTGTATCTCAGCGGTCGGCCATGAAATTGACACAACATTAATCGATTATGTCTCGGATTTGAGAGTCAGTACGCCAACAGGCGCAGCGGAAGCCGCAACACCGGATCAGGCTGAGATTAGAGCGGCATTACTAGGTGCAGAGGATGCCTTAGATACCGCCATCAAAAACATCTTTTCTAAGAAAAGGGATCTCCTTAATAATTTAAGTGCCAGGCCGTTCTTCAAGAATCCTTCATCAAATTACGAGAAAGCCAAGGAAGAAGTTCAACAACTATCCAAGCGTTTGAGTATTTCTCTTAGCCACATTCTTGAAAAGAATAAGAGCCAGGTTGAGTCCCTATCATCGAAGCTCAACGCGCTTAATCCGCGTAATGTAATCAACAGAGGCTATTCGATGACGACCGATGAAAAGGGGAATGTCATCACATCAATAAACCAAATAGCAGAAGGCGACACGCTAAAAAGCGTATTGAAAGATGGCGTGATAACGTCTAAAGTCACGTCTAAGGAGTAATCATGGAAAAGAAAACCGAAAAGACTTTCGAAGAAAAACTCACTCGTCTTAACGAGATCGTTGAGAAAGTGGAGAATACGACGCTTTCCCTAGAGGACGCCATGAAGCTTTATGAAGAGGGTAATGCCCTTATCAAAGATCTTCAGAAGTCTTTGAATGAAGCAGAGACCAAAATCCAAGTTATCAAAGATAAACAATAACGAAATAGGATAATATTAGTAGTTTTTAAGTTATTTAAACATGTCCAAGAAGGTAGAGCACATCGACATAAAATCCATCAAGGATCCAAGCGTGGTTAAAACCCTTAACCGCGAATCTTTGAAGTTGCTCTGCGAGGATATCAGACAGGAAATCATACGTGCAACATCCGAATTTGGCGGACATCTTAGCTCTAATCTAGGCGTTGTCGAACTTACCGTTGCCTTGCATCGTAACTTCGATTTCCCAAAAGATAAGCTCATTCTTGATGTCTCGCATCAATCATACACGCATAAGATTCTTACTGGTCGCAGTTTAGAAAACCTCAATTCCAAAGACGGTGTCTCAGGTTTCATGCGCATGGATGAATCTGAATACGATTGCTATGAGTCAGGTCATTCTTCGACCTCGCTTTCGGCCGCTGAAGGTTTTGCCATTGCGAGAGACATTAAGAAAGAGGACTTTTACATTGTTCCTGTAATCGGCGATGGTTCCTTGGTCAACGGTTTGTCATTTGAAGCCTTGAACCATATTGCAGGGCGCTTTGGAAAGATGATCATCGTCATCAACGACAATGACATGTCCATTTCTCGTCCTGTCGGCGGCTTAGGAAAATTCTTCCGCCGTATTTCAACCGCCAGAGGTTACAACTCTTTCAAAGAAAGATATAAGAACACTTTGGAGAAAAATGCCGTTGGACGCTGGTTCTATAGATTCAGCTATGCAATTAAGAACGGCATCAAACGTATCTTGGTTCCATTAACCTTATTCGATAATCTCGGATTCACGTACATGGGTCCTTACGATGGACATGACATTAAGATGCTCGATAAGGCCTTTAAACGTGCTAAAAACGCGACAAAGACTGTCATTATGCATGTTTACACAACCAAAGGAAAAGGATACGAGCCAGCCGAGAAGGATAAAACCGGTTATTGGCATGGCGTAACTCCGTTTGATGTTGAAACCGGAGACCCAAAGATCCAGCATCCTGATTTCTGTTCATGGCCTCATTTAGTTGGTGACATCGTCAAAATGGAAATGGAAAAGCACGATGATGCCTTATTAATTTGCCCAGGTATGGCAAAAGGAAGCCATCTTGAGGGATCCTTTGAATCATATCCAGATAGATGTGTTGATGTCGGCATCGCCGAAGAGCACGCTTTGACAATGGCCGGAGCCAGCAATTTAGCTGGAATGCATCCGATTGTATGCGTCTATTCGACATTCCTTCAGAGAGCTTATGACGAATTGCTCCATGACTGTGCGAGGATGAATGTCGATATGACATTGCTCATTGATCGTGCCGGTCTCGTCGGTAAAGACGGCGAAACCCACATGGGCATTTACGACGAAGCCTATCTCAAATCCATCCCAGGCACGAAGCTTTATATGCCTTCGACACCTCAAGAAATGCGCGGCGTTATCGATTATTCTATGGAAAAAGGACATGGTATCGTCGGCATCAGATATCCGCACACCCTTTTCAAATGTAAAGAAAATGACGGAAGCGGAATTCAGGTCAAGCCATGGGTTAATTTGCAAAATGTAAAGAAACGTAACGAAGTTGTGATTGCTGTCGGGCCTAAAGGAAGAGAGCTTTTATACGCTTTATCAGAGAACGGTTACGATGGACAATTGACGATTGCAATCAGACTTTTACCTTTACCTGAAAAAGAAATCGACGAAATTGTAAAGATGGACAAGATCTATATTTATGATTCGTACGGAACGGAAAAAGGTTTCGCTGAATCCTTAAGCGCAGCCTTGATGAATAAAGGTTTCAAAGGAACGCTTAAAGTGTTTGCCGTTCCGAATACATACGTTCAACATGCTACGATCTCCGAACAAGAAAAAGAATTCGGTTTGGATATCGAATCAGTGACTAAACAAATCCTATAATTTAGTTAACATAACGGACAACATAAAATAAAATATCTACGTGGCTAAAATAATCATTCACGTTGATTTAAATGCGTTCTTTGCTACGGCTGAGCAGATTCGCCGTCCAGATTATGTTGGGAAACCCGTAATTGTTGGCGGCCTTGGTCCTCGTGGCGTTGTTTCAACGGCGTCTTATGAGGCTAGAGCTTACGGCGTTCATTCGGCTATGCCTATCGGTGAAGCCAGGATGCTTTGTCCGAACGGAATATTCCTTCCGGGGGATTATCGCTATTACGAAATGCTCTCTCGTTCTTTCTTCGGCTATTTGAAAAACTATTCATCTTTAGTCGAAGCAGCCTCGATCGATGAAGGGTTCGTTGATATGACGTCGATGTTAAGCAAAGAGAAGGATCCAATGGCGAAGTTGGTTCAATTGCAGCGTGGCCTTTTAGAACAGATAGGTTTGAAATGCTCCATAGGGGTGGGACCAACCAAATTCCTTGCCAAGATGGCGTCCGACATGAAAAAGCCTATGGGAATTACCGTTATCAGAAGAAAAGACGTCAAAAAGATGCTATATCCTCTCCCGATCGATAGTTTTTTCGGCATCGGAAAGAAGACAGCTGCATATTTGAGGAGCAAAGGAATCAACACGATCGGGGATTTTGCGAACGAAATCGCCACTAATGAACCTGAAATGCAGCGATACTTCGGCAAAAGATTCGATTATTACGTCGAAAGCATCAATGGTTATGGTGATGATGTCGTTAATCCAGATAGACCTGATCCTAAATCTCTCGGCCACAGTCAGACTTTTATGACTGACACGGATGATTTCAGCGAAATCAAAACAGTTATTGAGAGTCTTTCCAAAGAAGTCAGCGAAGGCTTGGTAAAAGAAAAGAAGAAATGTAAAAGAATCGTCGTAAATGTAAAGGACTCAAATTTTAAGGTAAGTTCTAAATCTCTAAACCTTGATGAGCCGGTTTACGATGCAGATGACATTATCAGGCTGGCAAAAAAGCTCTTCGCTGATTATTACTCAGGAAAAGTTATTCGCCTTGTTGGCGTCACAGCAGGCAATCTCGTGCCTTTTAAAGAAAGGAATGCACAATTGTCTTTGTTTGATGAAGAGGAATATGAGGAAGATGAAACGCAGGTTCTCATCGATTCCTTGAACAGGAAAGCTAACAAGAAGGTAGTTATGGTTGCTAGTGAGGCATTGAAGAACAATGGAAATTAGGGATGCTGTCTCGTTGTTTTTGCAACATTTACAGGTAGAAAAAGGCGTTTCAAAAGCGACGATCGAGAATTACAAAGAAGACCTGAAGTTGTTTTTTGATTATTTCAAAGACACTAACAATACCGACGATTTGATGATTCAACAGATTGCTGAGTTTATCCAAATACAAAGCGAAGATAATAAGGCTGCATCGACGATTTTGAGGCGTTACAGCTGTTTGAAAAATTTCTTTACATTTTTGGTTGGAGAAGGTGTGATCGACACCGATATCCCTGAGTTTGAGAAGCCTAAGAAAGATAAGAAACTCCCTTTGGTAGTCTCTAATGAGGATGTTGAGGCCCTGTTAGAGGCCCCAGACATGACCAAAGAAAGCGGTCAAAGGGATAGAGCGATGCTGGAAGTAATGTATGCAACCGGGCTTCGTGTTAGCGAATTGATCAGTCTTCAGTTTAAGAACGTAGATTTTCCAAGCCAAGTCATTACCGTTTACGGTAAAGGGAACAAGCAAAGAAGCGTCCCGGTTTCATCGTTTGCATTGGATTATCTATCTAAATACATCAACGGCGTCAGAAAAAGGAATCCAGGCCATGCATCGAATTATTTATTCCTTAATAAACAAGGACATCCGGTCTCTAGAGTGTATTTCTTTAAACAAGTTAAGAATTATGCGGCCATGGCCGGAATAGATGACGCGATATCTCCGCACACTTTGAGACATTGCTTTGCAACGCATTTATTAGAGAACGGCGCAGAGTTGAGAGCTGTGCAGGAAATGTTAGGACACAGTAAGATCTCGACAACGCAAGTCTATACGCAAGTTTCGACCAAGAGGATTATATCTGCCTATGACAGGTATAGCTCAAGGAAATAATATGAACGCTAATTCATATTAAATAATTAATAAATACCTATTAATAGAGAAGGGCAAAAGCAGGATTCAATAACTTGGATCCTTTTTGTATAGCTTAGTTGTTGTTATAGAGCCATCTATCGGTGTGGCAAAAGCGTTTTAGATCTAAATAAGGTATCAGAAAACCCGTTAAAACAAGGTAAAAAAAGTAAGCGCTTACAAAAGATTACAATTTTAGTCAGCCAAAAAATCAATTAAGGAATTGCGTATTTTAATTCGGTATTTTGTGTGGGTTTTGAAGGCAGTAAAAACGCTCATTTGATTAGTAGTTTAGATTAAATTCTAAAAGTAATTAACTAGTAGTTTTGACTGATGTGTTAAAAACTCATTATTTAGGTGGATTAAATGGTTAATAGATTAATTATGTAATTTATAAAAACAAGCAAATACGCTTTTCCTATATATTTAGTTAACATAAAGGCTATTATGCGAAGATATAGTATTTTCGATGGTGGGACCCAAAGTAAGCATATCCTTACTGCAACAATTGTAAACGCTTTTTGTGCAAAAATTGTTAAATTACAATTTCCTTCCACCGCTTAATTTCATATAAAAATAGGCCTTCAAAAATCTAGAAATGCTTATAGTCAACAAAAACGCTATTTGTCCTTAAATGGAGCACTAAAAAAGCCACCGCTGGTCTTGCGATGGCCTTTAAGAAACCGATTTTTATCTCTTCTCTATTTTGAAGAGGTCTTCCAGGTTCATTTCTTGTCGTTTGGCGGCCGTGAATATATGAACGACGACTTCGCCGGCGTCCACTAACACCCAGCCTGACTCTGGCTGACCTTCAATTTGCCTTAAATCATCTACTTTGTTCTGAAAGAACTCTTCCAATGAATCGGCATATGCCCCTGCTGCGCGCATGTTCGGGGCTGTAACTAGGATGTAATAGTCTGTGAATGGCGTTCTATCCCTGACATCTACGATTGTGATGTCTTCTCCCTTTTTGTCTTCGAGTAATTCTTTGGTTTCTTTGATTAGTTTAGGATAAGCCATTAATTCATTCCTTCCTTTTTATCTAAAAAATATGAGTAGCTTTCTTCAGTTAATGGACAACTGTTGTTATGAGGCGTGTCCTTTGTTTTCTCTGCTAAATAGATCCTATTGGCGGCTAAGACATCCAAGAATCCCTGGTGATAGTCCTTTATGCAGCTCGCAATTAGGTCAGATGAGTCGTAACCTCTGCCAGGCTCAATTTTATCCGCGCTATAGATTGTTTGCTCAAGAGGACCCATTTCTGCTCTTCCTGTGCAATGGTATGCAATTGAGTCGAGGATGTCTTTGTCCTTAATCCCGAATTCTCTTTCGGCCAAATAAGCTCCGACCCATTGGTGAAGAGCCCAATAAGGATACTCCGAATATTCTTCTGAATATTCCTTGGCCACAATATCTTTCGATTTATCGTCTGGGATGTATTTGCCGATGTCATGAAGGATCGCAGCTTGATAGGTTTTTAACGGATCGAGGGCGTCTTGATTGTTTCTGGCGATATCCAAAGCAACGTTCGCGACTCTGATGGAATGGTTAAGCCTCGTTTGCTTTAGATATTTGGACATTCCTTTTATAAAATAAAGACCATTAGCTTCAACGTAATGCCTGATGTAATCCGGATAGTCGATCGATTTCATTTCGCGGATGTCCGTGCTCGATACTTCGTGTTCTTTGAAAGGCATTGGCTTCATATTGAAGCGCTTGATGATTTCTTCGTTCAATGGATAACCATGTCTTGGGACATAGTAGATTTGAGCGTTTGACGCGATGATATCTGGGTCTTTCCACTTGTTGAAGAGGTTTACTTGGTCCGCTCCGATGATGAAATAGAGCGTGTTGTATTCCTTTTTGAAATGAAGAATCGTGTCTACGCTGTAGGATGGCCCATCACCCGGAATGGTTATTTCATAATCCGAGACAGAGAAACGCTTCTCCTTCTTGTTTAGCTCATCGCAAGCGATGTTAAGCATGGCAAGTCTATCTTTAGGGCTAGCGTCGTTATCTTTCCATCTCGCGTTTTTGGCAGGAACGAACAAAAGAGGACAGCCAAGGTAATCAGATGCTGCCTTCGCTATTTCAACGTGTCCGTTATGGAGCGGATCGAAACTGCCGCCGTAAATGATAATCTTGCCGTTCATTTATGAGGAAGTGTAATCGTCTTGTTCTTTTTGCTTTCGCGGTAAAGGGTGATGATATGCCCTGTTTTGCCGACAAAATGGGAATTGGTTCCCTTGCAAAGGGAGTCAGCGATCTCATCAAACGTCGATGAGGCCGTTTCCAAAACACGGACCTTAACGAGTTCGTGTGCCTCAAGGGCTTTATCTAAGACTTCTAAGATGCTTTGGTCGATGTCGCCTTTGCCAATGTTGAGTGATGGCTTCAAATGGTTGGCAAGGCCTTTAAGGTATGCACGGTTTTTAGGAGAAAGCATTATTTCTTCTTTCCTTCTTTTTTCTTAATGATGATTTTCGCGCGTGACGCGTATGTGCCGATGTTCTTAGGAACATAGACTCTGTAGATATCGCCTTTTTTGCCTTCGAAGGAAACCCAGCCAACGCCGGCGATACCGAGGTCTCTTGGTCCGTCTTCTTCTAATTCGAAGTCGAAGACGTCAGCATCATTCTGACATTTGAACCAATCAACATATGGTTTAAGCGCTTTGTTCTTGATGTACTTCTGGAACAAGGCGGTCATATCGTTCTTTGGGGTTATGCTCTTCAAAGCGACTTTCGGTGCGAAGTAGCAAGTGAATGAAGTTCTCTTCTTCTCAGAAGAAAGGCGAATTGGATCGATTCTTGCGATCCCACCGATAAACAAGCTGCCGTTTAAGGCAACAACCTGCTTTCTAGAGACGATCTTGCTTGTAACAAGGATCTCTTTTGGTGGGTTTGGCTTTCCGAGGAAAGAGTTCTTAACGCCCGTACCAGGAGTGTCGTAAATGTAGGAATGGTCATCGAGAGGAATCTGCCACACTTCTAAAGAAGTGTTTTTGTATGCTCCGATCATGATTCCGCGATTGGAAGTGTTCTTGAACTGTCTGATGAAGCTGTTAAGGAAGGCGCTCTTGCCAGCTCCCTTGGCACCGATAACGAAAACGTTCTTGCCGTTATGCTTCTTTTTAATCATGCCAGAGGCAAGAGTGACATCTGCTGAACTGTTGTAGTTCAAAAGAACAACATCAGTTGCCTTTGCTTTCTTAAAGCCTTCGGCTCTGAAACGGTGAGCGACATATTCTTTGGTGTGCTCGGCTTCGACTTCTTTCGGCATCAAATCCCATTTACTGGCGATGATGACGATTGGGAGATCTGTGATCAAATCCAAGACATCCTTATTGAAGGAACATTCGAAAGAGATCAAATCAACGAGGTAGACGATTGTGGCGCCTTCTTTTTTGGCGTCTCTGAGCATGCTTAAGAATTCATCGGAAACATCAGCAACTGCAGGCGTGGCATTTGGATGGAGCTCCTCGTAGCACTCTTGGCAAAGAATCATCTGATTTGTGCGAACTGCAACCAAGGCTGATGGGTCGATATAGCCTTCTTTTTGTGGGTCTTTGTCCTGAAGGACTTTGCCACAGTGGTAACAACGGCGAACGGATGTGATGATGCTCATCTTTCTACCTCCCAATTAAATTATAATTCTCAGAGAGAATCTTTTTGCTTTTCTTTTTTTCGAAAACGCGATTGAATCTAGTCCAAATGATATCTCCCTCGCTGATTGGCTCGGTGAGAATGGTCATGATTCCTGCTTTGTTCCCAGCCTTCACATCGGTAAGAACCTGATCTCCGATAAGAACGACTTCTTCTTTTTTGAACCCTTGTCTTTCGATTAGTTTCTTAAGGGGTCCGCTAAAAGGTTTCATCAATCCTGAAAAAACCGTGATACCTAGTTCTTTGCCGTAAAGTGAAACACGTTTTGAAGTGTTGTTGGAAGCAATATAGAAGTCGATTCCGGCCTCTTTGAGGTTTTTGACGAGTTCTTGGGTTCTTAGACTCGGGGTTTTGACCCTATAGTCATCAAGAGTGTTGTCGAGATCGGAGAGAACCACCTTGATTCCGTGTTCAGCATAGAAAGACACTGGTATCTCGAAGATTGAGTTAGCGCGATATGTTGGGAACCAAATGGGTTTCTTTTTCATTATTCTTTCTTATCGTCCTCAAAATTTAGAATGTCGTCGAAGAGAGACATCTCTTCATAAACGACCGGGGCCTCCTCGGTCTTAGGCTCGGTCAGAATCTCTGGCTCTTCTTCAATTGGAGGGAGCTCAGGTTCGAATGATTGGATCGAATCGTCGAGGAGATAGGAATTCGAGTTGTCCCTAGAGACATAGTCGATGCGGTATTTGGCCGAGAACGAGTCTGGGCGCTTTGCGTACCTATCGGTTGGAGTCAAATAGAAGTCTGGGAAGGTGATGTCATAACGAGTTCCGTCGTTAAGCACCGCTTCTACGGTGTATGGAGGGACTTGACCGTTCGTCCTTGAGATATAGACGACGCGGTGCGGTTCCTTTTTGAACATATTGAAGAATGGGTTGGCCTTATGGAGCCTCTTTCCAAGGTTGATGTGATTGGTATCAAAGACTCTCGTTGACCCGCGGTCGGTGATAACGAGGATCTTGTTCTCTTTTTCGTCTTGGTTGAAAGCAAGAACGCCTGCTAAAGGCTTGCCACCGAAGGAACCGGCTTTCATGCCACGGCTTCTTGGGTTGCTGATGAAGATCTCATTTTCGTTATAGAAAGCAGCGCGGCCGTCTTCGCTTGTAATAAAGAGGTTGCTGTTACCGGTCGTGTAGGTGACACCGACGAGATAATCGCCCTTCTCAAGCCTGATGGCTGGGATTGGCTTGCTGCGTCTGATAACTGGGAAGGAATCAAGACGGATTCTCTTAACGGAACCGTTCCTTGATAAGAGGATGACGAAGAGGTCATGCCTGAAATGACGGACCGCAAAGGCCGAGATAAGGTGATCGTTTGGAGCGAGGTTGACGAGGTTGTTAACGTGATATCCTTCGTCGTTCCATTTAGCTTCTTTGACCTCGTTCACTGGAATGTAGAGGTAATTACCCTGCTCTGTGAAAATGAGGATGAAATCGGTTGTCTCGCATTCGCCATCAAAGATGAAGGAGTCGCCGGTCTTGATACCTGCTCTAGCACCGTTCTGTCCGCCAGATCCTTTCCAGGACTTGATGGATGAACGCTTGATGTATCCGTGTCTTGTAATAACGAGTTTGACTGTCTCTTTGGCGATGAGGTCGCGTTTATTGAGTGCGGTCGTGGTCTCTTCTTCTCTAATCTCAGTTAAACGTTCGCCGGAGTACTTCTTGGCGACTGCTTTAAGATTGTCGATGATGACGTCTTCGCGTTTGCTCTGATCGCTTAACAAGCCATTGAGGTAAGCGATGTCCTCATTGAGTTTAAGGTTCTCGTCCTCAAGGACTTTGATATCCGTGTGAGAAAGCTTATAAAGCGGCATCATGACAATAGCTTCGGCCTGAGGCTCTGTAAATCCGAATTCCTTTTGGATATTGGCCTTGGAATCCGCTTTATCGTGGCTGGCTTTAATGACTTCCACGACTTGGTCAAGAATGCTGATGGCTTTGATAAGCCCTTCAACAATTTGGAGACGCAAAGTGTACTTATTTAAGAGGAAGTGACTCTTTCTGGTGATGACATCGAGCTGATGCTGGATGTAGCAATCACAATAGGAAAGAAGATCGAGTGTCTTTGGTTTGTCATCAACAATGGCCACTACTTGAGCGCTGAAAGAGGTCTTGAGCTGAGTCTTGTTCATAAGGTAAGCCAAGACAGCATCAGGCTTGCAATCGTTCTTAAGGTCAACGCAGATACGGAGACCTTCTTTGTCGCTTTCGTCGCGGACTTCTAATATGCCTGGGATGGTTTTATCGTGGCAAATCTTATCGATGGACTTAACGAGCATCGATTTATTAACGTGGAACGGAATCTCAGAGATGATGATCTGGCTGGCGCCTTTTCCGTCAGTGACGATTTCGGCTTTGCCGCTGACGATAACTTTTCCACGGCCTTTCCTATAGATGTCCTCTAACCCGGTGGATTTGAAAATGATACCGCCAGTTGGGAAATCTGGGCCTGGAACGTATTTCAGGAGATCATCGACAAGACAATCTGGGTGTTTGATTCTGTGAACGATCGCTGATGTGATTTCGCGAAGGTTATGAGGCGGGATTGAGGTTGAGATACCGACAGCAATACCTTCAGAGCCGTTGGCGAGAAGGTTTGGGAATTGCGCTGGAAGGACTGTTGGTTCGAATAAGGTATCGTCGAACGTGAGTTCCATATCCACCGTATCTTTGTCGATATCGGCAATCAATTCGTTGGAAATGGCGCTTAATCTGGCTTCGGTATAACGATAGGCAGCTGCACTGTCTCCGTCCATGGAACCGTTGTTTCCTTGGAAATCGATCAAAGGATAGCGGACATTCCAGTCTTGGGACATATGAACCAAGGCATCGTATACGGAGGAGTCGCCATGTGGGTGATATTTACCTAAAACGTCACCAACGATACGAGCGCACTTCTTGGTTGGCTTATCGATTGTGTTTCCGGTGTTCCACATATCATAAACAATCCTGCGCTGAACCGGCTTCAAGCCGTCTCTAGCATCAGGGATTGCACGATCCTGGATTACGTCTTTGGCGTAAATAGCGAATTTATCGCCCATCAATTGGTCAAGAGGACCAAAAATGATGTTTTCCTGGATTATAGGTTGTTCAGTCTTCTTCTTGGCCATGATCAATTCTTCACTTCTTTAATAAATTCGTCTTTCTCGTTGAATGTGACATTCTCTTGGATCCAAGCCCAACGAGGAGCGCTGTCCTTGCCCATGAGCGTCTCAACGCGTTTCTCAGTGACGAGAGAATCATCAATCATCACTCGGCAAAGCATACGGGTCTCTTTGTTCATTGTGGTAACGGCGAGTTCGTCTTCGTTCATTTCACCAAGACCTTTGTAACGATTGATGCCATAGCCGGCGCCAATCTTCTGTTTGGCTTTCTCGAGTTCTTCGTCGTTCCAGCAGAATATGTGTTTCTTTGTATCGCTCTTCTTATAAACGCGATAAAGAGGCGGCTGCGCGATATAAACCATGCCACGATCGATAAGAGGCTTCATGTAGTTATAGAAGAACGTAAGCAAAAGAATCTGGATGTGTGCACCATCGGTATCGGCATCGGTCATGATGATGATCTTGCCATAATGGCTGGCATCCGGATTGAACTCGTCGCCAAAACCAGCACCAATAGTCTGGATTAAGGTCGAGAACTCAAGGTTATCGATGATTTCCTGATTGGAAACGTTATGCGTGTTCAAAGGTTTGCCACGGAGTGGAAGGATGGCCTGATGACTTCTGTCGCGGCCTTTCTTGGCGGTTCCGCCTGCGGAATCACCCTCAACGATGAATAGTTCGTTGTTCTTATAGTCTTTGCTCTGAGCGCTGGCGAGTTTGTCGCTGATGATCATCTCGGCGACTTTCTTCTTGGTTCCCCTAGCGGCTTCACGGGCTTTGCGAGCTGCCTCGCGGGCTTCCTTGGCTTGGTTGCACTTCTTAATAAGCGCCACCGCAAAATCTTTATTCTCGGTGAGGAAGTAAGGCATAAAATTCGATAAAGCGTTGCTGACAACAGCTGTTGCTTCTGGCGTGCCTAACTTGCCTTTGGTTTGGCCTTCGTATTCGAGTTTGTTCTCTGGGACTTTAACGGAGATGATCGCAGTTAAGCCTTCACGGATATCACTGCCATCGATTGACTGGTTGCCTCTGATAAGTTCATTATCTCTGGCCCAATCGTTAAGAATTTTGGTTAAAGCGCCTTTGAAACCGATTTCGTGAGTACCACCATCGGCAGTCTTAACGTTGTTAGCGTAGCTGATGATATTCTCACCATAGTCGCCGACACACCATCTCATGGCGATCTCGACTTGGATTGGATTCGAAGTATCGACCAAATCAATAACGTCCGCCATAGGGGTTTTATCGATAGTTAAGGTTTGGACGTATTCGCGTAAACCATGCTCTGTGCAGTAGTCATGGGTATTTCCGCTAGCTTGATCTTTGATGATGAAATGAACGCCATTCAAAAGATAACTCTTTTCCTCTAGCCTAGAGGCGATCGTCTCATAGTTGAATTTGGTATTAGGGAAAATGGATGGATCCGGTTTGAAATGAACGGTTGTTCCATGCTTGTTCGTAGAACCGATCACATGGAGAGGCGTGATTAAATGTCCGCCGTTCGCAAAAGCGATGTGATTGATCTCGCCATCACGGTAGACAGTAACCTCAAGGAATTCGCATAACGCGTTCGTAACGGTAGCGCCTACGCCATGAAGACCGGCGCTGGTCTTATAGTTCTTGCTGTTGAACTTGCCACCACTGTGGAGGGTCGTATAAAGAAGCTGAACGGCTGGGAGGCCGGATTCCTTATGAATATCACATGGAACGCCACGACCTTCGTCTTCGACGGTTAAAGATCCGTCTCTCATAAGGGTGACGGTAATCTTCTTGCCAAAGCCGTTGACTGCTTCGTCAACTGCGTTATCTATGATTTCCCAAGCGATATGGTGTAGTCCGTTTAAGTTGGTGGAACCGATGTACATGCCAGGACGTTTTCTGACACCCTCAAGTTCCGATAATAGTTCAATGTCGTTAGCTGTGTATTTCTCGTCGGCCATAAGTCTAAATAATGCTGGAGTTATAACTACGTCTGTTGTAGTGTATTATAGCAAACTTGCTTTGAAAAAAGTAGGGCTATTATCAAAATAATAGGACCATTTTAAGAGAGATTGTATTGTGAACATTTTATTGAACATCGGCATTGCCCTTGCCTGCATAATTTGGGGTTTCCTAATCGGTAGCATTCCTACTGGCGTTATTGTCGGTAAAGTCTTTTTCGGAGTCGATCCACGCGACTATGGTTCACACAACTCCGGCGGAACTAACTCTGGCCGTGTTTTAGGCAAGAAAGTTGGCATCCTCGTCATGGTCCTTGATATCGCCAAGACCGTTATTGCGTTCTGGACCATGTGGCTATTCCTTCACTTCGGTCCAATAAATCTTGGAGAGCTTTGGGACTACGGCGTTTTCTATAACTATCTAGTTTTCGCTGCCGCGGCCTTTGGCCACTGCTTCTCGCCATTCCTCAAATTCAAAGGTGGCAAAGCCGTTGCCTGTTTCATGGCTATCTTCGGAGGATCAAGCTGGCTTGGTTTCATCATCAGCTTGGCTGTCTTCTTCATTATCTTCCTTGTTGTCTTCAAGAAGGTTATGTCGAAGGCGTCTCTTCTTTCAGGAGCCGTTCTTATCCTTATCAGCGGAATCTTCTGCTTGCTTAGGTTGATCCCAGGAGCCGATTCGGTCCTCAATATCTTCCTTTGGGACTTCGGCCTCGTTGGCGGCGTCTGCTTCGGATGGCAGATGATTGTTGTCGAGGTCGTTGTGTATACACTTCTTGTTATCCGTCACGCTTCCAATATCCAGCGCATTAGGAAAGGCGAAGAAAAGCCTCTCGAATGGAAGTAGTTAATTAGTAGATATTTAGTTTTATATCAAATAAGTGTGTGGATTCCACTGCCACACACTTTTTTTCGATGATTACTTATTTATGAAGATCTACTTTAGCGTCGCGGTTGCTGATTCTCTCGATTATCGAATCTAACAGCGCTTGTTCTTTTTTGGAGAGCACTTGAGCCTCAAATGAGAACTCGTTCCTTCCGTGCTTTCTATAGACAAAATGGATCTTTCCCTTCTTTTCATATTTGAATTCTAGAAGGCTATCGACAGAGATCGTCACTTTCTCTTTCTTGATTTCATCGAAGAAGGTTAGTGATTCTTCCGTTATCGTTAGGCCACGGCCTTTCCAATAATGTAGGCAATCGGCAAAGAAGACGATTAAAAAATATAGCTCCCCTAACGTAGCTATTACTACGTAACCCCAAAGAATTGGGGTGCTGCTAAGAAGGTTCAGCATAAAAATTACTATCATGCTGGCGGTGTATAGAACGCTAGCAGTATAGAAACTGTATGACTGAGTTGTTCTCCAAGGATTGTATTTCACGGGGAAATTATACCAAGAAGACAGAAACCACGCACCCCTTCTCTCTTGTTTCGACATCTCAGGGCACATCCCTTTAAAGAGTACGCACGATAACAAGAGCAGAAGAGGCTAAGTGGGAATCAGAGCCTAGGAACTAGGAGGTTTCTTTCGGCTCTAGCCCGCTTGCAAGCGGATACTGACAATAGTGATTGGCTATTTCAGGGAATATTCATCATGCTGCTTCTTCACCGCATAAGCGGCGAAACCCGGCCGGGAAAAGTCAGCTTGAATCCCCCTCCAATATCTATATAGTGTCGAAACGCAGTTTTTTCACAAAAAAAATAAAAAGAGCCACATTTTTATGGCTCTTAGTTTTTTAAGAAATTTATTTCTTGTTGGCGGAACGCATGATGGCGCGAATCTGCTTTTCGCTTGGTTTGCGACCCATTTGTTCGTACATCGCGCGAATCTGCTTTTCGGTGACCGTCGGGTTCTTCTCAATCTGTTTCATGATGAGATAACGAGCAAGGAAGAAGCCGATTACACCACCGACGATGAGAACGCCAATCAAGGAAAGGACAAAAACCCAAACCTCAACCTCAACCTGCATGATTAAGCTCTCTTATCGTATTTGCCGGTGACGGTGTCGACCATGACCTTTTCGCCCTTCTCAATGAAGAGAGGAACTCTGATCTTAAGGCCGGTTTCAAGGATAGCATCCTTGGATCCACCGTTGGTGACGGTGTCGCCTCTGACGCCTGGCTCACACTCGGTGATCTCAAGGGCGACTTTGGCTGGAAGTTCGATACCAAGGATTTCTTCTTCGTAGGCGTTGATGGTGACAAAGCCATTTGGAGCAAGGAATCCCATCTCGCGCTCGAGTCCGGTCTTTGGAAGCTCGACCTGCTCATAGGTATCTGGATCCATGAAGACTAAGGTGGTTCCGCCGTCGTAGAGGTACTGCATCTGTTTCTTGTCGACGCTGACAAGGGTAACGTCGTAACCGGAGTTACGGGCGAGTTCGGTGATGGCACCGGTGCGGACATTTCTAACTTTGACTTTAGCAACCATCTTTCTCATAGCGGTTTTGTTGAGAAGGATGTCGATAACTTGATAAAGGGTGTTTTCATCTTCGAAGTAGTTGCCAGGGCGTAATTCTGTAACGTTCATTCTAAAATCTCCTTAAATTTGACGATGGTATTCTATACCAAGATTTGTAAACTATCTACCTTTTTAGGCTCTTTAGATACGGATTTAGACGCAATTCGTCCCCAATTGTGGTTGCTGGACCGTGCCCAGGATAGACTTTTGTCTCTGGTGGCAGGACGATCAGTTTCTTCAAGCTGCTCTCGAGGGTTCTTGGGCTTCCGGTGAGCAAATCAGTACGACCAACGCTTAGATGGAAGAGGGTGTCTCCGGAGAAGAGAACATGCTCATCTTCGAAATAGAAACAGGAGCTTCCCCTTGTGTGGAATGGGGTGTGGATGACTTTGATCCTGTATTTCCCAATGTTTAGGATATCCCCATCGATGAACAATACGGTTTTGAGTCCACGAATATAGAGGTTATCGAGGAAATCGAGCGATAAATTGTAGGCGGGTTCGACCAAGAATTCCTCTTCGAGGAGGTGGACATAGACAGGTGCTTTCATGGTGCAAAGCCTTAAGCCTTCGATATGGTCATAGTGACCGTGCGTCAAAAGGAATCCGGCAATCTGTCCGCCATGGTGTTTGTTAACGTATTTCTCGAGGAACTGATTTGGGTCTGCTCCAGGATCGACTATTATGCAAGGCTCGCCTTCTTCACCGATGACGTAGATGTTGCAAACGTAATCGTCGCCAATGTTGAACTTCTCAATTTTCATAAAAAAAATAAGGCTTGAGCCTTATTTATTTGCTTCATTTTTTCCATCTTGTTAGGATGAAGCTTCTTATTGCGGTCGGTAATATAATTGTGCTCTCCGCATTCGGTGCAGGCAAGAATCACTTGATCACGTTTGCTGATGGCCATAAATTGTTCCCCTCACTTTCTCGTGCGGTGCTAAGAATATCATAGACCAGCCAATTTATCTACAATAAAACCACAAAAATGATTAAAATGTTTCATATATGAAAAGGAATGAGACGAGAAAAATCCAAATAGGCCAAATATCAATTGGCGGAAGCGAACACGTAGTCATTCAGTCGATGTGTTCTATCAAGACATCCAAGATTGAAGAAGTCTCCGCACAGATAAACAGATGCGCTTCTTTAGGCGCTGAGCTAATGCGCTGCTCCGTCCTCGATTTCGAAGACGCCGAAGCTTTTAAAGAGATTAAGAAAAGAGTCTCCATTCCTCTCGTAGCCGATATTCATATCGACTATCACTTAGCATTAGCGGCTTTAGATTCCGGCGTCGATGCCATCAGAATCAACCCAGGCAACATTGGAAGCGAAGAACGCGTCCAAGCCGTTGTTGAGAAAGCGAAAGAGAAACACGCCGCCATCAGGGTTGGCGTCAACGGCGGATCGCTTGATAAATCCATATATTTTGGCAAAGAGAAGATCAAGGGCGAATGGCTTTTCGAAAGCGCGAAAAAGCACGTCGCCATGTTAGAAAAATATGATTTCCATGATATCGTAATCTCCCTTAAGGGAAGCGATGTCCAGGAAACAATTGAAGCATATAAACTTGCCGCCGCTTATTTCCCATACCCATTGCATTTAGGCATCACTGAAGCCGGCCCAAAAGATATTTCTTTGATTAGGTCTGCAGCAGGCCTTACTCCACTGCTCCTTGATGGAATTGGCGACACGATAAGAATCTCTTTGAGCGAGGATCCAGAGGAAGAGGTTTTGGCTGCTTCCCGTTTACTCCACGACCTTGGCCTTAAGAAAGATTGGCCAACGTTCATTTCCTGCCCTACCTGTGGTAGAACCGCGGTTGATTTGATTCCTTTAGCCAAAAAAGTGATGAAATATCTCGAAGAGAACCACATCTACAAAACGGTTGCCGTCATGGGCTGCATCGTTAATGGTCCAGGCGAGGCGAGACACGCGGATATCGGCATTGCCGGAGGAAGAGGAAAATGGGTCATCTTCCGCAAAGGAGAGACCATCCGCGAAGTTAAAGACGAAGACGCTTACGAAGCGTTAATCGAAGAAATCAACCGTTAATCTTCGTCGTCATTCATCCTGAAAGATTTATCTAATTGTTTGCGAACGCTGTTTCTAATGGCCATTCGACGGTACTTACGTTTGACCTTGTCGATGGCCTCTTTCTTTTTCTTCTTGTAGCCAGGCTCGACACCTTTTGTTCTTGAAAGAGCTTTGGCAATCTTGATGTCCTTCATCTCAGCCTCAGGGAGCTCTTTCTTCTTGGTCATCTTGCGTTTCTCGCTTGGACCAAGGGTCTCTTTCTTGAGTTCATCTCCTTTCAAGGAGAAATAGTCGAATTTGACGCCTTCTTTCTGAAGGGCTATTGGTCCGCTTACCGTATCAGCGTTAAAGAAAACCCAGGAATCCCCTGCTTTTCCGAAACGTCCAGTACGGCCGGCGCGATGATGATAGAACTCCAAATCGTTTGGAAGGTCGATTGAAATAACGTCGCTGACGTCTGGGATATCAAGGCCGCGTGAAAGGATGTCACTAGCCACGATGATGCTGCATGTGTTGCTCTTAATCTGACGAAGAGCTTTCTTTCTTGAACGATCATCAAGAGAGCCTGTGAAATAGATGGTTTCAAAACCATTCTCTTTAAGAGATTTGTTAATGGTATTAACCTTTTCAACCGTCGAAGCAAAGATAATAGCAAGATATGGCTTCCTTATTTTAAGGAAGGAAAGCAAGGCGGCGCTTTCACCAATATGCTTGATGTCGATGAGGTGATGTTTAACGCTCGAAGCCGTCTGGATGTTGTCGTTTTCGAACTCAAAGTCGCTTCTCACGAACTTGAGTAATTCATCCTTGAGATTCTGCTTAAGAGTCGCTGAGAAAACCATGGTCTGCGGCTCATCTAAATTAGCGAAGATTTCTTCGATATCGCCGAAGAATCCCATGTCTAAAAGCATATCCGCTTCATCAAGGACGGCACACTTGAGATTTCCTAGGAAGAATATATGTTTAGTGATTAAAAGGTCTTTTAATCTGCCTGGGGTTCCGATGATCAGCTGAGGAGGAACGCTCTTGCCTTCGACATTGTCGCTAACGTCGCTTTCCGATGTGTAGAGACGAACTTTGAATTTAGGGAAGAAGCGGGTGAATTCAAAAGCGAATTCATAGGTTTGCCTAGCAAGTTCCCTTGTTGGGGAAATGACGATGGCCTGTGGCCTATTAAGATTGAAATCAATCTTTTCGATAAGAGGAATAAGGAAAGCGTGGGTCTTTCCACTGCCGGTCTCACTCTGGGCAAGCAAAGATGTTCCGCGAAGGGCCTTAGGGATAACGGCCTTCTGAACAGGAGATGGATCTATATAGCCTAGTTTGTTTAAGGCGTTTGTCAGTTGTGATGAGAGGTTGAACGATTTGAAACTCATAATGAGTTTATTATAGAGGAAGTTCCTTTTATTCGCATCATCTACGAGTAATAATTAAGACCATGAAGGTTTCAGTAATAAATCCCCATGGGTTCTGTGCGGGAGTCCAAATGGCTCTCGACTGCGCTTACAAAGCGAAAGAAGAACACTCAGATGAGAAAATTTACATACTCGGAAACTTGGTTCACAACGAAAGAGTCATCGGCGACCTTGAGAATGATGGTTTTATCATCCTTGATGAACGCAAAAAGTCCCTTTCAGAATGGATAAAAACCCTCGAAAAGGGCGATGTTGTCGTGTTTTCAGCACATGGACACGATCCTCATCTAGATATAGAGGCCAAAGAAAAAGGCTTAGTCGTTTATGACGCGACTTGCCCATTTGTCAAAGCCAATTCAATCCTTATCAAAAAGAGAATCTCTGAGAATGGCGAGGTCATTTTCATCGGACAAGCCGGTCATGCAGAAACTGTTGGCACACTAAAGATCGATGAAGCCAAAATTCATCTCTATGAACCTGGAAAACAATTCGATTTCAGTGCAATTCAGGTCAAAAATCCGCTTTTAGTCTCACAAACAACAATGGGAACGGATGAAATGAAAGAGTCAGTTTCCTTACTAAAAGACCATTTCGCTGAAATCGATATCGCAGCCAGGGTTTGCGATGCTACCGATAAGAGACAAAGCGCTATTTGTACTGCCCCAAACGACGTAGATCTTTATGTGGTCATGGGTTCTTCGACCAGCAACAACACCATGAAACTGCTTGGGCTTGCCAAGATCAAATATCCAAAGGCAAAAGTTATCAGATGCCTTGATCTGGACGAAATCCGCAAGATGGAATTAAGAGGTTTCAAAAACGCCGCTTTGATTAGCGGAGCATCGACTGGATTAAGGGAACTCGAAGAAGTTAAGGCCTACCTCGAAAGCTTATAAAGAACCTGGATATATCAAGGGTTTATTACAAAATACCATTAGTTTGATAATAGTTTAAAATTAGTACTTTGGAACATTTTTCATTAGCGATAATAACTAATCTGTTTAGTTAAATGTAATGAAAGTCTAATAAATGATGAAATGTGCTATTTTCTAGTGTTTCAATAGGGTTTTGATCTCGCTGATCTCAACCCCTAACTCCCCTGCTTTCGGGGAATCTGCTGATAATGAGCTTCTTATCTTCTCAAGAATCTGCAATTGTTTCTCGTAATATTGTTTCCAAGCCTTGTTTGGGTGCTTTACGTTGAAATACCCATACTTCTTCTCAAGCGGAGAGTAATTGGGTTCCTTTTCGGACTTCTTCCACCGCATTATGTCGTATGGTTTACCTTTGTCGATGAGGAAATGACCCTTTTCAATTTCATAACCTAGTGAAATCAGGGTTTCATAGACGATATCTAGATCAGTATGCGCATCAATAACGATATATTGGACATTCTCTAATCTTTCTTTATGGCTAGTCAAAATTTCGGAAATTAGCCTTCCACCCATACCGGCTAGTACAACCGTATCGCAACGCGGATCGAGTTTTTCGATTCCGTTACTCAAGGAATAAGAGATCTTATCCTCTAGCCCCGCATCCTTGATTGCCTTAACCATTCGACTATAAGGCCCTTCTTTGTTATCGACTGCAAACGCACCTTCTATGAGGTTTTGCTCGCAAAGGAAAATCGGAAGCAAACAATGGTCGCTTCCGATATCCGCGATGAAAGAGCCTGGAACGATGAATTCCGCTAACTTTAAGAGTCTGTTAGAATAGGCGTCTTGATAATCGCCGAGTCTCTTGGCTCTCGTTGGATGGCGGAGCTTTCTGATGGCTTTGGCCTCAATCTGGCGGATACGCTCACGAGTGACGCCGAATTCTTTTCCGACTTCCTCAAGGGTCCTTGGACGGTTGTCATCGAGACCATAACGAAGCCTGAGAACTCTTTCCTCACGATCGGTCAAATCGTGCATGATTTCGTATAATTCATCCTTCAAAAGGGACTTTGTGGTGAACTCTTCTGGGGATTGAACCTCTTTATCCTCGATGAAATCGCCAAGGTGGGAATCGTCTTCCTCGCCGATTGGGGTTTCAAGGGAAACAGGTTCTAAGGCGATGCGCTGAATCTCACGGATTCTCTCTGGGGTGAGAGCGCCTTCCATCTTCTTACTGATTTCCTCTGGTGTTGGATCTCTGCCAAGCTCTTGGACAAGCTGGCGCTGAACCCTGGTCATCTTGTTGATGGTTTCGACCATGTGTACTGGGATACGGATGGTTCTAGCCTGGTCAGCAATAGCACGGGTGATGGCCTGACGGATCCACCAAGTTGCATAGGTTGAGAACTTGAAACCTTTGGTGTAATCGAATTTTTCGACAGCCTTGATGAGACCCATATTGCCTTCCTGAATCAAATCAAGGAAGTGCATTCCACGGCCGACATAGTGTTTGGCGATGGCGATGACAAGACGGAGGTTGGCGGTAATCAAACGGTTCTTCGCGGTGATGCCTTCGTCAGCTTCGTATTTAAGGCCTCTCAAATCAGCTTCAAGCTTACGGGACTCCATATCATAGTTAAGGCCTTCGCCTTCGCATTTCTCTTTGAGAGCAGCGAGCTCTTCGTCTTTATGGCCGATGCGCTTATCGTATTGTTCCTTGGCGGCCTCACCACGTTTGATAGTCTCAGCAAGTTCGGTTTCCTCTTTGGCGGTAAGCAAGCGGACTTTGCCGATCTCTTTGAGGTACATCTTGACGGAGTCGTTGACTTTAACATCGCCAGATTGGACTCTGGCGAACTCGTCAATCGCGCTGTCATCGATGTTTGCGATCTCTTGGTCGGCTTCATCGATATCTTCGTCGATGATTTCTTCTTCAGCCTCACGGTTGGCCTTCTCAAGGTCATCCAAGGATGGGCCGATATCATCGGATCCGGCTTCTTCTTCGTCGGTAATGACTTTGATTTTGTTTTCGTTGAAGAAAGAGATAAGGGTTTCGAGGTCGTTCTCGCTGATATCTTGTTTGGCGGCGACGTCCATAAGTTCCTCTTGGCTGATGGAACCACTGGATTTGGCCTTCTTCATGAATTGCTTCTTGATGGCCTCTAAAGCTTTCTCGACGCTAGAATCTTCGTTGTCGTCGATATCGACATCGTTAAAGCCGGTGTCAAAAGACTCGAAAAGGTCATCATCGGCCTTCTTTTTGCTGGCTTTCTTGGCTGGTTTGTCTTCTTTCTTAGCCTTTTTCGCCTTCTTGGTTTCTTCGGCGACTTCTTTGTTTTCTTTCTTTGGCATGGGTCTTTCTTCCTTTCTCTTAGTTCTTTTTATTTCGGTTGAGACGTTCTCTTTGTCTGGCGGCGAAGTCTTTTAGCGCCGCTCCGGCTTTACGAGGATCCGTCGTAGGGTTCTTGATGGCCTTGGCGGTTTGTTCGCAATCGTAGAGCCTGTCTTTCTCATCTTTAATGACCTTTATTACTTCTTGCATCCCTTGGTCGGAGTAAGGAGGGTAATAACGTTCGGAGGATATTTCCGTGATACGGCCGATGAGAGTGTCGGCCTCTTCGTCCGAGGCATTCTCGATGTCGTTGATAAGCAATGGCAACGTAACGCTTTCTTTTCGCGACTCTTGGTAATCGACGATGTAGTTAGCGATCGAGTTATAGACCGATGTGTAGAAATTACCGACCTCATCCTCGAAGTACTTAACGGCTTTCATCTCGTTAAGCATGTAATAGAGAGCCTGTCTTTCTGCCCTCAGAAGCCTCTTTTCGATGAGTTTCTCAGGGTGGAGTCTTGAGAAGTCGAGTTCGTCTACGGCGATGCTCGTTTCCTCCTCGTCCTCTTTGCTTATGACTTTCTTATTGATTTGGATTCTGATCGCTTCCGCCTCATAGCCTGTGGCTTTTGAGAGTTTTGCGATGTAATTGTCTCGGTCTATTCCAGCTGGGACGTTACGGAGGAACTTGATGAAGTAAAGCATGACTTTACGGCGTTCTTCCGGTGTCTCAAGCTTTTTGACGTTGAGGTAATAGTTGATTTGGAAGTCCATCGCATCGACGAGATGTGACATGGCTTCTTTAAGGGCTTCTGGCCCGCTTTCCTGAAGAATGTCGTCAGGATCGCGAAGGTCTTTAGGATTGCTGACCAGACGATAAGGCAAACCGGCGGCATTGAGCTGGGTGATGATCTTCATCATGCCGATCTGGCCGGCATTATCACCGTCAAGGCAGAGTCTGATTTCACAGTTGAGTTTCCTCAAAAGTGCGATTTGGTCGGCAGATAACGCAGTTCCCATGAGAGCGACTGCGCTAGATATGCCAGCCTTATCGAGGGCCATGACATCCATGAATCCTTCAAGGACATAGACGTAACCGTCATGGCGCGCGCTACCTTTGACGTTGTGATAGTTGTAGAGAATCTTTCCTTTATGGAAGATAGGAGTCTCTGGTGAGTTGACGTATTTCGGATTCTGCTCTTCGCTGAGTTTTCTGGCGCTGAAACCGACGACTTGGCCATTAGGGTCGCATAACGGGAAGATAAGTCTTCCGGCATTGGCGTCTTTGGCGTTCGCGCTGGCTAAAGCGATGCCGATATCCTCAATCGATTTGAGCGAATGCCCATGGGCAAGAAGGAATTCAATCGTCTTTCTTCCATCTGATAAGGAATAGCCAATCTTGTATTTCTTGACCTGGGCATCATCGATATTCCTTTTGGCTAAATAGTCTTTGGCTATCTTGCCCTCAGGGATATTGAGGTCGTATTCGTAGAATTTTTGAAGATCGTTGATGCAGTTATATAAAGGCTGAATGGTCGGGTCTTTCTTTGGAACAAAGGCCTCTTTTATGAGTCTTTCGTCATGGAAGCCGACGATATCGGCTACCTTGCGAACTGCCTCATTGTAGGAAATCTTCTCGTATTTGGAGACGAATGTGATGGCGTTTCCAGCCGTTCCGCAGACAAAGCATTTGAAGATCTGCCTTTCTGGGGAGATGGACAAGCTAGGATGTTTGTCATCATGAAAAGGACAAAGGGCCATGTAGTTGCGACCCTTTTTGGTAACCGGGATGTAAGCCTTGATGACATCGACGATATCGGTTTGGGCCAATAACGCTGCGATGAGTTCAGGTGAATAAGCCATCGATTGCCTCCTTTAAGCGGTCTTAGAATACGAATTTCTCTTCAAAGTATTTGACGAGTTCATCGATAGGCATGCGGATTTGCTGCATGGTATCGCGATCACGGATGGTGACGGTGTTGTTCTCAAGTGTATCGAAGTCAACGGTGACACAGAATGGGGTTCCGATTTCGTCCTGGCGGCGATAACGCTTGCCGATTGAACCGGTGACGTCATAGGTGACTTGGAAGTGTTTATTGAGGACGGAGAGAACCTCTTTGGATTTCTCTTCGAGTTTCTTGGATAAAGGAAGAACGGCGACTTTGTATGGGGCAAGAGCTGGGTTGATGTGCATGACGGTACGGACATCTCCACCTTCTAAAGCCTCTTCGTCGTAGCTATCCATAAGGACCATGAGGATGAGTCGGTCAAGACCCATGGATGGTTCGATGACGTAAGGGATGTATTTCTCGTTGGTCTCAGGATCGAAATAGCTCATATCCTCTTTGCTATATTCCTGATGGCGCTTCAAATCGTAGTCGGTTCTATCGGCGACACCGAGGATTTCTCCCCAACCGAGATCCGGGAAATCGTACTCAACATCGGTGGTTGCTTTGGAGTAGAAAGCAAGCTCGGCTGGCTCATGGTCGCGGAAACGGAGGTTCTCGGCTTTCGGTCCGAGGCTCTCGACGAACTTAAGGCAGTAGTCTTTCCAGTAAGCGAACCACTCAAGGTCGGTTCCTGGCTTGCAGAAGAATTCCATTTCCATCTGATCGAATTCACGGATACGGAAAGTGAAGTTCCCTGGGGTAATTTCATTACGGAAGCTCTTACCAGTCTGGCAGATGCCGAACGGGAGTTTCTTTCTTTGGGTACGCTGGACGTTCTTGAAGTTGACGAAGACGCCTTGAGCGGTCTCTGGACGGAGATAGACGACGCTGCTGCTGTCTTCGGTGACACCAATGTGAGTCTTGAACATCATGTTGAACTTACGGATTGGGGTGAAATCGGCCTTTCCGCAAACTGGGCACTTAACCTCGTGCTCTTTGATGAACTGATCCATCTGCTCGAAGGTCATGTTGTCGACATCGGCATCTGGGAACTCGGATTTGATGAGTTCATCGGCACGGTGACGGGCTTTGCAAGCCTTGCAGTCGACCATTGGATCATTGAAGGTGGTAACGTGTCCGGTAGCTTCCCAAACGCGTGGATTCATGAGGATACCAGCATCGATGCCGACGTTGGTTGGGGATTCCTGAACGAATCTCTTCCACCAGGCCTCACGAATGTTCTTCTTGATCTCGGCGCCTAAAGGACCATAATCCCAGCTGTTCGATAAGCCTCCATATATCTGTGAACCTTGAAAAACATAACCCGTCTGTTGGAGATGGGTAGTAATTTTCTCAAATGAATACTTATTTGCCATATTTTCCCTTTCGAATAAAAAATCTCTCTACGAGAGCCACGCTATAATATGGGGCTTGACAAGATATAAAGTCAACCCTCTATGAGTGAACAAAAGTAATTTTAGTTAAGAATTAAAGCAATTCAAGGCTTCTGAGCTTAACGCCGGTGAAATCCTCAACGTAATGAATGAGCTTCTTTAATAAAGAAAGGCTCTCTTTGGCCTCAAAGTTGACGCGTAAAGCATCTTCTAGGCCGCACTTGAAACAGAACCTTAGGATTTTGAGGTCTCTAGCGGACATTTTCGAACTAGGTGAAGCGCAATCTCCGCAGACAAAACCGCCTTCGTTAAAGGAAACGCCGACGATATTGGTCTTTTTGCCACAAACGACGCACTCATTAACCTCTAATCCGTAGCCGATGACGGAGAGTAAATGGCAGAAATAGATAAGCGCGCTCGAGATTTCTTTCCCCCTCTCCTTGATGTTTTCAATCGTTTGATCGAGCCAAGGATAAAGGGCGCTGGCTTCTTCCTCGGAGACGAGCTTGACGCTGATTTCGCTAAGGAAACTGAAAATGGCTAATCTGGTTAAATCGCCTTTGCCATCTGGAAGAGAGATAACCTCGCTTTCCGAAAGGGCGAAACCACCGTTCTTTTGTTCGGCCAAGGAGAACTTGGCTTTGGAAAAAAGCTGGCATGAAGCGAAGTTTTTGCTGGTGTTTTTCTGAACGCCTCTACCTAAAAAAGAAAAGAGACCGTCAGACGATAAAACGCTGACCATGGCGTCACTTTCCTTATATGGGGATGAACGAAGGACAAAGCCTTCGATGTTCTTAATTGTCTTCTCTGCCATATCCTAGTTTTTGGAGTTTGCGAGGATCGTTTCTCCATCCAGGGACACATTCGACACGGCAGATAAGGGTGACATGGGATTGCCACATCTTCTCAAGGTTATGGCGGGTGCTCATGGAGATCTTCTTGATCATGTCGCCGCCTTTGCCGATGATGATGGCCTTATGGCCTTCTTTCTCGGCTACGATTGTAGCTTTGATGAAGATGCCGCCGTCTTTCTCTTCATAAGAGGTAATCTCAACAGCGCATTCGTGAGGAATCTCATCTTTGAGGAAACGGAGAAGTTCCTCTCTGATTGCTTCTTTGGCCATGAATGGTTTGTCTTTGTCGGTGATAACGTCTTCTGGGTAGTATGGCAAACCTTCAGAAAGGTGTGCCATCACTGCGTTTTTGATATCTTTCAAACCAAAGTTGGTTTTAGCGGAGATCTGAATCTTTTCGTAATTTGGATATTTCTCGTTGTAGTGAGCCAAGAGAG
Organism: uncultured Erysipelotrichaceae bacterium; assembly: GCA_902802355.1. GTDB lineage: Bacteria > Bacillota_I > Bacilli_A > RFN20 > CAG-826 > UBA4951. The sequence continues at coordinate 64,945 of CADCLU010000006.1, forward strand.
CTTCCATCTGCTCGACTCTAACGTCATCAATCTTATTGAAAAGAAGAATGATTGGGGCATCGCTCTTGATTGAGGCGAGCGTCTCATCGTCTTTCGAGTAGTTCTTGGAAGTCGAATCGATGACATAAAGTATGACGTCAACGCCGGACATCGATCTGCGGGCGCTCTTCTCCATCATCTGATAGAGAGCTTCGTCGCCCGGGAAAAGCCCTGGGGTGTCAATATAGACAATTTGAAGGTCTTTCTCGTTGTAGACTCCCATGATTGCGTCGCGGGTCGTCTGCGATTTAGATGTAACGATCGAAACTTTCTTCGAAAGAATAGCGTTGATTAAAGTGCTCTTCCCAACGTTTGGAAGGCCGAGGATGGATACGAATCCGACTTTCATTTTTTATCTCCTACAAGGCCGAGGATCATCTCTTGAAGAGGGAACATTATGGCCTCGTCTTCTGGTGTCATGTGGTCATAGCCAAGCAAATGGAGAAGGCCGTGCGTGAAAAGGAATGACAGCTCACGTTCTAAAGAATTGCCAATCTCAGTGGCCTGACGCTTGGCTTGCGGCAGACAAATGAGGATTTCTCCGAGCATTTTCTGCACGTCTAAGGAATTGATTTGATCTTTCGGGTCCTTATCGTCATTGAAGGCGAAAGAAATGACATCGGTTACGCGATCGACGTTCCTATAGTCCCTGTTAACCTGATGAATAGTCTCATCGTCGACGAGGGAAACGTCGACTTCATAATTCTCTTTGATGTTGAGGTAAGAGAAAGCGACCTTTGCGATTTCGGTGTATCTTCCCTCTAACCAGTCAAAGTCTTTTCCGTAAGGATTATCAAAAACAACTTCCATATCGGCAATACTTTAGCACATGAGGAGGCAAGATAAAATTATCTTGAACCTTCTTTTTTGACAAAATTCTCACAGAAATAGACGTACGCCCTTTGTCGGTCGCACCTGTTCTCGAAGAAATTGAGGAGAGACCTTATTCCTTGACCAAGGCCTAAGAGGCCAAAGAAATGGAAAAGGAAGTAATTAATGGTGAGGTTGTCACTCATTAAGGCTGGGATAAAAGCCAAGCCAATTGCCACTGCCATATAGATGATCTGGATGTATGTGGCCCCTTCGCCAATTTGAAAAGCTTCGTTGTTGATGTTGGCCATTTTCTTGAGCTGTTCGTGGATGGAATCCCTTCCTTTTAGAAGGCTTTCCTCGGCAATCACGAGCTCTTCCTTCTTCTTAACCGCCTTCTTCCTGAATATCTGGCTTTCGAGTGCAAGATAGACGGTCAAGCCAATTGCGGAAACATAGAAAATGGGTCATTCAAACCAAAGAGGAAAGACAGGCCAAAGACCACGCTTATGCCTTCGATAACGGACATAACCGCAGGGAATGTTGAGCTCTTGAAAGCGTAGTAACGCTCGTAATTCTTAGCCAGCTTCTTTTTAGATGTTGAAGGGACGCACTTAAGCCATTTCTTATCAAACCTTTTGCTGAAGAATCCGCTGATCAGTCTTGAGCCAACACTCAAAAGACCATAAAGCGCCAAAAGGGCTGCGGTTAGGATATACGAATCCTCTTTTCCTAATAAATATAGAGCGAAGTATAGTGCAGTTATTCCTAGGAGCGAGGAAATCGCGCTCAAAAAGAAACCCGTCTTAGGAAATATCTTCGGCTTCGAATAAGGACAATTCTCCTCGCTGAAAAGAACAGCTTCGCCGTAGATGCAGGAGAACCTCTTCACCACCTCCTCTTTCTTGATCCATTTCTTGCCAATAGCTGGATCATAAACGAGGAAACGGTCTTTCCTGGCTTTTCTTAGATAGACTAAATGCCCTTTCCCATCTCCTTTTAGGAGAATCAGCAAAGGAAACGTCGTAGCGGTCAGCAAATCTTCCTCCTTTAAGCAGCGCTTCCACTGAATGTCGACGCCTTCTTTGAAAGCCATCTGTCGGATGTCTTCTAGCGAAAGATCCTCCTCCTTTTCGGAAGTCAGGTATCGGTAGCCTTTTTTCTTGGTCAAATCCAAGAGGAGCATTTTGAGGCTGGCAAGGCCACAGCCTTCCTCATCTCCCTGATAAACAAAAATTCCCATCACTTTCTATATAGAGAGGAAGGGAATGTTTTTTCGTAAATTGGCAATAAAAAATCCCTCGTTTTGCTGAGGGATGGTTTTTACCACTTTTTACGGCGGGCCATTTCGGACTTCATTTTTCTACGAAGGCCGGTTTTGAGATAGAACTCTCTTTTTCTGGATTCGAGGAGAATGCCGCTCTTATTGACGCTTCTCTTGAAACGACGTAAGGCCTCATCGAGATTTTCGCCTTCGCGAAGAACTGTTTTGACTGGCATGGATGCATTCACCTCCTTTTTCGTGCTTCATTATTCTATCGAAGTGTAGGTGTTTTGCAACCTTTTTCAATTATTTAGTCACTTAAGTGACTGGTTTATATGCTATGATTACTGCATGAATAAACCTGTCGTATCCATCATAATGCCTGTCTTTCGGAACAAAGACACATTGGCCAGAGCCCTAGACTCTTTCCTTGAGCAAGATTTCGAAGAACCATCTGAGCTCATCATGGGAATAGATGATGCGAATGACGGCACTTTCGCCCTTGCCAAAGAGTATTCGGAGAAACACCCCGATAAGATCAAGATGCACACCGAGGACTACCGCATGGGTCAGGCTCTTTCCCGTTGGAAAGCCATCATGGACAGCAAAGGTGAGTACATCTATTTCATGGATGCCGACGACAGACTAAGGAAAGACTGTTTGTCTACCTTGGTCAAAACGATGAGAAATACAGGTGCTGACTGCGTTAATTGCTCTTTCTATCAAATTGATGAAAAAGAGAAAGAGAAGGCTTTCTTCTCCTCTTCGAGCGCCACATACAACAAAAAGGAAGCCATCACCGCTTTCCTTTGGGACATCTCTTTCCGCGGATTCCTTTGGACCAAAATGTGGAAGAGAGAAATCATCGAGAAGCGTCCGTTGCTTCTCCTCTCCGATCATAAAGACATGTTCGAGGATGTCGCCTTTTGCCTTTCGATGCTCTCCTATTGCGAGAAGATAGTCTGCATTAAAGATCCTCTCTACTATTACTACAAGAACGTCCCAACCAGCGCCATGAGCGTCCACCGCACCGACCGCGCAGAGAGACATCTTTGGGTTTTCGCTCTTATCAGAAGCTTTTTAGAGAAGAATGAAGACAAGAGTTTGGTTGAGGCTTTCAAGAAAACGACTTTCCGTTCCTACCTCTCACTTCTCTTCGATTTGTCTCTCGATAAAAAGTACGGCGCTACCAAAATCTATTTAAAGAATGTAAAGACAGAGTGGAAAGAACTCAAGAATCTAAAAAAGCCTCTTCCGCAATCTGGAAGAAGCTATACACCTCTGTTAGAAAGAGCGTGGCTCAAGTAATCATTTAAGGAGGCTCTCGTAAGCCTCTTTTAATTTGCCGCCGACGATCTTAAGCGTTCTTTCCTCAACGACTTTGTAGCCTGCGTCGAGGATGGCTTGGTCTTCGCCATTCTTTAATAACGAATCAATGGTTTTGATAAAGCCTTCATTATCTTTCTCGATGTGGGCGTTCACTTTGTCTTTGAGCCATGGGACATAGACGCCGATGTCGCGCACAACAAGCGGGCAATGACTCGCTAAAGCCTCTAAGACCACTATTCCTTCCGTTTCTTCTAAAGAAGGGAAGAATAAGCAAGCGGCTTGCTGATAAGCGCCATGGATTAAATCGCCCTTGCAGTATCCGGCCATGATGGCGTTCTCTGGACGATTCTTAACCCAGACTTTGACCTTATGGTTGGTGAGAATCTTTTGGAGAGCGCCGAACCAAATGAATTTGACATCTGGGAATGCCCTAGCGACTTCAAAGAAGTCTTTGATGCCTTTTCTCTCGAATGGGAAGCCAACACCCATGACAAATTTTTCGCCTTCTTTGATACCAAACTTCTCTCTGAAAGCCTTCTGGGCATCGAGATTTTCGGCATATTCCTCTAAGTCGATGCCATTAGAGATATCGATGACCTTTTTGACGAAACCATAACCCTCAATAAGACCTTTGGAATATGGCGTTGGTGTAATAACAAGGTCCGCGCGTGAATACATACGCCTGATGCGGGAGTTATAGAAAGGCGCGACAAGCTGCCAGGCCTTGAATGAGTTTCTGAAATCCTCGAAGGTGGAGTGCCCGTGAACGATGACGGGAATCCCCTTCTTCTTGCATTTTCTTAAGACGGCACCGCTCTTAGCCCAAAGGGTATTGATATGGGCGATATCATAGCTATCCTTAGGATTTAGAGTATATTCGATGCCTTGGCTTTCAAGGGCACGGATCTGATGGCTTAAAGCACGGCCGATGCCGCTTGTCTTGATTGCCTCTTGGCCTTCGAAATAAAGTAGGACTTTCATATCTATAACTATAAGCGTTTTTTATTTAATAAAAAAGGCGCTCAACGAGGAGCGCCATTAAATCGAAGATAGATTATTCGCCTTTTTTGAGGTGAAGGATATCCTTACCATCGTAATAGCCACATTCTGGGCAAACGTGGTGAGGTCTGACCATTGAGCCACAGTGGCTGCACTGAACGAGCGCCGGGGCTGCAAGGTTGAAATGAGTTCTTCTTTTTCTCTTAGCTGTTTTACCAGTTCTTCTCTGCGGGACTGCCATTATTCGATCCTCCTTTGTTGGACTTGCATAATTATAAAGAAGGGTTCCCTATAGTCAAATTATTTTTGGTCAATGTCATAATTTTTCCGTAAAGTGTCGATAGTTTCTTATGTGGTTTTCGTTACACTTCACTTAAAAAGTATGACAATCATCGAGCAAAATGACTAGTCTGCCTTGCTGTTCTCGTCATATAGAACGCTGTCGAAGGTTTTTTGGAGAGAATGATCACTCTTTTTCTTCACAAGAAGATAGTTTTTCGTGTGGCCGTAAGCATACCCACTCTTAGCGTCGTAGTCCTCAAAAAGGACTTCCATCTCCTGGCCATAGAACTTGGCTTCATATTTATCTCTTAGCTCTCTCGAGATAGCTAAGAGTTCGTGTGATCTCTCGTCTTTAATAGCGCTATCGACCTGTTTCATCTTTGCAGCGACCGTTCCTTTTCTCGAAGAGTATGCAAAGCAATGGATCTCAGCAAATTCGCATTTCCTGACGAAATTCACGGTCTCCTGCCACTCCTCATCGGTTTCTTCAGGGAAACCAGCAATAACATCGGTGGTTATAGCGATATCGGGACACATGCTACGCAGCATCTGCACTTTCTCAAAATATTGAGCCGCTGTATAGTTGCGCTTCATCCTCTTTAATACACCGTCTGAACCTGACTGAAGGGATAAATGAAGGTGTGGCATCAAAGACGGGTATTGTCTGAAGTCCTCAAAAAGCTTGTCTGAAATCTCACTGATATCAATCGAGGATAGACGGAGCCTCTTAAGAGTTGGGTTTTCTTTGATTATGTCTTCGACGAGTTCTCCTAAGCCGTATTCTTTGCCATAAAGATCAAGTCCATAGAACCCGACTTCGATTCCGGTAAGGATCAATTCTTGATAGCCTTTCTCCACTAAAGCTTTTGCCTCTCTCAAGGCATCTTCCTTGGTTCTTGAACGGGAATTTCCCCTAACAAAAGGAATTAGGCAATAAGAACAGAACTTGTCGCAGCCATCCTGGATTTTGAGATAGGCTCTAGCATTATCGGTGAAAGCGTGAGACTGAAGTTCCTCATATATCTTCTTCCTAGAAAGATAGGTAACATCGACAATTTTCTTATGGTCTTTAGCGAATTGATCGATGTAGGAAAGGAGTTTGTCTCTCTTTGAGGTGCCGATTATGATGTCAGCACCAAGAGTCTCGGCTTCGCTTAAATGTCCTTCTGAATAGCAACCCATGACAGCGATGATCGCATCAGGAGAAAGCCTTCTGAATTTGCGAATGTGCTGACGGGATTTCTGATCGCTCGTCGCAGTGACCGAACAGGTATTGACCACGATTAAAGAAGCCTCTTCAGGCTTAAACACCTCAATATCGCCTCTTTCGATCAAGGCCTCTTTGATGGCGTCTTTCTCATAGGAATTAACTTTGCAGCCAAGAGAGAAAACGAAGAACTTCATTTCTTTTTCTCGTCCGCCTTTTTGCGTAATGTGTCAGAGATGAGTTTCTCTTTGAGAAGGACATTGAGCATCTTGTCTCTATCGCCTTCGTAATAAGCATCAACGACCTTCTGAATGCGAGGAATCATGTGATTCTTTAGAGGTCTCGTTAAGCCTTTGTCAAAGAGGGCGATTTTCGCGTCTAACCTTCCTTGCTCATTAATGAAATAGATGCATTCAGCATCGTAATCATAAGCCGCCATCGAGGTTTCCGTCTTGCGAAGGATGACTAACTTCGTGAAATATGAGTCATATAAAGCCATACCATAGTAATCGAATGGATCGATTAAAGCGGCCTCATAATCCTTGAGAAGTCTCTTATATGGAGGAACTGATAGCTTTTCGTATGAGTCGGTATAAATGGATGCCAAAGAAGATGGGAAGATCGGGACATAGATCTTCTCTCCGCCAACTTCGATATATGGCAACGTGCTTGTGACATCCTCCATGAATTCATTCATCGGAGTTGCGTTAGGATTCTTCTCAAGAACCTTAGAATGTGCGAAGAAAGCCTTCTCTATCTCTTCTTTGTTGATGATGGCTCTAAGGACGATGTTGGCACGAATAACGCCAAAGGAATCGACGACTTTGGAAAGGTAAGCAAAAGGCTCGTTATCCGACAGTTTGTAGGAATAACGGTTATAGAACGCTCTTTCATCGCCGTGATCGAACGATGTTGGAGCCTGGTTGTCGCTTAGGAGTTGATAAAGGTTCATTCTTTGCTCTCCCCTAAGAACGAAAAGACGCTGGCCATGTAGATAGACGCCGTCTCGGCGCGGAGAATTCTCTGTCCGAGTGAGACTGGGGTAAGTCCCTTTTTGGTCGCTAAAGCAACCTCTTTCTCGTCGAATCCGCCTTCAGGACCAATAACAAGCAAGACTCTTTCGCCCTGCTTTACCTTGGCTGCCTCAGCAGCGAGGTTGAAGGATTCGTGAGAAAGGCCTTCATAAGCGAAGAAAGCATGGTCGAATTTCATATCAGTCATTTTATCAAAAGATAAGATGCTGTCGACTTTTGGGATATCGATTCTCTTGCATTGCTCGCAAGAGGACTGAACGATTTTCTCGAAGCGGATTTGGCGCTTTTCCTTGTCTTTCTGGTCGAGTCTGACGATCGTGCGGCTCGAGATATATGGGACAAATTCGTTGACGCCCAACTCTGTTCCCTTTTGGAGAACGAGTTCGTCATGTCCTCCTTTAAGAAGAGCGAATGCCAAAACGACGGTGAAAGGAAGAGGTTTTGGTTTGTATAAAGATTCAAGAACTGCCAGCTCAAGAGGCTCGAGGCTTTTGATCTCACATAAATAAAGCTCACCGGTGTCGGCGATTTCCACCTTGTCGCCTTTTTTGGCACGCAAAACACGCACAAGATGGTGTGCTTTATCGGGGCTGATATAGGCCTTCTCCCCTTCGACGCGGCCGAAGAAGCGTTCCATATTTAGCGAAGGAACACTCCATTCCCGTCTTTAAGGGAGTCTTTCAAAACATAATGGAAGGCATATCCGGCATGGAGGAAGAAATCCACGGCGAATGGCAAAAGGTATCCGCCAGGAATCGACCATTCAATCACGTTGGTGAGGTTGAGAATGAGGATGATTGTTCCGATGATTCCAACGAAACAGGTAGTGAAGATGATATTGGCGATGCCGTTTTTCTTGAAACCAAGATAGAAATCATGGATACCGGCAAAGCCAAGGAAAAAGCAAAGCCAGAAAGCGACTTTGCGCCTCTTGCTCTTATATAACCCGCCTTTTGGTCTTTGCGGGTCAATGAAAGATGTCATGTCTTTGGTCTGATATTGGGAATCGATTGGATCGGTTGTTCCGCAATATGGGCAGACGTCGGCATCGAATTTTCCGATTGTGCGATGGCAATTTCTACAAGTTGGCATAATTAGTTCTTTTAATACAACTCATAGCATAACCCCTTCACACGCATACGAGCAATAAAAAAAGGCCTCACAATGTGAGACCTTAATCTTATTTTTTGCCTTTGTTCCACCACTTGCCGAGCTTAGCTTGCTCTTCTTTTTGGAATTGTCTAAGCAAGTCTTTCTCAGTAGACGATAGATTCGTCGGCGTCGTGACTTTCACGTGAAGGAACTGATCGCCTGGACGGCCGGTTCTTAGGTCTTTCACGCCTTGGCCTTTGAGTTTGAGAATCTGATTTGGCTGGGTTCCGGCTGGGATAGAGACTTCAACAGAACCATAGACCGTATTCACTTCGAGGCTTGCGCCGAGAGCGCAGTCGACGAAGGATAGCTCAAGCTCCATGTGGATGTCGTTTCCATCACGGGTGAATGTCGGATCTTTCCTGATACGGACCTCGATGTAAAGGTCGCCGTTCTCTCCGCCATTGATGCCTCTTTCGCCCTTGCCTTTGACGCGGACCTGCTGGCCGTTGTTGATGCCGGCTGGAATATTGACGTCAAGGTCTTTGTGAACGCGGTTATATCCGCTGCCACCGCATGTTTTGCATGGGTTTTTGACGACTTTGCCAGTGCCATGGCAGTGATCGCATGGGCCTTCGGTCTGCATGGTTCCGAAGAGAGTTCTTTGGGTATGCAGGGTGTATCCGCGGCCACCGCAATACGGACAGGTTGAGATGTCGCTCGCGCTTTCGGCACCGGTTCCGTGGCAGTGAGAGCAAGGCTCATCGTAGGTTATTGGGACGGTGAGATGGGTTCCTTTGATGGAATCCATGAAGGAAATGGTCTTCTGAATGAGGACATCGTTTCCTTTCTGCGGTCCTCCGGAGCTTCTCGAAGAGCGTCTTCCGCCTCCGAAGAAACTCGAGAATATGTCATTGAGATCGACATCGCCAAAACCAGCGCCTTGGAAGCCAGCTCCACCGAATGGGTTGCCTGCTCCTCCCGTTGAGCCTCCTTGCTGGAAGGCAGCGTGGCCGAATTGGTCGTACTGCTTTCTCTTGGAGTCATCGTAGAGGACGTCATAGGCCTCCTGAATCTCCTCGAATTTCTTTGGGGCGTCAGGAGAATGGTTGATATCCGGATGGTATTGCTTGGCTAGTTTGCGGTAGGCGCTTTTGATTTCGTCTTTGGACGCGCTTTTGCTCACGCCAAGGACGTCATAATAATCGCGTTTTGCCTCTGCCATTTTTTACTCCTTGTTTTAACAAAAGGTCGGTGGCGCCTAATTTCTAGACACCACCACCTCTTAGATGATGATTAGTTTTTCTTGTCGGTGAAGTCGGCATCGACGACATCGTCGGCACCGGTCTGCTGAGACTCAGCGCCAGCGCCTGGATTTGGGTTGGCGCCAGTCTGCTGGGCATACTGAGCGGCTTTGGCGGCAGTGTCTTCGAGTCTTCCGACGATCTCGCGGAGTTTCTCGATGTCGTTGGCGCCCATGGCACCCTGAGCTTCGTCACGGATCTTGATGAGTTCGTCTTTCTGCTCTTGGGTGATCTTGTCGCCTTGCTCGACTAAGGTCTGGTTGATCTGGTCGATATAGGTCTGGGCCTTGTTCTTGACTTCGATGTCGCCTTTACGCTTGGCATCGGCCTCTTTGTTCTCCTCGGCCTCTCTGATCATACGGTCGATGTCCTCTTTGGAAAGGCCGTTGGAACCGCTGATGGTGATATCCTGGGATTGCTGGGTGTCGAGGTCTTTGGCGCTGACTTTGACGATACCGTTGACGTCAATGCTGAAGGTGACTTCGATTCTTGGCTGGCCGCGTCTGGCTGGTTTGATGCCAGAAAGCTGGAAGTGGCCGAGTAATTTGTTATCGTGGGCCATCTGTCTTTCACCTTGATAAACCATGATGTCGACGGCTGGCTGATTGTCTTCAGCGGTCGAGAAGACCTGGCTCTTGGTGGTTGGGATGGTCGTGTTCCTTGGGATGAGTGGGGTCATGACACCGCCAAGGGTCTCAATGCCAAGGGTAAGAGGAGTGACGTCGAGAAGGACGACATCCTTAACGTCGCCGGCGATGACGGCGCCCTGAAGGGCAGCGCCACGGCTGACGGCTTCGTCTGGGTTGACGGAAAGGTTGATTTCGTGGCCGGTGACCTGACGGACCATATCCTGGACGGCTGGCATACGGATGGAGCCGCCGATCATAAGGATCTGACCGAGGTCGCTGTATTTGAGTTTGGCATCAGCCATGGCTTTCTCCATTGGGGCCTTGCATCTCTCAAGGAGGTTGCGGGTCATGTTCTGGAATTCAGCGCGGCTGAGGGTTTTTTCGAAGTTGATAGGACCATTGGCACCCATTCCGATGAATGGAAGGGAGATGGTCGTGGTTAAGGAGCTGGAGAGCTCGATCTTGGCTTTCTCAGCGGCATCTAAGAAGCGCTGTTCAGCCATCTTGTCGTTGATGTCGACGCCGGTCTCAATCTTGATCTGGGCGCGGATCCAATCGGCAAGGGCCTTATCCCAGTCATCGCCACCGAGTCTGGTATCACCGCTGGTAGCAAGAACCTGGAAGGTGCCGTCACCGATATCAAGGATGGAGACATCGAAGGTGCCACCGCCAAGGTCGAAGACGAGGACTTTCTCGCTCTTATTGCTATCAAGGCCGTAAGCTAAGCAGCTGGCGGTTGGCTCATTGATGATACGGACAACATCAAGACCGGCGATGGTGCCTGCGTCTTTGGTAGCCTGACGCTGAGCGTCATTGAAGTATGCAGGAACGGTGATGACGGCCTTTTTGACTGGCTGTCCGATGTTCTTCTCAGCATAGCTCTTCATGTAGGAAAGGACCTTAGAGGAAATCTCCTGTGGGGTGAAATCCTTGTTTAAGCAATTGATGTGGAACTTCTCGGAAGTGCCGATGGCGCGCTTGGCGCTTCTGACGGTGTCAGGATTGGTGATGGCCTGACGCTTGGCGGCATTGCCGACGATTTCCTCACCACTTCCTTTGAAGGCAACGACCGATGGGGTGGTCATGGTTCCTTCTGGGTTTGGGATGACTTTGATCTGGCCATCAGCCTGCATATAGCTGATGACGGAGTTGGTGGTACCAAGGTCGATACCGACGATAATTTCTTTTGCCATAATGATTAATCTCCTTTAAGCCTTGTTGGCTTCGTTTGTGTTCTCTGCTGAGGCAGCTTCTTTGGCTTCTTCAGCTGGTTTGTCTTCTTTTTTCTTGCTCACCTTGACCATTGCAGGTTTGATGAGTTTCTCGTGGAGGCGGTAGCCTTTGGAATAAACCTGAAGGACTTTGTTTTCGTCTCCTTCCGTCTCTTCGACTTCCATGGCGTGCATGAAGGCCGGATCGAAGGAATCGCCGACTTTAGGAAGGATTTCCGTGACGCCTTCGTTAGAGAGGGCGGTTTGGAGTTGGTTGTAGATGAAACCGAATCCTTGCTGGTAGTTCTTGGCTTCTTGGCTGTTTGGCTCAACGCTTAAGGCCATGTAGAAGCTGTCGAGGGCCGGGAGAAGATTCTCAACGAATCCTTCCGCCCTGTATCTGATGGCATCGCGATGGTCGGCTTCGAGGGATTTGCGGAGGTTCGCCATATCGGCATAGGCCATATAGCATTTGTTCTTCCAATCCTCTTTCTCTTTCTTCTCGACCTCGGCGGCGTCTTTCAGTTTGAGGAAATCGCTATAGAGGATCTCGACCGTCTTCGGTTCTTTGTCCTCTTTCTTTATTTCTTCGCTTTTTTCTTCGGGCTGTTCGGGCTCTTTGCGTTCTTCTTCTTTTCTTTTGTTGAACATTCCTGTCCTCCTTTCGTGGTAGCGCTGAAGTAATTGTCTAGGGCTTCAGCGAAGTACTGCAGAGTGGCAACGACTTTGTCGTAGTCCATACGGGCTGGGCCAAGGACGGAGAGGGTACCCTTCTCGCCAGGGACGTTGATGTTCGTGCTGACGAGGGCGAGGTTCTCGTAACCGTATTCCTTGTTTCCGATGGAAATGGTGATGTTGCCGCTTGTTTTACCTGATTTGAGAATCCTTTTGAATTCTTCTGGATCGTCGATGAAGGAGAGAAGCTCTCTTAGTTTGCTGGCGTCGTTGGCGAACTCCGGTTGCTTGTATAGCTCTTCTTGGCCATAAAGCTCCATACGTTCGGTAGCGAGCTTAGCGAAGACTCCCATGATGGCTTCGTAGATGAGTTCTTGGCCGACCATGTAATCGGTAAGGGCTGGGCGAAGCGCCTCCATCTTCGAGACAACTTGGCTGAGCGGGGTTCCGGTAAGGCGGTCGTTGAGGAGTTTGACGGTCTTGACGACCTGGTCCACTTTCGTGCCCTCTTCCATAAGGAACGTCTTATTCTCGACGTAGCCTTTATCGGTAACGAACACCGCGGTAGCCGTGTTATTGCTAAGAGGGATGACTTGGACGCTCACAAGCTTCTCATCATCGACGCTTTGACCGATGACGACGGATGCGAGGTTGGTCATCTGCGAGAGGATCTCACAGGACTCTTTCATGACTTCCTCGACGCTCTTGGTCTTTTCGCTAAGGATGTTCTGAAGAGCGTTTTTGGCTTGTTGTTCAACACCGCCTGTGCGGAGGTTGTCGACATAGTACTGATAGCCTTTCTCGGTTGGCACGCGTCCGCCGGAAGTATGAGGCTTCTCGATGAAGCCCATTTTCTCGAGGGCGTTCATCTCGTTGCGGATGGTCGCACTACTGATGTCGAGTTTGTATTTCGTCATCAGGGTCTTGCTGCCAATCGGCTCAGCGTATCTGATGAAATACTCGACTATAAGCTTGAGGATTTCGTCACGCCTGGTCATCTGTTTAGTCTCCTTTTTAGCAGTCACACCTTTCTGGTGCTAACGATATTATATGGCGCTCATTAGCACTGTCAATATGCAAGTGCTAGAAAAATGAAAATCCCCTTTAAAGGGGACCTCTAATGTGTATGTGCGCCTAATTAAAATAAGGATATAAGCACGCGGTCGAGAAGGAGCATTCCTTTGTCTGTGCAATGGATCCTTCCTTTCTCGGAAGTTAAGAGTCCATCGGATTTTAGGGACTCATACTGCTTTTCGAATTTTTCGAAAAAGGAAACACCAAAACGCTTGATGTAGTCCTCATCTTCGAAACCTTCCTCAAGACGGAGATGTGTAAGGAAGAACTCTTCTTTTTTGTCCTTGTCTGAGAGCTTTTCCCTCTCCCCTTCAAAAGACCCTTTCAAATATGAAAGAAGGTTCTTCGTGAAGGTGAGTCTTTCACCATTGAGGTAACCGCTGGCGCCTAGACCTGCAGCGTAATATTCCTCATCTCTCCAATAGACAAGGTTGTGACGAGATTCATAACCAGGTTTTGAGAAGTTAGAGACTTCATATCTCTTGTAGCCCGCTTTTCTGAATTCGCTCAGAATCAAATCATACTGATCAGCGGCATCGCCATCATCCATTTCCTTGTAGCCTTTGTTATGCCAAACGGTTCCGGGGTTAACACTTAGACAATAGGTTGATAGATGAGGGACGTTTAAGGATAAAAGTCCCACCACATCTTGTTTTACGTCTTCTAAGGTTTCGGTTGGGAGACCATAGATCAGATCGCAGGAGATATTGGTGAAGCCATGCGTCTTGGCGAGTTCGACTTTCACTTTCGCCTCTTCGAAGGTGTGTGGTCTTCCCATGAGCTTGAGGAATTTCAAGTGGGTGCTTTCGACACCGATCGAAAGACGATTAACCCCACATTCACGCATGATTGAGAGTTTCTCGTCATCAAGGCTCTCTGGATTAGCCTCGACTGTGAACTCATAGTCATTCTTATTGAGATAAGTCGAGAGTTTGCTGAGGATCACTTTTAGAAGCGAGGATGGCAATGCGGTCGGTGTTCCACCGCCCACATAAACGGTCTTAAGAGGCTTATCGATATTGAGTGAATCAAGTTGTTCCTTCAGGCGCTCTATATAAGAAGAAGCCCACTCTTCCTGGTATATGACTTTCGTGAAGTCACAATACCCGCAGATATGGGCACAAAATGGAATGTGAACGTATAAAGATTCGGCCACAGCTATTATTTGTCTTCTTTTTCTTCGAAGGCGGCAGCTTCTTCAGGGTGCTCTTCGGCGTAGCGTCTCATGGCCTCGGCAGTAGCTTCATCAGCGACTTCTTCGGTAGCACGGGAAACTTCTTCTTCGGCGACTTCATCTGTTCAAGAGTGGCTTCGTCGGTGATGTCGGTGACAAGGCGATTGACCTCTTCTTCCGCGATCTCTTTATCGCTCTTTGGCTTTTCCTGGTTCTGGAACGGTTTCACGTATTTCTTAACGAGAATGACTCCTAAAACGATGATGCCGAAAAACACGACAAGAGCGATTGTTATGAATAATGGGCTTTCAAAAAAGCTGGCGTAAAGTCTCATTTCTTTTCTCCTTTAGTGGCTGGACGATAAACGAATTTGTTCTTCACTTGGAGTTTTTCGTAATAGCCTTCGCTGGCCAAGTGGTCCATCGAAGTACGGGCTGTTTCGTATGCGCAACGGCAGAACGACTTGTACTGCTGGATCGTGTAATAACGACCTGGGGTGCAATGGTTCGCCAAGAAGTTGGCCTGCTTTCTGTTGAGGCTTGGGTTGGTCTCAAGGAGATAGCGGACGTATTCTTTGACTTCCTTGTCGCTCAAAGTGTTGGAAGGAACGCCGAAACGGTAGCCAGGGACGGATGGTTGTTCCATCATCATCTCCTCAGGAGTGATGAATCCACTTGGCTTAAGGGCGTTCTTCGGTTCTTTTTTCTCTATGACCTGTGGTTTTGGCTCTTCTGGAGCAGGTTCCTCGAACACCGCTGGGGCAGACTCTTCGGCCTTTTCTTCCGTAATTGGCTCTTTGATCGGCTCTTCCACAGGCTCTGGTGCTGGTGCAACTGGAGCCGGGGCGATTTCCTCTGCCCTCTTTTCCTCTTCAGGAGAAAGCGTCTTGTATTCGCCTTTGTATTGGGTGATACGGGCTTGCTGAATCTGATCTTTCAAGTTATCGAGCAAACGATTCATGAAATTGAGGGATCCGAGGATGAAGTAAGTCAAATCGCCGTCCTTTTTGCACTCCTTGATGGATTCCATGATGGCATGGTCGCTAAGGATTCCTTCAAAAGGAAGCATGAAAGCGCTGATGCCAGAACTGCTACCGGCATAGACATCCTTGGCTAAAAGGATGGCAAGCGGATAGTTGAGATTATCGAACGGCTGAATGTATGACACATAGAAAAGAGCGGTCAAAGAGTTGATGAGAAGCTTATCGGTGCCTTTGAGCATTCCAAAGAGGTTATCCATCATCGGCTCGATATCTCTGACTGGGGCTTTATCGTAGTCATAGCCATTGATAAGCGAGATAGGACGATAGGAACTTGGGCCTTCTTCGCGGTAGAACTTGGTAAGCTCAGGAACGCCAAGAAGATAAGTGAAGGCGTCAGCTAAGAAATTGTCATCTGGCTGAAGAAGTCTCTGATCCTCTGCAAGATAATGGTCGAGGGTATGGAGATAATGGATGACCGGCGTATGCTCAGGAGCGTCTTCGCGGTAGGTTCCGTTAAGCAAAGCTCTGATTGAGATGTCGCTGATCTGCACTCCTTCATACACGGCGATCGAACGGAGCCATGGATAGAACGCGTTCTTCCTGACCTCGTATTTCGCAGCCTCATCGAGTCCACGGTAAAGCCTGAGGGTGTTATCGATCTTATTCTCGAACATCGCGATTCTGTCATTGATCGATTGGGTCAAAGTGACATAAAGCGGCGTTCTGTTGATAAGGCAGATAGGAAGCTCATAACGGAACTGCTTCCTGTACTCCTCTTGCTCTTTCCAGAAGGAATCGACAAAAGTCGTGTTCAAAGCACGAGACAATTCTTTGCGATTAAGATACTTCTCATTGGTATAGAGATCGGTATATTTGGACATACGGCTACATTATAGACAAGTGCGCGATTTCGCACAACACGATAACTAAAAAACTACTAAAAATTTTAGCGATTAACTGAAATTATAAAGACGCTGGGCTATTTTTCGTTGCCTTCGTCAATTGATAGCAATGCCATAAAAGCCTCTTGCGGAACCTCGACGGAACCGATGGCTTTCATTCTCTTTTTGCCTTCTTTTTGCTTTTCTAAAAGCTTCTTCTTACGGGAGATGTCTCCGCCATAGCACTTGGCGAGGACGTCCTTACGGACGCTCTTGATGTCGCTTCTGGCGATGACTTTGCCGTTAATGGCAGCCTGGAGAGGGACTTCGAACTGCTGCTTAGGGATGATTTCTTTGAGTTTGGAGACAATGGCAAGACCCCTGCCATATGCGCTCTTCCTATAGACGACCGTGCTCAAAGCGTCGATTGGGTCGCCATTAAGGTAGATATCCATCTTGGCGAGGTCGCTTGGTCTGAATCCGTCGAGGGTATAGTCAAGCGAGGCATAGCCACGGGAAACGCTCTTAAGGCGATCGAAGAAATTGAAGATGATCTCGCTAAGAGGGATGAGATACTTGAGGGTTTCTCTCGTATCATCAAAATAGATAAGGTCTTGGTAGATGCCGCGCTTGTCTTGGCAGAGCTGCATGATGGCGCCGACATAGTCTTTTGGCGTCATGATCGAGGCCATGACATAAGGTTCCTCAATAGAGGAAATCTTCGATGGCTCAGGCATTTCGCTTGGGTTATCGATGGTCAAAACATCACCGTTAGTGAGGTTAACTCTATATTTAACGGATGGTGCGGTAAGGATGAGATTTAGGTTATATTCCCTTTCAAGTCTTTCCTGGATGACATCCATATGGAGAAGACCAAGGAAGCCGGCACGGAAGCCGAAGCCCAAGGCTTTCGAACTCTCTGGTTCGTAGACCAAAGAAGCGTCGTTCAAAGTAAGCTTTTCCAAAGCGTCCTTAAGATCGCCGTATTTCTGTGAATCGACAGGATAAAGACCACAGTAGACCATAGGCATGATTTTGCGGTAGCCCGGCAACGGTTCTTTGGCAGGTTTGTTCTCCAAAGTGACGGTCTCGCCTGGGAAAACATCTTTGATGTCTTTAATGGTTGCGGTCAAATAACCGACTTCACCACATTCGAGAACGCCGGTTGAGAGCTCTTTCGGAGTACGGATGCCAACCTCGGTAACTGTGTAGGTCTTTCCGCTTTGCATGAGGAGGATCTTATCACCTACTTTGACGCGGCCGTTTTTGACACGGATCAAAACGACGACACCGCGATAGGAATCGTAATAGGAATCAAAGATTAATGCCTCGAGAGGGCCTTCGCTGTCGCCACTTGGAGGCGGGACGAGTTCCACTACTTTCTCAAGCATTTCATCGATGCCGGCTCCAGTTTTGCCACTGACGCAGACAACGTCATTCGTTGAAAGACCAATCTTGGTTTCAATCTCTTGTTTAGCCAAAGCAATATCTGCGCTTGGCAAATCGATCTTGTTGATGACCGGGATGATCATGAGATCGTTATCGACGGCGAGATAGACGTTCGCAAGCGTCTGAGCCTGCACGCCTTGCGTTGCATCGACGACCAAGATGGCGCCTTCGCATGCCGCTAAGCTTCTGGAAACCTCATATGTGAAATCCACGTGCCCAGGAGTGTCGATAAGATTGAAAACGTATTCATTTCCGTCCTTTGACTTAAATGTCACGGTGACGGCATTGAGTTTGATTGTGATGCCGCGTTCCTGCTCAAGTTCCATATCATCGAGCATCTGTGACGAAAGGTTGCGCTTCTCAACCGCTCCGGTGCTTTCGAGGATGCGGTCGCAGATAGTGCTCTTGCCATGGTCGATATGGGCGATGACGCAGAAGTTTCTGATGTACTTTTTGTTGAACGGCATAATTGACTCGAAGAATTATAATTTATTTCTTTCCTTTAGGGAAGAAACTATCTAACGACTCTTTCACTTCTTCTGGCGAGAAGGCCACCTCATATCCGCTATAGGAACGCTCTAAGACCATTCTGTACTCGTTTTGGAGGTAACGGTCATCGATCAAAAGGGCGACGCCTTTGTCGCTTTCGCTTCTAATTAATCTGCCCATAGCCTGCATAACTTTGTTAAGGCCTGGGTTCTTATAGGAATAGTCGAAACCATTACCGTTCTTCGAATCGTAATAATCCCTGATAAGGTCTCTTTCATATGAAAGCTGAGGTAAGCCGATACCGACGATGGCTACGCCAATGAGGCGGTCATCCACCATATCGATTCCCTCGCTGAAAGAGCCGCCCATAATCAAAAGGCCGATGTGCGTTTTCTTTGGGCTCTTGCGGAAATGCTCAAGGAATTCCTGTTTCTCTTCATTCGTCATGTTCCTCTCTTGGACATAGACGTGAGCGTTCTTAAACGAGAGCCTGTCTTTGATGTTATCCAGATACTCATATGACGGGAAGAATATGAAGTAATTGCCTTTCTTTCCTGAGACGAACGTTTCCAGATATTTGGCGACTTCATCGTAGTTTTTTGCTCTGTCTTTGTATCTGGTCGAAACACCTGGAGCAACGATGATCTTGAAGTTTTTAGGCGGGAATGGCGAAGGCAATAAGAGGTAAGGCTTGCCCTCCTCTCCTTCTATGGCATTCATGTAATACTCAATCGGCGAAAGAGTCGCGCTGAATAAGACATGTCCTTTGACCTTCTTTAAGGATTCGCTGAGCAATGGAGCCGGGTCAGGGCAATAGATCCTGAAAACGAAATCATCGCCCTTCTTCTCAGCGTAGCAAGTTAGGTGTTCAGAATAACCTTCGTAAATCGATGTGAACGCGTGACACTCTCTAGAGAACTCTCGGTATTCAGTCGGATATGGAGCGTGCTTTTCTTTATCCAAAGACCTTTGCTTCGTGCCCAAAGATTCGAGAGCTGAAATCAGACTATCAGGCACGCCATCGAATATTTTGTGTTCTTCCGCAAGACCTTCCATAAGTGTTTTGAGTACTCTTTGGATCTTATTGAGAGCCAGTCTTAGAGTCTTGTTTGTCTTAGTTCCAATCGCCTTCTTTGCGCTTTTGAGTTCAAGAAGCGAGACATAAGCACCATACATATCGCGACCTCTTTCAACAAGGTTATGGGCTTCGTCGATAAGAAGGACGTGTTTGGATGGATCGGCCTCTTCGCCGAAGTATCTTTCAAGTTTGACGAGAGGGTCAAAGAAGTAGTTATAGTCGCAGATGATGATGTCGCTCCAAAGAGACAAATCAAGTTCCATCTCAAATGGGCAAATCTGCTCTTCTTCGGCAAGTTCGACTATATAGTCGGGCGAGAATCGTCTTCCACTCTTTATGGCCTTCTCAGTGACTGAACGAATCTTGTCGTAATACCCTTTGGCGTATGGGCAATCGTCAGGATTGCAGGAAGCACCTGGCCTAAAGCAGATCTTCTCTTTAGAAGTTAGAAGCGAATCCCTGGCACAGAGTCCTTTTTCATAAAGCTTTGTTAAGGCATCATAGGCGGACATCGAACCGCTGTTTTTGGCGGTTAGATAAAAGATCTTCTCGGTCTTTCCTGTAGCAAAGCTCTTGATTGATGGGAAAAGCGCGCTCATCGTTTTGCCGATTCCCGTCGGAGCTTCTACAAGGAAAGTTCCTCCATTAGAGGCAACCGAATAAACGTATTTTGCCATATTCCTTTGACCAGCCCTGAATTTTTCAAAAGGGAAGGTAAGGTCTTTGGCCTTTTCGTTTCTTTCTTTAAGGTGGTTGAATTCGCTGTTCCAGAAAGCAAGATAACGGTCCATCAAGCCGCCGATATACTCTTCTATTTCCTTGATCGAATACACGGCTTCGTGGGTTGTTTTGCTGTTGTCGATTTGCGAGATGTAAGTAAGGCGGACGCCCATCTTCACGCATCCATTTTCGTGAGCGTACATTAGGGCATAGCACATCGCCTGCGCTTTATGCCATTCCTCTTGTTGCTCATAGAAGACATCGAGAGGCAAAACCGAGCTTTTGATTTCATCAACGATCGGGAAAGGACCGCCGATAATGATACCATCGGCTCTTCCTTCGAGGTTGATGACGCCTAATGGTCTGTCAAAAGCTTCTCTTAGGACAACCTCGCTTAGATACTCGTTCCCCTGCTTTTTCTGAAAGGCGGCATGAATCTTCGTGCCAACCATCATTGTCTCTTGGTTATAGACGCGGTTGTCGATATCGCCTTTTCGCAACAAAAAGTCCACGAGATCATGAACTGATAAGGTGAGATATTGTTTCTCTTTCGGCATCTCTTTATTTGAGGAAGCAAGGGAAGGTTAATCTAGCGCCGTTAAGGAAGGCTCCCCCTGCCATCATCTTCTTGCCTTCGAGCTGGATTTCGTCAAGCGAGATAACGCCGTCCTTGAGCTGAAGGAGCAAATGTTTTTTGTTTTGGATGATTTCTCCGACCTCATGGGCTTTTTCTTCGCTGAATAATGAGGCCTTGAACACTTTGAGTTTCTTATCGCCAAGGTACAAATAGGCACCTGGTTCATATGAAAGTCCCCTGATGTAATTGATGGTTTCTTTGACACTAAGATTCAATGGAAGGTGCTCATCTTCGACACTGATTTTCTCAGCGAAAGTAACCTTGGATTCATCCTGAGGAATGCCTTTGAGTTCGCCGTTGACGTATTTGAAAATGGCATGCTTAGCCATTTCGCCGGCAGCTGATCCCATCTTTTCGTAGAGTTCGCTGTAATTGGCGACGTTTTCAAGAGGAATGACGCTCGTTTCATAGACATCACCAGCGTCCATCTTGGACACCATCTCCATCAAGCTGACGCCGGTTTCGGATTCGCCGTTCATTAACGCGCGCTGCATAGGCGCGGCTCCGCGATATTTAGGTAACAAGGAGCCATGGAAGTTAACCGCGCCCAAAGGAGCCATCTTAAGAAGCTCATCTGGGATTATTTGGCCATAGGCCATACAGACTATGACATCGAAGCCAAGTTCTTTGGCCCACCCATAATCTTTGCGGATCTTGGCTGGCTGAAAAACCGGGACACCGGCTTTGAGGGCGATCTTTTTGACTGGGCTAGCGGTGAGTTCGCCGCTTCTGCCGTTTGGCTTGTCGGCTTGGGTGACGACACCGACCACATTAAAGCCTTCTTCAAGCAAAGCAAGAAGTGGGTAAATCGCGATCTTTGGAGTGCCCAAATAGAGCACTTTGACATCACTTGGTTTTTCGAATTTCATCACTATGCCACCTCTTTCTTTTCAAATTATACTCGCCCTAACCTTATTCTTGGAATAAGATAGTAAAGATTGAACAAAGGAAATATAAAGAATTATGCCAATCAACTATAGCGAAAAAGAATGCCAGAAGTTCATTGACAGTGCTCTTGATCTCAAGAAGACCAACATGCACTTCGAGGACATCTTCAAATACATCATCACCAAAAGAGCCAACGAAAAAGCCGTCCTCTACTTCGATGAAGATGGCAAAATCCAATCTTACAATTACAAGACTTACGGCGAACACGCCTACTATTTAGCCCGCCACTTGAGCAGTGCCTTCAAAGACCTCACCCCAAATTCCCCTGTCGGACTTAAGATGAGGAACACCCCAAACTGGCCGCTCCTCTTCTGGGCCATCCTCATGACCGGACACCCAGTCCTTCTCATCGATGCCCGCTTAGAGCATGACAACACCGAGAACCTCCTCGTTCAGGCTAAAGCCGAGGCCATCGTCGTCAACGAATTCGACCCATATTCCGTCCCATCCTTCAAACTCAACGAGATCAGAAAGTCTCCAGAGGTTGATTCTTTCTCACCAAAATGGGCTGACGAAGCCATGTTCTGCTCCAGCGGAACCACCGGCGACATCAAGATTATGATCATGACCGGCAGAGCCATCTGTAATCAGATCATCGCCTCCCACAACATGCCTGTTGAGACCAACACTCTCATGCACCCAGGCAAAATCAACATCCTCGCGATGCTTCCGCTCCACCACATCTTCGGTTTCAGCGCCGTTCTTATGTGGTATAGCTTCTACGGAAAGACCCTCGTCTTCCCAGCAGGCATGAGCTCAAGCGACCTCAAGACCGCCTGCAAAAAGGGCAAATGCACCCACATCTTCTCCGTTCCTCTCGTTTGGGATGCCGTCGCTCAGGGCTTAACCCGTTCAATGAGCATGGCCAACAAGAGAACCCAGAATCTCTTCAACAAGATCATCGCCTTCAACCTTGGCGAGATTACGGCCAAAGAAGCTGGAATCATTGCGCGCAGCAAATTCGCGACCAAGTTCGTCCAGAAGAAGGTCTTTGGACCGCAGGTCCAGTACTGTATCTCCGGCGGCGGCTACCTCAATGCCGACACTTCCAAGATCATCAACGGCGTTGGCTACCCACTCTATAACGGATTTGGCATGACCGAAGCCGGTATCTGCTCGGTCGAAATGTCTAAGGACGTCAAGACCAGACTGAAGTGCTCCATCGGCCACCAGCTCTATGGTGTCGAATACAAGATCAAGAGGGATGACCCAAGCAAGAAGCAAGGCGAACTCATGATCAAGAGCGACTACCTTCACAGTGAGGAAATCATCGGTGGTGTCCGTAAAAAAGCCGAATATGAAGATGGTTTCATGGCCACTGGTGATATCGCCGAGATCGAAGAAGACGGCCGTGTTTACATCAAAGGCCGTTTAAAAGACACCATCATCGGTGCCAACGGTGAGAACATTTTTCCAGATGAGATCGAAACCTACTTCCAGGGAATCGAAGGCATTGAGCACGTCTGCGTCTTTGGATACAGCCGCGGAACCGACGAGAAGATCATCCTCGTTGCCGAACTTGGAAACAAAGTGGCCAGCGAAGAATTCCCAGAATTCAAGAAGAAGCTCGATGAAATCAACGACAAGATCCCAAGTGGAAAGAAAGTCGCTGAGTTCTACGTCTATAAAAAGAGCATCCCGATCTCCAACTCGATGAAAGCCAAGCGCTTCGCCGTCAAGAAGGATTTCGCCGAGCATCCAGAGAACTTCGTCGACTTCATCGCTAAAGAGAAAGTCGAAGTCTCCTTCGAGGGATATGATGACAAAGATGTCCAGGAAACTATCAAGGGAGTCAAGAAGGTCTTTGCTAAGACACTTCTCCTTCCAGACTACAAGATTGCTAACGACGCTATCTGGAACGTTGACCTCGGAGGCGACTCCATGTCCTACATCCAGATGATCCAGGAACTTGAGATTGCCTTCGGCGTTTCCATTCCAATGGAACTCTATGGCAAACTCGCCAACGTCAACGATTTCGCACTCGAAGTCTTGACCCTTAGGAAAGCCGCTGGAAAGCTAGGAAAGCAAAAGTAAACAAAACTATTGTTTAAAAGCGTCATCAAATGTAGAATAACTGACGCACAAATAAAAGGAATCTAAGTAATATGGCAAACATTAAATCAGAACAAAAGAGATTAGAGGTCCGCAGAAGGAACAACGAACGCAACAGCGCCGCCAAATCCGAAACCCGCACCGCTATCAAGAAGGCTGAAGCCGCTCTTGCCGCCGGCAACAAAGAAGAAGCGACCAAGCTCGTCAACGAAGCCCTTTCCCTTCTCGACAAACTCGGACAGGCCAACATCATCAGCACCAACAGTGCTCTTCGTAAAAAGGCCCACCTCAAGAAAGAACTCGGCAAGCTTAACTAAGCTTACTAAAACAATAAAAATAGAGCCGTTATGGCTCTTTTTTTATATCTCTTTGAAGGTCGCTTTCACTTCATTCTCAGTAATATCGAGAATCAGATAAGTGCCTTTGTCATTATCCCTTGGGAATGATAAGGAACCTGGGCAGAACGTGTAGATACCATCTTCACATCTTTGTTCCCTTACATGGGTATGGCCATGGATGAAGATCTTAACCCCTTCTGTTTCAAGAGAGGCTTCGTATATATCTCTCACAGGGTAATGCTCCATATGAAGTTTGCCATATGGGGTTTTGCATTCGTAGACGGGCTTGTAATCCTCTCTGAAATAGCCGTCGCAGTTTCCTCTGACGGCAGCAAAAGGCGAGATGCTCTCTTTTGGGGCACAGACATCCCCTGCATGTAGATAAACATCGATACCAGGCTCTCTTAGTGCAACCTGCTCTAAAGCGAAGTTGTCACCATGGGTATCGCTTACGACTAGGATTCTCATAAGGAGAAATTGGCTAAGAATAAGTTAAAGGCGAGATCTTCGTCGACTTTACCAGTCATGACGCCGAGTTCGGCTTGATAAAGATCCTCGATAGCCTTCTCAAGGCATTTGTCGCTCATCTTACGAACGGAATACAAAGAAGCGTTAGCGCGGCCAAGCGAGCAGCCAAGCTCTTTGGATATCTGCTGAGGGTTCATCCCATTGTTATAAAGGTATTGAACTTCATGAAGGAAAGTCAGTTGTTTCACAAGTGCGTTCATCAAGGAAATGCCACGCGTATTGTTGACTTTCAAATCATTGTAAACATTTAGGGCTTTCTTTTTATCGCCTCTAGTCAAGGCGTTGCTAAGCTCGAACATGTTCTCTTCAAGAGGCTTGCTGACAAGCATCTCGACGGTTTGTTTCGTGATGGTTTCGCCGTTGGCGTAAGTCACAAGCTTCATGGCTTCGTTAAGGAAAGCCGAGTAGTCATTATTCACTCTCAAGATGAGTTCTTTGACTGCATCAGCATTGATTTTGGTATTGCGTTTTTCGAAGAAGTTATTAACGACGACCGGCCATTGATCTGGTCCGAAGGAATTGACGACAGTGAACTTCGCTCCTCCTTCTTTTAAAGCTTTGAAGAAGTCGCCATTCTCGTCCAGCGCTTCTGAATAGACCAAAATGTAAAGACAGATATTTGGGTCAGGTTTTTTGAAAAAGGTAAGAAGATCGTCAGCAACATCACCCTTTTGAGGCTTCTGTTTGGTCTTCGTTTTTTCTAGATAGAAGAAGTTCTCGGCGACGACCGCTTTCTTGTCGTAACCAAGAGGCAATGATTCGCATTCGTTGGCTAAATCGATGAGACGTTCTTTGCCCATGTCGAGCTCGACATAGTTCATCTCATCGCGTTCAGGAAGTTCGTTTTTGAGGACTTTCCTTAGAGCGGTTTTGCACATGCTGCTCTGAGGATTGTAGATAACTTGAATCATTTGATTCATTATAACGCATTAAAGTCTGCTTTAGTTGCCTGAGAACAACAAATTCTGACGATAAGTAATCGATCCTTCGACATCGGTCCTTCTAACCTTGATTCCAAGGCGATCGAACCTAGCCAAAACCTTGTCGCTAGGGTGTCCATAAGAGTTCTTTTTACCAACAGACAGGATGGCCACTTCTGGCGTGACACATTTCAGGAACTCCTCACAAGATGAGGTGTCGCTTCCATGATGCCCCGCTTTTAGGATGTCACAGTCGAGATCTGGATGTTCTTTGATTATCTGTCGTTCAAGAGCCTCCGGAGCGTCGCCCATAAAAAGCCATTTCTTGTTCATAAACTCTAGGGACAAGACCAAAGAGTTGTTGTTTTCCTCCTTGGTGTCTCTATCGTTTTCGTTATAGTTGATGAACCTTAAATCTCCGATGGTTAGTGGAAAACTGCTTTTATCTCGGATGATGTGTTTAATGTTGTAGTTTTTCTTTAAGGACTCTAGAGCGCCTGAGTGATCCGCGTCTCCGTGAGTGATGATAACATAATCGAGTTTTGAAACCCTTTGCCCTCTGAGGAAAGGGATATCTACCTCTTTCGCCATGTCAAACGAGGTGTTTCCACCGGTGTCTATGAGAACAGTTTTGTTCTGGTTCCTAATGAAGATGCAGTCGCCTTGACCGACGTTTAGGAAAGTCACTTGATTGCTAGCGTAGTTCACAAACGGGCAAACATCGATGATAAACGCCACAACTCCAGCCAAAGGAACGATCTGAGCCAAAAGAGTTTTTCCTTGATCCTTGATAATGAAGAATATGGCTAAGCCGTAATAATAAATGAATGTCGTTAAATCATTGAATTGTCCGACCGTTACTACCAAATCAAAGTTTTCCAGAAATTGAAGAGTGCCGTTCAAGAAAGACGAACAGACATTCAAAACGCTGACGAACGGAAGGCTGATGAAACTTAGATAACCTAGCGCTGCAAACGGTCCAACGAGAGGTATGAGCATTGCGCTGTATAAAGGCCCCATTACATGAAAAGCGTTCCCTTTGATGAATAAAGGCGCCAAGAACACCAGAAGATAAACCGTGTCGATTGCCTTTCTGTCTCTTCGTTTGTATCTGACCCTATTTCCGGCGGTCAGCATCATAAAGATCGATAAGCCAAACCCTATGAGATAGCCACTTTGCAGAGCGTTCCATGGGTTAAGAAGGAATAGAGCAATTCCAATAACGGATGTCCTTGTTAGAGGCGTTGTGGTCTTCCCGCTTATCGTCGAAGCTAGGGCACTAGCCCTTCCTAGGTATACGCGCCAAAAGCCTATCTTATGAATGCCAAACGGGAATAGCAATGTCGCTATGATAAACACGATGGTGTCTGCTGTTTTGTCCTTAAATCCTAGCCTAAAGAACCAATCAAGGAACCTTAGGAAGAAAGATAGGATCATGCCAGAAACGCTTAGGAATGCCAACGCGTTCATGCTGGCGGCCAGTGCAACCGTGTCATTTGAATAATTCTTGGCCCCAAAGAGGACCGACGAGAGCAAACCCCTCGTCGGCTCTTCAAAGCTTTTAAGGAACTTATTCTCTCTGGACGCAAGCCTTAAGGGCCTAGCGAACTTAACTTCCGTTTCATAAGCATGTAATTCATAATCGACTCCTTTTTTGTTGAGATAGCTTTCGAAGGAAAAATAACCCTCATAAGAAGTCATCTTTAAAGGGGTTGCCTTCCCTGTTATGGCCAGGAAGTCCCCTTCTTCCCTCTCGCAGTCTCTTTCATATACGTAATAGCGATGAAAACCGCTATCGAACAGGAAGTAGTTCTCCCTGTTCTCTATGACGATGCCTTCGTAGATCCCGTAGTCTGTGCGTGCTTTGGTCTTAGGTATGCCTAAAACAAACCCAATCAAAAGGGCAACACCCATAGTGATCATTCCGATCTTCCCTCTTTTTCTTAGAGGACAAACGAAAAGAATCAACACCAAAAGAGGGAGGATTACGGCAAGGCTGAAAAGGTGAAAACCAATATTGAAACCGATGATCAGACCGCTTAAAGCGAAAAGCGTCAGATAAGGTTTCAGAATCAGACCGTCAGACTTATGTACTTCTTGTTCTTTTCCCATGTAGCGGCTCCGATGCCACTCACGTTCTGGATTTCTTCAAGACGATGGAACTTACCGTGTTCATTGCGGTAATTGACGAGAGACTGGGATTGACTCTCGCTTAGTGAGGTTTTCGCTAAAAGCGTGGCCTTATCGGCGCTATTGATGCACGCTTTGTCGATTGGACTGGAGTTGCAAGTGTCCGTGTTGTCGTAGATAGGCGCGATATAAAAAGCGATGTCCCCATCTAAGACAAAGGATGTGTCATAACATTTCGTATCGGCGTTGCTCGTGACTCCGCCAGCCGCTTTGATCGCATCGAAGAGCGTACTATTGATAGGTAATAAATAGGTGCCCGCAAGCTCCACTTCCCCTGATAATGTGACTTCGATTCCCTCAGGGTCGGAAGCGACGAGAACCTCACCGCCTTCTTCGGCGATTTCAGTCGTGATTTTGTCGACACAGGCCATAACGATCAAGGTGACAATCGTCACAGCCAAAACGATGAGTATTGTTTTGAACATAAAAAGCCTCCTCATTTAATAGATAGAAGGCTTCGGTCCGATTTTTCGCAAAACCGTGAAAATATTTTTTGAAGGCACAAAAAAAGAGGCGATGTCGCCTCTAATTTTTATTTGTCGGAAGATTGATAGGAAACGGAGAGAATCTCGATTTCGTATGGGATGTTGCACTCAACGGTGACTTTCTCGCCGACTTCCTTACCGATAAGGGCAGCGCCTAATGCGGATCTGCCGCTGATATATGGAATTGGACTCTTGCTGGCAAGTGGATCGACCTCGACGGTGCCAACGACTTTGACGGTGTTGACTTCGCCGCTCTTGACCTCACGGTATTCAACGGTGTGGCCGATGTTGATCTTCTTGCTCTTGCCATCTTTGGAATTAATGATGACGGCAACGTCTTTAATGTGCTGTAACTGCTCGATCTGGCCGTCGATTTCGCCTAATTTGTGCTTAGCGGCGGTATAGTCGGCGTTCTCGGAAAGGTCACCCTGTTCACGAGCGGCGACGAGAGCTTCGAGGACTTCTTTACGTTCAACGTCAAGAAGGTAGCGGTATTTCTTTTCGACTTCATCAAGACCCGCTTGGGTCATTTCAATTTTTTCTTCTGCCATTTTAGTTCTCCAATTTCGCCCCTAGATTATATGGACTATGGGGCTAAGAAACAAGTTTCTTTATTTAATCTCCTGAATGTCAGGATCTTCCTCGTAGGTGTTGAGCATCTCCTGGGCTTCCTTCATTTCCTCTTCGGAAACGTCCATAAGCGTCTCGTGATCCTCACTGGCCATGACGATAAGACTATCTGGATCTTCTTCCTTGAAGAGGAAAAAGAAGTCCTTATTCCTGTCTGGGTTGTGGTAATAGAAATAGATCTTCCAGGTGTCTTCGGTGCCATCATCTCTGGTGATAATGACGGTGTTGTCGGTGATTTCTAGCATTGGATGCTCCTTTCATAGTGTTTTCGCGTCTGGCGAATTAAGGAATGATTCGAGGATGATGACCGCGCTTTGCTGGTCGATGACCTTGTGGCGTTTGCCACGAGAGATATCGGCTTCGAGCATCGAGCGGTTGGCCATGACGGTCGTAAGCCTTTCATCAACGAGGAAGACTTTGAGGTTTGGGTCCGCTTCAAGAAGCGATTCTTTGAAACGCTCGGAACGGATCGCGCTATCGCCTTTGGAGCCATCCATGTTGAGAGGATAGCCAAGAGCGACTACTCCAACGTTCTCTTTCTTGAGGTACTCAAGGATGTAGGCAAGGACCTGACGATAGGCGCCTTCAGTGAAACGGTAGTTCTCACGGCCATGGGCAATACCCAAAACATCGCTGATAGCGATGCCACAGGTGCGGCTCCCTAAATCAAGCCCAAGGACCTTCTTCATCAGAAGCCCTCCTTAAGGCTTTCGACGGCCTCGATGAAACCATCGGAGGTTTTGACCTGGCCGGTAGCCATTTCCGGTCTTCCGCCACCACCGCCGCCAAGACGTTTGGCCATAGCTTTGACGATGTCGCCGGCTTTGGTTTTCTTTAAGGCTTCGCCACCGACCATGGCGACGAGAGGTCTGGCACCTTCTTTGCCGCCAAGAAGAACTAAGACATAGTCTTTCTTATTGGCTTTGAGGGTATCGGCTAACGTAAGAAGGTCGTCTCTCGAGGCTCCTTCTTTGACTTCTTTGATGAATGCGATTCCGTTGACGCTGTCGACGTTTTTCTCCATCTCTTTCGCTTCAAGCGCGGCGATCTTGGCTTTGAGCTGATCGTTTTGCTTTCTGAGGGTTTCTTTGTCGGCCATGAGCGTCTTGATGTGACGGCTGAAGTCGGCGTCATTCGCGCCAAGTCTCTTCTCATTCTCATCAAGAAGCATGAGACGGTTGCTTAAGTAGGAATAAGCGCCAAGGCTAGTGATGGCCTCGATACGGCGGACGCCACTAGAGATAGCTTCATCAGATTTGATTAAGAATAGGCCGATTTCGCTGGTGTTTTTGACGTGGGTGCCACCGCAGAATTCTTTGGAGTACTCACCGAATTCAACGACGCGGACGGTATCGCCATACTTCTCGGCGAATTCCATCTCAGCGCCTTTCTTCTTGGCTTCCTCGATTGGAAGGACTTCGGTGACTTCTTCGATGCCCTCTTCGATTTTGGCATTAACTTCTCTTTGGAGAGCGAGCAAATCTTCGTCGCTCATCTTCTTTGGGGCGCTGTAGTCGAAACGGAGGTATTCCTCGTTGACGAAGCTGCCGCGCTGATCGACGTGCTCACCAAGGACGTTGCCTAAGGCACTGTGGAGAAGGTGGGTCGCGCTGTGGTTGCGCTCGATTAAATGACGCCTATCTTTGTCGAGGACGATTTTCACCTCATCCCCTTCTTTGATGGTGCCGTATTTCATGACGATCTCATGGAGATGCTGGCCATTTGGGGCTTTGCTGACGCTGACGATCTCGCCTTCGAAGCCTTCGCCATAGACGAAGCCTTTATCGCTGACCTGACCGCCCATCTCGGCATAGAATGGGGTCTCACCGAAGATGGCCTCGCCTTCTTCATCTAAAGATGAAACGCGGACGCCGTCTTTGAATAGGCCTAAGGCCTTGGTTTTGGATTCCTCTACGTCGTAGCGGAATTCACTTCTATCTTTGAAGGCCATGAGGTCTTTGGATTGTTTTTTGAAGGAGTCAATCTGGCCACGGGCCTCTTTGGCTCTCTTCCTCTGCTCTTCCATGAGAGCGTCGAAGTTGTCGAGGTCGACTTTGGCTCCGAGCTCAAGACCCATTTCTGAGGTGAGGTCTTTTGGGAAGCCATAGGTGTCATAAAGAAGGAAGGCGTCTTCACTCGAGATGGAGCCTTTCTCTTCGACGATTTTCTTAAGTTTCTTCTCGCCGATCTGAAGGGTCTGGCTGAATTTGTTCTCCTCTCCGAGGATCATCTTCTTGACGAGGTCTTTCTTCTCAATGAGGTTTGGATAGAATTCGCCGTATTTCTCGACGACGATGTCGACGAGATTGGAAAGGAATGGGCCGTTGATGCCAAGTTTCTGGCCATAGCGCATGGCACGGCGGGCGATTCTCCTTAAGACGTAGCCACGGCCTTCGTTAGAGAAGATGGCGCCGTCAGAAAGAGCGAAGCTAAGGCATCTGATATGGTCGGCGATGACGCGGAAGCTCATGAGGTTTGGCTCAGCGTATTCTTTGCCAGAGAGTTTCTCGACCGCTTTGATGATAGGAAGGAAAAGGTCGGTCTCGAAGTTGGTTGGGGTCTCTTGGCAGATGCAGGCGAATCTCTCTAAACCTGCGCCGGTATCGATATTTTTGGATGGGAGTTCTTTGTAGTCTTCTCTCTTGACACCGTTGACAGCGTTGAACTGGCTGAAGACGATGTTCCAGATTTCGATATAACGATCATTTTCTTCATCGTTCTTAAGCATCTCGACGCCACGGTGTTCTGGGTCGTATTTCTCGCCACGGTCGAAGAACATCTCGGTGTCTGGTCCGCATGGGCCTTCGCCGATCTGCCAGAAATTGCCTTCGAGAGGGATCATATGGTCTGGGATCATGCCTTGCTTGATCCAAAGCTCAAGGGAGGCTTTATCCATTGGGTTATAGGTGATGTAGAGTTTCTCTTTTGGAAAACCAAAGCCCACTTCTTCATCGGTGAGAAGCTCAAAGGCCCACGGGATGACCTCATCGCGGAAATAGTCTCCGATGGAGAAGTTTCCGAGCATCTCAAAGAAAGTGTGGTGACGGGCGGTATGTCCGACGTTCTCGATGTCGTTGGTGCGGATGCACTTCTGGACGTTGGTCAGACGTCTGCAAGATGGGATCTCGCTGCCATCGAAATATTTCTTAAGTCCGGTGACGCCTGCGTTGACCCAAAGAAGCGACTTGTCGCCATGAGGGACTAGCGAGACGCTAGGGACCATCTTATGTCCTTTTGATTCGAAGAATTTAATCCAGCGGTTACGGATTTCCTGACCGGTAAGTGGTTTCATGAAATAACCCCCTAAACAAAATAAAACACCCTCTGAAGGAACGCGGTGTCGCGCGGTACCATCCTTCTTCACACAGGGTGCACTCGATTTCTTCTTAACGCGAAGCGCGGTGACATTACTCACATTTTCAGATAAGTGGCGTGTTTCCTGGGCTTTTCCACCATGAGGCCCTCTCTATAAGGAAGCTTTGCTTATCCTACGAAAGAATTATACAAACGACGTTTGAATTTTTCTATAAAGAAAAAGGCTAAATGTCTTGCCTCTTTCCTTTGTAGAAAGTCTTCTCAATGATTCCACCGCCAAGAAGTCTGCCGTCGTCGGCATAGATGGCGGCCCATTGACCAGGGGTGACGGCTTTGACGATCGAGTCGAAAGTCAAAGTGGCTTCGTCACCGGAAAGCTCGATGGTTATCGGATTATCGACCTGGCGGTATCTGAATTTGGCGACGCAATGAAGAGGGCCTTCTGGACGAGGTCCGACCCAGTTGAGGCGACTAAGGGTGCAGGCGTCGCTATTAAGATGCTCATCGCCTTCTCCGCGTCCGACATAGAGGATGTTGTTCTTCACGTCTTTCTTCGCGACGAACCAAGCGGTGTCAGGTTCTCCTTTCACACCACCGATGCCAAGGCCTTTCCTTTGGCCGATCGTGTAATAAAGGACGCCGATATGCTCACCGAGGACTTTGCCATTCTCGATATCGACGATTTTGCCATTGTGGGCAGGGAAATAATTCTGAAGGAATTCCCTGAAATGCCTCTCTCCGATGAAGCAAACGCCGGTAGATCCATGCTTCTCGGCAACCTCATTGAGGCCTAATTTGTCGGCGATTTCCCTCGCTTCGACCTTAGTGATGTCTTCCATTGGCCAAAGGCACTTCTCGATTTGTTTCTCATCTAAATCGCAGAGAAAATAGGTCTGGTCTTTCTTGAGGTCGGTCGGCTTAGCAAGGTAATAAACCCCGTCCTTGAGGACCTTTTTGGCGTAATGGCCCATGGAGATATAGTCGAAACCGTTCTCCATTGCGTAATCGAGGAACGGGCCGAATTTGATCATGGAATTGCAAAGGATATCCGGGTTTGGGGTGCGGCCTTTCTTATATTCGTCGAGGAAATATGAGAAAACGTTGTCCCAGTATTCTTTGACGTAGTCAATGCGGATAAGAGGGATGCCAAGTTTCTTTGCTACTGCGACAGCGTCGTCATAGTCTTTTTCCTGTGGGCACTGATCGTTCTTGATGGTTGGGTTTCCGAGGATGTCGCCGTTGGTGAAAGCGTCCCAGTTGCGCATGAAAGCGCCGGTGACTTCGTAGCCCTCTTCTAGAAGCTTATGCGCCGCGATTGCGCTATCGACGCCGCCACTAAGACCTAACAAGACTTTCTTCTTCATTGCTTGCCTCCGAAGATTTCGTCGCTATCAAGCCACAAAGTGAAGGGACCATCGTTGATTAATTCCACTTTCATGTCGGCTCCGAAAACGCCTTCGCCTAACTCTGGGAAGCGTTCTCTAAGAAGTCCGTTCCAGTATCCGAAAAGGGTTTTGGCCTGCTCTGGGGCCATAGCCTTGACGAATGATGGGCGATTCCCTTCTTTTGCCGAAGCGTACAAAGTGAACTGACTGACGGAGAGGATGTTGCCTCCGATGTCGGAAATCGATTTATTGGTCTTGCCGTTCTCGTCTGGGAAGATCCTGAGCTTAGCGACTTTATCGGCCATACGCTCAGCGACGCTTCTGTCATCACCCTCGGTGAAGGCAACGAAAAGCAAGAAGCCACGGCCGATTCTGGCCACTTCTTTCTCTTCGATTGTGACTGAGGCCTTAAGCACCTCTTGGACAAGAACTCTCATGTTTGTTTGTTTTTTCGTTAAATCAGGGATGGAGAACGTCTATGACATTCTCCCTGACGCTTGAGCATAACCCCTTAAACCCTTTTCTTCAACCTTAACGAAGCAAATTCCACGCTCCATGATGAAGCAATGCCGAACAATGATTGACGATATTTTTCACGATCCTTTTCTTTAATATTAAGGATATATAGCAGGGATTGCCGACTTTCTGAGGGAAAGAATGGAAATTTATGAAAACGTTTTCAACCCTATTTATTTTTTTCGGCTGATTCTATTATAATAGAAAAGATGGATTTTCAGAATTCACTAGCACCATACCTTCCTGAAGAGGAGATTCAGGATCTACTTAAGGCTATCAAAGAGGGCAAAGTCACCCACTGTCTTTTGATTAACACTGACAAGATTACCGACGAGGAATTTGTCAAACGTTATCCAAACGTGAGGAAGCACCCATTCGTTGAGCATGCCTACTACTATGAGAAAGAGGAATACGATTTCGGATCGAGCCTCTACTATCTTGCCGGCGTCTATAGCATTCAGGATGCCAGCGCGATGATGGTCAACTACTTCCTCAAACCGGAAGAAGACGACGTCATTCTCGATATGTGCGCAGCCCCTGGCGGAAAGAGCATCGGAGCTTCAATCGCCATGAACGGAAAAGGCTGCATCATCTCTAACGATATCTCTTACCCAAGAGCCAAAGAAATGTCCCAGAACGTCGAGAGAATGGGCCGCGGAAACATCGTCGTTTCCTCCACCGACTTCGTTTTCTCTTACGTCCACTTCGGCGACACCTTCGATAAGATCATCCTCGATGCCCCATGCAGCGGCTCCGCGATGATGAGAAAGAACGAAGCCGCCGAGGCTGATTGGAAGTATTCCAAAGTCAAAGCCAACGCCAAGCGTCAAAGCGAGCTCTTAGAACTTGCTTACAGCATGCTTAAGCCAGGCGGAACCATTGCATACAGCACCTGCTCCTTCTCCTATGAGGAAGATGAGGCCGTTGTCCTCGCTTTCAAAGAGAAGCATAAGGAAATCGAGATCGTCCCTCTCCCAGAGCATCCTTCTTTCTATAGAACCGACGCCCTTAAGGAAGCGGTCAGGCTCCATCCAAACCACTTCGAAGGCGAAGGACAGTTCATCTGCCTCCTCAGAAAGCCAGGCAGCTCCTTAAAAACCAAGAAAACCGTCATCTCCAACGACAGATATAAGCTCTTCTGCCAGGACTATGGCATTGAGGATAGAAGCAACGAGCTTCGTAGAGACAAATTCTATTCCTTATATCAGCACTTCGACGTCAGCCACCTCAACATCCTGAGATACGGCGTCAAGCTCTTCGAGATGCGTGACAGCGGAATCTTCATCCCTGACCACCACTTAGCCGCTTACCTTAACGTCTCTTACTCGGTCAAGATCACCGAAGAAGAAGCCAAAGCCTATATCTACGGAAACACCTTCCCTATGGATAAAGAAGACGGCTTCTATATTGTGAGCTACGACAACGTCAACTTAGGTTTCGTCAAAGTCACTCAGGGCATTGCGAAAAACCACTACCCAAAGAGCTGCATTGTTATGGCGAAACAAAGGAAAATATTCGGTGACTAGCCGATTTCCTTCATCTCGTTGAAATCATAACGAACAAACACATCCCTCTTCCTTTTGCGGAGAGGGATTTTATGTTCGCCCATCTCAAAGTACTTTTTGTCGGCTTCTTTTAAGCGCTCGATCTGCGAAACGGTCCAGGTACGGACTTTCTCCGCGAGCTCTTCGCTAGAGAGGTCTTTATATTCTTCTTGGGTGATTGGCTTGCCGAAAACGATGTGGATTGGAAGGGACTTATAGTCCGGTTTGGTCTTGAGTCCGCGGAAATTGCCCCACATCGCGATTGGAAGGACCGGGGCGCCTACGCGGGTTGCCGCTTTGAAAGTTCCAGCATGGTAATCGGCTGGAAGGGTATTCTCAGGATCCTTGTTCCTCGTTCCTTCTGGGAAGATGAGGACGGAGCTCTTCTTCTCTTTGAGATAAGAGGAGCACTGAAGGATGATCTTAAGCGATTGTTTGAGGTCTTCTCTGTCCATGAAGACGCCGTCGATGGATTTGAAAGCCACACCGACGAAAGGCATCTCCTCCACTTCCTTCTTTCCAACCAAAAGGAGAGGTTCGTTGATGAAACTCATGAGGATGAGAGGATCGAGGAAGGATGTATGGTTAGCGACGATAAGGGCTCTTTTGCCATCTTTGACGAGGTTTTCGTAATTCTCAAAACCCTCAACGCGGATGTCCATATGGAAGGATCTGTTAAGAGCGCGGAGAGTCTTCTGGGCTACTCCCCACCTTTCCTCCCAAGGATATCTTTCAGGGTGTTTGGCCCTTTTCTTGAATTTATGTAAGAAATCATGGAGGATACGGACCCCCAAGGTTGGTACGATTCTAATATACTTGTTGCACATGCCTCAAATTATAGCACCTGAGGCGCGTATGACTAGGAAAGCATTTGAAGTTCCTTCGGAGCCCTGTTGCTGAGCGAAGGTTTCTTCTCTTTCGGAAGAGGGAAAAGCTCCTCGAGCTCAGACATGACCACCACGCCGATCTCGTCTCTGGTCTCAATCCAGCCGCGGAGAATGACTCGGGTTCCTTTAGGAAGGGCATAGAAAGCGGTTTTGAGATTGCCGAAAGCATGCACAGGGACTTTGAAAATCATCCCATAAGGCCTTTCAGCGTAAAGCTCTGCAACGGCTTCAAGATGGACGTAGCGATAAAGCTCGCCAGTCCTTAGCGTCATGATGTCGCCGAGTTCCCCGGCGAGAACGGTTGTCGAAATCATTGGTGTTTCCTCCTTTTCGTGAAAATGATTCTTTCGATCAATTTGCCACGACAAGAAGGGATTCCCTAGGAATTAGGACATTATTGAGCTTGGTATTCGTCGCAAGGGCTTTTCCACCGTTAGTGAAAAGCAAGGTGACCTCTTTCTCGAACGAATAATTGATCGGCTCTTTGCTCGGGTTGATGAAGAGCGAGATTTCCTTGAACTTAGGGAAGGACTTCTCGTCGTGCAGTACCAC
This sequence comes from uncultured Erysipelotrichaceae bacterium, assembly GCA_902802355.1. Taxonomy (GTDB): domain Bacteria; phylum Bacillota_I; class Bacilli_A; order RFN20; family CAG-826; genus UBA4951. Next base: position 101,594 of record CADCLU010000006.1, read on the forward strand.
GAGGATAGCGCCACCACCGATTTCCTTTACATCCACTCTTGGTGCGATTTTTGTAAAATCTGACGATTTGAGTGGTAGAAGATCCTGTCGAAAAGCTAGTAAATCTCGGAAGAAATTGGCCTCCATGATTTTGAGGTCAAGAAGTGCATAGGAAAACTTATTTACGGTATCTCCGGCCTTGTATGAGTTCTCATTTCCGAACTTGCTTTGGCCGATTTCCTCACCCATGTGGAAGAATGGGATGCCAAAAGAGAAAGCGACTGCGGCAAGGGCCAATTTGCACCTGGCGTCTTTCTCTTTTCTAGAGGTGATTCCCCTGGTTTCGAGGTAGTCATAGAAAGTGCGATTATCATGGCATTCAACATAGTTGATGCTTTGGGTTGGGTATTTGAATTTCGGGAGGCGGCCACTCCACTCCTGGGACGAGCCAAACATGCTATAGAGGAAGCTATCTTTCGCATGAAGGTCTCCTGCTATGTAATTCTTCGTGCACTCTCTGAATGAGTCGTTGAAGAAAGCAAATTCAGGGAGGAGATTGGCGTTATCCATGTTCGCTAGCTTATGGTTGGTGTCGCAACCCATATTCCAGCCTTCGCCATAGACCATGAAAGATGGGTCTTTGGCTTTGCCATATTTGGCGATTTCCTTGACAGTTTCCAAGTCGATTATGCCCATAAGGTCGAAACGGAAGCCATCTACATCGTAGTAATCGATCCACCACTTCGCGGAATCTAAGATGAGCTTGTGGACCATCTTCTTTTCGCTGGCGAGGTCGTTTCCGCAGTAGGAAGTGTTCTGCATCCTGCCGTTTTTGTGTTTTCTGAAATAGTATCCAGGGACGATCTTCTCGAATGAGGAATTAAGGTAATCGTAGACATGGTTATAAACCACATCGAGGTTGATTCTGATTCCTTTCTTATGGAAAGCCTCAATCATCATTTGGGCTTCGACGACTCTCGCTTTCGGGTCATTCGGATCGGAGGAATAAGAGCCTTCTGGCACGAAGTATTGGGCAGGGTCATAACCCCAGTTATAGGACGCCTCAGGATTTTCTTCGTCAATGGTCGCGAAGTCATTGATAGGAAGGAGCTGGAGATGGGTGAAACCAAGGCTCGTGAAATAGTCGAATCCAGCACGATGGCCTTTTTCGGTCTTTCTGTTTTCTTCGATGAGACCTAGGAATTTGCCTTTGTTAACGATGGTTGAATGGACATCGCTTGTCATGTCCCTCACATGGCCTTCGTAGAGTATCGCGTCAGTGTAATTGTTGAGCGTAGGAAGGTTCTTTCTTTCCTTTTTGACCTTAAGGGATTCGAGGTCGAGGACCACGCTTGACCTGGCATCTGCCATAGAGCCTTTCGCATATGGGTCAATACTCTCTAAGGTGATTTCGTTATTTGTCACCTCATAAAGGTATTCGGCCTCATTAAGGTCACCTTTGAGGGAGATTTCGTAAACGCCTTTCTCTTTGCGGACGGCATCAAAACGGGCAAAGGTTTTCTCGCCTTTCTTTTTGAGTTTGAGGGTAACTTTGGAGGCTAAAGGCGCCCAAAGTCTGAATGTTGTTTCTTCTTTGCTATAGATAGCGCCTAGTTCCCCATCAAAGAAGTATGTTTTGTCGAAGTTTTTGAAAATGGTCGCGTCTTTGACGTCGAGAGGGACTCTTCCAACCGAAGGCACAAGCAAAAAGTAACTATGGCCTAGTTCAAGATGCTTATGGAGATGAAATTCGGTGTATGACTTCCCCTTCGTTCCCTCGATTTTGTAGGCGTGCTTATGGTCTACGAGGAGGGAAACGTGAGGATCCTCGATAGCTGGGGATAGACGTATAACGTCTTCCTCAACGAGTTTTGCGGTTATGAATAGCTCTTTCATTCGTATAAGGCGGTCGCGATAGCGAAACCCCCATCATCGCTGATGGAGACGCTGTAGGTTTTGTTTTTGAAAAGGATATATGGGGCGCCTTCTTCTTCGTGGAGGACTTCCACTTCATTCATCGGGGCTAAAGCAAGTCCTTTGCCAGTTGCTTTCATGAAAGCCTCTTTGGCCGCGAAGAAACCCGCGATGGCCTCCGCTTTGTTCGAGCGGGCCTCATAATATTCCTTCTCCTTAGGAGATAGTATTTTGTTTGCTAGACGGTCCGGATCTTTGATTCGGGCTATCTCAACCATATCCGTTCCGATTCTCATCAGTTGTCTGATCCTAATTTGATGTCATCAAGCTCGTTCGGGGCGTGGACAAGGACCCTGCAACCCTTTGATGAGCTTGGGCTATCTGGTGCGAGAGCGACGATTCCATCGTTTTGTAACTGGGCGAATAATTTGCCTGCGCGAGGGAATCCGACGCCGAATTGTCGCTGAATTTTGGAAATTGAGGTGTATTCGGTGGCCATGACCTGCTCTTTGACCATCTCATAGAATTCCTCATCGGATTGGGCTTTGATCTCGGCTCTAGAGAGGGTTGGCATAGCGGCTTCCGCTGCTTTGGCTTCGGCCTCATGGTCAACGAGATCAAGGAAGTTATCGTCATACATCGTGCCTAAGCCTTGGCTATTGATGAAATCAACGACCTTCTCGATTTCGCTATCGTCGACAAGACAGCCTTGCGCACGGGTAAGGCCGTTTCTCGCAATAAGCGAGCAATCGATAAGCATGTCACCATGTCCGACAAGGTCTTCGGCGCCGCCCTGACCGATGATGGTCTGGGAGTCAATGGCGCTAGACATGGAAAGAGCGACACGGACTGGGATGTTGGCTTTAATGACGCCGGTGATGACCTGGACGCTTGGACGTTGGGTGGCAATGACAAGATGGATGCCGGCGGCACGGGCTTTCTGAGCCAAACGGACCACCGCTTCGCCGATGTTCTTACAGGTATCGGAAAGGTCAGCGTACTCATCGATGAATACGGAGATGAATGGGAGTTTCTTTAAACCGTTCTTAGGTGCGTATGAGGAGTTGAATGCGCGGATGTCACGGACTTCAGCGGTCTCAAAGAGCCTGTAGCGGCGTTCCATTTCCTCGATGAGCTTGTCCATGCAGACCTTAGCTTCGCTAGGTTCTTTGATGATTGGGCAAAGAAGGTGTGGCAAATCCTTGTACTTGGACATCTCAACACGCTTAGGATCGACGAGAACAATCTTGCAATCCTCAGGTCTGTTTCTCATGACAAGCGACATGATGAGTCCATGCATGAAGATGGATTTACCTGAACCTGTGGTACCTGCGACGAGTAGGTGAGGGAATTTGCTTAAGTCGGAGCAGATGCATTCGCCAGAGATGTTTTTGCCAAACGGAATGAACATATTGCAGGATGGATCTGTCGGCATAGCTTCAATCATCTCTCGAAGAGAGACGATTGTGGTCTTGAGGTTGGCGATTTCCAAACCAGAGGTGATCTTGCCTCTGACGACTTCCTCGAAACGGACGGCGACGCCATTGAGTTTCATGGAGATGTCTCTCATATAACGGCCGATCGTTGAGACGGAGACGCCTGTGTCTGGCTGGATGTCGTAACGCGTGACGCTTGGGCCAACGGTGTATCCGACTGCCTGCGCGCCTACGCCGAGGTTGGCGAAAGTCTGATTGATGATATTGACGGTTTGTTGGCAATCAGCGGCGATTTGCTCGGCATTTTGATCGTTAGAATAGGTTTTGAGAAGATCGAGGCTTGGGAAAACGTAATCCGGAAGAGGCGTCGCTTTCTCGGCATGCAGCTCACGGAGTTTTCTCTCAACAGGGCTAAGTTGTTCTTCTGGCTCTGGCGCTGGAGCAGGCTCTGGCTCAGGTTCCGGTTCTTTTACCGGTGTCGGTTTGATGACAGGAGCCGGTGCTGGAATCGGTTCTTCGTAGACAGGTTCAGCCTCGAAGACAGGAGTTGGCTCTGGCTCATAGGCAGGAACAGGCTCTTCAACAGGCTCAGCCTCATAGGATTCATTCTCCTCCGGGTTGAGGTTTGGCGCTTCGAAAACAGGGACCTCTTCTTCTTTAAGGATGGGGCGATTTCCTCTTCTTTAATTGGCGCTTGAATTACGTTAGGAGCAACAAAAGGAGTGGGTTTTGCAGGCTCTTTTTCCGGTTCTGGCATAATTGCGGCTGGTTTGATGCTCTGGGCTTTTGGGGTTCCGTCATCGAAAGAGAACACAGCGGCCCTAAGTCCGCTTCTCATCATGTTGTTCGGAGAGAATGAGCTTGGTCTTTCGTGTGGGGTCTCAACCTCTTGAGGGGCCGCATAAGGGCTAGTTGGACGGCTATGGTAATCCGCGGATCTTGATGGGAGAGGTGCGCGTGGCTCTGGTTCTTTCTTGACCTCAGGCTCAGCTGGTTTCTCGGTGAAAGTAAGCTGAGGAGCGCCTAAAGATAGTCCCGATGAATCGGAGTTTCCGCCAGGGAGATACTGGGTTGAAGGGTCAAGAGGACGCTTGGCCTTCTCTTCTTCATAGCGGGCAAGGGCTTCTTCTCTTTGCCTCTCGATCTCTTTCTCGCTTCTCTTTTTGGCGATAGCCTGTCCGATCTTCCTTGAGATGAATCTCACGAGTCTCGAAATCGGTCTAAGGAACATAAGGACAGCTCCTCCGACGAGGAGGATGATGCCGATAAGAAGAGACATGAAGGCAAGATCGCCCTTGAACATGTTCGCAAGGCTTCCGAAGACGATGCCACTGCTATATTTGGCGTTGATTATAAGGAGCGAGCCTTCGCCGTTTATGCCATTATTCCAAGCTTCTTCAAAAACAGGATTGAGGTCATCCAAAACTCCCGTGGTTGAAGCGATGTACCCCATAAGGTAGCCAAAGCCAACCCAGAAAACGAATGCTCCGACATAGAAAACCCAGCCAAGGACCTCACCCAGTTTGCCTTTGATGGCAAGGGTCATGCCAATGGTTGCGAATATAACGAGCGAGAAATAATAGAAGGCGTAGCCAAAGAGGTACACCAAACCAAAGGTTATTGGGAATAGATGGGTGAATGGCGCCAAAAAGAAGACGAGGCTAAGCAGGAAAACCATCACGCCGATGGCTTGGATAATGTTCTTTTTGGTGAAGCTTGGTTTTTCTTTCATGAAGGGATTAGATTTCGACGATTACTGGGATGAGGAGAGGCTCTTTGCCGGACATTCTCCTGATTGTTCGGGCGCAACGCTCATGGGCGAGCTCACGGATCTCATCGAAAGAGTCGCCGTTTGTGACGCCTTCTTCCAAAGTAGCCATGAAGACCTTCGTGACATCGCGGAGAAGCACTTCGCCATCGCGGGCGAAGACGATTCCTCTGGCCTGAACGTCAGGCCCTGCCACCACACGTCTCGTTTCTTTGGAGACGGTGACGGAGATGACGACGACGCCCTGAGAGAGTTTCTCACGGTCTTCGATGACAGCGTGGCTGACGTCGCCGACGCCGATGCCATCGATCATGATGTCGCCATGGGGGATATTCTCTTGGAGAATGTGGCCACCGGTCTCATCGAAGAGGAGAGAGATGCCATTCTCAAGAAGGAAGATGTTTCTGTGGGTTAAGCCGGTTCCGGTGTTCATCGCGACCTTGGCGTTGTTGAGAAGGTCTTTGAAGAAACCTTTGACTGGCACGTAGTACTGTGGACGGAAGAGGGAAATCATCATCTTGAGGTCTTCCTCGGAAGCATGCATCTTGCGGAATTCCTTCTTGGTGATGTTATAGACCTGACATCCAGAGCGATAGAGCTCATCGAGAGCGTCGGTCGCCTCAAGTTCCTCGTTGTCGTCAGCTGGGACAGCGCTGATGAAGAGATCGCTGTCTTTTAAGTGGATAGGTCTACCGCCTTCGGTCTGGCCAGCGGCCAAAAGGGCGATCTTGTGGTATATTTTCGGATGATAGCCAAGCATCAAGACAATAATGTCTTGGTCACGGTAACGGTTGATGTCATCGACTGAGCCATAATTCTCCCTTGGGATAAGGAGCTGACCGCATTCCTGCATGGCGCGGATGGTCTCGGTCGTATCGTCATCGTAAGGGATGATCTTCTTTTTGGTCTGGATGGCGAGGCTAATGACTTCGTCAATGTTATAGAAATTAAGGGAATATAAGGCGATGAAGACACGGCCAAGGGCATTGGTGACCTGTCTTTCGATAAGTGGCTTAAGTTTGTATTTCGGAGCGGTATATCCAGGCCTTTCGGCGTAGATCGATGGGGTGAGAAGCGCCAAAGTCGGGTGTTTCTCGGCAATCGCTGAGAGCGAGGCCATATCGCCTAAGTAGTTCTGGGTGGCGTTGTTCTCGACGACATAGTCGCTCGTGAAGACGATGTTGCCATAGCTGGTGTTGATGGCGATGCCGCTAGACTGAGCGATGTTGTGTGAGGTCTGGAAGAAGGAGATCTCTCTGCCAGCCACTTTGAAGGTGGAGCTTGGTTCGACCTCATGGAATTCGTATCCGCTTGGGTCCACTCCGACGTGCCTAAGGAAGTTACGCATCATGGCGAGGGTGACCTTAGAGCCATAGATTGGGGCAGGGACATCTTTATAAAGATAGGCTAAGCCGCCGATCTCATCATCGTGTCCGTGCGGGAGGAAATAGGCCTTGACCCTTTCCTTGTTTTCGACGAGATAGGAGAAATTTGGAATGATATAGTCGACGCCAGGTGTGGTTCTGTCTGGGAAACGTAGTCCACTGCTGATAACGAAAATGTCACCATTGATGTCGATGGTGTAACAAGATTTGCCTCTTTCATCGAGGCCGCCTAAAGCGACAATTCTGATTCTATCGTTCATGCTCGAAAATCTCCTACGCATATTATACCTAAGCGCGCGACGAGTGGCACAGGCAATTTACGCAAAATGTATCAAAAAAGGCGCTTTTTCTAGCGCCTTAGTGGTTTGAGGTTCTTAGATCTTCTCCATGTTGCGGCAGGCAACGATGTCGATTCCGGTTCCCGCGACATCCTTGATGATGACATCTCCGATGTGGACTGGGGCCTTGATTTCGACCTTGTTGATTGACGACATAATCTCGAAGATTTTTCCCTTTGGGATTGGGTCTTTAGTCTTGACTGGGCAAAGTGGCAATTCGGCATCGAGGATGCGGACGGTTGAGGTCACGACACGGGTTGGGTTCGTCACCTCTTGCTTGCCATAGGCTGCGCCTCTAGGACAGAAGTTCCCAGTGACGTTAAGGTCTTTGTCGACATGGAGATGGCAACCACGTGGACAGACGATGCAAATCAAATCTCTCTCTTCCATATTACATCTCCTTCGCCACCATCTTGATCGTGATAGGTGAGCTTTCGTCGGCTAACTGTTTCCTAGCGAGTTTCTGGATTTCCATTTCGCTAGGGATAATCGCGGTTTTAAGTACTTTCTTGATGACGTTTCCGTTTTGCTCGTACTGGATATAGACATTCTTCGATGGCTTACGGACGCGGAACTTGAAAGTGATGTTCTCTAGACTCTCATCGAGAGAGACTTTTCCAGGGACTACATAGCCGATTCCGTCCCCAGCGATGACCTCGATTTCCGAGGTGGCTTTCTTCTCTTCGCCTTTGAGGTAGATAGCTGCGTTCTTGCCAGCTTCCCTAGCCTCTTCGACGACGTTGTCGACAAGGTCGTGGACATGGAGGACATTGCCGCAAGAGAAGATTCCTGGGACACAGGTCTCGAGTTTATCGTTGACTAAAGATCCACGGCTTCTGGAAGTCGGGATTCCGATGTGATTTAAGAGGTCGTTATTCGGGAGAAGACCGATGGAAAGGATGAGGGTATCGACATCGAATTCCTTCTCAGTTCCTGGGATTGGCTGCATTTTCTCGTCCACTTTCGAGAGGACGATTTTCTCGAGTCGGCCTTTACCGATGACTTTGCTGACGGTGTGGCTCAAATAGAGAGGGATGCCATAGTCCTCTAAGCACTGGACCATGTTACGGTTGAGGCCGTTTGACCAAGCGCAGATCTCGGCGACGCCAAGGACTTTGGCGCCTTCTAAGGTAAGACGTCTCGCCATGATGAGGCCGATATCGCCTGAGCCAAGGATGAAGACCTTCTTGCCGGTCATATAGCCGTATTCGTTGAGGAAAAGCTGAGCCTGACCTGCGGTCAAAACACCGGCTGGACGATCGCCTGGAATGCCGATGGCGCCTGCATTTCTCTCGTAGCAGCCTGCCGCCATGACGATGGCTTTGGCTTTGACCATGACGACGCCTTCTTCTTTAGAAGTATAGGTGATGACTTTGTCTTTACTGATATCGGTGACGAAGGAATGGAGTTTGAATTCGATTCCTTTTTCTTTCACCTGCTCGATGAAACGGGAAGCAAACTCAGGGCCGGTGAGCTCTTCTTTGAACTCGGTTAAACCGAATCCGTTATGGATGCACTGGTTAAGGATGCCTCCGAGGAATTCGCCTTTCTCAAGGATGAGAATGTCTTTGATGCCTTCGTTATAGGCACCGATGGCCGCGGCCATGCCAGCAGAGCCACCGCCGATGATAACCAAATCTCTGTTTTCCATCTTACTTGGCTCCTTTCGCGGCTTTGCTGAGAACGATCTCGGAACCCTCTTTGTCATAGAGGACTTCCATCGGCTCGACGCCATAACGCTCGGCTAAGAGTCTGATGACGTTAGGCTGGCAGAAACCGCCTTGGCATTTGCCAAAACCGGCGCGCGTTCTCTTCTTAAGGGCTTTGACGGTCATGCATGGAAGCGATCTGTTAAGGGCGTCTTCGATCTCGCCGAGAGACACTCGCTCGCAGTTACAGACCATCTCGCCGTAGTCTGGGTTCTTTTTGATGAGGGCGTTCCTTTCCTCTAAAGAGAGGGTAAGAGGCCTGATATAAGGTTTGATTGTTTTCTTGAAGTTAGGGTTCTTCTCAGGTTTGAGGATTGGGTAAACCAATTCTTTGGCGACGTATTCACCGATTGCTGGAGAAGAGACGAGGCCTGGGGACTCGATGCCAGCGACATTGATGAAATGCGGATGGTTCTTTGAAGGCTCGATGATGAAGTCGTGGTTGCTTGGGGTTGAGCGGTTGCCAGCATAAACTCTGATCTGCTCGCCAAATGGGATGCCTGGGACCATCGCGGTCGCCTGGGCTTTGACATTAGCAAGGGTCATGGAATCGGTTGAGACATCAGAGATGTCATCGACTGGCTCGCTGGATGGGCCGACGATGTAGTTTCCGCTGGTGGTTCTAGAGACAAGGACGCCTTTTCCTTTCTCGCTTGGGAGAGGGAAAACGACAGCGTTCACGAACTTTTTCCCCGGCAAATCCTTATCGAAATGGTTGAGGACATAGTACTGTCCTTTGCGCGGGGTGATGTGCCAAGAGATGTCATCCATCATCTTCGCGAACTTGTCACTGGATAAGCCTGCGGCATTGATGACGACCTTGGCTTCGTATTCAGCTTTGTTGGTTTTGACAATGAAATGATCGCCTTTGTCTTCGACATTAAGGACGGCTTCCATGAGATGGAGCTCAACTCCGTTGTCCATGGCGTTTTCCATCGCGTGGCTGGTAAGGGTAAAAGGATTCACGATACCGCCGGTCGGACAGAAAAGAGCGCCTTTGACGTCTTTGGTGATATTCGGTTCTCTTTCAAGGATTTCCTCTGGGGAAAGGATATGGGCCTCAACTCCATTGAGCTTGGCGCGTTCCGAAAGCTCCTTGAGCATCGGAAGCTGTTCCTCATATAAGGCTAAGGTTAAAGTGCCGTTCATCTCAAACTCGACGTCGAGGTCTTTGCAAACCTCAGGCATCATCTTGTTTCCGAGAACGTTGAATTTTGCTTTGTTGGTGCCTGGCACAGGGTCATAGCCACTATGAGCTATGGCGCTATTGGCCATCGATGTCACATCGCCGACATCGGTCTCTTTTTCGATGACTAATGTGTGGAGCTTATAGGCGGAAAGGCTTCTGGCGATGAAGGAACCGACCGCACCCGCTCCGATGATTATTACGTCGTGCATGTGGACTAGTATATTACGCTTTCTCTAATTATCTTAGCAGTTAATCCGAGGAAAAAATACCGAATATCCTCGAAATGCTAACGCTCAAGTTTTACTTGTGGTAACATTACCCCGTTCATAAATCAGTAAGGAAAAAGAAAAGAAACATGAAACAAGTATTCGAACTTGAATTTGAAGGTCGTCACCTTCAAGTTGAAACCGGCGAGATCGCTAAGCAAGCCGATGGTGCGGTCTTTGTCCGTTTCGGCGAGACAGTTGTCTTATCAACTGCATGCTGCGCCGATGAACCAAAGGGAGGCGACTTCTTCCCTCTCACCGTCGACTATCAGGAAAAGCAGTACGCCGCTGGCAAGATCCCTCAGGGATTCCTTCGCCGCGAAGGTCAGCCAGACAGCCATCAGACCTTAAGCGCCCGTCTTATCGACAGACCAATCCGTCCGCTTTTTGCTGAGGGTTTCAGAAACGAAGTCCAAATCATCAACACCGTAATGTCCGCTGAGCCAGATTGCAGCCCAGAGATGACCGCCATGCTTGGCGCTTCCCTTGCTCTTTGCATCAGCGACATCCCATTCGATGGCCCAATCGCTGGCGTCATCGTCGGCAGAGTCGATGGCAAGCTCGTCATCGATCCAACTGCTGAGCAGAAAGAGAAATCCGACATCAACCTCACCGTCGCCGGAAGCGAATCCGCGATCATGATGATCGAGGCCGGTGCCGACCAGGTTCCTGAGGAAGAGATGCTCGACGCCATCGAATTCGGCTTCGAGGCCATCAAGAAACTCTGCGCCTTCGAAAAAGAAATCATCGCTGCCGTTGGCAAACCAAAGAGAGAAATCCAGCTCTTCACCGCCGACGAGTCAGTCAAAGCCCATATTCAGGAAGAGATCGGCGAGAAACTCGTCAAGGCCATCTCCATCTTCGACAAGCTCGAAAGACAGGATGCCGTCGCTGCCCTTAAGAAACAGGTTCTCGATGAATATGACGCCATCGAACCAGAGGCCAAAGACCATAGTGCCAAGATGATGATGGTCGCCGACATCCTCGAAGAGATGGAAGCCGCCGAAGTCAGACGTCTTATCATTGAAGACAAGATCCGTCCAGACGGACGTAAAGTCGACGAGATCCGTCCTCTCGACGCCCAGATCGACCTTCTCCCAAGAGCCCATGGTTCCGCCATGTTCACCCGTGGCCAAACCCAGGTCATCTCCACCACAACCCTTGGCCCTCTCTCCGATGCCCAGATCATCGACACCATCAATGCCGAAGGCACCAAGAGATTCATGCATCACTACAACTTCCCACCGTTCTCTGTCGGTGAAATCGGAAGAACCGGACGTCCAGGCCGTCGTGAGATCGGCCACGGCGCCTTAGGCGAAAGAGCCTTATCCTACGTCATCCCAAGCGAGGACGAATTCCCATACACCATCCGCTGCGTCGCTGAGGTCGTTGAATCCAACGGTTCCTCTTCCCAAGCCTCCATCTGCGCCTCCTGCCTCTCCCTTATGGCCGCTGGCGTTCCGATCAAAGGCATGGTGAGCGGCATCGCCATGGGCTTAATCACCAATGACCCAAGCCGTTCCCCAGACAAAGAGACCAACCATTACACCATCCTCACCGATATAGTGCGCCGGCACTGAGAAAGGCATCACCGCCCTTCAGATGGATATCAAGATCCACGGCGTCACCCGTGAGGTCTTGAGCGAAGCTCTTGCTCAGGCCAACAAAGCCCGCGCCCAGATCCGTGAGGTCATGAAAGGCGCTCTCGCTGAGCCACGCACCGAAGTCAGCAAGTACGCTCCAAAGATGACCACCTTCAACATAGACCCAGACAAGATCCGTGACGTCATCGGCACCGGCGGAAAAGTCATCAACGACATCATCGCCAAGTGCGACAACGTCAAGATCGACGTCGAGGATTCTGGAAGAATCTCCATCAACAAAGCCAAAGAGATGATCGACAACATCGTCCGTGAGGCCAAAGTTGGTGAGATCTACGAAGGCGAAGTCACCCGTGTCGAAGAATATGGCGCGTTCGTCAACCTCTTCGGAACCACCGATGGCTTATGCCACGTTTCCCGTCTCGACTGGAACTACGTCGAAGACGCCACCAAGTTCGTCAAGCTCGGCGATAAGCTCAAAGTCGTCGTCATCGGCTTAGAGGAAGGCAAGATCAAGCTCTCCCACCGTGAGTTCCTTGAGAAGCCAGAAGGCTATGTCGAGCGCCCAGAGCGTAAGCCAGGAAACGACCGTCCAAGAGGCGGCAAGGATTTCCGCGGCGGACATGGCAAAGGCGGAAACCGCCACTAATTGAAAATTAGCCTTGAGTGAGAGCTCAGGGCTTTTTTTGTTGCAAAGCGTCACTATTTCTTTATAATTACCCCTGCGACATCTCTTTGATGAAGCCCTCAAATGCGTTTCCGAGGACTCGTCATTGGGAATGTTAAGTAAATCGAAAGGAGAAACGCACATGCTCAACAAAGAAGAGAAGAAGAATCTCGTCAAGAAGTATGGCAAATCCGAGAAGGACACTGGAAGTGTCGAAGTCCAGGTCGCTATCCTCACCAAGAGAATCAGCGATTTGACCGCCCACCTCAAGTCCAACCACGGCGACGCCACCGCCAAGAGATCCCTTATGGAACTCGTCGGCAAAAGACGTACCCTTCTTGCCTACCTCAGCAAAACCGATCATGACGCTTACGAGAAGTTAATCGCTTCCCTTGGCCTCAGAAAGTAAGAGGAAAAAGAAAGAACACGAAACTCGGCAAATCGCCGAGTTTTTTGTTATGAAAACGCTTTATTTTGTATTGCTTAAAAATAATCCTTGAAAAAGTCAGGTTCCTACTTACAATAGGCTCACATATGGGTTACACCCATTAATTCAGGAGGAATTATTGATGAAAAAACTTACATCAGCAGCTCTCTTATCCTTAGCTTTGCTCCTCTCGGCCTGCAACAACGGCGGCAATTCCCAGCCAGCCGACACCTCTGCCGAGGCAACCGATAGCACCGCCATCTCATCTGACAGTGGCACCGAGGAATCAAGCATTGAGGAAGAGACTTCGGCTCAGAAAGTCAAAAAACTTTTCACGACTTTAGCCACCACGAATAACGGCACCTATGTCTCTGCCGGCTATTTCACCGAATATCACTACGAAGGCGGCATGTTCCACTTGCTCGACTCTTCCGTCAGAACCTCTTATTGGGGATATGGCGAAGCCAAAATCGATAACTACGGCATCGCTCAGTTCGGCTACACCAACGACACCATGGGCGTTGATGCCGATATGTGCTACATCGTTTCGCCAAACACCAACATCAGCTACAGGGATTACAACCACATCCTCGCTGACTTAGGCGAATCCGGAAAGAACATCGAATTCAGCGAAGCTTCCCGTAGCCACACCTTCAGCACCAATGATGCTGAATTCATCCAGTCCTTATGTGACCTCGATGGTCTTGGATTCGATGGCGTTGCCGATGAATTCACCACCATCAAAGCTTACTTCAACCTTACCGATGACGGAAAAGGCTTCGAGAAGATCGGCTATTCCCTCAAAGGCAGCAAGAGTGGCAATTACAGAGACCTCGAATACGCCAACTGCTCCCTTACCGATATCGGAACCACCAAGATCAACGCCAAGGTTGACGCCTTCCTTAAGACCAACCCAACTTTCGCCCCTGCGACCGGTTGGGATGCCGAAACCTTAGCCTACATCCAATCTCAGGCTCCAGGCTTCACCCTTCCTTTCCCAGCTGGAACCAGCTATGCCTACAGCATGCCAGCCGACGCTGAAGAAGGTCTCATCTATTCTGACCTTGGCTGCGGCAACAAGAACACCGCCTATGGCGCCGTCATCACCGGACTTGGTTTCACCTTAGATACCCAGAACAGCCAGACCGCCAACGGCCTCTATATCTACACCAAAGAAATCGCCGCCGCTTCTGGCGTCCACGGTGCCAAGACCGCTGTTGTGGCTACCATGTATCAGACTGCTACCGGAGAAGCCGCAACCCTTTATCCAAATGGCGTTTGGAAAGTGTACTTCTTAGTCCAGCAGGATAGCGCCGTTGAGAACGTCAGCCTTGCCGACGTCAACGCCGAATTCGCTTCCAAGAAGCTTCTTACCACCCCAACCGCTTCGATCCTCCCAGCCTTGACCTTACCAGAAGGCTGCACCAAGATCGACTTCATCGATGGAACTGCCGATATGCTCTCTGGGCTTCAGCAATACATTGAGATTCTTGCTGCTCGCGGCTACAACATCACCGTCACCTACTGCTACGCCGCTGAAGTTCACTTCTACTATCCAGAGGCCAGCGCCGATGACGTCGTCGCCAATCTCAAGGCTCAGCTTGTTGCCGCCGGCTTCACCAATGTCGTCTCCCAGAGCGGACAGGTTGATGAAACCAGCTACACTCTTGCTGCCGAGACCGCTGCCGACCTCACCATCACCGTTGACAAGGCCATGACCACCGCGACCACGGACACCCCAGCCGCTTACAAAGGATTCGTCTACTTAGCCGTTTCCCACATGGCTATTGATGGCATCTAATAACAACATCCAAAAGAATTAGCCGGGACACCCCGGCTTTTTTTTGCCAAAACCTGGGCTTCTTAGCCAAATACCCACCTCATTTTTGAAATATGGGGACTTTGAATTGACTTTTTGTCTAAAGATTTGCGATTATCTAAGGTAATATGGCTAATCTTAAAACTTTGTAAAGAATTCTTTTTGACAGTTTGATTTGCAATGTTTCGATAGCGAACCACAAATGAACAATTTCTTACCGTTTTTGCGCACACACACGAAAATAATCATTGAATTATCAAAGGTCCCCTATAAAATTCCATATGATTCCTTGCTTATGCAAAGAAAGGAGCAACTATGAAGAAAAAGAACTTATTGCTTGCCCTCTTGTCGAGCTCGCTCATCCTCGCTTCGTGTGGCGATGACAAAACCGACTCGAAAGGCGGAACCGAAAACGGAACCTCTCAAGCTGACGATTCGAACGTAACGTCAGACGATCCTATCGCAACTTCCGAACCAGAGATCTCCGTTGATACAAGAACCAATGAACAAAAGGTCAAAGAGCTTTTCGCTTTGATGGCGAAAGGCAAAACCTCCACTTTCGAATACGAAGGTTACAAAACGGAATACTACGGCGATGATAAAGGCATTTGGACCACCGTCCCAACCAACACCGACGGTTACACTGACTATGGCACCGCCGTCATCGCTAACTATGGTATCTACAACGTCGAGTACGATGAGGATTCCGATGAGATGTATCTCAGCTCCATCATCACCCCGAATACCGCTTTAACGATCGCCGATGTCGCCTTCACCACTAAAGATTTAGGCACAGCCGCGGCTTCCATCGCTTGGGCTGAGTCTTCAAGAACCCACACCTTCAGCACCACCGACGCCACTTTCTGCGCAACCATGATGTGCATGCTTGGCCTCAACGATTACGTTGGCGCCTATGCCGGCATGAAGGTCAGCTTCAATGTCAATGAGACCGGAACCGCTCTCACCAACATGGCTCTTGCTTTGACAAATGGAACTAGCGAAGGCAAAGCTCTCAAGGATCTCACCGTCGAAGGAATGAAGATCAGCAAAGTCAATGAGACCATGAATCTTGATTTCGAGGTCTTGATTGCCAACTCTCAGATCACCGCTAGAACCGCTTGGTCCCAGTACGAACTTACTTACTTCACCACTTACATCCACGCTTCCTTCACACTTCCATTCCCAACCGGCGCCTCCTATGCCATCAACGAAAAAGTCACTGAATCCAAGGCCTTCGTCTTTATGGATTATGGATGCGGAAACATCGCTAATTCCTATAAGAATCAGATTGAAGCCGCTGGATTCACCGTCAATACCGACATCACTGCAGGAAACACCGGCGTCTTTGGTTACGATAAAGTCCTTGTCGCCGCTTCCGGAAACAACGGCCCAATCAAAGAGTATGTCATGTTCACTTGGATTAACGACTCCTCCTCCGCGAACATGTATCCAAATGGCGTGTTCATGATTCAGGCCTATGTCGCTCAGGAAGAGCTCAAAATCACCTACTCAGAGATGAACACCATGCTTACCGCTCATACTCTTAACGACGGAACAGCATATTGGCCATCCATCAACCTTGCAAACTGCACTGGCGCAAGCTACCAAGATCTCACCGATGACGCTAACGACTACTACTATGGATATGACTTCGAACTCTACGCCGTCGTCAAGTTATACTTCGCGACCGAAGCCGAGGCCATTACAGCCGCCAACAACATCAACACCAAGCTTGGAAAAGAAGGATACGCTGATAATGGCTATGGAACACTTGTGTTAGACGCTTCCGAAGATCCATACGGTTACTCCGTTGAGAAAGTTGGTGCCACAGTTGAAGTTGCATATGACGAAAACGGTAACTACTTAGGTTACGTTGAGATTGTCCTCTATCACTACAGCTACGAAGACTACTACTATTGATTCTTAGCTAATTAACTAAGCCGATCAGGAATGGTCGGCTTTTTTATTAGGTCTTCTCCCTCCCATGAAACCAAGATTATGCCTAAAGAAAAGGAAGGGAGAAGACCGGAGACATTATGCCCATGCCAAAGGGCTAATTGAGAGGAAAGACTTTACCCCTCAATTCTCATATATAGAGGCAAAAGAGATTTTTCACAAAAAAGTGGAAATAGTTTTCGAAACGGATAAGGAAGCGCTTTCAGGGTAGTATATATTTTTTGGGGTTGTACAATGATTTAGTCAAAAGGAAAAAGCCTATGGAAAAACTTATTCTCACCGAAGTGGAAGTCGAAGCCATCTGCGAAAAACTTGCTCATGAGATGGACAAACAGATGGATAAAGATGAGAGCAATCTTCCTATTTTGCTTGGCATCATGAACGGCGCCCTTCCATTCATGTATCAGCTCGTCAAGAGCATCAAACACCCAAACCAGATCGACACCATGCAGGTTTCCTCATATAACGGAACCGCCTCAACCGGTGAGCTTATCATCAAAAAGAAACCAGAGCGTAACCTCGAAGGCAAAGATGTCTATATCATCGAGGACATCATCGATACCGGTCTCACCATGCATTTACTCCGTAAGTACATCATGGACACCTATCACCCACGCCACCTCTATGTCGTTATCATGATCAAGAGACAGGTTGATAAACCTCACTTCCAGGAAGTCGCCGACTTCACCGGCATCGTTCTTGAGGAACAGCGTTACATCGTCGGATACGGTTTCGACTATCATGGAATCGGCCGCTGCTTGCCATATGTCTTCGTTCCATCTGAGGACGATTTCGACAAGTGGGATGCCATCCTTGAGAAAGACAACCCAGACTATAAGAGCGGACGCAAAAAATAACTAAACAAAAATCAAAAAATCCCCTGCAAATCGTAGGGGATTTATTTTTATCCCTAGCAAATTCCGCGTATTTTGGACAAATGATACAAAAAAGGCCCCTTATATAAGAGGCCTGATTTTTTGGGTTTGTTATCCGTGGATATGGACACTGAACTCGAAGGCGCGGAGAAGCTGGATGAGGGTGAGGTCAGCAAGATGTTTGGTAACGTTGAGGTTCACGCTGAACTCGTATTTCTTTTCTGCTCCATGCTGATCTTCAAGATCAAAGACAAAGCGGAGATGGTGTTTATTGAAGAAGTCGATTTCGGTTTTGAGGTAGACGGTTGTCTTGGCGGTGTTGAGTTCTTCTAAGTTGCCGAAGATCTCAAGTTTCTTTTTGTTGAGGTTGATGGCGTCTTTCCAGGAGAAGTATCCACGGAACTTGAGCCACTCATCAAGGCTCATCGCCCAGAAGAGGTCGTGTCCGATCGGCTGGTCGAGGACATCGATGATGTTGTGTTTCTCGTATTTGTTTTTGACGATGAGATGAACGAGATCATCCATCCACTCCTTAACCTGCTCTTGATCGTAGGCTAAAGCTTCTTTCGACTTCAATTCGACAGTAATATTTTCTTTCATGTTTAGCTCCTTGATTAATTGTAACTATTTTCAGCACAAAAAAACTAGAGATTTGCTAATGTTTTTCTCGATTTCTTATTACTGAAAACCATGAAAAACGCTGAAAATTTACAAAAATAAATAGTAGATTTCTATGAAAAATCACTAATTGTAAGCGGTTACATACCCCAAATCGACTATAGTTCAAAAATAATTATTTCCTTTTCCACGAGAGCGTGTATTATGCGAGCAAGGGTACAATCCCGTACAGAAAGGAGAATTACCTATGAAAGACTTCGAAAGATTCAAGAAAAAGGTACTTCGCGAACACATCATCAAATCCGCGTTAGTGGGTTTGGGAATCGGTCTCCTTGCCGCCGCATTGGCCATCGTCATCTCATTCTTGACGAATCCAAATGCCGCCGTGGTGACCGGCATCATCGCTGGCGTTCTCTTCGCTGGCGCTGGTGGTTATTATTATTGGTTCAAGACCAAACCAACCGACAAAAAGATCGCCCTTCGTCTCGATAAGAAACTTGGTTTGCACGAGAAGTGCGCGACCATGATCGAATTCCAGGAGAAGGAAGGCGCCCTTCTTGCCAAGCAGCGTGAAGACGCCACCACCACTTTGGCTGAGAAACCAACCAAAGCCCTCAAATTCAGCGTGGGCATTTGGGTCGTCCCAGCTTTGGCCGTGGCCAGCGCATTCTTTGGTGCGTCCTTCTTGACCCCAAAGAACCTCAATCACTCAGGCGAATCCATCGTTGATAGTTCTGGCAACATCATCGACAGCTTAACCAGCGACCTCATCAGCGAGGCCAAAGAGGAAAACAGCAAGCACAGCGGCGCTAATTCCGCTTTGCAGTCCTACATTGACGAACAGCTTAGCCATCTTCAGAGCGAACTCCAAAGCATTGAGAACACCGACTCAAGAAGCGATATTGTCGCAAGTCACGAATTCAACATTGATTCGTTCGTTGACGAACTCAACACCAAAGAGGAGATCGGTAAGGCCCTTAAGACCGAACCTGATCAGCACCTTAAAGATCAAGGTCAAGACCTCATCGAAGGCGATATCACAGGCCTCCGTCAGGATTTCCAGGATATGTTCGATGATCTCACCGCTCTCCCAACCGACCAGATGGTTGCCTATGGCAAGCAGCTTGCCGATCAGATCGACGATGCCCTCGCATTAGCGAGACAAGCCGGCGTCAGTGAAGACGATGAGCTCTACCAGACATATGAAGAGCTCGCTAGAAGACTTAGGAATCTCGAGGATTACATCCAAGACGATCCAAACAACTCTGGCGAACAGCAATCTGGCGAACAGCAATCTGGCCAGCA
>CADCLU010000007.1 GCA_902802355.1 uncultured Erysipelotrichaceae bacterium
TTGTTCTCTGAATTTGGTCTTGACCTATCGACGGCTATCTCTTTATTCCTTCAGCAGTGCGTGCGTGAAAAGAGAATTCCTTTTGAAATCCGCCTTGAAGTGCCAAATGAAATCACCAAGGAGGCTTTGTCCGAATTTGAAGAAATGAAGAAAGACAAAGAGAAGTACAAGCGTAACGCCTCCTTCGGCGAGATCGCTGAAGAAACTCGTTAATTCAATCCGCCTTTCCTTTTTACATTCTTCATCGCTACAATAAGGTATATGGAAAAGAAACCTGATCTTTATCGCCTCAAGCGAACTCTTTCCGTTCTTGAGAAGAAGAACAAGAAATACGTCACCTTGGATATGCTTTCCAAGTGGGTAGGGGTATACCCTGATGTTTTGGCGGACGACCTCATCATGTTCGAGCCTTTCATCCTTATGGATTCCTCGATCAACATGAATGACCTCATCCCTGCCATCAAGGAATATCTTGAGAAGCTAGAGACCGTTAAGGAAAAGAAACCAGCAGAACCAAAGCCAAAAAGAGAAGTGGCCAAGAAAGAGGAACTCGCTGAGTATGCCTCAATCGGCGACTTCGTATATAAGAGGATGGCAGGCCCTGGAGGCCTTATCTCCCCAAGCGCTTCCCTTAGCGACCACGACCTTTACGTCCTTTCTAAGCTCGTCAAAGAAGAGCAAGCAAGACGCAAACCGAAAAAGAAGGCCAAAAAGGTTACGAAGAAGAAAACCAAGAAATAAGAAACCGCCCCGTGCGGTTTTTTCTTTGGTGGCCACAAGACAATTGTTAAGCACTCCTCAAATGTTCTTTGGAAGTTAGTTAATAAGTAATATACTTATTGACGAACAAAGGAGAGTTTCTTTTAATGTCTGAAATCAAAAAGACCTTCAAATCCGTAGACGGCAACACCGCTGCCTCTATGGAAAGCTACTACTTCACTGAAGTCGCAGCCATCTATCCAATCACCCCTTCGTCTCCAATGGCCGAGAATGTCGACGCCATTTCCTCAAAAGGAGAGAAGAACTTCTTTGGCTCCCCAGTCAAAGTCGTTGAGATGCAAAGCGAAGCCGGTGCTTCCGGTGCCGTCCACGGCGCCCTCCAGGCTGGTGCCTTAGCAACCACCTACACCGCCTCCCAAGGTTTGCTTCTCATGATCCCAAACCTCTACAAATGGGTTGGTGAGCTCCTTCCAGCTGTCCTCCATGTCTCAGCCAGAAGCTTAGCTACCCGCGCCCTTTCGATCTTCGGCGACCACGCTGACATCTATGCCTGCCGCCAGACCGGCATGACCATGATCTGCTCCGGTTCCGTCCAGGAGATCGCCGATCTTGCCCCAGTTGCCCACCTTGTTGCCATTGAGGCCCAGACCCCTGTCATGCACTTCTTCGATGGTTTCCGTACCTCCCACGAAGTCCAGAACGTCGAGTTCGTCGACAAAGAGGAGTGGAAGAAGCTCCTTCGCATGGACAAGGTCGAGGAGTTCAGAGCCCGCGCTCTTAACCCACACACCCACCCAGTCACCCGCGGTGGCGCTGAGAATGACGATATCTACTTCCAGGCCCGTGAGGCTCAGAACAAGCACTTCGACGAAATCACCCCAATCGTTGAGAAGTATTTCGCTGAAGCAAGCCGTCTCACCGGACGTGAGTATCACCCATTCTGCTACTATGGCGATCCAAACGCCGAGCGCATCATCATCGCCATGGGTTCCGTTACCGAGACCGCTGGCGAAGTCGTCGACGCTTTGAATGCCAAAGGCGAGAAGGTCGGTCTTGTCAAAGTCCATCTCTACCGCCCATTCAACACCAAGCTCTTAGTCGAAGCCATCCCAGCTTCCGTTAAGAAGATCGCCGTCCTCGATAGAACCAAAGAAAACGGTTCCGAAGGCGAGCCTCTCTACCTTGATGTCCTCGCTGCTCTTGCGCAAGAAGGCCGTCATATCGACACCGTCATCGGTGGCCGTTATGGTCTTTCCTCCAAAGACACCCAGCCAAAAGACGTCAAGTCCATCTATGACTTCCTCAACGCCAAGAAGAACTGGACCAGCTTCACCGTCGGCATCAAAGACGATGTCACCAACCTCTCCATCCCAGTCGATGAGTCCTTCAAGATCGAACACGACTGCACCGAGTGCTTATTCTATGGCTTAGGTTCCGATGGTACCGTCTCCGCCAACAAGAGCTCCATCAAGATCATCGGCGACGCCACTGGCCAGTATGCCCAGGCTTACTTCCAGTATGACTCCCGTAAGGCTGGCGGAACCACCCGTTCCCATCTCCGTTTCGGAAAGAACCCAATCCACAGCGAATACTACGTCAAGAACGCTGACTTCATCTCCTGCTCCCTTGACACCTATATCTTCAAGTTCGATATCATCAACAACCTTAAGGTTGGTGGTACCTTCCTTCTTAACACCGATATGGACGATGCCGCTCTCGAAAGAGCCATGCCAAACCGCATGAAGCATCTCCTTGCCGAGAAGAAAGCGAACTTCTATGTCATCGACGCCAACAAGCTTGCCGCCGAATGCCACATGGGCCGTCACACTAACACCACCCTCCAGGCTGCCTTCTTCAAACTCTCACCAAAAATCATGCCTTACGAAGAGGCTGAGAAATGGATGAAGAAGTTCGTCGAGAAGACCTACGCCAAGAAGGGTATGGATATCGTCAAGAACAACTATGACGCCATCGACGCTGGCCCAGCTGGTCTCCGCAAAGTCGAGATCAAGCCAGAATGGATCAACCTCCCAGCCGCCAAGGTCGCTGCTGAGGATACCGGCGATACCTACTACGACGAATACATCGGCACCATCGATCGTCTTGATGGCGATGAGCTCCCAACGAGCGAATTCACCAAGTACGAGCTCCTCGATGGCACCATGAACGCCAACATCACTTTCAGACAGAAGAGAGCCATCGCTGACAGAGTCCCACTTTGGAACCCAGCCAACTGTATCGAATGCAACCAGTGTGCCTTCGTTTGCCCTCACGCCACCATCCGCCCATATCTCATCAATGAGAAAGAGCTCGAAGGTGCCCCAGAGATCGTCAAGAACGGCGTCAAGCCAGTCATGGGTCTTCCAAAGACCGCCGATCAGTCACTCAAATACCGCATCCAGATCTCAACCATGAACTGCGTCGGTTGCGGACTTTGCGTCGCTGAATGTATGGCCAACCAGACCGCCAAGAAGATGGGTACTGACAAGTACGCTCTTACCATGGTCGAGGCCAAAGGTCAGTTCGCTGAACAGGCTGGTGCCGACTATCTCTACTATCATTGCTCACCAAAAGGTGACATCTTCCCAACCAGCACCGTCAAAGGCGTCAGCTTCCTCCGTCCATACATGGAAGTCTCCGGCGCTTGCGCAGGCTGCGGTGAGGCCCCATACTACCGCTTACTCAGCCAGCTCTTCGGCCGCGACATGTTAGTCGCCAACGCAACCGGCTGCAGCTCCATCTACTGTGGTTCCACCCCACTCACCCCATTCGTCAAAGACGAACACGGCGAGGGTGTTGCCTGGGCCAACAGCTTATTCGAAGACAACGCCGAATACGGCTTCGGTATGAGAATCGCCTCTGACTACAAAGTCAGCCAGGTCCTCCGTATCCTCAAGGCCGCCATGGAAGGCGAAGTCGAGCCAGAGCTCAAAGAGCTTGCCACCAAGTACGTCGCTGCCCTTGAAGGCAAAGATAGACTTGCTCAGCGCGCCCTTGTCGAAGACCTCATCAAAGCCGTTGAAGCTTCCAAAGACGAAGCCGTCAAAGAACTCAAGAACTACTACCGTGACCTTGTCGACAAATCCGTCTGGATCATCGGTGGTGACGGCTGGTCCTTCGATATCGGCTATGGCGGACTCGATCACGTCCTTGCCAACGAAGCCGACGTCAACGTCCTTGTCCTCGACACTGAGGTTTACTCCAACACCGGCGGTCAGGCTTCCAAGTCCTCCCAGACCGGTTCCATCAACAAGTTCACCGCTTCCGGTAAGAAAGAAGCCAAGAAGAACCTCGCTCTCATGGCCATGTCCTATGGACACGTCTATGTCGCCCAGATCGCCCTTGGTTCCAACCCAATGAAGGCCATCCAGGCCCTTAAGGAAGCCGAAAGCTACAATGGTCCATCCCTTGTTATCTGCTACTGCCCATGCGCCGAGCAGCACATCAAAGGCGGACTTATCAACTCCATCGGCGAAGAGAAGAGAGCCGTCGAATGCGGTTACTTCACCACCTTCCGTTATGACCCACGTCTTGTTAAGGAAGGAAAACCTGGCTTACAGCTCGACTGCAAAGAGCCAGATTGGACCAAGTTCCGTGACTTCTTAATGCTCGAGACCCGTTTCTCCCAGCTCCCAGTTGCCAACCCAGAACATGCTGAAGAACTCCTCACCAAGTGTGAGAAGTACGCTCAGGATCGTTGGGCTGCCATCAAGAAGTTCGGTCTCTAATCCGAATAAACAAAATCGAGGGGGTCAATTGACCTCCTCTTTTTTCTTTGTTCTGTTTTCCAAAATAACAAAACGATTTATACTTTTGGCAAGTATGGAAGAGAAACTACATCATCGCGTTAAGGCTCTTATGAAAGAGCAGGGGATGACCCAAAGGGAACTCGCTAAGAGAAGCGGCCTCACTGAGGCGAGCGTCTGCAAGTACCTTAGTGGCTCAAGGCTTCCGCATTCTGAAGCGGTGGTCCTTTTGGCCAAAGCCCTAGGGACGACCTCCGACTATTTATTAGGAATAAAGAGAGACGATGAAAGTGTCTTCCGTGACCTTGAGAAAATGATTATCGAGAGCAAGGAAAACCTCTCCTCAGAAGAAAAGATGAGGCTCATCATGCTTCTCTCGTCAAAATAAGCGAAAAACAAAAAAGCCTTGGCAAAACCAAGGTGTTTTTTATTGCGACATTGAGGTTTGAAAAAGAAAACCCCACACTCTATGAGATAAGGAATCTCATATATTTCCAAAGGCTTTTCAAAACGCTTTATAATTAGGCTATGGCGTATCGTAGAAATAAACTGATCCTCCTTCCGCTGCTTCTGGCTTCCCTTTCAGGCTGCCAAGCCGGATCAGAGGACGGCTCCGCAAACGCCGACAGATACGATTCCCCAAACATCACGGTCGCATCCCTTGAGGCGGACTGCTGCATGCTATTCGAGGACATGTACTTCGCGAGGGGCGAGGAGAAGGATCACGTGTTCAGGTTCAAGGAAGGCCGAATAACGGAGCATGTCACATGCCCGAAGGCCAGATTCGACGCGGGGAAATTCGACGACGCCGAGGGGGAACCTTTCCTCGAGGTCGTACAAAACATCGGCATACCCTCTTTCAGAGGGTTGGAGAAGGACCATTCCGTGACCTACCTGTGCAAGGACGGAATCGAGAGGAGCCTTTCGCTTTCCCTCAACGGCAAGTCGGAATGGACCGTGAGCGCGATTAACGAAAAGGAAATCGTTTACAGCCTGAGGAACCAGGTGGACGCCGGCTCCACATACAGGCCGACCCTTGAGAGGTGCAAAAGCATAAAAATGGGTATGTATCTCACAGACGCCTTGTTCATACTGGGAAGGCCAAGTGTTTTTTCCGAGCCGAACGGGTCAATATGCGCATGGGGGATGCCTGCCGGAGGATCATTTCATGTCTCTGGTTCGGTTGAAAACGAAGGATCGCCTTTCTTCGATTCAAAGATATTCGAAAGGGATGAATATTTTGGCACATACAACGCAGGCACAACCTCAAAACCGGACATGCACCCATGTTATTGGTCAGTTGAGCGAGTTTCTTTCAACGAACACGGCATTGAAGACTATCCAAACGTCGAGTATATCAATTAATCGGAAATGAAGAACAAAGCAAGATTATTGTCGTTGCTCATCCCGTTTTCCTTGACGGGGTGCCTTTCGGATGCGGGGACAAGCCAAGTTTCCTCCGAGTGCTCCGTATCATACGCCGACCCATACGAGGACCCATCCATAACCGAGGATTACCTTGAGCAGAGCCTCTGCATGGTTTTCGAGGACCTGAGATTCGTAAAAGGGGAGGGCGGCAGGAACGACCATGCCTTCGCCATGAAGGACGGGAAGGTCTCCGAGCACAGGTCTTACGAAAGGAAAGAGAGATCGCTCTCGGATTTCCAGGCCGTCGTCGGATCGCCGCTTTTCGACGCGATGGAGACGATAGGCATACCCTCATTCAGGGGCAGATACGATGAGGGCCCGTCCCTCACCTACGTCATATCGCCCGAGTCCTATGCGACCGTTTACATTGAGAAAAACCATGACAGCAAATGGACGGTTTCCTCATTGAAGACATTCGATGAACAGGGATTCAGCGAGGATTTCGGAAGGCAATACGAATCTTCCGACATTCAAAAACGTTCATATGTTCCTTCGTTTGAAAGAATCAGATCAATCCCTATGGGCATGCTCTTTGACGATGTTTTGTTCATTCTAGGAAGGCCTAGTGGTGGCAAGTACCACGGATTGAGGGAAACGGGGGAATGCTCGGGTAGTTGGAACATGGAGCGCAAATGCGATTTATATCTTTCAGCCAGATGGATTGACTCATCGTACCCGGCGTTTGAAAAAGATAACTGTCCAAAAGGCAGTAACACTTACTGTGGCGTCTCTTATGTATATTTATCTAAGAGTAGAATGTCCTAGTCCAATCTTTTCAGGTTCTTGAAAGCTAAAGAGGTTCTGTCATCGCGCTAAAATGCCCATTATACTTCTCTCTTCGAAACGAACAGAAAAAAGAAAAAAGCCTTGGCAAAACCAAGGTGTTTTTTATTGAACATTGAGGTTTTGGAGAAGAAAACGCCACACTCTATGAGATAAGGAATCTCATATATTTCCCAAGGCTTTTCAAAACCCTTTATAATTAGGCTATGGCAACCCATAGAATCAGAAAGCTCATCATGCTGCCTCTCTTTCTGGCTTCTCTTTCATCTTGCCAAATAACGCCAGAAGATAACTCCGCCGAGATTTCAGTTAAGGCGGATAAATATGATTCTCCGGATTTAACGGCTGCTTCTCTTGAAGCCGATGGCTGCATGGTCTTTGAGGACATGTATTTCGCAAGAGGCGAGGAAAAAGACCATGCCTTCAGAGTCAAGGACGACAAAATCACGGAACATGTCACCTGCCCTAAGGTCAAGTTCGATGAGAGCAACTTCGACGATGTAATTGGAGAGCCTTTCTTCAAGGTCATCCAGAAGATCGGAATACCTTCTTTTAGAGGACTTGAGAAAGACCATTCCGTCTCATATCTATGCAAAGACGGAATCGAGAGGGCGTTGTCTTTGTCCCTTAACACCGAATCCGAATGGACGGTAGCGATGGTTTCTTATCAATTGTCGAACTACATTGACGAAACGACCAAATACAAACCAAGTCTTGAGAGATGCAAAAAGATCAAGACGGGCATGTACATAAATGACGTTTTCGCTATCTTGGGAAGACCTTGCAGGTATTCTGATAACAATGCTCAGGTTGCTTGTTGGGGCATTTCTTCTGGAGGATCGTTCCATGTTACCAGATGGTATGAATATGAGGGATGTCCGTTTTTCGACCCATCCATATTTGAAAGGGACGATTATTTCCTAACGACCAAGATAGAACAGGACAAGAAGACAGTCGAAGTCCCTTGCTATTGGGGAGTTTTTAGACTGAATTTCAATGAGCATGAACCGGAAGACTTCGATGATCATAGTGTGAGCTTTGTATAAAGATGAAAACCAAATCCTTTAATGTCAGTTTGTTGTTCCTTTCCGCTCTAGCAGTGGTTTCTGGGTGCGTTCAAACCGCAGTTTGTTGTTCCTTTCCGCTCTAGCAGTGGTTTCTGGGTGCGTTCAAACCGAAGAAGCTTCGTCTATTGAATCTTCTGTCGTGTACGCCGATCCTTTTGATGATCCAAACGTTACCGAACAATTCTTAGAAGAGAACCTTTGCATGGACTTCGAGGATCTTCGTTTTATAAAAGGCGATGAGAAAGACCATGTTTATGTGGTGGATGGCGAAAAGATCTCTCTTCACAAGTCATATGCGAAAAAGAAGACGAGCCTCTCTGATTTCTCAAAGATAGTGAATCTTTCTCTTTTCGATGCGCTGGATATCATTGGGACTCCTTCATTCAGAGGAAGATACGATATGTCTTGCTTGTCGTATGTCATATCATCTGATTCTTATGTGAACGTTAATGTCGAAAAGGATTCGAAAGGCGTATGGAAAGTGACTTCTTATGACGAATATGACGAAAAAGCCTTCAGCGATTATTTCGGTCAGCATTATATAAATAATTCTCCAAGACAAAGGAGGCAACATGTTCCGTCGCTTGAAAGAGTGCTGTCCATCGAAATGGGAATGAGTTTCGACGACGTTTTATTCATTTTAGGAATGCCTGATAGCGGAGCTTATCACGGTTTGCCTTCTGACAAGGTATGTGGTGGAGGGTGGTATTTCGACGCTTATCGTTTAAATAGCATTGAAGTTCGCACACGCTGGATTGGATCCGATTACCCGATGTTTGACATCAACAATTGCCAAGATGGTCTTTCGACCTATTGCGGTGTCATAGACATATATCTCTACCCATAATAATTGTCGGCAAGAAGATAAAAAAGCCTTGGCAAAACCAAGGTATTTTTTATGAATTGGTCGGAACGATGAGATTTGAACTCACGACCCCTACCACCCCAAGGTAGTGCACTACCAAGCTGTGCTACGTCCCGACCAAGCTGTGCTACGTCCCGCTTCGAAACATTATATAGGACGTCCTCAAATAATCTAGTTAGGGCCAAGTTTTTCTTTTGCAAAAAGAAATATTAGGGTGTTTTTGTTTCGTCTTGCCTCTGAATTTCCTATAATTTGCTTGCTATGGATACACGCAAACACATTTTCGTAAAAGGGGCTAGAGAGAACAATCTCAAGAACATTGACCTCGAGATGCCTAAAGAAACCCTTACCGTCTTCACCGGCGTAAGCGGTTCTGGCAAATCGACTCTTGCTTTCGAGACGATCTATGCCGAAGGGCAAAGAAGATACGTCGAATCCCTTTCGCCATACGCAAGACAATTCCTTGGCGGAGTCGACAAACCTGATGTCGATGCCATCGAAGGTCTTTCCCCAGCCATCTCAATCGATCAGAAGACGACATCCCATAACCCTCGTTCAACAGTAGGATCCCATAACCCTCGTTCAACAGTAGGAACCGTCACTGAGATATATGACTTCCTCCGTCTTCTTTTTGGACGTATCGGTGTTCCATATTGCCCACATCACCATAAACCGATCGTGGCTCAATCTCCTTCCTCGATGACTGAAGCCATTCTTAGATACGAAAACGGAACCAAACTCCAAATCCTTTCCCCAGTCGTGAGACACGAGAAAGGAACCCATAAAGCCACCCTCGATAAATTAAAGGACGCAGGTTTTGCGAGACTCAGAGTCGATGGCGAGTTCTATCTCATCGAAGAAGTCCCTGAGCTTGAGAAGAACAAGCGTCATGACATCGATATCGTTATCGACCGTCTTGTCGTCAAAGACGACATCCGCTCAAGAGTGGCGGAAGATGTTGAGCTTGCCCTCAATTGGAGCGATGGCTATCTTCTCATCCACACCGACAAAGAAGAGAAACTTATCTCCAGCAACCATACCTGTCCAGAATGCGGGTTCAGCATCCCGAAGATCGAGCCTCGTCTTTTCTCGTTTAACGCCCCATTAGGCTCTTGCCCTGATTGCCATGGCGTTGGCCTCAAGAGAAGTGTGGCCGAGGACCTTATGATCCCTGACCCAAAACTCTCGATCAACAAAGGCGGTCTCCGTTACTTCAAGAATCAGGTTGGCTCCAACCTTCTTGAGTGGCAGACCTTCAAAATCCTTTGCGAAACCTATGGCATCGATATGAATAAGCCATTAGGGGAGTTCACCGAGAAAGAGAAGAAGATCATCTTCATCGGAAGCGACAAAGAGATCAGCTACACCCTTAGATCAAACACCGGAAACGTCTCTCATCGAAAAGGCTTCATCGAAGGCGTCAAAACGATGATCGAGAGAAGGTATCAGGAAACCACATCCAAATGGATGATGCCTTTCTATGAATCCTTCATGCGTGATTCCGAATGTGAGACGTGCCATGGACAAAGGCTCAATGAAGCCGCTTTATCGGTCAGAATCAATGGCCTCAATATCTACGAAGTAACTTGTCTCACCATCGACAAACTCGTCGATTGGGTCGATGACACGAACAAGAAACTCAATGAGACTGAGAAGCAAATTGCTAACCTAGTTCTCAAAGAAATCCATAACAGAGCCGCCTTCCTTGTTGATGTTGGCCTCAATTACTTGACCCTCGACCGTCTTGCGATGTCTTTAAGCGGTGGAGAGGCCCAGCGTATCAGGTTAGCCACTCAAATCGGCTCAAGACTCTCTGGAGTTTTGTATGTCCTTGATGAGCCTTCAATCGGTCTTCACCAAAGAGACAACGCCAAACTCATCAAGACGATGAAAGAGATGAGGGATCTTGGAAATACCCTCATCGTCGTTGAGCATGACGAAGAGACCATGAGGAACGCTGACTTCATCGTCGACATTGGCCCTGGTGCCGGTGTCCATGGTGGCAAAGTCGTCGCAACAGGTTCCCTAGAAGATATTGAGAACACCAAAGAATCCATTACCGGCGATTATCTCGCTGGCAGAAAATACATCGCCGTTCCTAAGGAAAGAAGGAAAGGCAATGGCAAGAAGATCACCCTCAAGGGTTGCAAATGCCATAACCTCAAGAACGTCACGGTCGATTTCCCTTTGGGAACATTTACTGTCGTCACAGGCGTCTCTGGCTCAGGCAAGAGCTCCCTTGTGAATCAAACCCTCTCGAAGATCCTTCAAAAAGCCATCAATAAGAGCGACGAGCTTCCTGGCGAATACAAGGAGGCTATCGGTTTAGAGAATGTCGACAAAGTCGTCATCGTCGACCAAGAGCCAATTGGCCGAACCCCAAGAAGCAACCCAGCCACATACACGAAGGTGTTTGATGACATTCGCGCTCTCTTCGCGGAAACCCCAGAGGCGAGAGCAAGGGGCTTCGACAAAGGAAGGTTTTCCTTCAACGTCGGAGGTGGGCGTTGCGAGAAGTGCCAAGGCGCTGGTGTTGTCTACGTCCCGATGAACTTCCTTCCTGACGTCTACGTTAAGTGCGACGAATGCAACGGCATGCGTTATAACCACGAGACCCTTGAATGCGTCTATAAAGGCAAGAATATCTACGATGTTCTCGACATGCGTATCGAAGAAGCCGTGAAATTTTTCGAAAATCGCCCACAAATCGCCCACAAAATCAAAACCCTATACGATGTAGGCCTCGGATATATCAAGTTAGGTCAGCCTGCCACGACCCTTAGCGGTGGCGAGGCTCAGCGCGTCAAGCTCGCCTATGAGCTTCAGAAGCGTCCGACTGGCAAAACAGTCTATATCCTCGATGAGCCGACAACCGGTCTCCATACGGATGACGTGAAGCGTCTCATCAAAGTCCTTCAAAGCATCGTCAGTCATGGCGACACCGTCATCGTGATTGAGCACAACCTCGATGTCATTAAGTGTGCCGACTATATCATCGATATCGGCCCTGAAGGCGGAAACGCCGGAGGCACGATCATCGCCAAAGGCACTCCTGAGGAAGTCGCTAAAGTCAAAGGCTCATATACGGGCCAATACTTGAAGGGTGTCCTTCAAGAGGCAGCAAAGAAAGGTCAATTAGAGTAAGATAGTCCTATGTCATTCGCATTGTTAATCATCGGAGGCCTCCTCCTTCTAGGAGGAATTGCCTTCCTCATCTATAACTTCGTCCGTTTCAACAAAGACCCATTAACGGACGCTTTCACGAAGAAAGATTGGATCAACTTTGTTGTTGGTGTTGTCGCAGTGGGCCTTGGCCTTGCTGGCATGCTTGCCTCCGCTTTCGAGTTCAATCCTGCTTGGAAAGAAATCGTCGAATTTGAGAAAGGCGCTTTGGCGGGTAGATCAGTCAGCTATATCGGCAATTACCTCAAAGCCATCCTCGGAGGATTCTTCTTCGGAGTTTCCTTCGCAACCCTTTGGACTTCGTTCTCGGTCGTCGTGGCTAAGAGAAAACTCGCCGACTTTGAGAAGAAGTTCTTCAAGTGGGCGATGCTTGGTGCGATTGCCCCATCCGTCATCCTCTTCTTCGTCTGGACTGATGCCTTTGGCGCTTATATTTCATATCCTCTTCCATCCGGTATCTACATCGGCGATGGAGTAGGGGTGTTCAACGCTTTCAACAAAGGATCATTTGAGGGCCTCAAGATCGCTTTCTACGCCATCTTCATCCTTAGCGGTGCCGGCATCTCCTACTTTGTAACCGATTACCGTTTGAACAAGAAATTCAAAAAACGCGACCTTTTTGCCACGACTTTAATATTCGGATTCGTCTCCGGCATCATTGGCGCACGTATTTGGTACGTCGTCGGAAACTGGACCAGAGAATTCGCCAACGGACCGTTCCACAGAGTCTTTGAGGTTTGGAACGGTGGGTTAACCGTTCTTGGCGGTGTCTTCCTTGGTGTCATTGTCGGAGCCTTGTGGTTCACCCACGAGCATAAAGAAGTCGACTGGAGATCCGCTTTCGATATCGCTGTCCCAACCATTCTTCTTGCTCAGGCTTTAGGAAGACTTGGCAACTTCACCAATGTCGAAGTCTATGGCCAAGCCGTCAAAGTGGAAGGCCTTTGGAATATCCTTCCTTCATATGTTCTCCAACAAATGAATCTCAATAACGGCGGTGGAATGCTTCCTGATGGAATGATCCATGTCCCTCTCTTCCTTATTGAGGCCCTTCTTAACCTTGGTGGTTATTTCATCATCGCTTATGGTGTGAAAGCCCTTCTTAAGAAGAAACTTGCCCCAGGTGATTTGCTTTTCGCTTATTTCATCTGGTATGGGCTTGTCCGCATCATCCTTGAGCCGATGAGAGACTCTAACTTCAACATGGGTTCTGACAACAGCTGGAGTATCTCGAATTCCC
Source organism: uncultured Erysipelotrichaceae bacterium (assembly GCA_902802355.1). Lineage (GTDB taxonomy): Bacteria > Bacillota_I > Bacilli_A > RFN20 > CAG-826 > UBA4951. Next base: position 13,033 of record CADCLU010000007.1, read on the forward strand.
TTATTTACATTATCACCGGCGTAGGTGGTATCTTATGTTTCCATCTATATGAGGCTATCAAGGCCAAGAAAGACAAGGGATTGACTCCTCTTTGGTCATCGATTGTCATTTTATCGACCCTTCTTTTCCCTCTTCTCCAGAGCGTTTCTTTATCGACCGAGAAAGATGGCAGTGGAATAGTCACCCCATTCACTGGGTTTGAGGTTATGGCCAAGACACCTATTTACATCGTTGCGTATGCCCTTCTTGTCCTTTCTTTGATTTGTTTCATCCTTGTGTTCGTCTTCTCAAAGAAAGAAGACAAAGAGAAACTCGCGAGATACTTCTCAATCGGAGGCATGTCTCTTGCGGGAATCTCCGCCGTTCTTATGATCTTTGGCCAAAACACGATCGAAGCCAATGGACAGTACGTCAACCTCTCATATGGCTTCTTCTTAATGATCGCCTTCGCCATATTAGGAGCGGCCTTATCATTAATGCCGATTTTTGCTGAAAAGCATTTCGATAAAATCAAAAAGGAGGAAGCGTTAGAAACGCAGTCTGAATAAAGATGGTTAATACTGACATCCTTATCATCGGGGCGGGTCCAGCCGGTATCTCGGCCGCTCTCTATTTGGCTAGAGCCAACGCCTCTTTCGTCTGGCTAGAGAAATCTGCTCCAGGTGGAAAGCTCCTCAACATCCACGAAGTCGGCAATTACCCAGGCATCCCAAACGCCAACGGCTTCGACCTCGCCATGTCTCTTCTTAAGAGCACCGAATCACTTGGTGTCTCATCCACGTACGGCGAAGTTAAGAATGTCCACAAAGAAGACGGACGCTTCATCGTTGCCACAGAAGATGAAACCTATTCGTCATTAGCCATCATCGTTGCGACTGGCTTATCCAACGTCCCAACCATCCCAGGAGAGAAAGATCTCTTTGGAAAAGGCGTTTCTTATTGCGCTACTTGCGATGGCCCTCTCTATAGAGGCAAAACTGCTGTGATATATGGCAAAGGCTTCCAGGCTTTAGAGGAGGCTCTTTATCTTCAGGCCATTGTTGGCAAGCTTTACCTCATCACCCCAGAAGAAGAATACGAAGGTGAGAAGATGATGCTTGATTCACTTCTTGCTAAGGATAACGTCACTCTTCTTACTGGCACTAAAATTTCAAAAATCATTGGCGAATCCGCCTTATCTTCCATTGAATGCGAAGGAAAAGACGGGGTTTTCGAAATCAAAACCGATGTCGTTTTCCCTCTCTTCGGAGAGAAGAGCGCATCCGCTTTCCTTTCCCCATTAGGACTCGAGAGCAATAGGGGATTCATCAAGGTCGATGCCAATATGGCTTCCTCTTGCGAAGGTTTATACGCAGCAGGGGATATCGTCGACAAAACGTTACGTCAGGTCGTCACCGCAGCATCAGATGGCGCCATCGCGGCCACAAGCGCGGTACAATATGTGCGAAAGGCGAAGAAATAATGACTGAGGAAAAGATCAAGCTTCTTCTCGTTACCGGTTGCTCAGGCGCTGGTAAAACAACCGTCGCTTCCGTGGCGGAGTCTTTAGGCTACTACATCGTTGAGCAGATTCCTTTCGCTTTGGCAGAATCCCTCATCGACGTTTTCAAAAACGATCCTCAGACATATGGAAAGGTCGCCCTTTTCGTCAACTTAGACAAATTCGAGAAGATCTATAACGTCATCAAGAACCAGAAAGGCGTTGAGCTAAAGACCTGGGGTCTAGATTGCTCTTTCGATGGGCTTATGTCCCGTTTCCGCCTTACCCGTCACATCCACCCAATGCAGCCTCGTGGCTTAACCCTAGAGGAAGCGATTGCCAACGACCGCTCAATCATGGATAAGCTAAGGCCTCTTTTCGATATCTATATCGACACCACCTCAATGAGTGAGAAATACTTCCGTGCCTATGCCGGAACCATCATCGGAGAAGAGAAATCGAAGCTCTTCATCTTCTTCTCTTCCTTCGGTTTCAAATATGGTCTTCCAAGAGACAGCGAAATCGTCATCGATGCGAGACTTCTTCCTAACCCATATTGGGTTAAGGAACTCCGTCCTCTCACGGGCTTAGATGAGCCTATCAAAGAGTACATTGAGAAAAGCGAAGTCACCGAGAAGTTCCTTAATGGCCTATATTCCAACCTTGACCTCTTCTTTGAAGAGATGATTAAGCAGGGGAAAGGCTATGTCTCCGTCAATGTTGGCTGCACGGGAGGACAACACCGTTCCGTCTATATCGCCCAAACCCTATACGATCACTACAAAGACAAATACAAGTGCACCATTTCGCATCGTGAGCTTAGTCGCAACGAGGAGGCCAATTAGTGGCCGCTCATGAATCCATCTCCTTCGCAAGGCTTGTGAAGGAAGAAAGCGCCAAAGCCGAGAGATCGGTCTCTGAGAAGAAGGCGCTTCTTTCTTCGTTTGTCCGCATCAATGGATATCTAAGAATCAGAGGCAAGCAAGAAGGCCTCGAGCTTTCTAGCGAGAACAGCGCGATCGCCAAATGCGTCTATCAATATCTCCATGAGCTTTATGGCGTCGACGTCAGATTCGCCTATACCAGAAGCGCAGGCTTCCTTAAGAGGATGGTCTATCACGTCATCGTCGATGATGAGGCAGGCAAGATCCTCGAAGACCTTGAGGTCGATTTCTTCAACCCTGAGAAACCAAAGAACGTTATCTCCTCATCCGAAGAGGTTGCCGCTTATCTAACAGGAGCTTTCCTCGCAGGAGGTTCCGTCAATAACCCTGCATCCCGCTCATATCACCTTGAGATTTGCGTAAAAGATGAAGGATTTGCAAAGTTTTTATTAAAAATCTGGTCCAAATATCAGCCTCATCCTTTCTCTTGCAAGTTAAGCAAAAGAAGGAACCAATTCGTTCTCTATCTTAAGAGGGGAGACGAGATCAGCGACTTCTTAGTCCTCATGGGCGCAAAGGATCAATGTCTTGCTTTCGAGGATGTCCGTATCAGCCGTGACTTCTCTAGCATCGGCAATAGACTCAGCAACCTTGATACCGCGAACTACGGAAGAGTGGTCCTTGCCTCCAAACGTCAGATCGAAGAAATCAATTACCTCTTTGATAAAGAAGGCAAAGAGAATATCTCTAATCCAAAGCTCTTAGCTTTGATGGAATTAAGAGTGAAAAACCCAGACGCATCTTTAGATGAGCTCTCAAAACTCTTAAGCGAAGAGCTCAATACCGAGATATCCAAGAGCAACGTCAATCACCTTCTTAGGTATGTTCACACCCATGCGGAGGAGCTAAGGAATGGCAAATAAGAACGATGTCCTTTGGCAGCTTGGTCGCCGTATCGCTTTCCTGAGAAAAGAAAAAGGCCTTTCCCAGGTTGAGCTTGCCGCCGATGCCGATATGGCGAAGAGCTATCTCTCTGAACTTGAGTTAGGAAAAAGGAATGCCAGTGTCCTTGTTTTAAGCCGTTTGGCTGCGGCTTTAGGAACGACTCTCGAAGAGCTTTTCAAAGGTGTCGTTTCGATAGAAACGCTTCTTCAATAAAGATATGGAAAAGAAATTCGCCTGCGATAACATCGTCCTCGACTTCAACGGGACCATCATCGATGACTGCGCTTATACGGCTGATATCGCCAATGAGATGCTCACGATGCAAGGCCACAAGACCATAACCGTCGAAGAATATAAAACCCATTTCACCTTCCCGGTCATCAAGTTTTATAAGCATGTCGGATTCAAGCTCCCACCAGAAGGAAATGATAATTTCGACGTTCTAGCCCAATACTTCATCGACGCATATAGAAGGGACTTCTCCAAGGTCAAAGTGTTCCCAGATTTCGAGAGCTTCATCAAGGAATACCAAGGGAAGAAAACCCTTATCTGCTTAAGCGCCACAAAACAAACCGAACTCTTAGGCCAGGTCAAGATGGCAGGGGTAGACAAACACTTCGACCATATAGTGGGAGTAAGCGATATTTACGCAGCAGGAAAAGCGGATGTTGCGAAGAATTTCTTCAGCAAAACCCATCTGGATCCAAAGAAAACCCTCTTTATCGGAGACACCGTCCATGATGCTGAGGTAGCCAAGGAATTAGGCGCGAACATCATCCTTGTGAGTAGGGGACATCAAAGCAAAGAAGTCCTTATGAAAGGAACCGATTGCCTGATTCTTGATTCCTTAGAGGAAGTCAAAGAATACATAGAATGAAAAAACGGCACCATGAGATGCCGTTTTGTTTTTCTTCTTAGGCTTAGTTGCCGGAAGTCATGTTATCGAAGTAGCCTCTGATCCAGACGATTGGGGTTCCTTTGTCGCCGGAACCGGAAGTGAGGTCGCAGAGGGAACCGATGAGGTCAGCGTACTTACGAGGAGTGGTGCCCTCAGAGGTCATCTTGCCGAAGAGGTTGGCGTCTTTCTCTTTGATGTCGGCAGCGATTGCAGCGCTTAAGGCCTCACCAGAGAGATCTTTGTACTTGCCATCGGCAAGGTATTTGAGTTTGAGCTCGTTTGGAGTTCTGTCAAGGAATGGGGTGTGGAATGGGGAGACCACTGGGTCAGCGAGTTCCCAGATTCCGCCGATTGGGTCCTTGAAGGCGCCATCGCCATAGACCATGACTTCGACGGTCTTGCCGGTGAGCTTCTTGATTTCTTCCTGGACTTTCATGACGAATGGCATGCCATCGCGTGGGAAGAGCTTGACTCTGTCTTCGTCGGCTTTGTTGGAACCAAGTAAGCCGTGTTCGGCGTTGTAGCCGGAACCGTTGACGCTGTGAGCGAGGATGTCGGAGAGTCCGACGACCTTCTCAGCACCGGCCTTCTTGATGAGCCTGATGGTTCTTGGGGCGGTGTGGATGTCAGCGGCGATGACGTTCTTGGTGTATTTGAGGACGGCACGTGGGTCGTTTGCGAAGATGATCTCGCATTCGGCGCCTTCGGCCTCAACGAATTCTTTGTAGTAGCCTGGGTAATCCATGCCGGTGAATGGGTGGTGGATGATACCGAAGAGCTTTCTCCATTCCTCAAGGGTGAAGACATCCTTGAATGGATCGACGTCCTTCTCATCGAGAAGGTCGAGGTTGATAAGGCCGTTTCCGACCTCGTCGCTTGGATAGCTAAGGACGATGGTGACCTTGCTGGCTCCACGCGCGATACCTTTTAAGAGGAGGCTGAAGCGGTTTCTCGAAAGGATTGGGAAGACGACGCCGACGTGTTTCTTTCCGCCGAAGATATCTTTGATATCGTCTGCGATGTCGGTGACGTTAGCGTAGTTGCCCTGAGCGCGGGCTAAAACCGATTCAGTGACGGCGATGATGTCTTTGTCCTCGATAGGAAGGTTGTCTTCTTTGCTGGCGGCAAGAACACTATCGACGACGATTTTGGCGAGATCGTCACCCTCTCTGATGATTGGGCAGCGAACGCCGATAGACATGGTGCCAATATTTCTTTTCATATGTTTGTCTCCTTGAATGGACGACATATTATAGCCACCCAAAAGTAAATGTGTTGAGAAAAATATGCTTTTCGGTAAAAAAATACTTAAACGGGAGGGCTTACTTCCTCTAACCCTCTTTTCAAATAATTGAGCGCTCATCTCATTTCTAGGATATTCGACCCTTCTTCTTATGAAGAAATAAATGTAATTTTCTTTAATAATGGGGTTACCGCTAGTATAATTAAACCGCAGTCTAATAAGGAGGACATGTAAGAATATGTCAGTAAAGGTTGCTATTAACGGGTTCGGACGCATTGGCCGTCTTGCTTTCCGCCAGATGTGGGGTGCCCCAGGCTACGAAATCGTCGCCATCAATGATCTCACCAGCCCAAAGATGCTTGCCCATCTTCTCAAGTATGATTCCGCTCAGGGTCGTTACGCTTTAGCCGATAAAGTCACCTGCAGTGAAGAAGGAGCCGAAGAAGGCTGGATCGCCGTCGACGGCAAGAAGATCCGCATCTACGCCGAAAAAGATGCCAACAACTGCCCATGGGGCAAACTCGATGTTGACGTCGTTCTCGAGTGCACTGGTTTCTACTGCTCCAAAGAAAAGAGCATGGCTCACATCAACGCCGGTGCCAAGAAGGTCGTTATCTCCGCTCCAGCCGGAAAAGACCTCCCAACCATCGTTTTCTCCGTCAACGAGAAGACCTTAACCAAAGAAGACAAGATCATCAGCGCTGCCAGCTGCACCACCAACTGCTTAGCTCCAATGACCAAAGCTCTTAATGACGCTTTCCCAATCCAGAGCGGCATCATGACCACCGTCCACGCTTACACCGGTGACCAGATGCTCCTCGACGGCCCACACCGCAAAGGCGATCTCCGCCGTGCCCGTGCCGCCGCTTGCAACATCGTTCCAAACAGCACTGGTGCTGCTAAGGCCATCGGCCTTGTCATCCCAGAGCTCAATGGCAAGCTCATTGGTTCCGCCCAGCGTGTTCCAGTCCCAACTGGTTCTACCACCATCCTTGTCGCCGTTGTCAAAGCCGAAGAGCTCGACGCCGCCAAGATCAACGAAGTCATGAAGGCCGCTGCCAAAGACAATGCTTCCTTCGGTTACACCGAGGAACAGCTCGTCTCCGGCGACATCATCGGCATGACCTACGGTTCCCTCTTTGATGCCACCCAGACCATGGTCATCAAACTTGCAGAAGGTCTCTATCAGGTCCAGGTCGTCTCCTGGTATGACAACGAGAACTCCTACACCTCTCAGATGGTCCGTACCATCAAGTACTTCGCCGAACTCAACTAAGTTCATCGAATCTTGAAACTAAGCCACACCTCACCGTGTGGCTTTTTTATGGGAAAAGAGCCTGAATGCTATGTTTCTATAACTAATTTCCATAGTAATGGAAAATTCCCATGGAAGTGCTATCATTTATCCGCAAGGAGCAAAAGGAAAAAATTATGCTTACTGTTAAAGACTTAAAGGACCTCAAAGGCAAACGCGTCTATGTTCGCGTCGACTTCAACGTCCCACAAACCAATGGTGTCATCCGTGATACCAACCGCATCAAAGCCGCTCTCCCAACCATCCAAGAGCTGCTCTCCAAAGGTGCCCGCGTCATTCTTATGTCCCACCTTGGAAAGATCAAATGGAAAGAACCAGATCCAGAGAAGATCGAGGCCATGAAGAAGGCCAACGATATGGCTCCAGTCGCCAAAGCTCTCGCTGAGCTTCTCCCAGGCGTCAAAGTGAGCTTCTGCCCAGCTACTCGTGGCGAAGAGCTCACCAAAGCCGTTGCCGCCCTTAATGACGGCGAGATCCTTCTCGGTCAGAACACCCGTTACGAAAAGGGTGAAGAGAAGAACGATCCAGAGTTAGCCCAGATCTGGGCCAGCTTAGCCGACGTCTTCGTCATGGATGCCTTTGGCAGCGCCCACCGTGCCCATGCCTCAACCGTCGGTGTCCCGTCCATCTTAAAAGCCGAAGGAAAACCAGTCGCCCTTGGTTACCTTATGATCAAGGAAGTCGAGAACCTCACCCGTTGCGTCGAGGTCAAAGACGAAGACAGACCATACGTCGCCGTTCTTGGCGGACTTAAGGTCAGCGACAAGATCAAAGTCATCGATACCCTCCTCAATAAATGCGATTACATCATCATCGGCGGTGCTATGGCTTACACCTTCCGCAAAGCCCTTGGTGAGAAGATCGGCAAATCCTTCCTCGATGCCGATTCCCTTGATTACGCCAAAGCTTGCTTAGAGAAAGCCAATGGCAAGATCATCCTCCCAGTCGACGCCGTCGCTACCGACAGCTTCGAAGAGAAGGAAGGTCGTAAGATCGAAATCGTCAAAGAGATCCCAGACGATATGGAAGGCTGCGATATCGGTCCAGAGAGCTGCAAGCTCTTCGCTAGCGTCATCAGCAAGGCCAAGATGGTCTTCTGGAATGGCCCAATGGGTGTCTTCGAGCAGAAAGACTTCCAGGCTGGCACCATTGCCGTCTGCGAAGCCATCAAAGACCTTGAAGGCAAAGCCTTCTCCGTCATCGGCGGTGGCGACAGTGCTTCCGCTGCCAAACAGCTTGGCTACAAGCAGAACTTCTCCCACGTCTCCACTGGCGGCGGTGCTTCCCTCGAAATGATCGAGAACGATGGCCACCTCCCAGGCGTCGACGTCCTCAAATAATCTAAAAACCATGCGCAAGAAATTACTTCTCGGCAACTGGAAGATGAACAAGACCCCGTCCGAGGCCAAGGCTTTTGCCTTAGCCGCGAGCGAGATGGTCGACTATGCCGTTGCCCATGACATCGAAGTCGGTGTCGCCCCAACATTCGTCAGCCTTGCTGCCGTGAAGGAGAACATCAACCCAAAGTGCATCGTTGCCGCCCAAAACGTCAATGAGCACGATCACGGTGCCTTCACCGGCGAAGTCTCCATCGCCATGCTCAAAGAAGTCGGAATCGACTGGGTTATCCTTGGCCACTCCGAAAGACGTGAGTACAACGGTGAGACCTCTCCTGTCTGCAACCTCAAGATCAAGGCCCTTCTTGCTGCCGATATGACTCCTGTCTATTGCTGCGGCGAATCCCTTGATACCTTTGAGAAAGGTCAGACCAAAGAATGGGTCTCGAAACAAATCCGTGAGGGTTTTGCAGGGCTTTCTGCGGAAGAAGCGAAGAAAGTCGTCATTGCCTATGAGCCAATCTGGGCCATCGGCACTGGCAAGAGCGCATCCAAAGAGACCGCTGAAGATACCATTTCCTTCATCAGAGGCGTTCTCCGTGAGCTTTATGGGCAGACCGCTGAGGAAATCAGAATCCTCTATGGCGGAAGCGTCAAACCAGCCAACGTCGCCGAGTACATGAGCGAGCCAGATATCGATGGCGCTCTCGTCGGCGGTGCATCCTTAGAGCCAGACTCCTTCAAGGGTCTCATCGAAGGCATGCTTAAGTAATAACCTTATTTAGGTAATTAGAGGTCACTTCGGTGGCCTCTTTTTTTGAGCGTGTTTTGTCTTTCTTTGGCGCAATGCCTTATACTTAGATTAACAACAGAGAATAAAGGAGGACCACTATGGTCAAATTTCTTATTTGCAGACATTGCGGCAATATAGTCGCCATGGTCAAAAACGGCGGTGGCGAAATCATGTGTTGCGGCGAACCAATGAGTGAACTCATTGCCAAGAGCCCAGCCACCGAAGGAACCGAGAAACATCTCCCAGTCGTTGAGATCAAAGGAGAAGAGGTTCTCGTCAAAGTCGGAAGCGTCCCTCACCCGATGGCGGAAGATCATTACATCGAATGGGTTTATCTCTACACCGATAAGGGAGGCCAAAGACGCCGCTTCAACCCAGGAGAGGCACCTGAGGCTATCTTCCATATCGAGAAGGGCGAAAAGGTCCTTGAGGTATATGCTTATTGCAATAAGCACGGCCTCTGGAAGACCGTCTTATAAGCTCTAGCCAAACGATCAAGCAGGCGCAGGGGAGACCCTCGTCTGCTTTTTCTTTCGCTTTCTGAAGGATAATCATGCGCTTTTTCGCTTCGAAGCAAAAACAAGGTGAAATTTGAGAAGTTTCGCAATTCAAAAAAATTGCGAAAAATAATTTAGATTAGTAGTTATTAAGTAATTAGAAAAATAGCTAAAAAGAAATGGATCAGAAAAAAGATTTTCGTTTTTCGTTAACCCAAAATCAGGTCGGACTATACCTCATAAACTCTATGTAAGTAATAGGAGAATAAGGATTTGCGCGCGCGTACATGAGGCAAATTGTAAAAGTGCCGATAATATGTGGAAAAAAAGATTTTTCAAAAAAGTGATGTTTTTCGCTTGACGAGGCTATAAAAACGCGTAAAATAACCCTCGCTGCACCTCTTAAGGATGACTTAAAAAAGGGCAGTGGTTGATGTAGAAAAACCCTCGGTTCTGGAGACCACGAAGAAGTTCAAAAATTTCTTCAAAAAGTTGTTGACAGTACCTAAGGTAAAGCCTATATTAATCAAGCGCGACAAATTCGGGACAGCATCCCATTGCAAGAGCAAATGTCGCGCCGCTGATCTTTGAAAACTAAACAGATGTACAACATACACTAACGTCGATTCCTTATTAAAAAGGAACAACAATAACCAAGTAATTATTTTTGAACTAGATCTAACTAATTGAGAGTTTGATCCTGGCTCAGGATGAACGCTGGCGGTGTGCCTAATACATGCAAGTCGATCGGGCGTAGCAATACGTCAGAGGCGTACGGGTGAGTAACACGTAGGTAACCTACCTTTAAGACTGGGATACCCAGACGAAAGTTTGGCTAATACCGGATAACAACATTTGAGACATCTCTTTTGTTTGAAAGGCGCTGCAAGGCGCCACTTTTAGATGGACCTGCGTCGCATTAGCTAGTTGGTGAGATAAAAGCCCACCAAGGCTGGGATGCGTAGCCGATCTGAGAGGATGACCGGCCACAATGGGACTGAGACACGGCCCATACTCCTACGGGAGGCAGCAGTAGGGAGTTTTCGGCAATGGGGGAAACCCTGACCGAGCAACACCGCGTGAGTGATGAAGGTCTTCGGATCGTAAAGCTCTGTTACGAGGGACGAATGATCGCTTTAGGAAATGAGAGCGGTTTGACGGTACCTCGCCAGAAAGCGACGGCTAACTACGTGCCAGCAGCCGCGGTAATACGTAGGTCGCAAGCGTTATCCGGAATTATTGGGCGTAAAGAGTGAGCAGGCGGCATGGTAAGTCTGGAGTGAAAGCGTGGGGCTTAACCCCATACAGCTTTGGATACTACCAAGCTAGAGTACGTCAGAGGTTAACAGAACTCCATGTGTAGCGGTGAAATGCGTAGATATATGGAAGAATACCAGTGGCGAAGGCGGTTAACCAGGACGATACTGACGCTCAGTCACGAAAGCGTGGGGAGCAAATAGGATTAGATACCCTAGTAGTCCACGCCGTAAACGATGATGACTAACTATAGCCGTGAGGCTGTGGTGAAGCTAACGCATTAAGTCATCCGCCTGGGGAGTACGGTCGCAAGACTGAAACTTAAAGGAATTGACGGGACCCCGCACAAGTAGTGGAGCATGGGAGCATGTGGTTTAATTCGACGCTACGCGGAAAACCTTACCAGGGCTTGACATAGGACTTACAAAAGTAGAGATACAAAATAACTATTGTCCATACAGGTGGTGCATGGTTGTCGTCAGCTCGTGTCGTGAGATGTTGGGTTAAGTCCCGCAACGAGCGCAACCCTCGTCATTAGTTACTAACATTCAGTTGAGGACTCTAATGAGACTGCCGATGTAAGTCGGAGGAAGGTGGGGATGACGTCAAATCAGCATGCCCCTTATGTCCTGGGCGACACACGTGCTACAATGGCCGGTACAAAGAGATGCAATATCGCGAGATGGAGCAAATCCCATAAAGCCGGTCTCAGTTCAGACTGGAGGCTGCAATTCGCCTCCACGAAGGCGGAATTACTAGTAATCGCGAATCAGCATGTCGCGGTGAATACGTTCCCGGGGTTTGTACACACCGCCCGTCAAACCATGAGAGCTGGTAATACTTGAAGCCGTTTTCTTAACCGCAAGGAGAGAGGCGTCTAGGGTAGGATCGGTGATTGGGGTTAAGTCGTAACAAGGTATCCCTACGAGAACGTGGGGATGGATCACCTCCTTTCTAAGGAGAAAGTTGCTTGACTCATAGCGAGTTCAGGCAGTACATACAAGCTTACCTAAATTTTTGATTTAGTCGTTACTCGTTAGGTTGTCAGTAATCTGTTTAGTTTTGAGAGATTAGCTTCTCTCAGCTCTTTGTTCTTTGAAAACTGGATATTACAAAAACATGTTCTTTCTGTTGATGTAGCGGTTCAAAGATTTGGTTTCAACCGAATTATTGAGACGTAATTCAACTGAAAAAGATTTTATCAAAAAATGTAGATCATTCTGATCGTCGAAAGACGATTAGTTAAAGCCGATTTAACTTACGAAGTTAAGTTTTTAGGGGCGTACAGTGAATGCCTTGGCACTAGAAGACTACGAAAGACGTGACTACCTGCGATAAGCTACGGGGAGCTGGATGTGAGCTTTGATCCGTAGATCTCTGAATGGGGAAACCCAATGCAAGTAATTTTGCATTATCGAGCGATTTCGTCGTTCGAAGACACACCTGGGGAATTGAAACATCTTAGTACCCAGAGGAAAAGAAAGATAATTATCGATTCCGTCAGTAGCGGCGAGCGAAAGCGGAACAGCCCAAACCACCTTGAGTGGTGTTCGGACCGCAACGTGGAATTGTCAGATCCATCTGAATGGCCTGGGAAGGCCAGCCATAGAAGGTGATAGCCCTGTAAGGATAAGACGAGACATCCTAGCGGTATCCAGAGTACGTCGGGTCAAATATCTTGACGGAAAATGTGCGGACCATCGCATAAGGCTAAATACTCTCTAGTGACCGATAGTGAACCAGTACCGTGAGGGAAAGGTGAAAAGAACCCCGGGAGGGGAGTGAAAAGACTCTGAAACTGTATGCCTACAATAAGTCAAAGGGCATTAAGCCTGATGACGTGCCTATTGAAGAATGAGCCGGCGAGTCACGTTTACATGCAAGGTTAAGCTGAAGAAGCGGAGCCGTAGCGAAAGCGAGTCTGAATAGGGCGCTTTAGTATGTGAACGTGGACCCGAAGCCCGACGATCTACCCATGAGCAGGTTGAAAGAAGGGTAACACCTTCCGGAGGACCGAACCGACGTTCGTTGAAATGACCGCGGATGACTTGTGGGTAGTGGAGAAATTCCAATCGAGTTGGGGGATAGCTGGTTCTCCCCGAAATAACTTTACGGCTAGCCTTTGTAAACTACATCTTGAGGGTAAAGCACTGAATGACTGATGGGTAATTTTATTGCTACTGAATTCAATCAAACTCTGAATCTCAAGATGACTATACAGGGAGTCAGACTGTGGGCGATAAGGTCCATGGTCAAAAGGGAAACAGCCCAGACCGCCAAATAAGGTCCCAAAATCTACGCTAAGTGTTAAAGGAAGTGGAGATACTTAAACAACTAGGATGTTGACTCAGAAGCAGCCATCATTTAAAGAGTGCGTAACAGCTCACTAGTCGAGTGCCTCTGCACCGAGGATTTATCGGGGCTAAGCGTAGTACCGAATTTGCGGATTTGCAGCAATGCAAGTGGTAGGGGAGCGTTCTATCAGCGGTGAAGTCGTCCTGTAAGGGGCGGTGGAGCGGATAGAAGTGAGTATGCCGGCGTTAGTAACGATATGGGGTGAGAATCCCCATCACCATTAGACTAAGGTTTCCTGGGGAAGGGTCGTCCTCCCAGGGTTAGGCGGGTCCTAAGTTCAGGCCGAACGGCGTAGACGATGGACAGCAGGTTGATATTCCTGCCCCCGCATACATGCGATGTAATGACAGATTTGGATAGCGGTACCCCTTATTGGATTGGGGGCCAAGCGCCGTGACTGACTGGCAGGCAAATCCACCAGTTAAAGTGAAAGCGCGAGTGCGAGCGAACGGTTCGCCTATTAGTGAAGTCCGCAATTCCAGGTCTCGAGAAAAGTTGCTAGCTTAAGTGTATGTGGCCCGTACCGAGAACGGACACACGTGGTCAAGGAGAGTATCCTAAGGTGAGCGAGTGAATTGTTGTTAAGGAACTCTGCAAAATTACTTCGTAACTTCGGAAGAAGAAGTACTCCCGCGAGGGAGTCGCAGTGAAGAGGCCCAAGTAACTGTTTATCAAAAACATAGCTCTATGCTAAGCCGTAAGGCGATGTATATGGGGTGATGCCTGCCCAGTGCTGGAAGGTTAAGAGGGGATGTCAGGAGCAATCCGAAGCATTGAATCGAAGCCCCAGTGAACGGCGGCCGTAACTATAACGGTCCTAAGGTAGCGAAATTCCTTGTCAGGTAAGTTCTGACCCGCATGAATGGTATAATAATTTGGGCGCTGTCTCGACAGCAAACTCGGTGAAATCTTATTACCTGTGAAGATGCAGGTTACCCGCGACTAGACGGAAAGACCCCATGGAGCTTTACTGTAACTTAATATTGAGCGTCTGAGTCTCATTCGTAGGATAGGTACGAGGCTTTGAAGCGGGTCCTTTGGGATCCGTGGAGCCACCAGTGAAATAGTACTATTGTGGTTTGAACGTTCTAACGTATGCCCTCACGAGGCAACGGACAGTGTTAGGCGGGCAGTTTGACTGGGGCGGTCGCCTCCCAAAAAGTAACGGAGGCGCTCCAAGGTTCGTTCAGCATGGTTGGAAATCATGCATCGAGTGCATTGGCATAAACGAGCTTGACTGCGAGACTTACAAGTCGAACAGGGACGAAAGTCGGACAAAGTGATCTTGCGGTCCCGAATGGAAGGGCCGTAACTTAACGGATAAAAGCTACCCTGGGGATAACAGGCTGATCTACTCCAAGAGTTCACATCGACGAGTAGGTTTGGCACCTCGATGTCGGCCCATCACATCCTGGAGGGGAAGTACCTTCCAAGGGTTTGGCTGTTCGCCAATTAAAGTGGTACGCGAGCTGGGTTCGAAGTTTGAAGGGTCTAGTCCCTAGTACGAGAGGACCGGGATTAACGAGGCACTGGTATATCGGTTGTCGCGCCAGCGGCATGGCCGGGTAGCTACCCTCGGAAGAGATAAACGCTGAAAGCATCTAAGCGTGAAGCTCGCCCTAAGATGAGACTTCCCATTCGCAAGAAGTAAGTGCCCTCCTAAGCGAGGAGGTTGATAGGTTAGATCTGTAAGCGCTGCGAGGCGTTCAGGAGACTAATACTAATAGCACGAGGACTTAATTTCACTAATCTATATAACCTATAGAGAGTAAGCTAAGTCGCTTGATTACATATTTAGATAGAAGAACTTGTTTAACAGTAGTATCCAGTATTCAAAGAACATTGAGTAAAAGAAAAAGTCTGGCGGCATTGGCGCAGTGGTCACACCTGTTCCCATCCCGAACACAGAAGTTAAGCACTGCAGTGGCGACAATACTATGGCCGAGAGGTCAGGGAAGATAGCGCGCTGCTGGGCTTTTTCTTTTATAGGCACCTTTTATAGGGGTTTTGCAGGGGATTTTTCGATAATTATTCCCGGCAAACCCCCTTTTTCTTTATAAGCAGAATCATTAAAATAGGAAGGCTGATCCACCCTAAAAACCCAATTCATTGAAAGAAAAAATATTTTTATGAATTAACTTGAATAAAGATGAAAAGGGGTGTACATTATGGTCAAGGAGGACATCTATGATCAGTTGGTGGACAGCAAAAGAAAAGAATGGCCAAGCCACGCTTTATAGCTCCAACATCACTCTCAACAAGGTCGCGAGCGTTCCGTTTGAATTCGCAAACCGCGTCCAGGTTGGGCTGGATGAGAATCAGAACATCATCATCGAGCCGATATCCAAGGATAGGGTGGAGAGGGGAGACCTCAACGAGTACAACCTCTTAGAGATCAAAATCAAACCATCTTACTCACGCATCTGCTCGACGGAACTAATGAATTTCATCTCAAAGAGTCTGAAGCTTGCGCTTAGCACCGAACCACTAAGGTTCGAAACCGTCTGGGAAGAAGAGAACAACCATCTCGTCGTCCTGGTCAATAAAAAAGGGAAGGAAAGCATATGATTGAATACATGTGGATTATCTGGTTAGTCATCTTTGTGCTAGCCTTATTAATCGAGGCGATCGGACCCGAGATCGTTTCAATCTGGTTTGCCGGTGGAGCTTTGGTCAGTTTGATCATCTCCTTCATCCCAGGCGTTGATTGGTGGGTTCAGCTCATCGTCTTCGCGGTCGTCTCCGCAGCCCTCTTGGTCTTCATCAGACCATTCCTTGCGAAGGCCTTAAAACGCGAGACCGTGAATCTCAACGTCGACACGATGGTCGGCAAAAAAGGTGTCATCGTCACCGGTGTCGAAGAGACCAAATACGGTGAAGTCGAAATAGACGGAGTCATCTGGAGCGCCATGCCAACCAAAGACGGTATGGTTATCGCCAAAGATAGCCTCGTCAAAGTCATGGCCGTGAGCGGAAATAAGCTCATTGTCACGCCAATCACCCATAAGGAGGAAAAATAACAATGGAACCTTGGCAGATTTTACTACTTGTACTTGCGATCATTCTCTTCATTCTCTTGATCGTCGTCGTCAGCAACATCAAAATCGTCAAACAAACCGATAAGTACATCATCGAGAGAATGGGCGCTTATCACACTACTTGGGGCGTTGGCATCCACATGCTCATCCCGTTCTTCGATAAAGTCGCCTATCAGATCAACATGAAGGAACAGGTCAGAGACTTCGACCCACAAAGCGTCATCACCAAAGATAACGTCACCATGAAGATCGACACCGTCACCTTCTACCAGGTCACCGATCCAAAGCTCTATGCTTACGGCGTCGATGATCCAATCACCGCTATCGAATACTTAGCCGCGACCACCCTTCGTAACATCATCGGTGATCTCGACCTCGACCAGACCCTCACTTCCAGAGACATCATCAATGAGAAGATGAGAAAGATCCTCGATGCCGCCACAGATCCATGGGGCATCAAAGTCAACCGCGTCGAAGTTAAGAACATTCTCCCACCTCAGGACATCAGAGACGCCATGGAACGTCAGATGAGAGCTGAGCGTGAGAAACGTGAGAAGATCCTCCTTGCCGAAGGTGAGAAGCAGTCCGCTGTTCTCATCGCCGAAGGTAAGAAGCAGTCCCTCATCCTCAACGCCGAATCCGAGAAGCAAGCCAAGATCCTTGCTGCCGAAGGTGAAGCCGAGAGCATCCTCAAGACCAAAACCGCCGAAGCCGAATCCATCAAGAGAATGCGTGAAGCTGAAGCCGAAGGTCTTGCCGCCATCAAGAAGGCCGGAGCCGATGAGGCCACATTAAGACTTCGCTACTACGAAGCTCTTGCCAAATGCGCCGATGGCCGGGCCACCAAGATTCTCCTTCCATACGGATTCGAGAAGCAGGGTGCCTTCGCTGCCGCTCTTGCCGAATCTATCAAAGAGCCAAAAGAGGCAAAGAAGTAACGCCAAAAGCATTACGGCCCGCAGAAATGCGGGCTTTTTTCTTTTTAAGAAAAAGAACCATCTCTCCTTCGGTAAAGCGGGGGTTTGTAATATTGCATTTTTAATGAGATAATAGTGCGTCCTTCTATTGAAGGGGTTACCTATTTATGGCTATCGACCGCAAAACACCATTTGGAAAAATCAATATCTCCACGGAACTCGTTGCCGATGTGGCAGGAGAAGCCGCGACGACCTGCTATGGCGTCGTTGGTCTTGCCGACCGCAGCGCGATCTGGGAGAACATCGCCGAGCTTCTCCAGAGAAGCGATTATGACAAAGGCGTTTATTGCCGCAAGAAGAATGGCGGTTATTCGGTTGATGTCTATATCGTTGTGGCTTACGGTGTGAAGATCACCGAAGTCCTTAGAGAAGTTCAAAAGAAAGTCGCCTATGACCTCAACAAAGCCTTCGGGAAAACTTTCCTTGAAGTCAACGTTTTCGTTCAAGGCGTCCGTGAGATCAAGTAAGAATGAAAACAATTACCGGCCAGGAGCTCAAGCAGCTCTTCTTATCTGGCGCTAACAACCTTTATAACCACTATCCAGAAGTCGACAAGCTCAATGTTTTCCCTGTCCCTGATGGCGACACGGGCATGAACATGAACCTTACCCTTACCTCTGGCGCGAAGGAAATCGACAACAAGAACGACAATTCCGTTGCCGTGATCGCCCAGTCTTTCAGCCGTGGCCTCCTTATGGGTGCCCGTGGAAACTCTGGTGTCATCACCTCCCAGATCTTCAAAGGCTTTGCCAATGGCTGCGAAGATAAGAAGTCCCTTAACGCCAAAGAATTCGCCAAAGCCTTCCTTTCCGCTAAAGAAACTGCTTATAAAGCAGTTATGCGTCCAGTCGAAGGTACCATCCTCACCGTCATCAGAGAGGCCAGTGCCGCTCTCGTCGACCGTGTCAAAGACAGTTTCACCATCGAACAGGTTCTTGATGTCCTCCTCGAGGAAGCCAAGAAATCCTTAGCCCATACCCCAGATCTTCTCCCAGTCCTCAAACAGGTCGGAGTCGTCGACTCTGGCGGTGCCGGTCTTACCATCGTCTTCGAAGGCATGGCCAAAGCCGCGCATGGTCGTTTCGTCGAGAGAAACACCAACCCAGCCAAGGGTGAGATGTCTTCCCCGATTATCGCTCCAGAAACCTATGCAGGCGCCCAGCTTTCCGAAGATGAGGAAGGCTATGGCTATTGCACCCAATTCATCCTCCGTTTAGGAAAGCCAGAGGATGGCAAGAAGCCATTCGTCGAGAAATCCTTCCAGAGATTCCTCTCCAACAACGGAAACAGCTTGGTCCTTGTCCGCGATGATGACATCGTCAAGGTCCATGTCCATACCCTTACCCCAGGAACCATGCTCAACTACGCTCAGAACTATGGTGAATTCCTTACCATCACCATCGAGAACATGAGCGAAGAGCATCACAATATCGAGCATGGCAACGTTGCCACCGATATGGCGAGCAACATCGAGCGTGGCAAAGCCACGAAGAAAGAAGAGCGTCCTTGGACCGACTTCGGAGTCATCGCCGTCAGCTCTGGCGAAGGCTTAGATGAGATGTTCAAAGAACTTGGCGTCGATATCATCGTTAGCGGTGGACAGACCATGAACCCATCGACCGAAGACTTCGTCAAAGCGGTCAATGAGCTCCACGCCCATAACGTCTATATCCTTCCAAACAACGGAAACATCGTCATGGCCGCCAATCAGGCTGCCGAGGTCATCGACATCAAAGATGTCAAAGTCAACGTCATCCCATCGAAGACCATCCCTCAGGGAATTGCATCCTTAATGCAGTACAGCACCGAGATGTCCGCTGAAGAGATCTATGAGTCGATGAAGGAAGCCCTTGGCATGATCAAGAGCGGTTCCGTCACCTATGCCATCAAGGACACCGACATTAACGGAGTCCACGTCACCAAAGACTATTACATGGGCATGAAGGAAGACAAAGAGATCGTCACCTGCGTCAAAGACAAGCTCGAGGCTCTTAAGTCCCTTGTCGATGCTCTTGTCGATGAAGATTCCTTCGCATTAAGCATCTATGTTGGAAAAGATTGCTCCGAAGAAGAGGAGAAAGAAGTCGCCGACTTCATGGCGAAGACCTATCCAAATCTCGAAGTCAACGTCCGTAATGGCGGACAGCCAGTTTACAGCTTCTTAGTTGGAGTTGAATAAACCAATAAAAAAATTAAGGCCTCACATTTTGTGAGGCTTTTTCATACATTTTGAAGTGAAAAGCAAATTTTAAGTGAAATCAGGGGAACAGTTGTTATAATGCAAACATTCCTATAAGGAATGCGACAAAAAATGAGAAACGACAAGAAACTTAATATAATCGGACTTGTTCTCATGTCCACGTTGGTCCTTAGCGGCTGCTCTTTCTTCCAGAGATCTTCTTCCGACAAGAAGAGCAGTGCCGCTTCGACTTCTGGCGCTTTGACGAGCGAGAACGCTTCATCTTCAGCCGCAGAATCTAGCGAAGACGATAGCGAGGTCATCAATCCAATCAACAAAACCAAATTCAACTATAACTACAAGGACTACGCCCAGCATTGTTACTTGAACTATGATTTCACCCCAAGCGTTGGCAGTCCTAAGTTGCTCGTTATCCCTGTCTGGTTCACAGACTCGGAATCCTGCATCCATCCAAATCACCTTCAAGATGTCAGAGACGATATTGAGACCGCTTATTTCGGAACGGCTCAAGAGGTCGGCTGGCAAAGTGTCAGATCCTACTATTACACCATGTCCCAGGGCAGATGCGATTTAGGTGGTGTCGTCTCCGATTGGTACGAGACCGGCGAAGCCATGGCTGCATATGGAAATGACGCAGAGAAAACACAAAACCTCGTCAAAACCGCATCGGATTGGTATTTCGAACAGGAAGGTTCCCTCCCTCGTTCCTACTTCGATTCAGATGGCGATGGCTTCTTAGATGGCGTCATGCTCATCTATGCCGCGCCTGACTACGCTGCCGCTTACACCGATTGGTATAGTGACAACGATGACAGAGAGAATTTCTGGGCATACACTTCCTATACCTTTGCCGAAGCAAATGAAACCGCACCGGTTCCTAACGCTTACTTCTGGGCCTCATATGACTTCATGTATGATGCCGGAGCGGCTAATGTCAGAACCGGACTCTATTTCTGGCATAGCGGAGATTCGAGCGGTGGCAGCGTCGACGCTCATACCTACATCCATGAGATGGGCCATATGTTTGGCTTGCCGGATTACTACGATTACTCTGGCCAATATTCCCCAGCGGCTTCATTCAGCATGCAAGACCATAACGTCGGAGGACATGATCCTTATAGCGCGTTGGCTCTTGGCTGGGCTGACCCATATGTTCCAGAGGATAGCTGCACCTTGACCATCAAACCTTTCCAGAATAACGGTCGTGACCTCGTTCTCCTTCAGCCAGCGGGCTTCAATGTCGACGGTTCCCCATTCGACGAATATGTCCTCATTGAGCTTTTTACCCCAACAGGTCTCAACGAGAACGATTGCAGCCACGCTTATAGGGAAAACGAGTATTATAGCTCCGCCCCTCAAGGTCCAAGCGATGTTGGCTTACGTATCTGGCACGTCGATGCGAGACTCGTTCAGATCAACACCCGTTTCGGAAGGATCAGCGTTGATACAACCCATCCGAAGAAGGTTCCAAATGAAGACAATCTCTACTTCATGATGACGAATACCTACGATAGTCCTCACAAGGATATGACCGGACGTATCTCAGTTTGTGGATCTACTTACGCCAATTACAACATCCTTCAGCTCATCAGAAACGATAGAACCGTCACCTATCATTGTTCTGACGATTTAAGTGGAAGCGACCTCTTCAAAGATGGCGACACATTCACCTGCTCGAGATACAACACCCAGTTCGTGAACGGCAATAAGCTCAATAGCGGCGACACCCTTGGCTGGACCGTCAATGTCTCTCTTACCGGAGAAGGCACGAGCGCAAGAGCCACCCTTACCCTCACTAGAGACTAACCCGATAGATAATCGGGTTTTTTCTTTAAATAAGCGCATTATTTATTAGATCTGCAATGGAATGGATGTCCTTGAAATTTAGGCCCATTGCTTTTTTAATAAGTGTGATGAGCAAAAACCGTGTCCTCTTTGCTGCAATTGCAGCTTTGCTTCTTACTTCCTGTGGCAAAGATGCCCAACAGGCGTCTTTTAGTAGTAGCGTCTCGATACCAAGCGGCAAATCACAGGAAACTTCCAGTTCACAAAAGATTGACTATGGACCTGACCCAACTGGTGTTTATGAGCGAGAAAGTTATTCTTTCATAGATGAATCTATAAACACTCCTTACACAAACCCTTATACATACGATTACTTAATGATCGATTATGATCACTTGTATTATGGGCCGTCCATAAAACTAAACCGATCCGACAGCTGGGTGAATGTGAAGATTGAGGGCCAAGAGAATGCATATTCTGGGATTAGGGGTTCAAGTACAGGCACCCCGACCCACGGATACGGCGATTGGCAAAACGGTGAAGAGCTTTTTGGACGTGAGTTCAAAGGGGTCGATGGCGATTGGGACCTGCCTTTGGCCTTGCCAGAGACGTCATGTCTAAACCCGGATGAGGTCTTCATGCGACTCGTTTTTGTGTCGAAAGAAGACATTAACACGATTATCGGATATGCGTTGGCCGTTGGTTACCCCATCGGTGACCCAGTAGAAGCGGATGATCAAGAACTTGATTTATATCATTACTATAAAAATAGCAGCCCTACTAGCAATCCGGATAGAAGGGTGCCTCCCCATGCCTTGGCTTGGATAACGTGGAAACTTGAGGCCGTGAGCGACGGTGTCTTCTTCCCGAAGGTGAATGACGAATTCCAAAAGATCGAAGAGGGACGCGTTGAAGCTGCTCTCGACACCATGGTGGAGAACGCGCGAGGTCATTACTTCACCAAACCTTCCTCATCCCAAACATCTAGATAAGGCGTCCCTAAGTAGGCGCCTTTTTGTGCTAGAATTAGGCAATGGTCCTTTCGAAGTCCAAGAACATGAATTCCTCGCTAGCCAGCATCGGCATCTTTTCCTATGCCGACGTTTTGGCCCATCTCCCTAGGAGATACGAGAATTACACCTACACAGAAGATAAAGTATCCTATGAGGATAAAGAGCATCTTGTCCTCAAAGGAAAGATAAGGGGAGGCGCCCCTCATCCGATGAGATTTGCTAAAAGAACCCTTTATCGTTTTTATTTTGAGACAGTAGGGGGAATGGTCTATCTCGTCGAAGCCTGGAATCGCACATACTTAGGGAAGATGCTTAAGCCTGACACTGTGTACACTTTGACGGGCGTTTATGAGAAAAGCAGGCACACCATCTCAATGGTGAATATCCTGACAGGGGAGATTCCTCAGGACGAAGCACTTAAGCCCGTTTATACACTTCCTAATGATATTCAGAACTACGCTTTCGTGAGGCTTGTGAAGAAGGCTCTTCTCGAAGCGGATATCGATGAGATCATCCCAAAGAAATATAGAGCGAAATATCGTCTCTTACCTTTACGTGAAGCATATCGTTTAGTGCACACTCCAAGGACTTTTGAAGACATCCATCAAGGCATGAGAACCCTCAAGTATCAGGAGGCTCTTCTCTTCGAAATCAAGAACCAAGAAGTGCGTGCGATGAACAAGGCCCTTCAGAAAGACAGAAGGCGTCAAATCAACCGCGAAAAACTCAATATCTTCGTCAAATCCCTGCCGTATTCACTTTCTAGCGACCAGCAAAAGGCCCTTGATGAATGCGTTAACGACATGGATAAACAAAGTGTCATGTACCGCCTTCTCCAGGGTGATGTCGGCACTGGAAAGACCCTTGTCGCTGCCCTTTGTGGATATGCCAATTACACAAGAAGCGAGCAGACCGCTCTCCTTGCCCCAACCGACTCTTTGGCAAGGCAGCATTACGAAACCCTTAAGAAACTTTTTGAAGGCACTCACGTCAATGTCGGACTCCTTGTCGGCGCGATGGAACCAAGCGAGAAAAG
This sequence comes from uncultured Erysipelotrichaceae bacterium, assembly GCA_902802355.1. Taxonomy (GTDB): domain Bacteria; phylum Bacillota_I; class Bacilli_A; order RFN20; family CAG-826; genus UBA4951. The sequence continues at coordinate 36,086 of CADCLU010000007.1, forward strand.
AGCCACCCTCCAAGACCTTGAAGATGGCACGATCGACATCGTTGTCGGAACCCATGCCCTTTTCTCCAAAGGCGTGACTTATGCATACCTAGGACTTGCCATCATCGACGAGCAACATAAGTTCGGCGTTAACCAGCGAACCCTTCTTCTCGATAAGGGCGAACACGCTGATCTTCTGCTTATGAGCGCGACCCCAATCCCTCGTACCCTCACGATGACCATCTATGGCGATCTCGATATCTCAACTCTAACTGAATTCCCGCAAGGAAAGAGAAACGTCAAAACCATACTTACCAAACGCGGCGATAAGAAAGTCGCCTCACTTTGTGAGAAATCCTTAGAAGAGAAGAAACGCATCTACGTTGTTGTCCCTCAAATCGAAGGAGGGGAAGACAAGGATGTCACTTCGGTCAAAACGGTTTATGAAAGATATAAGAAATACTTCGGCGACAAGGTCGTCATGATGCATGGTCAGATGAGCGAAGAAGAGAAGAATGTTGCTATTCTCGCATTCAAGAGCGGCATCTGTCCAATCCTTGTCGCAACATCCCTCATCGAGGTTGGAATCGACGTCAAAGAAGCCAATCTCATGATCGTCTATTCGCCATCCCATTTCTCCCTTTCTAGCCTCCATCAGTTACGTGGTCGCGTAGGCAGAGATGGCTCGCCTGCATCCTTCGTTCTCTTTGGAGAAGGCGATGATGAGGAAAACGAGAAGCTGTCGGTTCTTTTGAAGAGCGACGATGGCTTTGAAATCGCTGAGATGGACCTCAAATTACGTGGTCCAGGAGAGCTTATGGGAACCCGTCAATCGGGCCTTCCATCCTTCCTTGTCGCCAACATCATCAGCGACTTCAAGATCTTTGAATGTGCCAGAGACGACGCCAAAGAAATCCTCAAGGAACCTAAGTCCATTGAGAACGTCATCATCATGAATGAAGTAAAGAAGTCGATTACCGACTTCCGATTATCCTAGATTAAGGTTACTTTGATAGTTATACTAACTATCGAAGCAGAGGTTTTTTCTATATGAAGAAAATTGTTGTAGATATGATGGGAAGCGACCTTGGAAGCGTAGCTACCAAGGAAGGTGTTTCCCTTTTCCATGCCAAACATCCAGATGTGGAACTCATCCTCGTTGGCAAAGAAGCCGAACTCAAAGATATCGAATTCGCCAAGATCGTCAATGCCGAGGATGTCGTTGAGATGACCTGTGGCGCCCTTGAAGTCATCAGACGCAAAGGCTCCTCAATGGTCGTTGCCCTCAACACCGTCAAAGAAGAAAATGCCGATGGCATTATCTCCGCTGGCGCGACCGGCGCTTTCCTTAGCGCAGCCACCCTCATCCTCAAGAAGATCCCAGGTGTTCAGCGTCCAGCTCTCGTCACCGCTTTCCCTCAGCTTGAAGGAAACGGATACACCACCCTTCTTGATGTCGGTGCCTCTAACACCAACACTCCAGAGGAATTAGCCCAGTTCGCCTATATGGGAACCTGCTACTCCAGAGCCGTCTATGGCGTTGCAGAACCACGCGTCTGCTTGCTTAGCAACGGCAGCGAGGAAGGCAAAGGCTCCCCAGTCGGAAAAGAGGCCTATCAGCTCCTCAAAGAAATGAAAAACATCAATTTTGCCGGGAATATTGAAGGCGATAAGCTCCTCAAAGGCTTAGCCGATGTCGTCGTCAGCGATGGCTATACCGGCAACGTCATGCTTAAGACCACCGAAGGCACCGCCAAAGGAATGGGCAAACTCCTCAAGCAAGGATTCATGTCCAAACTCCGTTGCAAGATCGGTTATCTCTTTGCCAAACCAGCCGTCAAGCTCCTCAAGAACAAACTTGATCCAAGCAATGTCGGCGGAGCTATGCTCATGGGCGTCAATGGCGTCGTTGTCAAAGCTCATGGCAACAGCACTGGCAAATCATTCTATAGCGCGATGGAAGTCCTCTATCACTTAATCGAGGGCGATGTCATCACCAAGATCAAAGACGCATTCGTCGAGGAAAAAGCTGAATAATGAGCTATCTTGATCCCCTCTTCAAAACCCTTGGAATCTTAGCCAAGAACAAAGAAGTCTATGAGGTCGCTTTGACCCATAGTTCTGTTAATGCTGTAAGCAACAAAAAGCATCAGGACTATGAGAGGCTTGAGTTTTTGGGTGACTCAATGGTTGGGGAAGTGGCAGGTGAGCTTTGCTACCGTTACCACCCAGAGATGCAGCAAGGGGATCTTAGCATTCTCAAGAGCCAATTCATCAGAACAGAATCGGAAGCGGACCTCGCTAAAGCGATGGGTCTCGTTCCATATATCAAAGTCGGACCATCCTTCACCGGCAAGGTCGAAGACAATCTCTCCGTCTTAGAGGATTGCTTCGAATCCTTCATCGGAGCGATGCTTCTCGACCAAGGCCTCGAATTCACCCACAAGTTCGTTTGGAAGTTATTTGAAGAACCAATCAAATTCGGAACCATCCTCTACGAGGAGAATCCTAAGAGCGAGCTTCAGGAAGCCATTCAGGCCGACACCAAAGAAACCGTCGTCTACAAACTTCTCAAAGAAGAAGGCCCGAGCAATTCCAAGATCTATCTCATGGGTGTCTACTTCATGGGCAATGAGCTTGGAAGAGGCAGTGGCCGTAGCAAGAAAGAAGCGGAGACCGCCGCAGCGAAAGACGCTCTCAACAAGAGGGCCTATATCGCCATCCCAGAGGAAAAGTAATGGGTTTATTCAGTTATCTTAAAAGCAAGTTCTCCAAAAAAGAGAACAGCACGAAATACGAAAAAGGCTTAGCCAAGAGCAGAGCCGCTTTTGCTGATCGCCTCGAAGATCTCTCCAAGCGTTACAAGAAAGTCGACAATTCCTATTTCGAAGAGCTTGAGCAGATCCTCATCGAAGCCGATGTCGGAGTCGCTCTCACTCTTAAGCTTGTCGAGAATCTTCTTGATAAATCCCAGAAAGAAGGAATCTCCGAACCTTCCAAGATCAACGAAGAACTCATCGACCAGATGTTTGTCAGCTATGTCGAAGGCGGAGAAAGCATCACCAATGAAATCCAGTTCGCCGAAGAAGGCCCAACCGTTCTTCTTGTCGAAGGCGTTAACGGAGTAGGCAAAACAACATCCATCGCCAAACTCGCCCATCGCTATATGCAAAAGGGCAAGAAGGTCATGCTTGTCGCTGCCGATACATTCAGAGCAGGCGCAGTGGAGCAGCTTAAGATCTGGGCCGACCGTCTTAAATGCCCAATCGTCACCGGCTTAGAGAATGGTGATCCAGCATCCGTTTGCTATGACGGTGCGAAATACGCCAAAGCCAACAAAGTCGATCTTATGATCGTCGATACAGCAGGCCGTCTCCATAACAAAGCCAACCTTATGGCGGAGCTCGGCAAAATCAAACGCGTGCTTGAACGCGAAATCCCAGGCGCCCCACATGAGACTTTCCTCATCATCGACGCCACAACGGGACAAAACGGAGTTTCACAGGCTAGCGCCTTTAAAGAAGTCAGCAATATCAGCGGCATCGTCATCACCAAGATGGATGGCACCTCCAAAGGAGGAATCATCCTTTCCATTCGTGATGAGCTCGGTGTCCCAGTCCGCTTCATCGGACTTGGCGAAGGAATGGATGATCTTGAGGAATTTGACCTCGATGAGTATCTCCATGCTTTGCTCGTGGGGAATGAAAAGAAATGAAAGACGAGATCATCGAAAGACGTGAGGAGATGATTGAGCTCTTTGACGCTTATGGGGAGCTCTTGACGAAGACCCAGCAGGATCTTTTCAAGGAGTACTATCTCTATGACCTCTCCCTCAGCGAGATCGCCGAGGATAGGTCCATCAGCAGAAGCGCAGTCAATGACACCCTCAAGAAAGCCATAGCGAAACTTGAGGAAACAGAAAGCAAGATCAAACTAGTAAAAACCAAAAAATCCTTGCAAAAACGCGTCGAAAAATTGGAAAAAGCGAAAACTAACGAAGAAAAAGAAGAGGCACTAGACTCTTTGAAGGAGTACATCAATGGCATTTGAGACACTATCAGAAAAATTCAGCGCCCTCTTTAAGAAGATGCGCAAAGAAGACAAGCTCACCGAAGCCAATGTCGAAAGCGCAATCCGCGAAATCCGCATCGCCCTCTTAGAAGCCGATGTTAATTTCAAAGTCGTCAAAGCCTTCACTGAGGATGTCAGGGAAAAAGCCCTTGGCCAGGAAGTCCTCCTCAAGGTCAACCCATCGCAGCAATTCATCAAGATCTGCCACGATGAGCTTGTCACCCTTTTGGGCCAGGACAACAGCCAAATCAAATACCAGAACGGACTCACGATCATCATGCTCGTTGGTCTTCAAGGTTCAGGTAAAACCACCAGTGCTGGCAAACTCGCCTATCTCCTCAAGAACAAGCTTTCGAAGAAACCTCTCCTTGCTGGCTTAGACGTCTACCGTCCAGCCGCTATCGATCAGTTAGGTACCGTTGCAAAGCAAGTCGGAGTCGATTTCTTCAACATGGGCACGAATGTCGACCCAGTCGAGGTTGCCAAGAAAGCCGTCAAGAAAGCGGCAGACGAAGGATATGACGTCCTTATCCTTGATACCGCTGGCCGTCTCCAGATCGATGAGAAGCTCATGGACGAGCTCAAGAACATCAACAAAGCCGTCCACCCAGATGAGGTTCTTCTTCTTGTCGATGCCGCAGCAGGCCAAGACTCCGTCAACGTCACGAATACATTCAACCAAGATCTCCGTCTTACCGGCGTCATCATGTCCAAACTCGATGGCGATGCCAAAGGCGGTGCCGCTTTATCAATCAAATATATGACCGGTCTTCCGATCAAATTCGCTGGTGTCGGTGAGAAACTCACCGATCTCGACATCTTCTATCCTGACCGTATGGCGGATAGAATCCTTGGCATGGGAGACGTTGTCTCTCTCGTTGAGAAAGTCCAAGAGACCGTCGACCAGAAGGAAGCGGAACGCGAAGGCCGCAAACTCATGGAAGGCGACTTCACCCTCGAGGACATGCTTAAGCAAATGAAGATGGTCCAGAAGATGGGCTCCTTAGGAGGCCTTCTCAAGATGATCCCAGGCATGCCAAAGATCAGCGATGAGCAACAAGAGCAAGCTAAGAAAGAGATGAAGGTCTTCGAGGCCATCATCAATTCCATGACCCCATATGAGAGGCGTCATCCAGAGGTCCTCAAATTCTCCCAGAAGAACAGAATCGCCAAAGGATGTGGCAAAACCAATGCCGACGTCAACCGTGTCATCCGCAAATGGGAGAACTCGAAGCAGATGATGAAACAGATGAAGCAATATAGCAAATCAGGCAAGATGCCTGGTGGTTTCGGTGGATTCGGAGGAATGCGCTAATGGCAGATGAAGCAGAGAAGCAAGTAATCTATCAGCCGAAGAAGATGTATAACTCGATGCTCAAGAAGCAGTATCACGATACTGCGGCATCGTATTTCGACGATCTCTGCGCCAAATCCGGAGTGAGCAAAGAAGAGAACGCTGCACTCATCAAACAGCTTAACCAAGCCGAAGCGAAATATAACGAGGCCCTCAAAGCCCGTAACAAAGTAGCGGGGAAGAAGACCCTTCTTATCGTCCTTGCCGTTATTTCATTCATTGCCGCCATCGCAGGCATTTTCGTTGGCACATCCGATTGGGAACTTGCCTTCATTGGTTGGATCATGCTCGGTGTTGGCCTTGTCCTTGCCATCGCTTTCATCCTCATCGAGGTCATGACTGTTGAGAAAAAACTCAAAGCGGCCCAATCCGTTCTCGATGAAGCCAAAAAGAAGAAAGATGAAATCCTTGCGGCCTGTTACAAGAACACCGCTCCATTAAATGACATGCTCGATTGGGGCGCCCCTCAGGAAATCATGGAGAAAGCCACCCCGATCATCGACCTTGACCCAATCTTCATGGGCGATAGGCTTCAGGCCCTCATGGAGAAATTCGGGTTTGAGGAAGTCACCGATCCAAACCAATCCGTTCTCGAAGTCTTAAGTGGTCAGATTCAAGGCAACCCATTCGTCCTTGAGAAAGTCCTTGATTGCACCATGTACGAAAAGACATACGAAGGCACTTTGACGATTCACTGGACGACAACCTCACGCGATAGCCAAGGCCGTATTCAGACCCATCATCATTCGCAGACGCTTCATGCCTACGTTAAGAAACCGGCTCCTAGATATACCGCAATCACCCAGCTTGTCTATGGCTCCGAAGCCGCTCCTCATTTGAGATTCTCCCGCACTCCAGTCCACGCTGAGAAGATGAGCGAAAAGGAAAGACAGAGCTTCATTAAGAAGAGAATCAAGAAACTCGATAAGGAAGAGGTCAAAGACCTTGGCAATATCAGCGAGAACTTCACCAAGATGGGCGATGACGAATTCGACGCTCTCTTTGGTGCGTATGACAGAAACAACGAAGTTGAGTTCCGTCTTCTCTATACTCCTCTCGCCATCAGGAACACCCTTGATCTCATGAAGAACCCTGAGCCTTACGGAGACGATTTCTCGATCTACAAGAAAAACATGATCACCGTTGTGAGAAGCGAGCACTCCCAGAGGTTCGATTATTCTTCTTCGCCAACCAATTTCATGGGCTACGACCTTTCGAAGATGAAAGATGAGTTTGTCGCATATTGTGACAAGTTCATCATGAACCTCTTCTTCGATCTCGCCCCAGTCATCAGTGTCCCTCTCTACCAAATCCACAAACCATACGACTACATCTTCAAGACCCCATACCGCTCCAATTTCTCAAGCTTCGAGCAAGAGACTTTGGCCAACGGACTTGACCCAATGCTCTTCATTCCAGACGGAGCCGGACGGGATTTGCCATTGATTTTGAAAGCGGAGTCCGCCTCAAGGAGAGGCAGTGGAGACTCAGTCCGAGTCAACGCCATGTCCTTCGTCGAGGTTCCAATGGTCGATTATGTTTCGGTCTTCGGAGGAGACGGAAGCTGGCATTCAGTTCCAGTCCATTGGATCAGATATGACGAGGTCCATAAGATCTCGAATATGGGTATCGCCAAGGTCGGTGCTTCCCGTAAAGCCTACCTCGAAGGCAAGGACAGCAACTTCGGCGGTTCGCCTCTTAGAGCCGCGATGACTCACTTCGAAAGAGGCCTCATGGCCATCTTCGAGGGCAACGAGGATTTCTTAGAAGAGTTAAACGACACCTTGGTCGAATACTTTGTCGACAAATAATATGTTTATTTGCACCCTAAGGGTGCTAATATAAAGCCAACCACAAAGGAGAATAACAATGGCACCACAATTAGACGAATTAGACAAGTCCTTGGAAAATACCGAAGGATTACGCGTTCACGTCATCGAAAAGAAAGTTCCAGTCGAGCTTGATGGCATGGACAAATTCATCAACATCGGAGTTTGGTTCCTCTTCATCATCGGCGGTATCGTCTACATGTTTAAGAAAGCCAAAGCCAAGACCTATTTCAAACAGCTTGAGCAGAAGATCCAGCACGACGCTTCAACCATCGACAACTACATGGTCCAGCGCGTCACCATCCTCAAGAACGCCGCCAAGCTTCTCGACAAGGCCGTTGACTTAGATAAAGATACTTTCACCAACATCGCCAAAGCCCGCGCTGGCATCGACCCAGATGTTGCCCGTAACGAACTCCAGACCACTCTTGAGAACATCGACAAGAAGATCAACATCGCCTTCGAGAAATACCCAGAACTCAAGGCTCACCAGGAAATCGCCGCCGTCATGCAGCAGAACTCCTACCTCCAGCAGGAAATCACCGCTGCCCGCGAAGTCTATAACGACACCGTCAATCACTGGAACACCGAGATCTTCAGCCTTTGGGCCAAGAAGTATGTCGCTGCCAAAGAAGGTTACACCACTCGTATCCCATTCACTGCCAGCTTAGCAATGAAGCAGGAATCCGAAGGCGTCTTCTTCTAAACAACCACGCAACAAAAAGAGGCTGAGTCACAGCCTCTTTTCTTTTGCTCTTTTTATTTGCTTGGCTCACCGATGTCGCAATAGACGCATCTGAGATGACCTTCTTCATCGATCTTCTTGTAGAGTGGCTCAAGTTCTTGCTCGCCTGCGGACACGCACTTAGGATTGTCGCATTTGTGTTCGCTATGGATATAGCCTTTGCCAGCGAAGACATCTTCCTTGATAGGATTCTTCTTCGCGATATCAAGAAGGAGGAGGATGAGAGCCATTCTCATGTACTTGCCATTCAAGCATTGCTTGAAGTAGCAGGCTCTTGGATCATCATCGACTTTGACGCTGATCTCATTGACGCGTGGAAGAGGATGCATGATGATCATGTCTTTCTTAGCGGCCTCAAGCTTATCGACGGTGAGGATGTAGTTGTCCTTGAGTCTTTCGTATTCCGCAAGGTCATCGAATCTCTCTCTTTGGATGCGGGTCATATATAAGACATCAAGAGATGGCATGGCCTCTTCAAGAGAAGTGGTTTCAACATACTCCATGTGGTTTGGCTCAAGGATGTCCTCTTTGACGTAGTCAGGAAGCTTGAGCTCCTTTGGAGAAATGAGGACGACTTTGATGTTCTTGTAGCGGCTTAAAGCGGCTAATAAGGAGTGGACGGTTCTGCCAAGCTTAAGGTCTCCGCAGAAACCGACGGTAAGGTTATCAAAACCGCCTTTTTCTTTATAAATCGTCAGCAAATCCGCCATGGTTTGGGTTGGGTGGCAGTGTCTGCCATCGCCTGCATTGATGACTGGGATCGAGCCAGCGCGGGAGGCAACAAGGGCTGCGCCTTCCTGGGTGGTTCTCATGGCGATGATGTCGGCATAGCAAGAGACGGTCTTCGCGGTATCGGCAAAGCTTTCGCCTTTGGCAGCGCTGGAATTGCTAGCGCCGGCAAAGCCAAGCACGTTTCCGCCAAGCTCCATCATGGCAGCGGTGAAGGATAAACGGGTTCTCGTCGATGGCTCATAGAAAAGCGTGGCGAGTTTCTTGCCCTTACAGGCCTCGCTATACTTCTCTGGGTTCTCGGAGATGTCGATGGCCTTCTTGCAAAGTGCCTCGATCTCTTCAACCGATAAATCAACGATATCGATGACGCTGCGCATCTTTATTCACCTTTGATCCAGCTCTCGTCGCTTGGATTGTTTCTGAATTTGATTAAGCGCTCAATGTCGCTCTTTTCGATGTAGCCTTCCTCGGCGGCAACGGAGGCGATGACGTCGAAGTTGGTGAGGGAGATGTTCTTAACGTTTGCAGCGGCAAGTCTCTCTAAACCTTTCTTCATGCCATAGGTGAAGATGGAGACGATGCCAAGGACCTTGGCGCCGGCTTCTCTAAGGACGTCGACGACTTCGAGGACGCTTCCGCCAGTGGAGATAAGGTCTTCAACGACGACGACCTTCTGGCCTTTCTCAAGCTTGCCTTCGATCTGATTCTGTCTGCCATGGTCTTTGGCGCCGCTTCTGACGTAGCCCATTGGGAGATTCATGATGTGGCCGACGATGGCAGCGTGGGCGATACCAGCCGTGCTGGTACCCATAAGGACTTCGACTTCTGGGTAGTTCTTTTTGATAGTCTCGGCTAAGGCGTTTTCAACGTCGCTTCTGACGGCTGGGGCAGTGAGGGTGAGACGGTTGTCGCAATAGACAGGGGATTTGATTCCGCTGGCCCAGGTGAATGGTTTGTTTGGGCTGAAGAAGACAGCCTTGATGCTGAGTAAGTCTTTAGCAATTAATTGATCGATGTTTTCCATTTTTATTCTCCTAAGAAATCTTTGATGCATCTTTCGTAAGCGGCAACTGGGTCGCTTGCGGCGGTGATTGGACGTCCAACGACGATGTAGTCGCTGCCAATCGCTCTAGCAGCGGCTGGGTCCATGACTCTCTTCTGGTCGCCTTTATCGCCATCGGCGAATCTGATGCCAGGGGTGACGGTGAGGAAGGAGCTTCCGCAGACCTCGTGGACCTTGCCAGCTTCAAGTGGCGAGCAGACAACGCCATCAAGACCGGATTCTTTGGCGGTCTTGGCGTAGTGCATGACGACTTTGTCGATTGGCTCATGAATAAGGATGTCTCTTTCCATCGATTCCTGATCGGTGGAGGTGAGTTGGGTGACCGCAAGAAGAAGAGGTCTCGTTCCGTCTGGTCTAGTGAGGCCTTCGATGGCGGCTTCCATCATGGCTCTGGTTCCTGCGGCGTGGAGATTGCACATATCAACGTCGAGGCCAGAGAGTCTAGCCATGGCTTTCTTGACGGTGTTTGGGATGTCGTGGAGCTTGAGGTCGAGGAAGATCTTGTGTCCTCTTTTCTTAATCTCTCTCACGATGGATGGGCCTTCCGCATAGAAGAGTTCCATGCCGATTTTCACGAATGGCTTTCTGCCAGTGAACTTATCAAGAAATTCGAGTGTCTTTTCCTTGCTCTCGAAATCGCAAGCGATGATTACGTCTTTTGCCATCTTATTTTCTTCCTCCAATTATTTCTTTAAGTGATTTGAGGCCGTATTTCTCCATTATCCTTGGCAAATCCTCAATGATTTCTTTGCAAGCATAAGGATTTACGAGGTTGGCAGCGCCTACTTCAACGGCTGTGGCGCCCGCCATCATCATCTCAAGGACGTCTTCTGCGCTAGAGACGCCGCCCATGCCGATGACTGGGATCTTGACCGCGTGTGCGACCTGATAGACGCATCTAAGCGCGACAGGGAAGACGGCAGGTCCAGAGAGGCCTCCGGTCTTGATGCCAAGGATTGGTTCCCCGGTCTTAAGATCGATTCTAAGTCCCATCAATGAATTAATGAGAGAGATGCCATCGGCTCCACCTTCTTCAGCGGCCTTCGCGATTGCGACGATATCCGTGACGTTAGGGGAGAGTTTGACGATGAGTGGTTTGTGAATGACCTTCTTAACGGCCTTAACAACATTTCTGACGTTGTCAGGGTCTGTTCCGAAGGCAAGTCCTCCGCCATGGACGTTTGGACAAGAGACATTGAGCTCAATCCAACCGACCATATCGACTTTGTCGATCTTCTCGCAATTAGAGACATATTCCTCTAAGGAGAAGCCGGAGATATTGGCCATGACTGGCTTATGGAAGACCTTCGCTAACTTAGGAAGCTCTTCACTGATGACTTTCTCGATGCCAGGGTTCTGAAGTCCGATGCAGTTGATCATGCCAGCAGGGCACTCAGCGATACGAGGGGTTGGGTTTCCGAATCTTGGTTCAGCGGTGGTTCCTTTGAATGAGAAGGTTCCAAGCATGTTGATGTCATAGAGTTCAGCGAACTCGTAGCCGAATCCATAGGTTCCGGAAGCTGGGATGATTGGGTTATCGATCTCGATTCCCAAAAGGTTGATCTTGGTGTCTATTTCTCCCATAGGATTTCCTCCTTCCTTAGGACTGGGCCTTCTTTGCAGATGCGCTTATAGCCGGTGATGGTCTTGCAAGAGCAGCCCATACAGGCTCCGAATCCGCATCCCATTCTTCTCTCGAAGGAGAACTCACCTTCGGAGGTTGTGGCGTTATAGACGGCCTTAAGCATTGGCTCTGGGCCGCAGGTGTAGAAATATGAATAGCTTTCAGGAAGGGCGTTCGTGACAAAGCCCTTTGTGCCATACGAGCCATCAACGGTCGTGACGGTGACAGTACATCCGAGTTTTTTGAAAGAATCCTCGGCAAAAACTTCTTCTTTTTTGTTGAATCCAAGGATAACCGAGACTTTTTTGCCTTCTTTGACGAGCTTCTTAGCAAGGTTATAAAGAGGTGGGACTCCAACGCCTCCTCCAATAAGGAGAGGGTGGTCGCCCGCTTTCGATAAGTCATAGCCATTGCCAAGTCCTACAAGGAGGTCGAGGTTAGTGCCAACAGGCATCTCGCTCATCGCCTTGGTGCCTTTGCCAACGACTTTGTAGATGAGGGTTAATGTGCCTTCATCATAGTCGCAGACGGAGATAGGCCTTCTAAGGTAATAGCCATCAAGAAGGATGTTGACGAATTGGCCTGCGTTGGTGATACCCGAGGTATCTCCATTTAAGACCATCTCAAAAACATCTTTCGTGAGAGGGATGTTCTTTTCGATTTCAAATACGCTTCTCTTCATTGTTACTTCCTTAGGCATCGATGGTGGAGATGGTGATGGTGGTCTCCTCTAAGACATCGAGGAGGACTCTCACGGTGTCAAGTGAGGTGAACATCGTGACGTTGCTCTCGATCGCGTACTTTCTGATTTGGTAGCCATCGGACTCGGCAGCCTTCTCGCCGACCTTCGCGGTGTTGATGACATAGGCGATATGTCCTTGTCTGATGGAGTCGCGGATCTCATTGCTGCCTTCTTTGATCTTCTTAAGGACGTGGGTTTTGATGCCGTGTTCCTTTAAGAATGAGGCGGTTCCGCTAGTGGCCTCGATGTTGAAGCCGAGGTCATAGAATCTCTTAACGAGTGGGAGAGCTTCCTCTTTGTCCTCGTCGGCGACGGTGACAAAGACGGTTCCGTAGTTCTGGAGTTTGGTTCCAGCAGCCTGCAAGGCTTTGTAGAGGGCTCTATTAAGTTTGTCATCATAACCGATGGCTTCGCCAGTGGATTTCATCTCTGGGGAGAGATAAGCGTCAAGTCCTTTGATCTTATTGAAGCTGAATACTGGGACTTTGACGTAGTATCTCTTCTTCTCTTCTGGGTAGATTCCGAAGATGCCCTGTTCCTTAAGGCTCTTACCAAGGATGACCTCGGTAGCGATATCCGCTAAAGAGTATCCGGTGGCCTTAGAAAGGAACGGGACGGTTCTTGATGAACGTGGATTGACTTCGATGATGTAGACCTTCTCATCTTTGTCGACGATGAACTGGATGTTGTATAAGCCTTTGATGCCGATGCCAAGACCTAACTGCTTAGCATAGCTAAGGATGATCCCTTTGACCTTGTCGCTGATCGAGAAGGAAGGATAGACGGAGATAGAGTCACCAGAGTGGATGCCCGTTCTCTCAACGAGTTCCATGATACCTGGGACGAAGACGTCGATGCCGTCGCAGATAGCGTCGACTTCAACTTCCTTACCGACGATGTATTTGTCAACGAGGACTGGTTTGTCTTCATCGATTTCGACAGCGGTCTTGAGGTAGTGCTTTAAGCCGTTCTCGTCGTTGACGATCTGCATGGCTCTGCCACCGAGAACGAAGGAAGGTCTGACTAAGACTGGGTATCCGATTCTCGCAGCGGCTTTGATGCCTTCTGGGATAGAGGTAACAGCGGTTCCGTCTGGCTGAGGGATGTTAAGGGATTTGCAAACCTTCTCAAAAAGGTCTCTGTCTTCAGCCTTGTCGATGGCTTCGCAGTCGGTGCCGATGATCTTGACGCCTCTGGCAGCAAGAGGATCAGCGAGGTTGATGGCGGTCTGTCCGCCTAAGCAGGCGATGACGCCTTCTGGTTTCTCGTAGTTGATGATGGCCATGACATCTTCCACGGTGAGAGGCTCGAAGTAGAGCTTGTCAGCGGTGGTGTAGTCAGTGGAGACGGTCTCTGGGTTGTTGTTGATGATGATGGCTTCGTATCCGGCGCGCTTGATGGTCTGGACGGCGTGGACGGTGCTGTAGTCGAACTCAACGCCTTGGCCGATTCTGATTGGGCCAGCGCCAAGGACGACGATCTTCTTTTTGTCAGTTAAGCGGGATTCGTTCTTGAAGCTTGGGTTAACGAGGTTCTGATAAGTGGAATAGAGGTAGGCGATGTACTCTCCGGTGTGGAGGGTATCGACCATCTTGTAGGTTGGGATGATGCTATTCTCGATTCTCTTGTTATAGACATCGAGCTCTTTCTCTTTCCAGAGCTTGGCGATGTACTTGTCGGAGAAGCCCATGACCTTGGCGGCTTTGAGAATCTCAAGGTCACCTGGCTTGGCGGCGATCTCTTTCTCCATATCGATGATTTTCTTGAAAGATTCCAAGAATAATGGGGTTATGGCGGTGATTTTGAATAATTCGTCCACGCTGACGCCTCTTCTTAAGAGCTCGCAGATGGCGAAGACATTGTCACTCTTGAAGGTGCTGATGTGCTTCTTGAGATCTTCGGTTGAGACTTCATCAAAGATTTTGTTATGGAGGTGGCAAGCACCAATCTCGAGGGATCTCATTGATTTGAGAACACACTCTTCTAAGGTGCTTCCGATGCCCATGACCTCACCGGTGGCTTTCATCTGTGTTCCAAGTTCATTGGAAGCGCTCGTGAACTTATCGAATGGGAAACGAGGGAATTTGGCGACGACGTAATCAAGGGATGGCTCAATCGCAGCGGTTCCGCCAGCGACTGGGATCTCACTGAGTTCCATGCCAAGGGCGATCTTGGCGGTGACTCTGGCGATTGGGTATCCGCTAGCTTTGCTAGCAAGAGCGGAGGAACGGGAGACACGTGGGTTGACCTCGATTAAGAAGTACTCACTGGAATTTGGGTTGAGGGCGAATTGGACGTTGCAGCCGCCTTCGATCTTGAGTTCTCTGATGATCTTGATGGCAGAGTCGTTGAGCATCTTCAAATCGTGCTCATTGAGGGACATGATTGGGGCGACGACGATGGAGTCACCGGTGTGGACGCCGACTGGGTCAACGTTTTCCATGCCGCAGATGGTGATCGCGTGGTCTTTGCTGTCGCGCATGACCTCGAATTCGATTTCCTTATATCCTTTGACGGATTTCTCGACGAGGATCTGGTGGACAGGGGAGAGAGCGAAGCCGTTTCTTGCAACTTCGATGAGCTCTTCATCGTTATCGGCGAATCCGCCACCAGTTCCACCAAGGGTGAAAGCTGGTCTAAGAACGACTGGGTAGCCGATATCGTGAGCGGCCTTCAAAGCCTGGTCGATATCGTAGGTGATTTCGGATGGGATAACTGGCTCACCGATCTTTTGGCACATCTCTTTGAAGAGTTCTCTGTCCTCAGCCTTCTCGATGGATTCGGCTGGGGTGCCAAGAAGCAAGGTGCGGCACTCTTTGAGGACGCCTTTTCTCTCAAGTTGCATAGCAAGGTTGAGACCGGTCTGTCCGCCGATGCCTGGAACGATTGCGTCTGGTCTTTCGTGACGAAGGATCTTCGCGACGTAATCAAGGGTAAGCGGCTCCATGTAGACCTTGTCCGCAATCTGGGTGTCGGTCATGATGGTCGCTGGGTTGGAGTTGACGAGGACGACCTCGTATCCTTCCTCTTTGAGAGCTAAGCAAGCCTGAGTGCCTGCATAGTCGAACTCGGCAGCCTGACCGATGACGATTGGTCCGGAGCCGATGATTAAGATCTTTTTAACGTCTGTACGTTTAGCCATTAGTTATTTCCCTCCTCTTTCTCATAAACTATGTGGTTATTGCAAACTGTAAGGTAGTTGACGCCGTAGAGTTTCTCTCCGATGAATGGAGTGGACTTGCCTTTCGAGAGGAACGTTTCTTCTTTGACCTCGAATTCTTCATCAAGGTTCCAGATGCTGAATCCGTCGTATGGGATTCCGAATATCTCGCGTGGGTTCACGACCAAGAGGTCGATGAGTTTGTCTAAGGTGATGATGCCTTTCTTAACGAGTCCCGTATAAAGGAGTGGGAAGGCAAGTTCGATGCCCGTGATGCCAAATGGCGATTTCTCTAAGCCTCTCGATTTCTCCTCAAGGCTATGTGGGGCATGGTCGGTGGCGATGATATCGATCGTGCCATCTTTGATTCCCTCAATGAGGGCGAGTCTATCTTCTTCGCTTCTAAGCGGTGGGTTCATTTTCCAGTTGCCCGCTTCCTGAAGCATCGAGTCATTTAAGAGTAAGTAATGAGGCGCAGTCTCACAGGTGATATGGACGCCTTCCTTTTTGGCTTTGCGGATAAGCTCCACGCTTTCTTTGGTGGAGATGTGGCAGACGTGATATCTGCAGCCAGTCTTCCTTGAAAGCTCAATATCCCTGGCAATTTCCATATATTCGCTGGCGGAGCAGATTCCTCTATGACCATGGGCTTTGGCATATTCGCCATCATGGATGTAGCCGCCTTTAAGGAGTTCGTTGACCTCGCAGTGGGCGACAATCATCTTGTCGAGTTCCTTGGCCTTCATCATGGCTTTGAGCATCATCTCTTCGGTCTGGACGCCAACGCCGTCATCGGAGAAGGCACAGACCCTATCTTTGAGGTCTTCCATATCGGAAAGCTCATCGCCCTTTTCACCTTTGGTGATAGAGGCGTATGGATACACATGTATGCATGCGTCCCTCGCGATGATGTCCTCTTCGATCTTCAAGGTCTCAAGGCTATCTGGGACAGGTTTGAGGTTTGGCATCGTGCAAACAGCGGTGTATCCGCCATGAGCAGAGGCCTCAGTTCCGGTTTTGATGGTCTCTTTGTAAGAAAAACCCGGCTCTCTGAGATGAACATGAACATCAAGGAAGCCGGGAACAAGAACATAAGAGGAATCAGTTCTGAGTTTGTTTGGAAGAGAAAAAGCGGAAACCAAATGCTGAAGGTCAAAGTCGACCTTAGCTCTTCCGCTTTCGATTTTGATTTTAAGATTAGACATATCAGTTCTCCTACCGATATGGGATTCCTTTGGAACCCTCAAAAAATATATAGATACTGAATCAATGATTCAAGCGCTTTTTTCAAAAAAAGAAAAAGACCTTGAATGTAAGGTCTTTCATTTGATGAATTTGTGCCCTTTCTCAAGAGCGTCTTTTTCCCATTTTGGGGTTTCTCCGCTCTCTTCCTCAGCCAGAAGTTTCTTGTCCTGCTTGCTAAGAGGAAGCTTTTCGAAGAGGTCTGGGCGGTGCTCTTTCGTGAGGATCAAAGCCTTCTTCCTTCTCCACTTGGCGATGGCCTCATGGTTACCGCTATATAAGAGGTCAGGAACCTTCTTTCCATCGAACTCATATGGCTCAGTGTATTGAGGATATTCGAGAATCGGTTCGTTGAACGATTCGTCGGTCAAGGAATCCTGGGAGATAGCCCCATCAAGAAGCCTGACGACGGAATCGATGACGGACATTGCTGGGATTTCTCCACCAGTTAGAACATAGTCACCGATTGAAAGAAGTTCATCGACATAGTCATTTACTCTCTCGTCAATTCCTTCGTAATGACCGCAAACGAGAACGATATGTTCAAGTTTTGCATAGGATTTTGCGATTTTCTCGTTATATGTGACGCCTCTAGGGGAGAAGAGGACCTTGTGGCTATTTGGACCTGAGACCTTCTTAAGAGCGTCGACGATAGGCTGGCACTTCTGGATGAGTCCGGCTCCTCCTCCGATAGGTGGGGTATCCGTTCTTCCGTATTTGTCCGTGGTGAAATCGCGGATCTGAACAATCTCGATCTCCGCGCAACCTTTGGCGATGGCCCTCTTGATGATGGAGTTGCTCAAAACGCCTTCGAACATCTCAGGGAAGAGTGTTAAAACGGTGATTTTCAAAGCAAGCCCTCCATGACATTGATGGTTATGACTTTATTATCGATGTCGACGTTTTTGATGAAAAGACCGTCTTTGAATGGCACGTAAACGTGTTTCTTCTCAGCGGTGGTGACCGATAAGGTTCTGACCTTTGAGTATTCAAGGACCTCATCGACGACTCCGATGACGCGATTCTCATCAAGATAGTCGACGACTTTGCAGCCGATCAAGTCGGCGTAGCGGTAGTAGCCTTCTGGAAGGACGGCCGCTTCTTTGTCCATCTCGATGGCAAAACCTTTGTAGCCTTCGATGGCGTTGATATCGCCATATTCCTCGAAGGAGAGGAAGTAGTAGTCTCCGGAATCCCTGAAGCTCTTGACGGTGGCAGGGAATCTTTCGTTCGTCTTCTCGTCGTGGAGGGACAGTTTGGTCCCTTTCTTAAATCTTTGCTTAGCAAAAGATGTGAGGGATTTGCATCTGACCTCACCTTTTAACCCGAAGGGCTTAAGAATGTAACCAAGTGTGATGTATTCCATAAGAGAAAAAGGAGGACGCTTATTCGGCGTCCTCTTTGTCGTCATGATTTTCGTTGAAGCTTTCGAATTTCAAATGGATTCTGACGTTGGAGTTGTCGGCTTTGCCAACGATTCCAATGGCTTCACGAAGGGCGTTTGCGATCGCTCCATGCTTGCCGATTAAGCGGGCGGTGTCATCATCTTCTGCGACGATGAGGAGGGCCACATCTTTCTCGGTGCTGCCTGGGAGCTCTCTGACCATGATGGATTCAGGATGCTCGATGAGGGGATCGACAAGACCGTGGATTACTTTCTCGTAATCCATTATTTGGTCTCCTTTTTCTTAGCTTTTCCTTCGGCGAACTTGGCCATGATGCCTTTGCGGCTGAACATAGCGCGGACGCTGTCGGAAGGAATGGCGCCATCTTTGAGCCACTTCATAGCGAGTTCTTCGTTGATGATGGCTTTCTCTTCTCCAAGAGCTGGATCATAGGTGCCGATCTGTTCGATATAACGGCCATCTCTGGAAGAGCGGCTGTCAGCGGCGACGATGCGGTAGAAGGGATCTTTGTGGCGGCCAATGCGGGCCAATCTGATTTTAACCATAATGCTTGTTCTCCTTTTCCGAACGTAATCATAGGCTTATGATATATGCCTGTCAAGTATTTTTGCTTGACACATAATTACATTACATTTCACTCTCCAAAGGTTTTGCTTGCGAGGGGCTTATCGAGCGCGTAATATATTCGGTGCGCGAAAGCGATACGCAGGCTCCGCCGTCTGTCACTAGACGTGAACCTGAAGAGCAAATTCTAAGTTAGGAGGAAAAGATTCATGAACAACAACATTGTCAATGAGATCACTGCCAAGCAGATTCGCGAAGACATCCCACAGTTCTCCAGCGGCGACACCGTCAAGGTCTACTACCGCATCGTCGAGAACAAGAAAGAGCGTATTCAGGTCTATGAGGGCGTCGTTATCCAGCGTCGCGGTCATGGTGTCAGCGAAACCTTCGTCGTCCGTAAGATGTCCAGTGGCGTCGGCGTGGAAAGAACCTTCCCTGTCAACTCCCCAAGCATCGCCAAGATCGAAGTTACCCGTTACGGTAAGGTTCGTCGTGCCAGAATCCACTACATGCGTGGACTCAGCGGCAAATCTGCCCGTATCAAGCAAGGCAAAGCCCCAAAGGCTGCCGAAGCCAAGTAAATCTCAAGAAGTGACTGGAACCGCCCTTTCAAATGAGGGCGGTTTTCTTTTGTCTTAATTCAATAGAATTCTTATACTTTATTAGATGAACAATCAGCAGCAGAAGAACGTCCATTATTTTCCTGGCCATATGGCCAAAGCCCTCCGCGAGATGGCTCCTTTCGTCAAGAACGCCGACATCGTCGTTGAGGTCGCAGACGCGAGAGCGCCTTTTTCGACGCGTAACCCGATGCTTAACGAGCTCATCGGAAGCAAACCTCATTTGATTGTTCTCTCCAAAAACGACAAAGCCGATACATTGGTCACCGCCAGATGGATTGCCAAATATAACCAAGAGGGCATTACCTGCTTCGCCAGCAACCTCAAAGGTGAGAAGGTCTTCAAGGTCCTCAATGAGATGAGCGAGCCTCTCGTTCTTAAGAAACGCGAGAAAGAGAAGAAGCTCGGTATGAAGAAACAGCCTCTCAAGCTCCTAATCGTCGGCATCCCTAATGTCGGTAAGAGCACCCTCATCAATAACCTCGCCGGCAAGCGCGTCGCAAGGGCAGCCAATACCCCAGGCGTCACGAGAAGCGAGCAATGGATTAAACTCTCTGGAGACTTCGTTTTGCTCGATACCCCAGGTATCCTTCCAATGAACTACGAAGGACCGTTGACCGCTAGACGTTTAGCCATCCTTGGAAGCATCAAAGAAGATGTCCTCCCTCTTGATGAGCTATATCGTTTCTTATTCGTCTTCTTACGCGAAAATTACAAAAATTGTCTGCAAAACCGCTACGGAATTGAAGACTTAAGCAAACTCGAGGCTGAAGAAGTCCTCGAAATCGTCGCCAAAAACCGCGGATATCTTTTGAAGAACGGAACCTTCGATTATGCGAAGGCGACATCCTCAATCTTCAAGGATTTCCAAGAAGGCTATTTCGGCAAGATCAGCTTGGAAAGACCATAATGCTCAACAAAGAGAAAGAGTTCTATTCATCTTCCTGCAAACTCATTGTCGGAGTCGATGAGGCAGGGCGCGGTCCTCTTGCGGGACCTGTTTTTGCCGCAGCTGCATTATTCGCTCCGGACTTCGAAGACGACCTAATCGACGATTCCAAGAAACTGACCGCCAAGAAGCGTGAAGCCCTTTTCGACATCATCAAGGAAAAGGCCCTCGCATACGGAATCGCCTCCGTCAGCGCGGACGACATCGACAAGTACAACATCTATGAGGCCACCAAGATCTGCATGAAGAAAGCTATTGAGCAGATTGGAATCGACTACGACCTTATCATCACGGACGCGATGCCTCTATACGTGAAGAACAAGAAGGTTATCGCCATGATCAAAGGAGATGCCCAGTGCCTTAATGTCGCTGCAGCATCGATCCTTGCCAAAGTAAGCCGTGACAGATATATGGATGAGCTTGATAAGCAATATCCTGAATACGGATTCGCCAAGCACAAGGGATATGGAACAAAAGCCCATATCGACGCGATAAACAAATACGGCCCGATCGATCACGTTCACCGCAAGACATTCGCGCCGATCAAATACCTTTTGGACGACAGCCCAAAACTTTGTTAACGATTTTTCGGAAAAAACAGGATTCCCGCCATATATGAATTGTGGAGGGAACCCATGTCAATTCTTAAACCTAATCAGATTCTTCATTATCTCGCTCTCAAGTACGAGGGCGATTGGGATAAGCTAACCCAAGCCGTCAAGGACAAGGAAGTTCCGGACGAAGAGCTTTACGAGAAGCTTTCTTCAGCATGCCAAAGCAAATACGTGACGATCCTTGATCCCGAATATCCTTTGGCTTTGAAACAATGCTACAAACCGCCTATCGTTCTCTTTTACTATGGTGACCTTTCTTTGATGCGCGACGATTCAAAGTGCGTCTCCTATGTTGGTTCAAGAGATTCAACGCCTTATGGCAATGAGATGGCTAGAACCATGTGTTCTGGGCTCTCAAAGTATGGGTACAGGATTGTTAGCGGTCTGGCCCGCGGAATCGATGTAGCAGCCCTTGTAGCGGCCTTAGACAGCAAAGGAGGGGCTGTTGCCGTCCTCGGAAACGGGATCGATTTCTGTTACCCAAGCGAGAACACGCCTGTATATGAAAGGATCAAGAAGGAAGGCCTCGTCATTTCGGAATACCCAGGGAAGACCAAACCAACTCACGAGACTTTCCCTTTGAGAAACCGCATCGTCGCCGGTTTATCGAAAGCGACGGTCGTAGGGGAAGCGTCAAGAAGAAGCGGAACCCTCATCACCGTTAATTACGCTTTAAGTTCAAATAAAGATGTCGGATGTGTTCCTTTTAGAGCTACTGAAGACAGCGCATGCAACGCCCTCATAAAAGACGGGGCTTTTATGGTCGAAAGCCCAGAAGACGTCCTCTTAATGATGGGTGATATCAGGGGAGAAAGAGAGCGTCTAAAAAGGTAAAACACCAAAGATTGCCATGTGCTTTTGACATGTTTGGCTTTTGCGTGAGCGCTTACATGAGTAAAATATCTACGAAAAAGAGGATATTTTCCCATGAACAAAAAAATCATATTTCCTATGCTTACCGTCCTCGCGTTAGCAGGATGCACAAGCGAGCCAAAAATTGTTCCGACCATGGAATCTGAGGAGATGGCTGCCTACATTCCAGCCCTTACCCTCAAAGGCCTCGATGATGTGAGAGGCAACATGTATCTCCCAGAAGAAGTTGATGGACTTCCGATCACCTGGACCTGTGACGAACCAAATATCATTCATTGCGAAGCTATCGGCGACATCGCTCCTGGTTCAGTTGAGAGACCTTTAGCGGATACGACCGTCCTTCTTACCGCCTCAATCACCAAAGATGGCAAAGTCGGCAGCTACACTCAGGAAGTCACCGTCAAAGGTTTAGACCGTGAGCTCACCGAAGACGATTACGTCGGTTACCTTCTCGTCACCTTCACCGGTGAAGGAAGCGCCAACGGCGAACAAGTCTACATGTCTTTGGCTCCAGAGGGAAAGGGATTCAACTTCCAGTCCTTAAACGGAAATCAGCCAATCCTTTCCTCGATCGCTAGCGAAAAAGGCGTCAGAGACCCATTCGTCTACCGTTCACCAGAAGGCGACAGATTCTTCATCATCGCCACCGACCTCAAGGTCAACAACAGACCTGAAGGCGGATGGAGAAACACTCCAAAAGGCTATACTTACCCAACCGTTAACGGTAAGCACACCCTCATCCTTTGGGAAACCGAAGACCTTACCGATTGGGGCGATCCAAAATACATCGAAGTCGCACCAGAGAATGCCGGTATGGCCTGGGCCCCAGAGATGACCTGGCACGAAGAGACCGGACAGTACGTCATCTTCTGGTCCAGCTGCATCATCGATGACCTTACCTTGCCAGATGATCAGAAAACCAAAGTCAAAGGCGACGCCGTCTACTACACGACCACCCGTGACTTCGAGCACTTCGGAGAGACAAAACTCTTCATCGATAACCAGACCGATGGCGTTCCAGAGAACTCCAACCATCCAAATGGCAGAAACATCATCGACGCTACCTGCACCAAGATCGGCGACCATTACTACGCCATCACCAAAGACGGTGACAACCCAGATAAAGATGGTGGCATCCGTATCTTCAGAAGCGATGACATCCTTGACTACGAAGCCTGGGAGAAAGTCTTAGACCTTGATGAGCTTGGACTTCCAACCTCTGGCACTGGCGTCAGCAGCTTTGATAACACTACCCTCGAAGGACCAGCCCTCTTCCAGTTCAACAAGTGTGACTGGGATGATCCAAACACCCCAGAGTGGTGCATCATGGGCGACAGATACAACGCCGGCAGTGGTTACCTCCCATTCTCAACAACCGACATCGAAGATACCACTGGCAGTGCCTGGAGCATCTATCCCTCCTCCAAGTTCTCTTGGGGCAATGGTGGAAAGCGCCACGGTTCCGTCCTCAAACTTACTTCTGACGAAGCCGCTGCGATCGCCGACAAATGGCTCGCTGCCTAATCGCCTGATTTAGAGAAAACACCCAGTGGATCAGAAAGGTTCACTGGGTTTTCTTTTTGCACTCAAAGTGAAATAAATTTACATTCAACGAGTTAAGAAAATTTTACAAAAAATCTATAAATAATCTCTTATTTATATATAAGGAAAAGGGAAAATCGGTGTTTGACAACCCAATTTTCTGTTCCTATGATACCTAAGCGTCGAAAGGCCGTTACGAATGAAATTAGTTATTGTCGAGTCTCCAAAAAAATGTGATACCATCGGAAGATATTTGGGTCATGACTATAAAGTCATGGCGTCCCAAGGCCACATCAGAGACCTCTCAATGAGAGGTAAAGGGGGCCTAGGAATCGACATCGATGGGGGCTTTGTCCCTAACTTCGTCGTCGCCAGTGGCAAACAGAAGATCATAAACGAGCTTTCCCGTGCCGCGAAGAAGGCCGATGAAGTCATTCTCGCAACCGACCCTGACCGCGAAGGAGAGGCCATTTCTTGGCATCTTGCGCAGGTCTTAGGCCTGTCTTTGGAAACGACCAAACGCCTTCGTTTCCACGAAATCACCAAACCAGCCATTTTAGAGGCTATTGATAACCCAAGCACCATCAATATGGATCTCGTCAATTCCCAAGAGACCCGTAGGATGTATGACCGTATCATCGGTTTCAAATTGTCCTCTCTTCTTCAGAGAACCATCAAATCGAAGTCAGCCGGACGTGTCCAATCGGTCACCTTAAGGATGATTGTCGATAACGATAAAGAGATCAAAGAATTCAAGCCAGAGGAGTACTGGACCCTTGATATCGTCCTTGATATCAACGGTACCAAAGTGACCGCCACTTTGGACAAAATCGACGGCAAAACCGCAGCGATTCATAACAAAGAGGAGGCTGAAGCCCTTCTCAAACGCGTCGCGGATTCCTATCACGTCGCCTCTTTGACCAAGACCAAGAAACGCGTTCCATCCAAACTCCCATTCACGACCTCAACGATGCAGCAAGAAGCCTATAACCGCTTCAAGTTCAGCACATCGATGACCCAATCCATCGCCCAGAAACTCTACGAAGGTTTGGAGGTCAACGGAGAGCATGTCGGTCTTATCACCTACATGCGTACTGACAGCACCCGTTTGAGCGATAACTTCTATTACAACCACGCCAAACCTTTCATCCTTGAAACCTATGGCGACGAATACCTTGGCAACATCAAGTTCGGAAAGAAGCAGGAGAGGATCCAGGATGCTCACGAAGCCATCCGTCCAACCGGCACTCATAGAACCCCTGAGATCGTTGCCAAATACGTCAGTGAACGTGAAGCTAAGCTTTATAAGCTTATCTATGATCGCGCCTTAGCCTCCGTCATGGCCGACAAAGTCGAGGAAGTCACGACCGTTGTCTTCGAAGAGAATGGTCTTTCCTTCAAGACTGTCGGAACCAGAACCCTTTTTAAGGGTTACGAAGCTATCTATGGTGAATTTGAAGACGATGACACCAAGCTTCTTCCTTTGATTGAAGACGATAAGATCTATAACCGCGTCGAAACCAAGAATGAGCAGAAGTTCACCAAAGCTCCTGCCAGATACACCGAAGCCCGTGTCGTTAAGATGATGGAAGAGAAAGGCATCGGCCGTCCATCAACCTACGCGAGCACCATCAAACTCCTTGTCGCCCATGGTTATGTCACCTCCAAAGGAGGTGTTCTTACCCCAACCGAAACTGGAACCTTAACCACTGTTGTCATGGAAGATTGCTTCCCAGCCATCGTTTCCTATGACTACACTGCCAAGATGGAAAGCCAACTCGATGAAATCGAGGAAGGCAAACTCAAGAAACTCGATGCCATGAATAGCTTCTATGGCCCATTCATCAAAGAACTCGAAGTCGCTAGCGAAAAGATCTCCAAACGCAACCCTCTTACCGAAGAGCCTGTCGGCGTTTGCCCAGATTGCGGATCTCCTCTTGTCACCAAGAAGAGCCGTTACGGAACCTTCATCGCCTGTTCCAATTACCCAACCTGCCATTACGTTCAGAAAGAACCAAGTAACGCCAAACTCACTGGCGAGCTTTGCCCAGAATGCGGCAAGCCTCTTGTCATCAGAAAAGACAAGAAGAGCGGAAAAGAATTCATCGCCTGCTCTGGATTCCCGAAGTGTCGCTATATCAAAAACATCGATGGAAGCGAGGCTCCTAAGAAGGAAGCCGCTACTCCAGAGCAATATGTGAAACCATGCCCGAAGTGCAAAACCGGTCATCTTGTCCTTAAACATGGCAAGAAGGTTGATTTCCTTGGTTGCACGAACTTCCCGAAGTGCCGTCACCATGAATGGTTGACCGAGAAGAAGAAATGAAAGAAGTAACGATTGTGGGGGCGGGTCTTGCTGGTAGCGAGGCCGCCTTCTTCTTATTAAAGAAGGGTTATAAAGTCCATCTCTATGAGAGACGTCCTTTAGTCGATGACGGAGCGCATACGACAGATGCTTTCGGTGAACTCGTTTGCTCCAATTCCCTTAAGAGCGATCGCCTTGACAATGCCTGCGGTCTTCTCAAAGAAGAGATGCGCAAAATGGACTCTGTCACTATGGAAGCCGCGGAGATCGCGAGGGTCCCTGGTGGTAACGCTTTAGCGGTCGATCGTGACATTTTCGCATCAAAAATCACAGCAAAACTCACCTCTTTTCCGAATTTGATCCTTCATAGAGAGGAAATAACAGAGCTTCCTAAAGGACCGACTATCATCGCTACAGGCCCTCTTACGAGTGAATCCCTGATGAATGTTTTAGGTGATGTGATAGGGGAGAAGAATCTTTCCTTCTTCGATGCCTCTGCCCCAATCATCAAAAAGGATTCGATCGATTTCACGAAGGCCTATTTCAAATCCAGATTTGAGCAAGATGACGGAGCTTACATCAACTGTGGTTTCTCCAAAGAGGAATACACCAACTTCGTTAATGAGCTTGTGAACGCCAAGAAAGCCTTGGTCCACGAATTCGATACCCGTTATTTCGAAGGCTGTTTGCCAATCGAAGTCATTGCCAGCCGTGGTTTCGAAACCCTTAGACACGGACCACTTAAACCTTTTGGTTTATGGACCGAAGAACATCCTAGGGCCTACGCAATCGCTCAGCTTAGGCAAGACACCAAACTCGGTGATTACTATAACCTCGTTGGTTTCCAAACCAACCTCACATACCCAGAGCAGAAGAGAGTCTTTCAGATGATCCCTGGTTTAGAGCATGCCGAATTCCTCCGTTATGGTCTCATGCACAGGAACTCATACATCAACGCTCCAAAAGCTTTGAATGAGGACCTTTCTTTGAAAAACGCTTCGAACGTCTACATTGCCGGACAGCTTTCCGGTGTCGAAGGTTATGTCGAAAGCGCAGCCACCGGCATCATCGCCGCCATAAACCTCTGGAGGAAAGAGGAAGGCAAAGAATTCGTTCAGGCCCCAAGATGCTCTGTCATCGGATCTTTGCTTGATTACATCCTCCATGCCGCCAGCTTCAAATTCGAACCGATGAACGCCAACTGGGCCATCGTCCCGGACAGCGCCAAAGAAAAACGCGAACAGGCTATATCCAAAGCCCTCCAAGAGATAGAATCTTATTGGAGAGGCGTCAATGAATAAGGTCGAGAAAGAGTACTTAGATTTCCTTAAGGGAAAACTCTATAGCGAACACACTCTCGATTCCTATCAAAGGGACATCGATTCCTTTTTCGTTTACCTCAACAAAGAAGGCCTCTTATTCGACGCCATTACTAAAGTAAACATCCGTAACTTCCTAAGCGAGGAGCTTGGCAGGGGAGTCTCTGCGAGATCCTGCCAAAGAAGGATAACCGCCCTTCGTCGTTTCTATGATTATCTTGCCCACCAGCAATATGTGGTGGTTAACCCGTTCCTTCAGGTAACCGCCCCAAAGAAAGGCATCCGTTATCCAGACACTTTAACAGTCGAACAAGTTAACGAGCTCCTGAAAGAAAACGCCAAAAGAACGGACGATTTCATGCTCCGTGACCAAGCCATACTCGAACTCCTCTATGCCTCTGGTGTCCGAGCCAGCGAACTCATCAAGATCAAGATGAGGGAAATCGATTACCGCTCAAGGACCATCAAGGTCTATGGCAAAGGCAAGAAAGAGAGAATCGTTCCCTTTGGGAAAACCGCTGAGGCAGCCATGAAGAAATACGCTGAGAAATCTCGTCCTGTGCTTGCCTCAATGAGAACGAGCAACAAGTCCCAGGAATCCTTCTTCCTTTCAGGAAAAGGGGAGAACCTCACGGTCAGAGGCCTTGAATACATCCTCAAGCAAGTCGAGATCAAAACAGGATGCCGTTATGGCCTCCATCCTCATGAGATGAGACATAGCTTCGCAACCCATCTTTTGGATAATGGAGCGGACCTCCGACTCATCCAAGAACTCCTTGGTCACGAGTCTCTTGATACCACTCAGATCTACACTCACGTTTCTAAGAAAGCGATGCTCAAAGAGTACGCTGAGCACTTCCCTCGACAGAAAAGAAAAACCAAATAACCCCTGCAAAAACGCGGTATTTTACATTTCTAACAAAGGCAGTTTTACTTCTTCCTTGTAAGGAAGGAGCCTTTTTTGTATACTTTAACTCGGCTTTTCTTTGAAAAGAGAAGCTAATACACACCTCATGGATTGAGCACCGTGTTCCCAAAGACGGGCAAAGTAGCTTAAAAAGCGTCTTGGGTGGTCAGCTCCTAGAAGTGAGGGAGGCATAAACAAATGGAGGTCACAGAATGAGTGACGAAATGAAAAAGGTTGAGGCCGTTGAGGCCGAAGCCGCTGAGGAACAAGCTGCCCCAGCTGCTGAACCAACCATGGCTGAGATTGTCAGAGACCCAAGCGCTCCAATCATCACCGTGAAGAAATTGCTTGAAGCCGGTGTCCACTTCGGACATCAAACCCGCCGTTGGAACCCAAAGATGGGCAGATTCATCTACGGCGCCAGAAACGGTATTTACATCATCGATCTCACCAAGACCGTTGAGCAGGTCAATATCGCTTACAAGAAGTTAAAAGAGATTGTCGAAAAAGGTGGAAAGGTCCTCTTCGTCGGCACCAAAGACAGCGCCAAAGAAGTCGTTGTCAATGCTGCTCTCGTCAGCGGTTCCTTCTACATCTCCAACCGTTGGTTAGGCGGAACCCTCACCAACTTCCGTACCATCCTTGGCCGTACCAAGAGACTTAAGGATCTCGAGGCCATGCAGGAAGACGGAACCTTCGACAAGCTTCCAAAGAAAGAAGTCGCCATCCTTCGCAAAGAGTTAGAGAAACTTTCCCGTAACCTCGAAGGTGTCAAAGAAATGCGCCGTGCCCCACAGGCCATCATCATCGATGATCCAACCCTTGAGCACAACGCCATCGCCGAAGCCCGCAAGCTCGGCATCCCAACCTTCGCTATCGTCGACACCAATGACGATCCAGAGATGGTTGATTTCCCAATCCCATCCAACAACGATGGATCCAACGCCCTCAAGCTTTTGATCGGCACCCTTGCTGATGCCATCGTCGAAGCCAAAGGCGGCATCACCGAATACGCTTACACCAAGGACGAAGGCGAAGAGGCTACCATGAAGGATGCCATCCGCAGCGCCGACGCCGCCAACGAAGCCCGCAAGGCCGCCATCCGTGCCCAGCGTGCCGAACGTGAGGAGCGTTATAAGAAGATGCAGGCTGAGAGAGCCGCTCGTTTCGCCGCCAGACGCGGTGAGAAAGCCGCTGCCGCAGCCGAGGCTCCAAAAGCTGAAGAGAAGCCAGCCGAAGAAGCTGCTGCTCCAGCCGAAGAGGCCAAAGAAGAAGCCAAAGCCTAAGTCAAACATAAAGGAGTTAACACAATGGCAGAACAAAGCAAAATTGAAGCTATCAAGTCCCTCAAGGAGCGCACTGGCGCTGGCATGATGGACTGCAAGAGAGCTCTCGAAGAAAACGATTACGACATCGAAAAAGCCATCGACGTCCTCCGTGAGAAGGGCATCGTCAAAGCCGCCAAGCGTGCTAACAGAACCGCCGCTGAGGGCTTAGCTGTCATCAAAACCTGCGATGGTTGTGGCAAAGCCGCCATCATCGAGGTCAACTGCGAAACTGACTTCGTCAGCGCTACCGACAAGTTCCACGCCTTCGGTGAAGGTGCCGCTGAATTCGTTCTCAAGAACGAGCCAGCCACCATCGAAGAGGCCCAGGCCGGCGTTAAGGATCTCCAAGACGCTACCGCTCTTGCCACCGGTGAGAAGCTTGTCTTCCGTCGCTATAAAGTCATCAAGAAAGCCGAAGGTCAGTGCTTTGGCACCTACATCCACATGGGTGGAAAGATCGGTGTCGTCGTCATCCTTGAGAAAGAGGATGCCGAATTAGCCAACCAGATGGCTATGCACATCGCTGCCAACAACCCTCTCTATCTTGGTCTCGAAGACGTTCCAGCCGCCGAGAGAGAAAGAGAGCAGAAGATCGCCGAGACCGAAGTCGCCAACGACGAGAAGCTTGCCAACAAGCCAGAACAGGTCAAAGCTCAGATCGCTCAGCGCAAAGTCGACAAGGTTCTTTCCCAGAGCTGCCTTACCTTCCAGAAGTGGTTACTCGACGAATCCAAGACCGTCAGCCAGCTTCTTGGCGAGAAGGGCAACAAAGTCATCTCCTTCACCCGTTATCAGGTTGGTGATGGCGTCGAAGCCGCTGCTGAATAATCGCTCAAACGATTAGAAATCAAGTCCTCATTATATGGGGACTTTTTTCTTTGTAAAAAGCACTCGAACAAGAGCCGTCTTCTTTGTATAATAAAGCCGTTATGAAACCTATATATAAAAGAGTAATCATCAAACTCTCCGGAGAGGCTTTGGCCGACCAGGAGAATCATTCTATTTACGACAGGGCGAAACTCCAAAGAATCGCCACAACGATTAAGAAAGTCGCGGACACCGGAGTCCAGATCGGCATCGTCGTCGGTGCTGGCAACATCTGGCGTGGCAAACTCGCTGACACAGTCGGCATCGACCACTCGACCGCTGACTATATGGGCATGCTTGGCACCATCATGAATGGTCTTGCCATCCAGAGCGCCTGTGAGGAGAAAGGCCTCGACACGAGAGTCGCTAGCGCCATCAACGTCCCACAGGTCTGCGAGCCATACATCCGCAGAAAAGCCATCCATCATCTCAACAAGAACTGCGTCGTCATCTTCGCCGGCGGAACCGGAAACCCATTCTTCACCACCGACAGCAACGCCGCCCTCAAAGCTCTTGATTGCGATGCCGATGCCATCCTTATGGGCAAGAACAACGTGGAAGGTGTTTATGACTCTGATCCACGTGCCAACCCAAATGCGAAGCTTCTCAAAAAGCTCACCTTCCAGGAGACCGTTGAGAAACAGCTTCAGGTCATGGATCTCACAGCGGTGGCCCAGTTAGAGAAAAGCAAAATCAAGATTCACGTATTCAATATGGAAGACCCAGAGAACATCATGAGAGTTCTTATGGGCGAAGACGTCGGAAGCGTCATATCGGAGGAATAACATATGGATCCAATCGTCAACGAAATGCAGGAACAGATGGAGAAATCCGTCAGAAGCCTCAACGACAACTTCGGCAAATTAAGAAGTGCCCAGGCCAACCCATCCATCCTTAATGGAATCAAGGCTGATTACTATGGTGATAAGATTGCCATCACCGACATCTGTTCAATCACCAAACCAGAGCCAAGACAGCTCGTCGTCAAACCTTATTCCCACGAGGATCTTAAGGCTGTCGCGACTGCCATCACCGCAGCGAACATCGGCATCAACCCACAGGTTGAAGCGGACCTCGTCCGTCTTATCTTCCCAGCCATGACTGAGGAAAACCGTAAAGCTACCGTCAAGCAAGCCAAAGGCTTTGCTGAGGAAGCCAAGGTCGCCATGAGAAACATCAGACGTGATTATCTTGCCATGATCAAGGAAGATGATTCCATGTCCGATGATTACCGCGACAGAGTCGAGAAAGATCTCGAGAAAGTCGTCGCCGATATGATGAAAGCCGTCGATGACGCCTATGCCGCCAAAGAAAAAGAGATCATGACGATCTAACTCCCAAAAACAATAAAATCCCCTGAATTTGCAGGGGATTTTTTTGTTATAAGCAAGTTCTATTCGATATAGATGTATGGGCTTCTTTGTTCTTCTTTGAGGAGCTGGATGTAGCACTCATGCAAGCCTTCATCCCAGCCTTCTTCTTTGGTGACTGTATCCCAATCGGTTTTGTTTCCGTTGAAGTTGATGTAACGCATCGAAGTGTCTTTGAAGACGTTCTTGCCGAGTTTGGTTAAGGAACCTGAGAGGGTGATTTGCTCTAAGGCGGTGCAGCCTTCGAAAGCCGACTCTCCAATAGCGGTCAGGTTGTCGGCTAAAGTGACATCCTTAAGAAGAGCGTCGCCATAGAAAGCGTGATTTCCGATCTCCTGTTTTCCTTTAGGTGTGCTTCTCAAAGAAACCTTGGTTAAGGAAGGAAGATTGGAGAAAGAATAGGCTCCTATCTCTTTATAAAGAGATTGTGCATATATCGCGGTAATGTTTTCGCTTCCGGAATGGAAGATATTACCTTCCTCTTTTCCGACTGTGAAGACCTGATATTTATTATCTTTATCATCCTCTTTGATAGTTACATAAGTTGGTAGGACAAAGGTTCTTGCTCTAGTAGAAGTGCCGACTTGTCTTAAATGGGCATATTCATTGTCGGCGCTGTCCTTCTTTTTAACGTAGTCGCCGTTGCCCTCACTGATGTATTTGTCGTTCTCGTCATAGAAACCACCGAGGTCGGTGTTCCATGGAATTGTGTAGTAAGGGGTTTGCTGAGACCTCTTATGATCTTCGACAGCCCCAACGACAAGCACGGTCGTCAAAGTGGCAACCAAAAGGACGCCGATTGATCCGATGATCCATGTCGCCTTCTTTTCCTTAGGAGACATCTTTTTTGATTCCACGGGGGTTTTGTCAGCGATTTCTGCGGTTTCTTCGACCTTTTCCGTTTCGACTTTGACTTCGTTTTCTTCCATAAGTGAGACTATTTTATCGTTATTCTTTGGCTAATGCACTTCTTTCGGAAAAGGATTACCGAAAGGAAATTCTTCCTTTTTCCGCCTTACATATTTTCTAGAACACTAATTCGTTTTATAATTTCACTCAATGAGTGAAGAATTTGTTTTAAAAAAGAAGCTTAACCACGTAGCTTTCATAATGGATGGAAATGGCCGCTGGGCGAACCTCCGCGGTCTTCCACGTCACCTTGGCCACAAAGAAGCCTGCCGTCGTTTGATTGAGATCTATGACCTCTGTCGTGAGTTCAATATCAAGTACGCCAGCTTCTATGCTTTTTCGACCGAGAACTGGAACCGTCCACAAGACGAGATAGATCATCTCATGGACTATCTTGAGGAATTCTTCCGTTGTGAGATCGATTACATTATGAAGACCGGTGGCAGAGTCGTTGTCTCAGGGGATCTCAGCCGTATCAGAGAGCAGACCAGAAAGGTTTGCTACGAGGCTATTGAGATGACCAAAAACAACACCAACTCAGTCTTCAACGTTTGCCTTAACTACGGTGGACGCGATGAAATCGTCAGGGCCACGAAGAAATTTGCCGAAGCGTATAAGAATGGCGAAGCCAAACTCGAAGACCTTGATGAGCAAAACTTCAAAAACTATCTTTGGCAGCCAGAAATGCCTGACGTCGATTTGATGATCAGGACCTCCGGCGAACAAAGACTCTCAAACTACATGCTCTACGAGAACGCCTATGCGGAATTCGTCTTCACCGATGTGAAGTGGCCTGATTTCCGTCGCAAGGCTTTCATCGACTGCTTGAAGGAATATCAGAACAGGAACCGCCGCTACGGGGGATTAAAGAATGAGTAAGAAAATCGGAAATATCGAAATCAATACACCACCAGAGGGATACAAGTCCTCGCTTAAGAGTCGTTTAATCGTCGCAGGAATCCTTATGGTGACTGCCGTTCCGACCTTCGTTCTCGGAGGTTGGTGGTATTTCTTTGCCATCATGATTTTCCTTCTCATCGCTATCGCCGAAGTCATCAAAGCTCCGCGCAAGAAGTACAACTGGTTCGTTTATGTTGCGACATACGCAATCATTATCTCTTTCGTTTACTGGATGTTCTTCAAGGGCAACATGGCTCAGTATCAAAGTCTTGTACAAGCTGGCAACCCCGAAGACTTTGTCTTCTCTCTCGCTGACTACTACGAGAAATTCGAAGTATCCGTCATCGGTATCGCTGCTTCGCTTTTGATTTACTGCGTCGTTGGAATTCTTGATAAGAATTTCGGACTCGATGACATCGCTTATTTCTTCTTCATGTCTTTGCTTGTTGGTCTTGGTTTCCAAGCCTTCTATTTCATCAGATATTTCCCGATCCAAATGGCTTATGACATTGCCCCGGACGCAGTCACGAGTGTAACTTGGGCAGGCCTCGCATATAACCGCGACCTCGTTGATAATGGCTGGTTCAAATACCTTGGTTCATTCGAACTTCTCTTATTTGTCTTCATCGGTCCTATCTTCAACGACATTGCCGCTTATTTCGGAGGCGTCTATTTCGGAAAGCATAAACTCAACGAAAGAATCTCTCCGAAGAAAACCTGGGAAGGTTTCTATTGGGGCGTCATCGTTGGCTTTGTTGCGACCGCTGCCTTTGGCATCATCTTAGCGGCCACTGGAAATCCGGTTCTTCCATTCCTCACCATCGACAAGTGGTATTGGATCGTTCTCATTGCTCTCCTTGAGCCTCTCTTTGCCACAATCGGCGATCTCTCCTTCAGTCTTATCAAGCGTTATTACAACATCAAAGATTACGGAAACATCCTTAGAGGACACGGCGGCATCCTTGACCGCGCAGACAGCATCATCTTCTCAAGCATCGGTGCCGTCATCATCCTCATCCTGATTAACAACGGTTGGAACTTCTTGGTCTAAGCCTATGCGTAAAGTTTTGCTTCTAGGCGCCTCTGGCAATATTGGCACCCAGTCACTTGATATTTTCGAAGCCGACAGGGCGTCTTTTGAGCTTGTGGGTATAAGCGTTGGGAAGCAAACAGATAAAGTCGAACCAATCTTAGAGAGATTCCCTTCAATCAAAGGTGTTTATTGCATCGATGAGGGTTTTGCAGGGGATTTGAAGAAAAAACATCCTGAGCTTAAAGTCTTTTCCGGAGAGAATGGACTCTCTGAACTCATAAGAAGCAGCGATGCCGATATGGTTGAGAACGCTTTAGTTGGATTCTCCGGCTTAGTGCCTTCTGTGACCGCTCTCGAAGAGAACAAAATCCTTTGCCTTGCTAACAAGGAAAGTCTTGTTGTGGCAGGGGACATCATCAACAAACTCCTCGATGAAGGTCATGGCAAAATGTGGCCAATCGATTCCGAACACGTCGCCATCGCCAAATGCTTCTCCAAGGTCAACAAAGACGATGTAGTGAAGATCCTTCTTACCGGAAGCGGCGGTGCTTTCCGTAATCTCAAACTCAACGAACTAGATAATGTCACCCCAGAGATGGCGCTTCACCATCCAACCTGGAACATGGGCGCGAAGATCACCATCGATAGCGACACCATGATGAACAAAGGTTTCGAGGTCATTGAAGCTCACCATCTTTTCCATTACGACGTCGATAAGGTAGAAGTCATTCTCCATGACGAAAGTCATCTCCATTCCGCTTTGGTCTTAAAAGACGGAACCATCGTCGGAGATGTGAGCGCGCCTGATATGCATGGCCCAATCGCCTACGCCTTGTACGAGGGCAAGGCACCTTTCGAAGTCTTCAAAGTGAAGAAACTCGAAGAGTTTGGCCCATATCATTTCCATAAGTTCGATCCTGAAAGATATCCTGCCGTCCCTCTTTGCATCAAAGCTCTTAAGATGGGTGGAACCGCCACGGCAGTTGTAAATGCCGCCAATGAGGTTGCCATTGCCCTTTTTCTCGAAGGAAAAATCCGTTTCTCCGACATTGTCAAAGTAAACGAAATGACCTTAAACCACTTTGCTAATATAATGAATCCAACACTCGCCACTTTAGTGAGAGTCGATAAAGAGGTACGTGAATATGTCCGTACCACATTTGAGAAAGGAGCCAACTGAGCATGCAGATTTTCGTCACCATAATCGTCATGATCGTCATGCTCGGAATCCTTATCTCTACCCACGAGCTTGGACATCTTGTCGTTGCCAAGGCCTACAACGTCTATTGTCTTGAATACTCGATCGGTATCGGTCCTGCCATTTTCAAGCATAAGAAAAAAGGCGCCGAAACCACTTTCTCAATCCGCGCAATCCCTCTTGGCGGTTATGTCTCCATGTATGGAGAAGGCTTAGAGCTTCCGGAAGGGCAGGTAATCCCAAGAGAACGCTCAATCGAAGGTATCAAGTGGTGGAAGAGATGCCTTGTCTTCATCGCCGGCATCAGCGTCAACCTTTTGACCTCTTTGCTTTTCTGCTTCGTGTGGGCCACGGCATTCCCAAGTTATTACACAAGCTCCTATTTCGACACAGGTTTCAACGCAAACGCCGAGGTCGTAGAAGGCAAGCCTTCTGCTCGCGCATATTGCTTCTGGACGACTGGTGAAATCGGCGGAGAGATCATTGAATATGATTTCGATCGTCTCTATGCGCCAGAAATCGCGGTTGACGATAACAACAACCAAATCGGCTACGTAATCGACTGCGATACCAAAATCATCAACGGAAGTGGTGAAGAGACCTATGTTGCCGTCTTCAACATTACCAGCGTCGTTAATGAGAATGATGTCTTTAAGAACACGAAGTTCTACAGACCAAAAGCCGGATACTACGCCGATGCGATTCAGAAAGAACTCCATCTCGATAACAAACCGGATATCGAACTTGGCGCATACACCCCTAAAGCGGGCGACACAATTGTCATGACACCAACTTTCATCGCCGCCTCTGGAAGAGAGACGAGTCCAACCGTTCAGGAATTCTTAGCGACGAAAGACGATTACAAACAAATCACCCTCGTCGTTAATGAAAACGGCGCTCTTGTCACTGGCGATAAACTCAAAGTCCATTGTCACGAATACTGGCTTCCTTTCGGACAAAGACTCGCTAACGGATGTTATATGTTCAAAAGCCTTTTCACTTCGATTGGCGAAGGGCTTAAGTATCTCTTCAGCGGACACATCGAGAACATCGGTTCGATTGTTGCAGCCGGTGGTCAGGTCTTAAGCTACTCTAACGAACTAGGCTGGATTCAGACTTTCTTCTTCTATGGTGGCTTCCTTGCGCTTAACCTCGCCATCTTTAACCTTCTCCCATTCCCTGGTCTTGATGGATATCAGCTTTTGGTTGTTCTCTTTGAGACCGTGTTCCATAAGAAAATCCCAGAAAAGGTCAAGAACATCATCTCCCTTGTCGGTGTTGTCCTTCTCTTCGGATTCTCTATCTTCATCGTTTTCCGCGACATCGTAAATCTCTTCTGATATGGACAAGAAACAGCAACCTAAAATCATCAGATTCCTTGAATCTCTAGGACTTGAAGACGTAACCCGTTTCGGGATGGATTTTGAGTTTGTCGCAAGCGACTCTAGGAACAAGAGCCTCGTCCATATGACAATCAGGAAAGAAACCCCATGGGACTACGCTCTAATGACCGAGTTCATGGATGCTCTTCAGAACGCCACTTTCCTCATGGACATCCGTTTCGTCTATGCTGAGGAGCCAGGTGAGGAAGACATCTCCGAATTCTTCTCCGATTTCTGTTTTAACAAACATAGGCTCATGTCCGATATCAGCGTTAAGTATCAGGACGGCCATTATGTGACCAAGAAAGAAGAAGGCATTGAGGCCGCCGTGCAAGACTTCAATGAGCTTCTCGCATTCCTTTCCTATGGCCTCAAGATCGAAGTGGTCGATGAACTAAAGGAAGAGAAACCTGAGCCGAAGAAAGAAGAAGCCAAAGCGGAACCTCAGCCAGTCGAAGAAACCCCTGAGGAAGAAGAGGACGAAGAGCCAGAAGAAGAAAACGAAGAGGGTTTTGCCGAGGAAAATGAAAGTGTTCCTGAAGAATATGACGCAATTGCAGAGGATATGGCCCAGCATGACGAAGAGGTGAAAGAGGCCTACGTTCACTTCAAAGAGAACGAAAGAATCCAAGAGCAACTCTCTATCAAAGAGCTTTATAACAACTTCGGTGGCAATTTCGAAATTACCGGTTATGTTTTCGGTTATGAAATGCGCACGACCAGAAGAGGCCAGGCTATGGCAACCTTTGGTTTAGGCGATGACACAAGCGCAATCAATGTCAGAGGTCTTGAGGACAAGGAAGTCCTCTCGCCAGCCGTCCTTGGCTCAATCAGCAACGGCGCTCACCTAAAGGTGAGAGGTGCCATTGAAATAGATAACAGACCAGGACCAAACGAAGGACTTTATCAGTTCTACCTTCATTCCTTTGACGTTCTTCCTCCAAAACCGCTTCGTGACGATCCTTGCGAGGAGAAACGCGTCGAACTTCACGCCCACACGAAGATGAGCGCGATGGACGGCCTTGCCGATGCAAGCGACTACGTTAAGCTCGCTCACCATATGGGCATGAAAGCGGTGGCCATCACTGACCACGGCGTCATCCAATCCTTCCCTGAAGCCGAAGGCGCATGCCTCAAGATTAACGAGAAAATCACCGATGCCGAAGATAAATTCAAAGTCCTCTACGGCGTTGAATTATACGCATTCAGAAATCC
>CADCLU010000008.1 GCA_902802355.1 uncultured Erysipelotrichaceae bacterium
TATCCTTGGATAACGGAAGCGAAGCAAAAAGAAGATTTGGAAGAATTCAAGCGCAGGCGATCTTACTACGCTTGGATACTCTCTAACCCAACCTCCAAAGTCGATTTGAGGATAAAAGATGGAACAATCGAACTGATTGACGTTCCTGATTGGGAGGCATACGCTTTTCCAGTTCATTATTGGATTGATAGAGAGAACTCGAACAAGCTTTTCTCCATGATGAGAGTTAAGGAACTTGAGGAGCTTTTGAAAACCCAGAAAAACATCGATGAGATGGTCAATATGCTCAAAGAGAGAGGCATAACGGCATCTCGGTGGGTTGAAGAACATGGGTCCAAGAACCCGTATAAACGAGACATGATTGAAGAGATAGTTGAGTCGTTAAGGAAAAAGGACAAGTTTTTCGTTTCCGAAGCCCATCTTCAAACGGAATTCATTATCGAAGCAGCGAGGCTATATCCTGAGAACAAGTACTATCCTGAAATGCCTCCGAAGGCTCTTCCGGAAGGCTATGAAGAATCGTTTGACAGCAAATCCATCTTCTTCGACCTCGTGATTAGATGCCCAAAACAGACCATTCTCGTCGAATTCAAATATTTGACGAAAGCTTATGAAGAAGTAGTGGATGGCTTCCCTTTAAAGGTTAAGAACCAGGGCGCACACGATATTAGGAAATACGACTGTTGGAAAGACATCTCACGCATCGAGAAATGCGTCAAAGATAGCAAAACAGGAATCGACTGCGGTTATTTCGTCTTAATCACAAACGAACATCTTTATTGGGATAAGCCAGTAAAGAAGGATGCAGTTGATATAGATTTTTCAATTTGCGAAGGGAAACATCCTGCCTCCACGAAGAAGTGGGGAGAAGGAGCCAGCAAAGGAACCGTCAAAGGCAGGGAAAAACCGATTGTCATCGAGAACGACTATTCTCTCGAATACAAACCTTTCTACAAAGAGTTCAAATCTTTGGTGGTTGAAATCAAAAAATAGAGCGGTTTTGCAAGGGATTTCAATCGATAATCTTCCCCCGATTCTTATAGAATCTTGTGGAACATTTACGATTTGCTTAAAATAACGAAAAGTGATTTTTTCAAATTAGGAGAAATTATGAAACGCTTTAACAAACTTATGTCTTTATCCGCGCTTCTTTTCGCCATGGGATTAGCTTCTTGCACCCCGCCAGCAGGAACATCCTCCCAGCCAACGGGAACGAGCGAACCAGAAGTCGATGAACTTGCAGTCAACGTCTTCGTCTTATCCGGTCAGTCCAACATGGAAGGAAACACTTCCTTCAAGAGCGGAAGCACCGATTTGATCGCCCAGGCCTTCGAAGAGATGGGTCTTACTGATCCAGAGATCTTAACTGAGACTGGTGTCGAATCCGTCCAGACTTCCCTTTACTGCGCTGGATATGGTCAGCTTGATCATAACAAACTCGACACCAACACCCAGGTCAATAGCACGAACAAAACCGAAAGATTCAAAGGTGAATTCGTCCCAACCAAGACCGGCTTAGGCCTTAACTCCTCCAAGATGGGCCCAGAACTTGGCATGGCTTATGCCTTAAAGGATGAGGCTACCGCCGAAAAGCCAATCTATTTCATCAAGATGGCTTCCGGTGGCAGTGGCTTCGAACAAAGCGGAACCGACTACAACTGGCCAGTCAAAGATGCAGAAGGCAATTGGCCAGAAATCAACATGTACCACACTTTCTGCAAGCCATTCATCGAGAACAACCTCAAGCTCATCGAAGATGAAGGCTGGCATCCAGTCATCAAAGGCTGGTTATGGCATCAGGGCGAAAGTGATTCCGCGACCGAGAAGATCGCCAAATACAAGCAGCGCCTTGGTGATATGGTAGAACTCTTCAGAACCGACTTCGCTGAATACGCCAAAGACCAGGATGGCGAGAACATCGCCTTCGTCGATGGCATGATCTATCAGGGAAGTGGCACCGCATGGGGCGCCCAGACCTCCAAAGACATGAACGCGGTCAAACAGGAATTCGCTGACAGCGCGGACAACAACTACATCGTCGACATTTACGCTAACGAAGAGCCAACCGCTGAGAATGAGCTTAAACCTGGCAACCCTGGTGGCGACAGCATGCACTATAACGTCAAGAGCTCCCTTCGCTTAGGAATGGGCTATGCGAAAGTCATCCTTGATAACAACCTTCTTGACTAAGTAAATCGCTCCTATATAGCGCTTCCCTCAAAAGGGGAGGCGCTTTTTTGTGTTTTCCTGAAAAAATAGTAAATCGCCACTATATATAAAGTGGCAAAGCAAAGCCATTAAAACTCGGAACGGGCCCTCGCAATCTCAGCACAGAAAGCGAGGTGATGTCCAATGAAAGACCTTCAAAAAGAAGACGCAAGCCTTCTTAAGATCGCTCTGATTTGTCTCTTATTATCCTTATTGGCCTGGCTAGTAAAATAAAAAGAGCCTCTCCGTTCTTATGGTCTTATTATAACTCGAATTTTTACAAAGTGAATATGCCTGATATGAGCGACTTATAGTAATTAAAAGAGCCCTCCTAAGCCACAACCATAAAGTGTTTTGTGAGGACTCTTTTATATTATAGCCAGCATCTAAATATTTGGCAACAATGTAAGGAAGTTACAAGAGAACACGGAAGATTTTAAAGACTCCAGAAACGAATCTTTGGAAAGCATTGGCTTTGAAATCGACAGGGACTTCCTTGGAGACGCTGATCATCTCCTCGAAGTCTTTTTTGATATCTTTGAGACATGGTGCGTCATATATGACCATCGCATCCTCGAAGTGGTGGGTCAAAGATCTGAAATCGAAGTTGATCGTGCCAACGCAGGCGACTTTATCATCGACAAGCATGCCTTTCTGATGGTTGAAGCCAGGCGTGTACGTATAGACATGGATTCCACTTTCAAGGAAGAGGTGGAACTGGCATTTGGCCATCCAGTAGACGATCTTCTTGTCTGGGATGCCTGGGACGATGAGATTGACCTCAACGCCACGTTTAGCTGCACTCTGAAGCGCTCTGATAAGAGGATATGTGCAAATGAGGTATGGAGTGGATATATCAACCCTCTTTGTGGCGACACTAAGCATGTTGATGTAATTCTGCTCACCGACTTGCTCATTATCGTCATATGGCCCAGGGGTGTCGCCAAAGAAGAACGCAGCGCCTTTATCCTCGAAGTGAGGATAATCATCACCTTTGGTGAAGATCGAATAATCCGTGATCTTGTGGGTGCATAAGTCATGGTTCTGAAGGAAGGTGACGATAAGGTCTTTGATGCCTTCGCCTTCGATCTTGATCATCGTGTCTTTCCAGTATCCGAATCTCTTCTTATCGTTCGCGTATTCGTCCGCGAGGTTCATGCCGCCTGTGTAGCCGATCTGGTGATCGATGATAACTATTTTGCGGTGATCTCTGTTGTTGATGAGGTTAGAGAGGATAGGGGTGATCGGATGGAAAGGATAGGCGGTGATTCCCATCTTCTTGAGCTTATGGACGAAGTTGCCAGGGATGGTTCTATTACAGCCGATATCATCAAAGATGATTCTGACATCGACGCCTTCTTTTGCTTTTTCTTTAAGGACCTCAAGGGTCTTCTTGTACCATTTGCCTTCGGTGATGATGAAGAACTCTAAGAAGATGAACTTCTTGGCTTTCTTCAAATCCTCGATGAAGGAAGGGAAGAATTCCTCACCGTTCTTGAAGTAGGTCAGCCTATTGTTTTTCGAAGTGAAAAGCCTTGTCGTTTCGTGGAGATAATGGAAAATTCCCCGGCAATTCGGCTCTATTTCCTCTTCGTTGGCCTTTTCGATATGCGCATGTTCCTTGGCTTTGCTATCAAGGTATTTCATGGTTGGGACGACGATCTTCGCGTCCTTCCTTCTCATGCGGACACGGACAAAGACGAAGTAGAAGGTGAGAGTGATGGCAGGGAAGAGGAAAAGGAAGGTGATCCAAGGGATCTTGTATTCGGGGTTCTCCTCGCGGTTGATGATCTTGAAGAAGACCACTAAGGCGACGATCGATAAAGCGACCCTGAAGACGAGGACGACGAGGATCTTGATGAAGTCAGCAAGGTTTTTGGCATTCTCGACCTCGCTCTCAAGGACGACGGCTAGATAGGAATCAAGGAAAATATATCCTCCGACGATGAGGAATATCTCAAGGATGATGAGAATGGCGAATAAGAGCTTCGGGGATGCGATGGTTCTCCAGAATTTCTTCATAGTAGTAATTATACCCTTTTTATTCTTTTTAATAAAAAAACGCCAAGAATGTCATAAGAAAAGAGAAAAACTGTCTCTTTATTTGAAAGCGCTTCCTTGCTAAAGTTTTCTTTGGAAAAGAGGTTTTCTCTATATGAAAAAAACATTGACCCTATCTACTTTGCTTTTGGCTCTTGCTTTAGCAGGCTGCGACAAACCAGCTCCAGCCGCATCAAGCGTGCCCGTAGTGGAAGAGGATCCGCTTAAAGTCCAGGTCATCGTCATGTCTGGCCAGTCCAACATGGAAGGAAGCACCTATTACGACAATGGCCAAGGCTGGCTTAGAAAGGCCTGCGAAGAGCTCGTCGAAGAAGGACATGATCCTATCGACGCCGACATCTTCTTCGATGGCATGCCTGACATCCAGTGCTCATACCGTGGATATTATCCATATGGCGGTGGCGACCCAGCCGCTAACGCGCACGCTTCCAATACCGCCGATAAGATGGCCGGCAAGTTCCTCAACCTTAAGGTTGGCATGGGACAGAAAGACGTCGCCATGGGGCCGGAGATCGGCTTAGGAAACGTTCTCCATACCAACGAAATCGGAACAGAAGAAAAACCTGTTTATCTCATTAAGAGCGCATTCTCTGGCTCTTCCTTCAAAATCCAAAACGGCTCCAAGAAACACTGGAAAGTCGCTGATGATAACAATGGCGAAGAAGGCGAGCTTTGGACCGAGACCAAGCAGTTCGTCCACAATAACCTCAAATTAATCGAAGATGCCGGCTTCCATCCAGAGATCAAAGCCTGGCTCTGGCACCAAGGCGAGTCCGATAGTGATAACAACGAGATGGCTGGCGAAGAACAGTATGGCGTCTATATGCGTCACCTCCTTGGAGAATTCAGAGAAGAGTTCGCTGATTATGCCCCAGAGGAAGATGGCGACAACATCGCCTTCGTCGACTGCACCATCTATGATGGAACCCGTATCACCTATACCGGTGTCGACACACTTAACGCCACTAAGAAAGCCATCGCTGAGGAAAGCGAGAATAACTACATCATCAATGCCTCAACCAAAGACAATGAAGGCTTAGGCTTAGAGATTGGTGGCGATCAGAATCTCGGTGGTTGCTATGATCGATTTCACTACGTCACCAAAGATTTGTTTAGACTCGGTGAAGCCTATGGCAACATTCTCATCGATAACGACATCATCGAACATTAAGGTGAAACCATGAAGAAAAGATTATTAGTTACTTCCCTCTTGCTCTCTTTGGGGCTTGCTTCTTGTAACGATGCTCCGAAAGCATCCTCAACTCCAGTGGAAGAAGGGCCAAAGAAAGCCCAAGTCATCGTCATGTCTGGCCAATCCAACATGGAAGGCAGCACCCTTTGGGGCGAAAAAGGACATGGTCACGATGATGACGACAATTGGTTAGAGAAAGCATTCGAAGAGCTTGGCACTCAGTATGACGCCGCCGACTATATCGAAGGCAACGTCCCAGAGATCCAGATGTCTTTCCGTTGCTTCTACCCATATGAGAATCCAATCAAGGTGAATGCCTCCAATATGGAAGATCCCCTTGCCGGTGAGTTCAAGAACCTCCAGGTCGGCATGGCCAACCAGACAAGGTTCATCGGACCTGAGATTGGCCTAGCCAATATCCTCAGAGAAAAAGCCTCCGAAGAGACTCCGATCTTCTTCATCAAGAGTGCTTACGGTGGTTCTTCCTTAGGCGACCAGTACGGCGCTAACTCAGAGTACATCTGGAGAACCAAAGAAGATGGCAACGGTACCGAAGGCAAGCTTTGGACCGAAACCAAAGAGTTCGTCCACAATAACCTCGAGTTAATTGAGGAACTAGGCTTCGAGCCAGAGATCAAAGCGTGGCTTTGGCACCAAGGCGAATCCGATGGCAATAACGCCAACTACGGCACTCAGATGAGACATCTTATCTCCGAGTTCAGAAGCGAGTTCGCTCCAAATGCGGTGGATGAGGATGGCGAGAACATCGCCTTCGTCGACTGCACCATCTATGATGGCGGACGTATCGGCTACAACGCCGAAAAGGAAGGCGGCCTCAACGACATGAAGAAATCCATCGCCGCTGAAGCTGATAACAATTACATCATCAACGCGTCCTTCATCGACGAGGGCGGATTAAAGCTCCAGATCGGTGGCAACAGCGACCTCGATGGCGGTTTCAACAAATATCATTACATCACCAAAGACTGCATCCGTTTGGGTGAGGCCTATGGCAATATCTTGGTGGATAACAACATCATCGAATAACCCTAGCAAAATTAAAGAAAAACCCATGATTTGCATGGGTTTTTTGTTTATTTGCCGATATATTTCTCAACGGCTTTGAGGGAATCCTGATCGTT
This sequence comes from uncultured Erysipelotrichaceae bacterium, assembly GCA_902802355.1. Classification (GTDB taxonomy): domain Bacteria; phylum Bacillota_I; class Bacilli_A; order RFN20; family CAG-826; genus UBA4951. Next base: position 6,604 of record CADCLU010000008.1, read on the forward strand.
ATAGATGAGCTCGAATTTGCCCGTCTCTGGGGCAGGTCCATCGTAATATGTGCCGTATTTCTTTCTGTACTCTTTAGGAGTGCATCCGAATCTCTTAAGGAACATCTTGTTCATGTATTTGGAATCGGAGAATCCTGATTCGTAAGAGATCTCAAGGAGCGTCTTCTCTTTGTTCGCCATAAGACGGATGCACTGTTCCATCCTCTTGATGTTGACGAATTCCTGGAAGGTCATTCCAAAGGAAGAGGAGAAGATATGGGATAAGTGGGTAACAGAGAGGTTTTCTTTAGTAGCGATGTCCTCGAGTCTAATCTGAGAGTCGAAGTTCGCGTCGATATAGGAGATGATTCTCTCCATCCTGCTCTTTTTGCGGTTGATCCTCTCTTTCTGGACCTCATTTATGACTTTGTAGTCGAGGTGGCGGTAGACATAGGCTAGGGCCTTAGAGATAGAGGCAACGACATCGAGCTGGAAGTAGTTGGTCTCCGAGAAATAAGCGATGGCCGCATCGGTGAAAAGCTTGCTGATGCGCGTGTAATCGTCCGCGCTTAAGGAAGAACGGAGGTTTCCGCTTTTGAAGACGGAGCTATGGATCTGCGGGAAATATTCCCTTAAGAAGTGGTTGCTGATCTGAATGAAGAGGGATGTAGGCCCGCTCGCACGCGATTTGTTGTCCTCGTCCAAATGTGAGGAGATGCTATGGACGTCGCCGGAGTTGATGAAAATGATGTCGCCAGGACCATATAGATAGGTCGCGTTATTGATCTCAAGGATGCCTTTTCCAGTCAAATTCAAAAGGATCTCGAAGTCGTTATGAAGATGGTTCTCGACGAACTTGATCTTGTTGACGAACATCTTGATGTGTTTGACCTTAGGGTACTTGACGACCTCAATACGACTGCTTTCCATAGGTTCAAAAAAATCGAAAGAAAATGTGCAATTAATGTTAATAAAAAAACGCAACTTTGTCCATATAACATGATTATCTATTTTTTGCGGTTTTTACAATTGACTTTCTTTGGACAAACTATCCAAAAACATCGACATCGTAAATAGTCACGCAAGCCCTTGATTTTTAAGGGTTTTTTGACAAAAAGTTAGCACAAATCCTTAATTTCCGTAGATGTGCATTATAGGAAAAAGCTTTTTACGATCTGTGTTTTCAGGTCACAAAAAGCAGGGGAGGAGATTATGACAATTTTGTTGTTTTTGACCTTTTGCAAAATCGATTATGTTGCGGATTTTGACCCCAAAAACCCTCCTGAAAACGCAAGAAACGTCACTTTGTTATTCAAACCAGATTGAAAGAAAAGAAACTGAAAATCGCAAAATAATCCTTTTTGGAAGCGCTCACATATCTTTTGATAATAGGCGACTATAAATATAGTTGCGCGCAAATGCGCAGAAAGGAAACTATGAAAAAATCTAACTTTTGGCTAGGTTTATCAGCAGTTGGACTCAGTCTTTCTGTCATTGCTGCTGCAGGTTCCACATTGGCTTTCGGCCCATATGAGAACCTCATCAACAACGAACTTGGACTGAACGTTCAGACAATCGAGAAGAGCTTCCGTTCCGAATTCGCCGAGGAAGACGGCAGTCTTTCTGACGAAGGCTGGAAGAGAATGATCAAAGCCTCTTACGATTTCTGCGTCAAGGAAGAGGAACAAGGTTCCGTCCTCCTCAAGAATGACAACAACGTCCTTCCGCTGGCAGAGAACGAGCGTAAAGTCACCGTCTTCGGTTACAACGCCGCTCACTTATTCCATCGTTCCGGCGCCGGTGGTGCCGCCCCAAACGATGCCTATGTCGTCCGTCTCAGCGAAGCTTTCGAGAAAGCTAAGATTGAGATGAACCCAACCGTCTGGAATCTTTACAGCCCAACCGCGAAATTCTCCCCTGAGAGAGTCTCCGCTTCGAGCAACAGCGATCCAGAGCAACCAGTCAGCATCTACACCGACGCTGTCAAGAACACCTTCAAAGATTACAATGGCGCCGCCATCGTCGTCTTCCGCCGCTGCGGTACCGAGGATAGCGACCCAGCCAAAGGCGCCCTCGACCTCAAACCAAACGAGGCTGCCTTGCTTAAGATGATCAAAGACTCCGGTCAGTTCCAGAAGACCATCGTCATGATCAACTCCCCATTCCCAATGTCGCTTCATTACGCTGATGAAGAAGAGTATGGCGTTGATGCCGTTCTCTACTTCGGCGTTCCTGGCTACTATTCCATGGAAGGCGTTGCCAACGTCCTTATTGGCAAAGCCAACCCATCCGGCCACACCTGTGTCACGTTCCCAGCTCACTGCTCCAACAGCGCAGCCTTCCAGAACTTCGGCAACCCTGGCTTCAAGGGCAGCGGTGCCTCTGGAAACTACGTCATCTACCAAGAAGGCATCTACGTCGGCTACAAGTACTATGAGACCCGTTATGCCGACTGCGTCTTAGAGAGAGGCAACGCCAACGGCGATGCCGGTGTCTACGAAGACGGCGACACCAACTGGACCTACAGCCATGAGGTTGCTTACCCATTCGGCTATGGTCTTAGCTATGTCGACTTCAAACAGAAGATGACCTCCCTCAGCTATGATGCTGAAAAAGACGAGATCGTCGCTGAAATCGAAATCGAGAACCTCGGAGACAGAGAAGGCATGGATGCCGCTCAGCTCTTCGCTCAGGTCCCATACACTGAAGGTGGACTTCCAAAATCCGCCATCCAGCTCCTTGGCTACGAAAAGGTTACCGTCCCAGCCCACGAAAAAAAGACCGCTACCGTCAGAGCCCCACGCTACTTCCTCGCTTCCTATGATTCGGAGAAGAATAACGGCGAAGGCGGATATGTCCTTGATAGCGGCAAGTACTACTTCGCTTGCGGCAACGGCGTCCACGAAGCCCTTAACAACATCCTTGGCAAGACCGCTCCAGGAAAAGCCCTTGTCGACCACAGAGGCAACAGCTACACCGCTGACCTCGAGTGCGTCAAAGAGCTCGAAATCACTGGTGCCGAAGATGCCTATGCCAAGTCCATCTACAACAAAGAAGTCGACGTCAAGAACGAGTTCGAAGACGCTGACATCAACTACTGGGCCCAGGATAGTGAGAAGATCACCTATCTCAGCCGTGACAACTGGCAGGGCACTTGGCCAACCGGTCCAGATCACAACATCACCCAGACCCAGGCTATGAAAGATGCCATGAACATGAGCAGACTTTATAGCAAACCAGCCGATGCTCCATCTTACAAAGATAGTGAAGGCGAACTCTACAGCGTCGAGCTCCCAGAGAAGATCAAATTCTCCGATGTCGCCACTTGGGAATACGATGACCCACGTTGGGATGACTTCATCAAACAGATGTCCCTCAACGATCTCACCATCTCCATGTCCGACAACCGTGGTATCCTCGCCGTTCCAAGCGTCGGTAAGCCAACCAACTCCATCGCCGAAGGTCCAGAAGGACTTCTCATGCCATACGCTTATGGTGATGGCCGCTGGGCCACTGGCTTCGCCACCGGTCCTGTCTACACCTCGACTTGGGATCACAAGATGCAAGCCAACGTCGGTAGATACTATGGTGAAGACGCCCTTTATTGCGGTGTCTCCGGTGTCAACGCCCCAGGCGCCAACATCTGCCGTACCGCCTACACTTCCCGTGCTTCTGAGTACATGTCAGAAGACGGTGTCATGAACTACTACACCGCCAGCAACATCATCAAAGCTGCTCGCGATAAGGGTTTGATCATGAACATCAAACACTGCTTCCTCAACAACCAGGAAACCAACCGTCAGAGAATCGCGACCTTCTGCAACGAGCAGGCTATCCGCGAAATCTACCTCAAACCATTCGAAGGTGCCCTCACCAAAGGTGAAGGTCTTGGCATCATGACCTCTTACAACCGTATCGGTCTCCGTTATGCCGCTGCCCACGATAAACTTGCCTTCAACGTCATGCGTGGCGAATGGGCCTACAAAGGTCTTATCATTGATGACGCCTTAACCGGTGGCAACAACGATAGCTACTCCAACACCGCTGCCATGATCCTTGGTGGAACCGAAGTCTTCTGTCTCGATGGCGGACGTGGTTCCCAGATCCGTTCTCTCATCACCGGTAACGATGATGGCTACTTACTCCAGCTTTGCCAGAAAGCAAATAAGGACATCATGTACGCCTACGCCCAGTCTTGGATGGGTGACGCAGGACGCGCCGCCGCTGAGGCTGCCGAAAAAGGCGAATCCGGTGAGGTCGATGAAGGACCAAAAGAGATGTTCAAGTGGTGGAAACCAGTCGTCTGGTCCATCGATGGCGTCATCGGCGCCTTCGCTCTTGCGTCAATCGCTTGCTTCGTTATCTTCACTTTCGTCAAGAAGGTTGAACCAAAAGGCAGTGAAGAAAACACTGAAGGAGGTAACGCATAATGAAATTCTTTAAGAACAAGAAGCTCGGCTACTGGTTCATGGTAGCCGCCGCGCTCCTCTCGCTTCTCTTATTCATCATCTACATCGCCACCTACGAACCAGGCCAGTTCGGTCATGATCACACCATGCCTAACAGCGCCTCTGGACAAGCCACTGAGCTCGTCTGGATCTGGGCTCTCTTCGCCCTTCTTGCTCAGCTTGCCGCTCTTGCCGCTCCTGAGCACAAGTGGATCGAGATTGCCGTCGTCGGCTGCATTGGCGGAGCTCTCTTCATCGAGATGCAGCTTTGCCCAACCGTCTTAGCTGCCCTTGCTACCGGCGTCGCCTATGAAGGCGGCTCCCTCCCTCTCCATCTCACTTACCTTATCCTTATCTTCGCAGCCCTCATCGTCGCGGTCGTCTCTTGCTTCCTCGACACCATCGGCGAAGAAGAGAAGGAATCCCTCAAGAAGACCTTTGCCATGCCACGCCTTGCTGGCGCAGCTGGCTTAGCCGGTGTTCTTGCCATCGTTGGCATCGTCCTCTCCGCGACTCTTCCAAACAAGATGGATGGACCAACCAATCTCAACGACAACTCCTTAGCCTCCTCCTCTGAACCAGAAGCGAAGAAATTCGCCATCGACTTACAGAAGGAATTCGGCGACAAGGTCGATCCAAACTATACCTTCGACCCAACCTCCATCCACTTCACCAAAGACGGCAACCAGTACAGCGCTTATACCGATGAGACTGAGTGGAAGAACGCCATCCAGTCCGCTGTCGGCAGCTCCTACGAGAGAAGCGACGCCAACTTAGTCTATTGCTTCGAAGGCGCCTACGCCGAAGGCTGGCAGGGCGACTACTCCAAGCACTATGCCTATCTCTATATCTGGGATGACGGCTTATACAACGGTGAATCCGATGGCAAAAAGATCTACGGATACTGGTATGACACCGAAGAAGGTGGCGAAGCCGGTGCGACCTTAGTCATGATCGACACCCGCGGCAGCGACTGTGATATGGTCTGCTCCGTCAACACCTCCAAGTTCTACAAGTGGGTCACCGAGGTTAAGTCCGACCTCAACAGAGGCCGTACCATCAAGGCTTTCGGTTACTACTACTACCCAACCATCGGCTTCTATGTCGACCCAGGCGTTGATTACGTCGTCGTCGAAAAGGCCGAGGACATCGATGACAGCATCACCCTTGGCTGGACCGGCATGAGAGTTCTCAACAACTACAACGTCGGCTCCGTCTTCGATGCCGCTGCCAACCTCAAGTTCAGTGCCGCCAAAGATAGCGATGAAGCTAACGTCAAGATCGTCACCGCTACTTGGAAGACCTATTCTTGGGACACCAAGATCTACATTGGTTCAGCCCCAGCCGCCGAAGAAGCCCCAGCTTCTCCAGCCGCCGCTGAATAAGTAGCTCTAACAAAAAACTGAGGTCACTCTTAGAGTGGCCTCTTTTTTCATGCTTTCTAAAGAAAAGCACCCTAAAAACCCAAAAATTAACTAGTGAAAGGGCTTTCCAGAGGATATACTACCCATGTTGTGTTATTCACCCTTCCTTTAGGGTGAAACAAATAAAAGGAGACAAACATGAAACTCAATAAGAAGATTCTCGTGTTATCCGCTCTTCTCTGCCTTGGCCTAGGCGCATGTACAGGCCCAGTCAAAGGAAGCAGCGGAGCCGAAGAATCAATCACCCCTTGGAGCGACCCAGGAAGCGAAAGCTTCACCGAAGTCACTGAATTCGATGAACCAATCGATGTGAGAACCGACGATCAGAAGGCCTTCATCGAATATGATGGCGACTATAGCCAGCTTCAGCAAAGCGACTTCACCGGTACCTACCATACGAATCCAAACGAATCCCAGTCCGAAGCCAAGACCTTCGAGATCGAATTCACCCACGACACCGATAAGGAAGTCTCTTCCTATGAAGTCGAGATGAGCCTTAAGAACAACATGGAAGACGCTTGGTCATTCCCATGCAAAGATAACAAGGCTACCATCCAGAACCTCTTCATCGGCAGCACCTATTACTACAGAGTCAAAGCCAACATCGAAGGCGAGGAACCAGAGTATTCCTTCGTCAAAACCCTTGAAACTGTCGATGCTGCCCCACGTATCGTCAATATCGATGGCATGACTAACTGCCGCGACCTCGGCGGAAAGATGACCGCTAGCGGTGCCAAGATCAGACAAGGCCTTCTTTATAGAACCGCCTCTCTTGACGACAGCCAGTCCCAGTCCATCATCACCGACACTGGCAGAAACACCGCGAGAAAGTATCTTGGCATGAAGACCGAGATCGACCTCCGTGGTGGCCCAAACGGCACCGGTGGCGAGGGTAGTGGTTCCTTCACCGGCTCTTCCAAGCTCGATGCCGAGACCGACTACAAATTCATCCCATTTGCCTACTCTAACGGCAAAGACAACCTCTTCCGTAACATCATCCCTGTCCGTCGCTTCTTCGAGACCTTAGCCACCCCAGAGGCCTTCCCAGCCTTCTTCCATTGCCGTATCGGCACCGATAGAACCGGCTTATGCGCCACCCTCCTCAATGGACTCCTTGGCCTCAGCCTCCAGGAAATCTACCAGGATTACCTCTTCTCGAACTTCGGAAGAATCGGCAAAACCAGCACCGTTGGCCAGGCCAATGAAGATGGCATCGCCGGATACGTCAATGAGCTTGCCGCCTTCGATGGCGACACCCTCCAGGAGAAAATCTATAACTTCCTCCTCACCATCGGCGTCAAAGAAGCTACCTTAGAGAACATCCTCGACGTCATGCTCGAAGGACCAAAACCAGAGCTCAACGCCAAGAAGATCAACGTCACCCACGCTGATCAGTTTACTCTTGATGGCGCTTCGATCGTCGATAGCACCGAGTTCCGTAGCCCAGAGAAGGCTGCCAAACTCTCTAACGGCAACAAGATCGCCTACACCTTCTCAAGCAGCAAAGAAGTGGAGACCTCGATCACCGCGATGATGACGAGCAAGACCACCTCTGGTGCCCTTAATAGCGCCCTTAAAGTCAAACTCGATGGCACCGAGCTCTCCCTCTATGACACAAGCTTTGCCACCAACAAGCTTGGCTTTGGCACCAACGACGAATACTGGGAGCCAGCCAAACTCGTCGACGGCGTTGCCTTAAGCGCTGCTTCACACACCATCGAGGTCGAAAACCTCTTCTCCGCCGACATCAAGATCACCGACATGGTCCTCACCCTTGGTGGAGATACCGAGATCGCTCTCGCATAAGCGAAAACACCTCGCTCCTATAGGCCAAATGACTAACCCTCATTTGGCTTTTTTCGTGCCTATGCGTGTAAGCGATTTCATTTATTTACCTTTTTTATTAAAAACCTCAAAAGCGGTGGGCTTTGCCGTCTTTATTTATCAAAGATAAAGAAAGCCCTTTCATTTTTTATTGGAAAAACTTGTATTTTCTTCGAAGGATAAGCGATAATGTAGGCAACAATAATCTCAAAGACCAGAGGACTGACTTTCCTTTGGCAATTCAAAAAGGAGAATTTTTAATGAAAAAAAGTCTTTCACAAGTCTTGATTCTCTCCGCCGCGCTTTTGCTTGCGTCATGCCAAAAGCCAGGAGACTCCAAGGCACCAGAGAGTGAAACTCCTGCTACTTCGCAGACTGAAACCACTCCTGGCACATCCGAGGCCGGAACCTCGACTCCAGCTGGCAGCACCTCGACTCCAACTGCGTCTTCTTCCAGACCAGCCGGATCTTCCACCCCAGCTGCCTCTTCCTCAACCCCAGCTGCCTCTTCCTCCGAAGCTGTCCAGGGCAACGTTGCGTTCACTGGAATCGACATTATCGAGGAAAGCAATAAGGTTACCGCTAAGATCACTGGTACTATCTCTGGCTTCGCAAATGCAGACGCCATGAAGATGGCCTTCGGTCTTGTCCAGAGCGAAGCCGCTGAAGGCGCTACTGCCCAATACATCATGGGTAGCGCAACCCCAGCCGATGCTGATTACAAGTATGTCCCAACCGTTGACGCTACTGCTGGCACCTTTGAACTCAAGGTCGACCTCAGCACTGTTACTTGGGCAGGCGGAACCTACACCGCCATGTGCGGTCCAAAAGGCCACTATGCCGCTGTTGGCGGACAACAGGCCGCTGGAATCACCTATGGCACTGGCAAAGTCAATGCTGGCGGATTCAGAATCTCCATCAGATCCCATAACGGAACCATTGCTGCTGATGAACTTCCACCAGTCGCGATGACCATTTCCAAAGTCGAACTCGTCGAAGTTGAAGGCGTCAATCACGTCATCCACACCATCGGTGGCGCTCTTAACACAACCAAGCTTTCCGAAGCTGATTTCCTTGCCAAGCATCCATATGTCCAGTATGAGCACATCAACGATTCCTTTGGCTCCTGGAAGCAGAACGTCATGGGCAGCTCCACCAAGACCGACTTGGTTACCGTCGCCGTTGAAGAAGGCAACGCCCTCATCAAGGTCGACGTCACCAATTTGGCATTAGGCGGATACAACATCAAGATCAACCTCAATGGTGACAGCGATGTTGACACTAAGATGGATATCGCCATCGACGGTACCCCGGTCGTTAATGGCACCAAGAAATATCGTCCATATGCCGACAGCAGCAAGACCGCCGAAGCCGATATATATGGTAACTGTGGTCTCTACATCACTCACGAACACAACCTTACTGTTGGTGAAAAAGCCGAAGATAGCGCCCTCCGTACCGTTACTTGTGCCGATAGCGACTACACCGGTTATGAACTCCGTGCCGCCGAAGCCACCTCTGGTCAATTAGCTCCAGCCGAAACTGGCAGTGGTTCCACCGAAAAGAACACCAGATTAGGTAAAGACAACAAGTACGACGATGTTTGGGATATCTCTGGCATCGCCTCTGGCGAATACGAGGTTTACCTCGAGGCCCGTTGCTCTTCTGGCAACGCCAACTCTGGCTACTGGAATTCTGCTACCGCCATCGCTAAAGGTGACAGAGCTAGCAACAACGGCAGCACCGCTGAACTTCAGAGTGACTACAAGTACAAAGTCAAGGTTGACGATGGCGCTTATGAGAACCTCGGCAACGACCAGGATAACTATGCCGCTACCGGTATTAACGAAACCAGCAAAGCTTGGACCAATAAGGCCTTAGCGACCATCATGATCAATGAAGGTGCCGAAACCTTAACCGTCCATAACATGAACAACGGCTATGCCATCTGGGTCTACGCTGTCCGCCTTGTCAGAATTGGCAACTACATGCCACCTGCGACCAACATCGTCTTTGATGAGAATCACGCTGCTAAGATCGAAGCTGAAGATTACTCAATCAAACACACCATCTTCACCAACACCGGTGAGGAAACGGATTACACCACCAATGGCACTACTTATCCAGCCGACCTCAGCGGAAGCCTTGAAGAAGATGCTACCGCATCTGGCGGAAAATACATGCACGCTATCTTCAGAGAAGGCTGGAATAACAGCAAGCGTTCCAACATGTCTGGTGAGCTCGTTTACAGAGTTAAGTTAGCTGCCGCAACCACAGTCAAGATCAAAGCTAAGATCAAGTCCGATATGGAAACTGAAAAAGTCTGCTTTGATCTTAAAGTCGACGGCTCTGGCAAAGGCACTCTCAATTCCGCTAACGCTTGGGTCGAGGTTGAGTCCAGTACCATGGAACTCGCCGCTGGTGTCCACACCATTTCCTTCGTTGGACAACAATTAGGTTCAAGCGAAAGCTATCGCAGCGTCTTAGCTGATATCGACTGCTTCCAGGTCATTGACGCTACTCCTGCCGCCTAATAATAGGTTCTAACCTAAAAATGACGGACTCTCTTCGGAGGGTCCGTTTTTTTGTGCCTTCCTGCGCTTTAATTCGAAAAGACATATAAAATCCTGACCTAACAGGCAATTCTTCAAAAATAAGGGGGTTCTGCCAGCGATTTTTCTTTAGACATAAACAAAAACCACCCTCGTGAAGGAGTTAACGGGGTGGTTTCTGTGTAAAGCAACAATCATGGAACGACTGTGGTGGCTATCGCTCCATTCACCCTATTAACAGGTTAGTTTTCTTTTTTATTGGAGAATTTGTACAAAATGAATGTGAGGATTGCGCCACCGACAAGGAGACACCCTCCGACGATGTAATCCCATAACGGATGAGTGGCATCCAAATAGACAGGGTAGATGCTCGAATTCATGAACATGCTGACGAGGGATCCGATGATCAAACCGAAGATGGCGAAGAATGTGGTGGTCCTATGTTTGGCAAGGAGGTACTTCATTCCTTTGGACGCAACAACAAGTCCGGTGATCGCTCCTAAAAGGATCACAAGGGCGTAGATGATCCCGTTAAGGATATCCCCAGTCATATAGAAGGCATTATCTCCAATGAGCTTATTGAGGAGAGGTATATATAAACCCATGACCATTAAGCACATAGAACCAGAAACACCTGGGACAAGACATGCGCCTGCACCTATTGCGCCCGCTAAGAAGATATATGGATATATCCACCAGGCATGTTCGTCCATGGCCGCACTCAAATCAAGCTTATATAAAGCGGATAATATGCCTAAAAGCGACGCTACAGCGAAACAAATGAGCATCGCGCATATATGGAAGATCTTCTCTTTGACGTTGCTTCCTTTATGTAGTTCAACGGCAATCGAAGGGAGTGAGCCGATGATGAAACCACCGAATAACCCAGTCAAACAGAATGGAGCGACCTCATAGCCTTTCTTAATAGCAAGTAGGGCTAACGCTCCTCCAATCAAATATCCAAGCAAGAAGGGGAGAAGGCTTAAGAAGTTGGCTTTGAAGTTCTTCTTCAGGTCAGCGATCGAGTTGATGATCCTGTCATAGCACTTCTCGATGATGGCGATCGTTCCCGCGGATACCCCAGGAACGGCGGCAGACACGCCTAAAGGAAGCCCTTTGAGGGTGTCGATTAAGAAGTTCTTCTTAGTGGACTCGTTCTCCATATCAGTAATATTAATGCAATTCGCCTCAAATGTGTTTGCTTTCTCTAGAACTCCCTTTCAAAAAAAGTAGAATAACAAGTGAGGTCAATAGTTATGGAACAACATCTTCTTACCGAAGGACCCCTTTTGAATGAAGAAGGGAACCTTAACGAGGCTGGCTACGCTTTAAGTCTCGTCAAAAAATACGACAGAAATCTCATTAAAGCCGGCAAATCCCGCATAAAAGAGTGGGATTACTATTATGTTGGCAACAAGAAAAGAGGCATCGCCATGACGATCGCCGACAATGGGCTATACGCGATGGCGAGCGCCACTCTTTTCAACTTTGAGAGGAAAACCTATGTCGAGAAGATGACCCTCAAAGCCTTCACCTTTGGCAAGACCAACCTCCCATCTTCCTCAAAAGAAGGGGATGTAGTGTTCCAAAACAAGGAAGTGGAGATGAAATTCATCCATGAAGGGGAGACGGTAAGAAGACTCCTTCTTGTCTGGAAGAACTTCTCTGGAGAGAAAGAGCTTCGCGCCGACATCAAACTCACTGAGACCCTTAATGGCAACTCCCTTGTCATCGCCACCCCATGGCCAAAGAAAAAGCATTTCTATTACAACCAGAAGATTAATCTTCTCTCTTCAACGGGATACGCCAAATTGGATGATGATTTCGTCGATCTTAGTCACGATACATATGGCACCCTTGACTGGGGAAGAGGTGTTTGGACCTATAAGAACACCTGGTATTGGTCGAGCATGAACACCATCCAGGATGGCAAAGAAATCGGCTGGAACCTCGGATATGGCTTTGGCGACACAAGCGCTGCCTCCGAGAACATCCTTTTCTACGATGGCAACATCTATAAGCTCGATGACGTCCGTTTTGACATACCTCTAGATAAGAAAGGCCATGACGATTTCATGAAGAGATGGACCTTCAGAAGCGAGAAACGCGACATCAAGATCGAATTCACCCCAATCCTCAACCGTCATAGCGACAGCAACCTCGTCGTTATCCGCTCAAACCAGAACCAGGTATTTGGCGTTTTCAATGGCACCATCCGCCTTCCTGACAGCGAAAAGCAGATCGTCATCGAAGATGCGCCTGGCTTTGCTGAAAAAGTCTATAACCGCTGGTAAAATGCTTGACCTCCATTTGCTTACCCTTTAATATATGGGGGCGCTCAAAAGGCGTACCTATTATCGCGGGGTAGAGCAGTGGTAGCTCATCAGGCCCATAACCTGGGGGTCGGTGGTTCAAATCCACCCTCCGCAACCAATCAATCAGAACAGTATCGATACAAATCGGTACTGTTTTCTTTTATGATATTAGAGTCACCGGAAAACAAGGATAAAAGACATGAAAGTATATTCCAAAATAATCGACACCATCGGAAACACACCTTTGGTGGAGCTCTCAAATATCGAGAAGAAATATGACCTCAAAGCGAAGATCATCGCCAAAGTGGAACGCTTTAACCCAGGCGGAAGCGTCAAGGACCGTATCGCCAAAGCCATGATCGAGAAAGCCGAGAAAGAAGGCCTTATCAATCAGCAAACCGTTCTTATTGAGCCAACTAGCGGAAACACCGGCATCGGTTTGGCTATGGTCGCCGCCTCCAAAGGGTTAAGAATCATCCTCACCATGCCAGAGACGATGTCTATGGAAAGAAGGAACCTTCTTAAGGCTTATGGCGCGGAACTCGTCTTAACCGAAGGCGCCAAAGGCATGAAAGGGGCTATCGAGAAAGCGGAATCCCTCGCCAAAGAAATCCCTAACTCATTCATCCCTTCCCAGTTCACCAATATGGCTAATCCAAATATCCATTATTTGACCACTGGTCCTGAAATCTATGCGGATTTAGACGGGGAAATTGACTATTTCGTCGCAGGCGTCGGCACCGGTGGCACCCTCTCTGGCGTTGGCAAATACCTCAAAGAAAAGAACCCAAATATCAAGGCTATTGCCGTTGAGCCAGAGACCTCCCCAGTCCTTTCCAAAGGAACAGCAGGCCCACACAAGATCCAAGGCATCGGAGCAGGCTTCGTTCCTGAGACGCTTGATACCTCCGTCTACGATGAGATCATCACCATCGGCAACGAAGAAGCCTTCGAGATGGGCAAAGAATCAGCAACGGTGGAAGGCCTACTCGTCGGCATCTCTAGCGGCGCGGCCATAAAAGCTGCCATCAAGCTCGCTCAAAGAGAAGAGAATAAGGGTAAGACAATCGTCGTCCTTCTCCCTGACACCGGCGAAAGATACCTCTCGACCCCAATGTTCAACTGAGAAACTCAAACAGCATCGAACAATCGGTGCTGTTTTTATTTAGACCATAAATGTAAAAGATGGGTTATAATTAAGACGAAAAGAAGGAAATAGTTATGACCAAGTCAAAGAAGCTTTTATCGTCTTTATTCTTCGCCACCCTTTTCGCCGCGACAGGATGCGTCACAAGCGCGCCTAAAGAAACATCGGAAGACCCTGATATCTATAAGGTCAACGAGGCAGAGTGGAATGCGGCCATCTCTTTCAATAACATCACCCATTATCGTTTCCGCCGTGTCCAAAACGGCACAACGGACAATGTTCAGGTCAACGCTGAGAGAAAGATCATCTATAGCGAGCAATCGGAATACTGCAATACCTGGTATGTCAGGGAAGGCGGATATACTTACATGTATGACTGGATCCCTAGTGAGAACATCTATTACAAATACAAGGTAGGGGAATATAACGAGTACGATGGCTACGCATTGAACCTGGTTCCGTTCTACACGAAAGGCTTCAAATACGGGGACTTCACCTACCAAGAGGACAGCAAGGCCTATTATCAGCTACTTCCAGAAGATACGAGCGTCAATGCCACCATCTTCAAAAGGGCGTATTACTATTTCAAATACCAAAATCTCATCAAAGTGGAGTACTTCGTCTGGGAAGATGAACCAGATGGACGTGACCTATACATCACGGTCGATTATTCGAATCCCGAGGATATAAACCTCCATGGCATCCAATACTTAGACAAAGGCGACATCAACGACAACATGTAAACAAAAATACAGCATCGAATAATCGGTGCTGTTTTTTATATGCACGTATTTGCCATCTTTACGAAAATATTGGATATCAGTAGCATAGTATTGATATGAGAAACGCCAAAATAAAGAGAATTGATAGGCTATTCGCCTTCTTGGCCCTCGCCTGCCTTCCTCTGGCCGGCTGCCAAAAAGGGGACGAATTCTCTAGCGATTCAGCTTCTCTTTCAACGAGCGCAGATGGATCACAAGAAACGTCCTCCGTTTCTAGTCCAACAGCCGATGGGTTCGTCATCGGAATCAACGAAGATGGCGGATTAAGAATCGACGGCTACAAAGGGAAGAAGATAAACGTCATCATTCCAAACTCGATTGAAGGCATTGAAGTAGTTACCATCGGGGCATATGCTTTCGCCGAGAATGACACGATACGCTCGGTTACTATCCCTAGCAGCATCGTAACCATCCGTGAATCAGCCTTTATGCACTGCAAATCCCTAACTACGGTTACTTTCTCAGAAGGCTCATCGCTTACGACCATTGAGAGGGCCGCTTTCCGTGATTGCACATTATTAACAACGATCAAACTTCCATACGGCACCAAGAAAATCGGAGAGAGTGCGTTCTATAACTGTTCTTCCTTGGCTTCTTTTGTCATCCCAAACAGTGTGACTGGCATTTATACATCAGCTTTTGAGCGTTGCCGCTCTTTAACAGAGATCCAAATCCCTGGTGGTGTGGACGTCATCCCAACATCGTGTTTTGCCAGTTGCTTTTCGCTTTCGCGTGTTGACCTAAACAAGGTAACCTTGATCCACCACCACGCATTCGAGTACTGCAGTTCCCTCACAAAAATCGATATCCCTCAAAGCGTTTATAGTATCGGTAGCGAGGCTTTTGCCTTCTCCGCCTTAAAATCAATCGATATCCCCGATAGCGTGACGCTTATTGGCAATGGGGCTTTCGCCAACTGCACTTCCCTAGAATCCGTCGACTATTCTAGTGGTTTGACGCAAGTGGAAACGAGTCTCTTTAATTACTGCACGGCTCTCAAATCGTTTGTTATCCCTGAAGGCGTAACAACCGTTCAAAATAATGCCTTCCGCGACTGTCATTCATTAGCTAGCGTAACTTTCCCGAATTCTTTGGTAGAGATCCACACCCAAGCTTTCCAAGATTGCGATTCCTTAACCTCGATCAGCATCCCTGGAGATTTCAGATACATCTATTACTACGCTTTCTGTGGGTGTTCTTCATTGGTTTCGATCGATATTCCTAATGCCACGAGGCCTGTTATTTACGAACACGCATTCGATGGTTGCTCTTCTTTGACTATGATCAACATTCCGTCTTTAAAGGATGCTGATGACTGGGTTTTCGCCAACTGCACTTCCTTAACTTCGGTAGTGTTCTCTGACACGTCGATTCCTGGCCACGCTTTCGATGGCTGCACGTCTCTCGCTTCGGTCGCTCTTCCTGTGGGTACAACCTACATTGGCTCTTATGCTTTCAGTGGCTGCGTCGCTCTGACTTCGCTCGAAATCCCTAGCCCTAGCCGTATTGGCTATGTTAGCGAAGGCGTTTTCAAAGGCTGCGTCACGCTCACTTGGGTCAAGCTTCCTAAAACCGTCAAATACATCGAATCTTTTGCTTTCGATGGCTGTTCGTCTTTTGCCTCCTTGTTCTTTGATGGAACAAGCGAAGATTGGGAGAATGTCACCATTCACGAAAATAACGATGGCCTTTCGAATGCGACCATTTATTTCTTTAGCGAGACCGAGCCTTCCGAACCTGGCAATTACTGGCACTACGTCGAAGGCGTGCCTACACGTTGGTAAGCCTTTTGTGAAGCGTAAGCCACGTCATGAAAAACCAAAAACCAAAATCTGAATCCAGAGTTATAGCAAATATCTGCCTAATCTCAGTGTTTGTTTTAATCGCGGTGGCGGTCGTTTTCGATCTCATCATCTTCTCAAACGTCGTTTTGCAGTTTGTCGCGGCCCTAATCTTGCCTTGCATCGCTTTCGTGATCCTTTTTGCCGCCATGATCGCCTCATTTATCTTCATCTTCGGTATCTTTTTGGTTGAGCAATATGGCTTCTGGCCTTTGACATTATCCGTGCAGTTCTTTGATGAAATCATTGGGGACATTGAAATCACGGCTTCTCAAGTTGAGGCATTCAGGACCCTCAGAATCGTTTTGATTGTCCTTTGCATTGTCATATTCGTTCTCTCGATTGTCGGAGCGACCCTTGCCAAAACCGACAAAGAGGAGGGGAACGACGCCGCATATCGCTCATCAAAGGGGAAATGCAAAGCCGCTAGGGTTTTCTCCATCCTTGGAATCCTTGTTTCAGTAGGCGCTTTAGCCATAACTTCCGCCATTTAGAACGATAATAATTCGCAAAATGCGCACTTATAATTAAAGACTTACAAAGTAAGTCTTTTTATATAGCAAAATCAAAAGAAACACCATGATTGTAACGCAAGTTTGTCATGCATGTATCCGCTTACATTTAATAACCTTTATAACTATAAGAATGCATTTTGATGCGCAATATCTGATGTTTTATTCTTTATGAAGAGGATTTTGAAGGGGGAATCTTCTTCATCTAAACCTGAAAACCCCAAAAGAAAGGAACCGCAACTTAATCGTTGCAGAAAGATTTATGAAAAAAGTTAAAATCTTAGCCTCATTAGCTGCCCTTATGACCTTAGGTCTTGCAGCTTGCACCGGCGAAACCACTCCAACCGAGTCCGGAACCGCCGAGGCCACCAGCCAGGCCGCCAGCCAGGCCGCTTCCAGCAAAGCCGCCAGCCAGGCCGCTTCCTCATCCAAAGCCGCTTCCTCATCCAAAGCCGCCAGCTCCAGATCCACTGGCCCAGACTACACCCAAGTCATCGCCCGCACCTGGACCGATGGAACTCCAGCCGCCAACAGCGATGGCAAGAACTACATCCCACTCACCGATGCGACCGCTAACAAAGTCGGCGTCAAGATTAAAATCACCGATTACACCGTCGAAACCGGTGCTGCCGATGGAACTGGCATCGATAGCAATGGCAAAGTTGTCCCACAAAACGATCACAATGCCATTCTTACTTACAAGATCACTGCTCCAAAAGCTGGCGATTATCAGATGATCATGAGAGCCAAATCCTCGACCTCGAACAACGCTTTAGAGAAGACCTTGGGTGATAGATATTTTAAAGTTACCCTTAATGGTCAGGCCGTTGATGTTGGCGATGACAGAGTCCCTCTTACCGCGGAAACAGCTGATTTCGTTGCTGCCCCAACAATTCATCTTACCGGTAGCGAAGATACCTTCACCTTCACCGCTCCAGACTACCGTCCAGTCTTCGATCTTAATTCCTACATCACCTTCTCTGAGCACTAGTCCTTAGTTAACAGTTGATATCCTAAGCCTCTCCGAAAAGGAGGGGCTTTTTCTTACGAAAACTTGAACAAATTGTGAAATAGGCACAATATTAACCCATGAGGAAAAACACGGACAACGTATCCCTTTTCATCAAAGTCCTTGGCGATGTGTTTTTGATACTCGCCCTTTTCGTTGGAATTCTTTATGTTCTTGCCGGTGTTTTCTCCAACATGAAAAACCTCAATCCAACCGATTTCTTCGCTCTACCTGAGGTGATCGCCATGGGTTCCACTTTTGTGGTGGGAACGGCTGCTTGCCTCTTCCTTATCTTCACCGGTCAGAAGAAGTTCCTCCCAATCGCTTTCTTAGTCTCTAGTGGTTTGTCTCTTGCTTTCCTTCTTTATGTCTTCTTCGTCCTCGCTGCGAAGATGAATGTAGGGGGAAATGAGACTTTCTTCACATCTATAAAGTTCGCTTCGACGTTCTTCCTCTTATTCGTCGCTGTCATGGTCGTCTTCTCTAGCGTCATCCCAGCCATCTTCCTTAGGAAGAATTACTTCAACCCTCTCCTTCATTCGATCGCCTATATTGTTGAAGCTTTGCTTTGGGTCGTCATCTTCATCCTTATGATCGGCAGGGTTTCCCCAATAACCGGATTCCTTGTCATGTCCTTTATCTTCCTTAGAAGCGGCCTCTACTGGTGGCTCCTCGAACTAAGAGACGAAAAGAAAAGGAAAAAGAAGAAAACCATCTCAAGCGAAGGAAGGTGACTTCCTTCTTTTTTGAAATGAAGATAGAATAGCCGAGTATGTTACCAAAGAAGACGATATATTACAAGGACCTCGTTAACGATGACTTCGCCAACACGGGTTTCGACTATAAACCTCTCCCTGATAACTTCAAATACTCAACGAGGAACCCTATCGCCAAGTTCTTTGGTTTCATTTTCTATTACGCATTCGGTATCCCGATTCTTTGGATATATGCCAAAATTGCCACGCATTTTAGGATCATCGGAAAGAAAAAGCTCCGCAAATCCCGCTTAAAAGGCGGTTACTTCATATACGGCAACCACACAAGCGCCTGTGACGCGATGTTCGTCCCAGCAGGCCTTCTCCCTCCTAAGAGAGTGGCCATCGTCTGCGGTCAGGCAGCTGTGAGCAAAGCCTTCGCCCGTCCTTTTGAGATGGCACTAGGCGCTCTTCCTCTCCCAGAGACACCAAACCAGAAGAAAGCCTACACTGAGGAGATGGCGAAACGCCTCCATAAAGGCCACGCCATCCTCATCTTCCCAGAAGCTCATATCTGGCCATATTGCACGATGATCAGGCCTTTCCCCGATACTTCATTCACTTATCCTTCGACACTGAATGCTCCAGTCGTGGCAGTCTGTACGACCTATGAAAGAAGGAAGATATGCCCGAATGGCAAACCTCGCGCGGTCATCCATGTCTCTGAGCCTTTCTACCCGGATATGGATAAGCCATTAGGCGAAAGAACCCATCTTCTTAGGGAAGCCGTCTACAACTTCATGGTTGAGACGAGCTCCTCTCTTGATAACGTCGAATATTACCGTTATGTCCCATCCAAAGAAGAAGGGGAGCAAAGCCAAGAAGAGAAGTAGTTTTTGCACTATATTTCCTCTTGCAAGTAATCACTCACTTGTGGATAATATTTAGGCACGCGAAACGGACCATTGGTGTAGCGGCCTAACATGTCTCCCTGTCACGGAGAAGATCACGAGTTCGAATCTCGTATGGTCCGCCAATAAGTGTGCTGATAGATGGGCCGGTAGCTCAGCTGGTAGAGCAAAGGACTGAAAATCCTTGTGTCGGCGGTTCAACTCCGCCTTGGCCCACCATCTAGAAAACAATCCGAATCAAAAAAGGTTCGGATTTTTTTGTTTTTCGCACTATATGATAAGTGGAGGTTATGGTACCTGGTTATCTGGATATAGTACCAATTATGAATAAGTACGTATTATTGTACCTATGTACTTGATAGCGTACATATTCCATGTATACTTTATTTGGAGGTACTTTTTATGGCCACAATGAATGCATCAATCCTTAGAAAGAATCTATTTGGTTCATTAGAGAACGTTGTTGAATATAACGACTCAATCACCGTCAGCACGAAAAAAGGCAATGCTGTTATCATCTCAGAGGAAGAATACAACGCCATGCGCGAAACGATTTACATTACTTCCCAAAAAGGCCTCTTAAAGAGAATTAAAGAAGGCGAGAAGGAAGATATCTCTTCTATGAAGGTCTATAACCCAAACGAGGAGTGGTAACCAATGTGGGAGTTACGCTTTACAAAAAACGCGGAGAAAGATAAGGAAAACATAAAAAGGGCGGGGTTGACGCCCAAAGTGAAAAAACTCCTTAACTTAATTGCCGAAGATCCATATCGCTTTCCGCCGTCTTTCGAAAAACTCGTAGGAGATTTGCAAGGCTATTATTCAAGGAGAATCAATATTCAACATCGACTTGTCTATCGCGTTTTAGAGGATGTCCATATCGTTATTGTCCACTCAATGTGGTCGCATTATGACGAGTAAACCTATTTAAAATGAAGAAGGGTCCGTCGCCGATGGGCCTTTTCTTTTTTGATATTTCGTCCAAATAATTGCTAACCGTATATCAATAAGGTAATATTTAAAAATATTAAGCGTTTGATTTTATGAACTTCCGTTTCATAGAACGCACCCATTCAGAAAGGAAAAGTAGTGGTTTTAATTAGCCACGAAAAACAAAGATGAATAAGAAAACCTTATTGGTCTCCATCCTCTCCTTAGGCATGCTTACCGCCTGTGGTTTCAACCTCGGAGGAAACTCAGGCAAAGAAAGCACCCCAATTTCCGGCGAGTCATCATTACCTGAGACTAGCGGGGAAGAAGGAACTTCGGAGGGAGGAGAAAGCACCCCAGTCACCTCTTCTGGCGCCTCGGCGGGCACCTCTGTCGTGACCTCTCAGCCAGCCGGCAACGGCTTCGTGATCACCACCGATCTCAATGCCGCTCAGGAAATCCACACAACCGCTCAGAAGACCTATCTCGAATACTCTGGCGACTATGTGAACTACCCAGTTTCTTCTCTCCCATCCGGAAGAGAATGGAATAGCGATCCTCTCCCAGCTAAGCTTGCTTGGGAATATACCGCCCCAGAAGGAAAGACCGTTCATAAATACGCCGTGACCTTTGGTCAGAAGAGCGATCTCAGCGATGGTTTCCGCGTCGAAGGAAGCATCAACAAAACCATTAACCTTCAGAATGTTTTCCTTGGCAAAAACTACTTCAAAGTCATCGCAAAGCTCTCTGACAATACTGAAATTGAATCCGACATCATGTCCTTCAACGTGACCACTCAGGCTCCACGTAACATCAAGATCGATGGCATGACCAACTGCCGTGATATGGGTGGAAGAACCACCGTCGGCGGTGGCAAGGTCAAACAAGGAATGATCTATAGAACCTCCGGCGTTAAAGGCGGCAACCCTGCTAATGTCACGTCTGCCGGCATCAGCGAGATGAAGAATCATCTCAAGGTTAAAACTGAGATCAACGTCGCCGATAATACCGGCGTCAACGGAACCGGCAATGGCTGGGACGTCATCAACCATATGATGGACTATGATTCCGCTAACCAAACCCATCATCACCTTTCGAGAAACGCTGAATCCGTGAAGGCTTTCTTCAAGACCATCTCTGATCCAAGCAAATACCCAGTCTTCTTCCATTGCCGTATCGGCACCGACAGAACTGGCTTATGCGCCAACCTTCTTGGTGGCCTTCTTGGTGTCTCCAAGAATGAGCTCTATCAGGACTACCTTTTCTCGAACTTCGGCAACATCGAGGGACAAAGAGTCGTTGGTCCTTCCGCTGGCCAAGACAACATCGAGAACTACATGAACGAGATCGATGCCATGCCAGGCGCCACCTTCGCCAACAAGACCTACAACACCCTTCTTGCTATCGGCGTTGAAAGAAGCACCCTTGATTCCGTCATCTCCATCCTTACCGAAGGTAATACCGTTCCAGGAAACAACAACGGACAGCTTATCGGAAAAGGCACCAGCCTTACGGGCACCGGTGTCACGATGTCCACTTCGAGCTCAAACGCTCACCCAGAGCAGTACTACGTTCTCAATTCTTCCTCGAAAGTCGTCACCTATAACTTCACGACCACTGAGACAATGAACGCCGTCATCACCGCTTACCTTGGCAGTGGAACCGGTGGAAGCACCACTCTCAGCAGCGCTCTCGACGTCAAAGTCGACGGCACTTCCTTAACTCTTCCATCCAAGAGCTTCAAAGACGCTGGATTTGGCACCCTTAAAGGAAGAACCTGCTATTACGTCAATCAGATGGGCGAAGTCAGCAACCTTGCCGCTGGCGCCCATACCCTTACCATTCAGACCAAAGGCAGCAGTTCCATCAACGTCGGCGCTCTTGGTGTCTTCAACAAGGGAACTTCCAGCTCCAGCGGAAGCGGCAGTGACCCAGTCACTCCTCCAGCCCACACCCATAGCATCGTCACTGCTGAGACCAAGAATGCTGGCAATGATCTCTACAACATCTCTTGCTCCTGTGGCGAAATCTCTGGTGGCGAGCTTAAGTTCGACAGCAGCAAAACCGTCACTTCTGGAAAGTGGGATGGCGACAAACTCAAAGGCGACCTCTCCTTCAATATCGCTGGAATCGCCGCTGGAACCTATGATGTCTATATGAAAGCTGGTTACTCTAGTGGTAACGCTACCAAAACCTTCATCAACACCAGTTCCTCTGCAACTCAGGCATCCCGTTATGCCTTCAAAGTCGATGAAGGTAGTCTCGTTGCCATTACCAACACCTCTTCCTATCAGGATTTAGGTTTTGGCGAAGGTGCTTCTAGCGCAGCCTTCTCTAATGCCGCGTTATGCAATATCACCATCCCTGAAGGTGCTTCCATGTTCAAGATGACCTTCAATTCACCAGATGGTTATAGCGTTTACGCTAAAGGCATTCGCCTAGTCAAAACCGCCTAAGTAAGTAATCACAAAACTAAACCAAGCCAAATCGGCTTGGTTTTCTTTTTATGCTCACCCCAATCATTTATAATGATTCTTATGTTAGACGGAATATTCCTCATCGACAAAGAAGCGGGCATGACCTCCCGTAAAGTGGACAATATCCTCGGCAAAAGATATGGCACACATGCGGTAGGGCACCTCGGTACCTTAGATCCTTTTGCCACAGGTCTTTTGGTTGTCGCGATCAACAAAGGGACAAAGCTTCTTACATACCTTAATGATGGGGATAAGACCTATGAAGCCACTCTTCTATTAGGCGAGAAAACGTCCACAGGGGATTTGGAAGGGGAAGTCATCGAAAAGAAGGACGTCCCTAACATCTCCAAAGAGAAATTGGATGAGGTTTTGCACTTATTTTTGGGAAATTCCCAGCAAATCCCTCCTAAATTCAGTGCGATCAAAGTAAACGGAGTTCCTCTATATAAGTCCGCAAGACAAGGCAAAGAAGTGGAAGTCAAACCACGTGACATAACCATCTATTCCTTAGAAGGAACTATTGAAGGCAAAACCATCCATCTCAAAGCGAAAGTCTCCAAAGGAACCTATATCAGAACCTTAGGGGAAGATATCGCAGAGAAGCTAGGAACAGTAGGGCACCTCACAGCCTTAAGAAGAACCTCCATCGGAGATCTCTCGGTTAACGAAGCCAAGAAGATCGATGACCTCAAAGACGAGGACATCACAAGCGGAATCTCCCTCATTGATCTCCCACATATCGAATTAACCGAGGAAGAGGAATGGAAAGCCAAGAACGGCCAGACTCTTTCCTTTAACGTCAAAGAAGACAAGGTTTTGCTTATTAAAAGCAATTCCCTTATTGCGGTTTATAAACGCAAAAACGAAAATACCTTTGTTCCTGAAAGGGGGCTTTTCTAGTGAAAGTCATAGATTGCTCGTTTGATAACATCCCTGCTACCTTCGATGGAGTCCTTCTTTTAGGCACATTCGATGGAGTTCATAAAGGACATATCTCTTTGGTGAGAGAAGCCTTAAATCACACTGACAGCGTAGGCGCTCTCCTTTTCAAAAACAACCCAGCCGATATCTTCGAGAAAGATAAGGAACACTATGTGTTAACCCCTCTTGAAGACAAGATCAGAAGATTCGCCAATGACGGAGTCGAAACCCTCTATGTCATCGACAACGACGAGAACTTCTATAAACACACCAAAGAGGAATTCATCGACTTCCTTCACCGCTTAGGTGTCAGACGCCTTTGTGTCGGTGAGGACTTCACCTTCGGTTACCAAAGAAGCGGTACCGTGAGCGACCTCTCGAAAGAATTCCTAACCTTCATCGTCCCTCTTCTCAATATCGATGGTAAGAAAGTTGCCACGAGGCAAGTCTTTGAGTTCCTTAAAGACGGAGATATCGAAAACGCCAACAAATTCCTTGGATATCAGTATGAGGTCAAAGGAAAGATCGGATATGGATATGGCAATGGGCACAAGATCGGATTCCCAACCGCGAACCTTGAGATGTCTCTCCCATATCTCCTCCCCAAAGCAGGCGTCTACCTTGGCCTTTTCTACCTTAGGGGAGTTCCTCACCAGGCCATCATCAATGTCGGTAAGAACCCAACTGTCGGTCTCTTGAAGCATCCAGTCGTCGAAAGCTACATCAAGGATGTAGATGAGGACCTTTATGGCGAATACGTCTATATTGCTTTCCTTAGGCGCATCAGAGACGAGATCAAGTTTGATAGCCTTGAGGATCTCAAGAAACAATTAGAGCTCGACAAGAAAGAATTTCTTAAGTAAGAAAGGATAATAGGATATGTACGCATTCATCACCCCAATGCCTTTAGAGAAGGATGCCCTCCTTCTTGATACGAGGATTCTCGAAGAAAAAGCCTATGGCATCACCGAGATCACCTTAGCCGAATACGAAGGCAAGAAATTCATTGCTGCCAAATGCGGAATCGGTAAGGTCAATGCCGCCATGGCCGCTCAGAAAGTCATCGATTCATATGAGAAAGAACTAGAGGGCATCATCGTCGTTGGCGTTGCTGGTTCCCTTAATAAAGAGAAAGCCCCATTATTTGGTGCCGTTATCGCCAAAGAAGTCGCATCACACGATTGCGATACGACCGCAGTCGGAGATCCTTATGGCTTAGTTCAGACGAAAGATGGCAATCTCATCTTCTTCAAAACCTCCGAGTTAATGGACAAACACCTTCTCGAAGCTGCAAAAGAGGGGGTTTTCGAGAACATCATCTCCGGGGATCAGTTCGTCGCCGATAACGAGAAGAAGAAATGGATGAAAGAGACATTCAAAGCGGTCGCGGTGGAAATGGAAAGCTCTGCTGCCGCCATGGTCGCATATAACGCCGGCATCCCATTCGCGTGCCTTCGCACAATCAGCGATGCCGAGAATAGTGCGGATGAATATCCAGCCAATGCCAAAAAAGCAGCCCTCAAAGCAGGAGAAATAGCAAGAAAGTTCCTTTCTTCTTTCTAATGAAAGAACTATAGGGTATCCTTTAAAAATAGAAATAAGAGGTTCAGTTATGAAACGCTTCCTTAAGACAGTACTTTTGGGCATTGCCGCCGGTGCCTCTATCGGTTTAGGCGGACTTGCCTTCCTTGCTTGCAAGGCTCAGCCTGATGCAGGGGCCCTTGGCCATATCCTTGGCTCATTCATGTTCGCAATCGGCTTACTTTGCGTTTGCTCATTCGGTTTCTTCCTTTACACCGGAAAGATCGGATATGTCTTCGACAATAAGCCATCCTATCTTCTTGACCTATTAGGCGGATACCTTGGCAACATCATCGGCGCTGAGGCGATCGGATACATTTGCTTCTCAATCCCAGCCTTCCGCAATGGAACGATGGGTGCTGCGGCATATAGCATTGCCCAAACGAGAATCAACGAAGGTTTCTTCGCTCCTCTTATGTGGGGCTTCATCTGCGGTATCTTCGTTTATGTCGCCGTTGATCTCTTCAAGAAAAAGCCAGGAGTCACCGGCACATTAGGTCTTATCTTCGCCGTCGCTGGTTTCGTCGTCATCGGAAGCGAGCACTGCATCGCCAACATGTTCTATTTCAGCGCTGCGAATAGCTGGAATTGGCAAACCATCCTTAATGTCTTACTAGTCACAATCGGCAACAGCTTAGGCTCAATCGCCATCCGTCAGCTCGTTAAATTAACCGAACCAAAACCTGAGCCAATTGCCTAAAATCCCTAACAAAAAAGCCACCAATTGAACTGAACCCCATTTAGTTCACAGGTTAAAAAAGCCTCTTAGCGTAAAATGAGCGTTAGGAGGTTTTTTATATGGCGAGCAAAGGCCAAAAGTTTAAAAAGTATTCCAATGATTTAAAGCAAGCCATACTTCGTGAATATTTTGAAAATGGAGCTGATACTTCTTCTCTTGGCAAACGGTATGGCATACCAAGAGAATCCATCAAAAACTGGATTACAAAAGCTAAGCGTAATATCGACGTTGAAGTCGATCATCGCAAGGGCGGATCCGGGAGACAGAAATCGAAGAATCTGACATTGGAGGACTACAAGGAAAGGTATGAGATCCTAAAAAAATACCAGGCCTTCTTACAAGCACGACGAGGGAAAAAGTGACGTTCATAACCATCCATATAAACGAATACAAACTATCCAACCTATGCGCGGCTTTGGCGGTATCCCGCAGGACTTACTACAGGTATCGCGATCAAGAGGATCCCGATTATTATGAGTATCTGCTCATCAAAGATATCTTCGACGAAAGCAAAGGCACGTATGGGTATCGTAGGATTGAAGAAGGCCTCAAGATTAAATATGGTGTAATTTTTAATCACAAGAAGGTAGCGAGGGTCATGAGGAAATACAACCTCAAGCCCGAATACATCAGAAGAATAAGACCGAACACAAGCGCGAAGCGTTTGGAAGAGAACGTCCAGCCGAATCTGGTCAAAAGGCGATTCAGGACCAAAGGCCTCAACCGGATATGGTGCACGGATGTCACTTATCTGATATTCGGGAACAAGCGAGCATATCTATCAACAATCATCGATTTATACGATCGTCATGTTGTGGCGTATGCCATATCCAAAAGAAACGACATTGAATTGGTAATCGATACCCTAAACAAAGCTTTGGAAACAGAAAAAGATGTGCATGGACTCATCATTCACAGTGACCAGGGTTTCCAATACACATCCAATGAATACAAAGCCATCTGTGCCTCCAAAGGCATTGCCATCTCAATGAGCAGAAAGGGCACACCTATCGACGACTCTCCGATGGAGAGCTGGCACGGGATCCTCAAAAAGGAGACTTTGTACAACAATAATATCGCATCTCTGGAGCATTACATTCAACTGATAGAGGAATGGATTGCCTTCTATAACTCAACGAGACTAAAAAACAGGAACCTTAATTGATTCCTGTCTTTCACCGGTTTTTTTGAAGTGTGTCCATTTCGGGGTTCACTTCAAATTGAGGTGGCTTTCTTTTTTTTGTTGTCTCTTAGGCCAAGACGCTGAATGCGTAAGTGGTCCTCGAATGGAACTGTTCGTTGGCCCTAAGGATGGTGGTTCCATAATCATTCCATTCTGGATGGTTGATCATGTCTGGGAACATCTGGGTCTCTAAGCAGATATTGCCTGAGCCATCGCGGTAGAGCTGAAGTCCCGCTCTATCGGTATAGACATCGACCTTAACACCTAATTCAGTGCCAGTGAGAGTGGAAACCTTTCTGTATCCGGTTCCATTGAGGACGTAGTTGTCGTCATAGGACTCGCTGTTGCTGAAGGCTTTTTCTGTCGTGTAGTCAAATTTGGTTCCGCTTACTGGGGAGATAGCGCCGGTAGGAATCTGATTGGAAAGAGGGGTGTAGTTGGCCGCATCGATCCAAAGTTTGTGATTCGCGTCTCTAGAATTGCCATTCAATGACATGAACAAGTGGTTGGTTGGGCTATAGAGGGTATCGGCATCGCTTGTGGCGGTGTAATCGATTGTGAGCTCACCGGCATTGGTAAGGGTGTATTTTACGGTGGCGTCTAAGTTTCCTGGGTAGCCGTTGTCGTTAGCTGCGCTATGGAGCGAATAGGTGATGGTGGAAGCGGTCTGCCCGACTTTGGTCCAGTTCGCCGTGGCGAAAGGTCATTGCCAGGAAGATCCGCCGCCATGGAGGGAATGCTGACCGGAGTTCTTGGTGACATTGTATTCGGTGCCGTTAAGAGTGAACTTGCCGTTGGCGATTCTGTTGGCGACACGACCGACGGTGAACCCGTCTTTTGCGATCTGCTTATTGCCTGAGCCGTAGGTTATCTTGTCGATTCTAGCGCCCTGGGCTTTGAATTTGACGACGAAACCGCTGTCGGTATAGAGTTCGTTCTCCCTCATCGTTCTGCCTGCATCAAGGCTATCGTCGGCGACGCTGCTTTCTTCGGCAGGAAGGGAGCTTTCCTCAGCAGGGGTCGAGCTATCAACCGGGAGAGACGCATCAATCTCCGTAGAAGCGGCGGGTTCGCCGAAGCATGGGGTTTGGCAGCTTGCCAAAAGAGCGGCGAAAGCGAGCACAAAGATTTTCTTGTTCATTTTCATAAAGTGTATTTTCCTTGCCATTACTTTCACACTTCCGAAGGAAAGTTGCAAGGGAAGGAAAAAGAAAAACAAGTAAGTTGTTGCTTACTTGTTCTCCATTGCTTCTTTTAACGCTTTCTGGTGGGCGTCGAATTTCTTTCTGTCTGGGGTACTTAAGATTCTCTTTCTCATGCGGATTGAATGAGGGGTGATCTCAACAAGCTCATCAGGGTTGATGTAATCAAGGCAGGCCTCTAAGGACATCTTTCTAGGAGCCTTGAGGACGATCGTTAATTCTCTAGTGGAGCTACGAACGTTCGTCATTGGCTTAGCTTGCGTGCAGTTGACAGCCAAATCGGATGGGTAACGGTGCTCACCGATGATCATGCCTTCGTAGCAGACGGTGCCAGGTCCGATGAACATGGTGCCGTGCTCTTCGACTTTCTCTAAAGCGTAGCTGGTGGCAGGTCCTTTGTCGGTAGAGACAAGGACGCCGATATTACGTTCGCCAAGGTCGTGGTTATAGACTGGGCGATATTCTTTGAAGGTGTGGTTGATGATGCCATAACCTTTGGTCATGGTAAGGAAGTTAGAGACGAATCCGATAAGACCACGGGATGGGATGACGTAGATAAGTCTCGTTGTGGTGCCGTTATCGTCCATGGTGGAAAGCGAAGCGCCTCTTTCACCAAGAGAAGTCATCATATCGCCGACGAATTCGTTTGGAACGTCGATCTGAAGGTCCTCATATGGCTCGCATCTCTGGCCGTCGATCTCTTTGATGATGACGGTTGGTTTAGCGACCTCAAGCTCGAAGCCTTCGCGTCTAAGGTTCTCAATGAGAACGCCAAGATGAAGCTCACCACGTCCTGAGACGATCCAGGATTCTTTGTTTGGGACTCTACTAAATCTCAAAGAGACATCCCTTTGGGTTTCCTGATAAAGCCTTTCCTCAATGACACGGGCGGTGACTTTCTTGCCGTCCTGTCCTCTCATTGGGGAGGAGTTTGTGCCGAATTCCATCTGAAGGGTTGGCTCATCGACACGTAAGGCAGGAAGCGCCTCTAAGGCGGATGGTGCGCAGATGGTGTCGCTCACTCCGATATCTGGGAGACCTGCGATACCGCAGATATCACCGGACTGAACCGAATCAACCTCATCTCTGCTCATGCCATGGAAGGTATAGAGCTTCATGACTTTGAAGTTGGTCGTGGTGCCGTCTTTTCTGACGTCGGTTACGCTATCGCCAACGTGGATACTACCACGTCTGACGGTTCCAATGCCGATTCTTCCGACAAAATCGTTGTAATCGAGAAGGGCGCTTTGCCACTGGAATGGCTTAGAAGGCTCGCAGACTGGCTCTGGGATATGTTTGACAATGAGGTCAAGAAGCGGATCCATGCCAGGTTTCTGGGTGGCTGGGTCTGGGTCAAGGGATGAGGTGCCGTTAAGTGCGCTCACAAAGCAGACAGGGAAATCAAGGAACTCATCCGGTGCGCCAAGCTCGATGAAGAGGTCAAGAACCTCGTCAATGGCTTTCTGTGGGTCGGCATGAGGTCTATCGATCTTGTTGATGACGACGATTGGCTTGATGTGGTTCTCAAGCGCGTTCTTAAGGACGAAACGAGTCTGAGGCATCGTGCCCTCATAGGCATCGACGACAAGCAAACATCCGTCAACCATGTGCATGATACGCTCGACCTCGCCTCCGAAGTCCGCGTGCCCTGGGGTGTCGACGATGTTGATCTTGCAATCGTTATGGAGAATTGAGGTGGTCTTCGCAAGAATGGTGATTCCGCGCTCAGCCTCAATCGGGTTGGAGTCTAACATTCTGTCTTTGATCTGCTCGTTCTCTCTGAAAGTGTGAGAGCTGGTGAACAAAGAGTTGACCAAGGTGGTCTTTCCATGGTCGACGTGGGCGATGATGGCGACGTTACGAATGTTCATGGGAAACCTCCTTAGTTTTAAAACTAAGAAATAATAGTCTCACGAAAAGACTCTCGCAAGGAAAACTTACTTTTTGACCAAAAGAAAAGGACCCCAGTGTATGGGGTCCCAATGGAAGATGATGTGGATTAGAGCGAGATCGAGACGGTGTAGGACTTCGCAGTGTTGGTGCTGGTCATGGTGGTTAAGGCCTTGGACCAATCGGTGTAGGCAGAGACTCTGAAGTAGTAGGTCGTGCCAGCGGTGCAAGCATAGGTGAAGGTTTCGCCATCTCCGCCGTAACCATCGTCAGCGCTGGTAAGTGGGTTGCCCTGGAAGCCGGTAGCATTGAAGTTAGCGGCGTACAGACCGATCTTGAAGTCGACTCCATCAAGGGCATCGGCACTGAAGGTGTAGGTACCATCGGCAGTTGGAGTGAACTTGATGATGACAGAACCGTTGCCGGTTGGGTTGAAGGTGCCGCTGTTGGCGCCATCCCAAGTACCGGCTAAGAGGTTAGTCACAGTCGAAGTGGTTTCAACTTCGTAGGTGCCTTCGCCAAGGGTGTAGGTCTTTTCAGTCGCCGTGACGGTTAAGTCGTCGGCATTGAATTCGCTGGACTTGGCGGTGTAGACGGTCTTATCGGCATTTGGAGTTCCGGTGAATGGTTGACCATTAAGGGAAGCACCCATGTAGATTCCTTCAAGGCTCTTCTTATCGAAGTCGCCCTCTGGACCGGTGTAGATGTCGTGGTCTGGAGTGAGATAGGTGAAGGCGACGGTTTCGGTCTTGCCAGCATAGCTGGAAGTTCCGGCTTCGCCGATAACCTTATCTTTGTCCCAGTAGTTGCCAGCTTTGATGATATAGGTGTGGCCAGCGGTGACAGCAAGCTTGGTGATCTTGCCACCTCCGCTTAAGGTAGCGCTGCTATCGTCGTAGGCAAGACGGCCATCGGCAACAGAGGTTGATGATTTGAAGGCGGTAGCAGTGCTCTCGAAGACCTGGATGTAACCATCGGAAGAGGTAGAAACGGTCTCCTCAACGGTGATGTAGCCATCTTCGGTAGCAGTGAATTTGCCCCAGAGGTTACCATCGGCTCCGACGGCTCCGGTGAAGGAAGTATCGGCGGCTTCGATAGTGTGGAATAAGTGGGTCTCCTCGGTTTCGGTAACGGCTTCGTAGGTCATGGCACCATTATCTAAGAAGTAGGTGGTGCTGGTCATCGTAGCAGTTGGATCGAGAGGATCGCTGGCGTTGATGTTGGACACGGTTCCTGGGACGGTTAAGGACTTGCCATTGGCGGAAAGGGTTCCGTTGGTGATGGCGGCGGTTCCTAATGTCGCAGTGTAGAGCTTACCTTCAACGGTCTGGACAGTGAGGTCGGCTCCGGTGTCGCTGGTGTAAACGTTGGTGACAATGGCTTTGAAGCTGAAGGAGAAGCTCTCAGCGTTTCCATCAAAAGTGGAAGAGGTATCGCCAACTAAGGTGTCTCTGTCTTTCCAAGCGCCAGCTTTGATGATGTAGG
The DNA here is from genome assembly GCA_902802355.1 of uncultured Erysipelotrichaceae bacterium. Classification (GTDB taxonomy): domain Bacteria; phylum Bacillota_I; class Bacilli_A; order RFN20; family CAG-826; genus UBA4951. Next base: position 38,451 of record CADCLU010000008.1, read on the forward strand.
TGGTTCCGGCAGTGACTTTGAGGTCGGTGATCTTGCCAGCCCCGCTTAAATCGGCGCCACTATCGGCGTAGGCAAGACGGCCATTGGCCTGAGAGGTGCTGGTAGTGTAGGCGGTAGCGGTGCTGGTGAAGATCTGGACATAACCATCGGAAGAGGTTGAGACAAGCTCTTCAACGGTGATGAGACCATCGCTTGGAGCGGTGAAGGAAGCCCAGAGGTTACCATCGCCGATAACGTTTCCGCTAAGACCGGTGGAATCGGCATCAAGAACGTGGTAGAAGTGCTCGCTGCCAGGCTGGGAAGCCTTGGTGTAGGTGTTGTTGACCGTATCGAGAGTGTAAACCTCGTCGGTGCTGGTCAAGAGTGGATCGTTAGGATCGGTCATATCAAGGGTTTGAGCGCCGGTGATAGACAAGGTGCCGTTGGTGGCATCGTAGGTGGCGTTGCCTTCGATTGGTTCGCCATCGAGGTAGGCAGCTTTGAAGGCGCCATCTTTGGTCGCGATGGTGAGTTCGCCATCAGCGCCAGTGTAGCTTTCCATGAGGTAATCGACGTAGGAGAAGGTGAATGATTCATCGATGCCGATGTAGGAAGAAGTGGTAACTGTGTCTCCTGGTAAGGTATCTTGGCCAGAGTATACGCCTTGTTTGATGATGTAGGTGACGCCGGCACGGACGGTGACGGTGGCTTTAGCAACGCCGTTATATTTGGAGACATAAGCAAGTCTCTTCGCACCGGTTGAGGTGAGACCCTGAAGTCCGGTCGCTGGATCATATTCGAAGACCTGGAGGTAGACGGTGTTTGAGGTGGTTGTTGTGCCGCCAATGGTGATGCTGCCACTCGCGGTTGGAGTGAAGGAACACCAGATGTTGCCGTCATTAGCAGTCAAGCCGGTATAAGAGGTATCGGTCTCAGAGAGAGCGTGGAATGGGTGTGTATCAACCGGTGTGGAAACGATTGTGTAGGTGTGGTTGGCTGCATCGATGGTGATCGTGTTGGTGGTGGTTGTCATGACAACGTCGGCAGGATTGGAGGCATCGAGAGTCATCGCAACGGTGGTGATGGTGGTGCCGGCGGCATTCATGGTGTAATCCTCAAGTTTTGTTCCGTTGAGAGAAACAGACATGACGGTTGAACCGCTCTTCTTGAGATCGAGGTCACCAGCATCGCCAGTGTAGATATCGTGTGTGAAAGCGGTGAAGGTCCAATCAAACTCTTCAGCGCAATCCGCATGAGTGGAGCTCGTTGCGTTGTAATTCAAGCTCTTATCGTGCCAGTCGCAAAGTCTAATAATGTATGCGTGTCCAGCTTCAACGGTGACGGTGCAATGGACGCCTGTAGCGGTTGAATAGTTGTTATCGTCATAAGCAAGCGCAGCGCCATCTTGTGTGTAGTTTTCCGCGGTAGCGTCGAAGATCTGGAGATAAGAATCTGAAACGGTTCCGTATGTCTCAAGGACATCAAGGGTACCGTCTTCAGTGGCAACATAGACTACCCAAATGGCGCCAGAGCCGTCTGTATCGGCGTTGTAAGTACCGGAAGTGCCAGTAAGCGTTTCCTCAAAGAGAGGAACCTTAATTGTGCCTACGCCTTCGGTATAGGTCTGCGCGATCTTAGCAAGGGTGTAGGTGATGGTTGGAGTGACAATCATTGGGCCTTGTGGGTCGGTCTTATCGATTCCAGTTGGCGCGCTTCCGCTTGGGACGGAGAGGACGTTGCCATCATCAGATAAGGTCGCGCCAGGAAGTGCGACGCCATTGAGGGTGGCAAAGACTAAGCCATCGTTATCGGTGCCAATCGTAAGGGTGCCATGACCATCGGTGCCAGGAGCGGCAGTGTAGTCGGTCGCGGTGAAGTTGGTCTGTGCGATCGTCGCGAAGGATGTGGCAGTGACAGCGCCAACAGTGACCTTCCAAGAAGATTTGTTAGCTCCGGTGCCGTAATCAAAAATAGCTCCACCGGCATTGATGTTCGTACCAGCCTGCATAGTGATGGTGACGTTGAACGCATAGGTTCCACCAATGCAAGCGAAGTATTTCCAATGTCCAGCAGAAACTTCGATTCCGCCGAAGAAGTTCTCTTCATCGTCGGTTTCGCAGAACGCGATGGTCGCGCTGCCTAAAGCAGCTTTGTCCATGACATAATAGTCATTAGAGGTTTTGTCGTGTAAGACATAAGCCATGGTGCCGTCGGTGATTACTTCGACATAGTCCTCATCGGCGACCGTAGAGGCAGACTGGATCTTATAGAGTCCTCCGCCCATGTCAGTATAAGTAGCAGCGAATTTATCAGTGGATGTTCCCCAACTGGTGGTCTTATCAGAGTTGATGATAAGGTTGTTCATGCCGCCTTTATACTCACCGATGAAGCTCTTCTGACTCCAATCGGTCTCAACAGCAGGTGTGCTGCTTGAAGAAGCCGCAGCAGAAGATGAAGCTGCAGCAGAAGATGATGCAGTACTAGTTCCAGCAGCAGATGTTCCAGCAGCGGATGTTCCCGCAGCGGAAGTGCCGGCCTCACTAGTACCAGTAGGGGCAGAAGTTTCATCTGCACTGGTCTGGACTGCTGTGTCAGATGAGCCAGTCGCAGGGGTAGATGAAGAATCTCCGCCTTTTCCGCATCCCGCTAATACCATTGCCGCAAAAGCACTGAGAAGCAAGATGCTGCCTGTAGATTTTTTCATTTTTGTGACCCTCCTTTCGTGGTCTTTTGAGGGCATTATAGAAACGAACTTCACTATTTCAACAATTAATTGCATTTTTTGCTAATTATTTTCAAAACATAAAATAATCATTTCCATTTTCGCGTTTTTGCGTAATATAGGAATAATCTCTACGGAGATTAGGAGGTTTTAGCATTATGTACACACGCGTAACTAAGAAAGCATTATTATTACTGGCCACCAGCCTTCTTTTGACTGGCTGCACCGAAGATCCGACGAATTCCACCTCAAATGAGAATTCCGACACCGTTTCCAATCCTTCTGCGGATGAGAGCTATACCTCCGATAACTCTAATCCAATCCTTTCAGAATCTTCCTCCGAGAAGTCTTCCATTGATTACACCAAAGGCTGGGATCCAGCGATCGATGCTGAGATCAGAAGAAGCTTAGGAGGCAACGGTCTCCCATACTTCGATCTTCCTGGCGAGATCACTATCATCCATGTCGACAAAACGATTGATACGAACGCCCACATGCTCATCACGAGCGACTGCGCCTTCGACCAGCACCTTGTCTATAGAGCCAAGACCCAGTTCGAGCTCGCTGGCTGGACCGTTTCCTATAATAATGCCGCTGAGCCAGCCAACATGCTTCTCAACGCCGCTCAAAACGAGCAAGGCATCACCGTTAAGATGTATGGCAAATATACCACGCGCAACGAGTGCTATAACCCATACATCGAGGTCTATTTCACCGAGGTCTACAAAGAGCCTGTCAAAGGAACCAATTGGTCGGATAGCACCCTTGCCATCCTGAGCGAAATCGGTGTTCAGTCCCCGCACATGCTCCCATACGTGTATTTAGCCAGCTACAACGACACCTGCGAGAAAAAGAGCGCCAAGAGAGCCGTCATCAAAGGCGGAGATTGGGTCTCTTACGAAACGAATGTCGTCGCCGTTGCGAGAAAAGCCCTCTCAACCAGCAAGAACTGGCTTGAGACAAACGGAACCGCCACCGGCAGCGGCCACTATAGGTCCAACACCTACACCTTCACCAAGACCTTCTCCGATGGCTACACCATCTCTGCCAAGCTCTTCGGAGATGCCGCGGATGGCAGTTATAAATCCCTTGCCGAAGACGATGTCGTCGCCTATCTCGACGTCACCTGCACGCCAAAGAAGTAAGGGAAATAAACAAAAATTGAAAGCTCACAGAAATGTGGGCTTTTTTAATATCTTGAAATCCCTCGCAAAAACCCCTCAAATTTCAAAATCATCAGCAAATCCATGATTTTATATGAGGCAAACAAAAAAGGCCGCCAGAAGCGACCTTAATTGTTATTTGAGGAATTAACCGAGATTGGTGCCAACCGTGTACTCTGGCTTCCTCTTCTTTTTGGCTTCGCCTTTTCTGACGAAGACATCAGCGAGGAAGAGGACGAGAGTGGCGATGAGGAACCAAAGGCTCGTTGAGCGGTAGCTCTGGTTGGTGAGCTCGTCGGCCATGGCCGCGTAGTTAGGCTCGTTGATCGAGACCTGGTCACGTGTGGTGGCTAATTCATAGAGTAACTCGCCTTCAGAGGCGTCAAAGACGTTATATTCGCTCGAATAGTCGAAGAAGAGATGGTAATCGCCTTCTCCGAGAGGAACCATCTGCACATCACCGTTGGTAAAAGTTTTGTGATGTCTGTAGTTGATGTGGAGGGAATAGGTGCCGATATTCGCGGTCGGGACGTTGCCGCTATACTGCTTTCCATCGAAGAAGAGCTGTGACTCGACTACCTCACCCTTTGGACCGGTTAAGGTTACCTTGACCTCGGCGTTCGTATCCGGATCAGCCGCATAGATGTGGATGTCGGAGGTGACGCCTCTAGTCTCATAGGAGAACTGGATCTGGTCATGGGAAGCGAATTCAGGGAGAAGGTTGTTCCAGACGTTCTGGAAGAACTTCTTTCCTTCGGTGCTTCTTCTGAAGGTATAGGTCCAAGGTCCTAAATTAGAGGTGAATGAGGAGACGGCGCCTTTGCCAAACTTCCAATAAGCGAAGAGAGGAAGGGTCATAGTCGTGCTTCCGGAATGGTCGTCGGCCTCTTTCTGATAAGGAATCGTAAGGACGGTGTTGGCGTCTGGTTTCCTGTAGCAGAGGTAGGAGCCGTTGATGGAGCCTAAGGCCTCAGCATTGACGCCTTCCATCATTTTGTCATCCTTATCGGCGACGCCGATAGGAAGATCTTTGTTGTTGATCTGGCTGCTAAGGGACTTATCTCCGACGGCTTCGAGCATGGTATCGACGAGCTGGGTGGTGTTGTCGCAATAGAAGTATGCGCCATAACCATGGTCAGCAAGGGTTGTGAGAAGCGCTTCGCCGCTTGGATTGAGAATGTTGATGAAGGAACAGGAGATACCTTCAGCGGCCATCTTATCAACCTGTTCGATAAGCTCTCTATCGGTTTCGAATGGCTCACCATCGGAAAGGGTGATGACGTATTTGTACTCGAATCCGCTGTTGGCGATCAAGTCATAGCTCTTTTTGAGACCGGCGTTCATCTGTGTGCCACCGGTAGCCTCCATTCTGTCGATTGAGGCTTTGATGGAGTCGGCGTTTCTCTTCGCAGAGGAGAGAGGAGCGACGACGGTGGAGCTATCGGAGAAGGAGACGACGCCAAGAAGGTCTTTGTCGCCAAGGATGTCGACGCAGGCTTTGGCACCGGCTCTCGCCTGCTCGATGTTTGGACCAGACATGGAACCGGAGACGTCGACGTTAAGGATGACGGCTTTCTCGCTTGATCCCTGGATTTGGACAGGGAGCATGTCGGAGAAGAGGCTGAGTGGGTCGGTCTCCTCGCCGCTGAGGTTAAGCTCTCCGAAGTTCTGGAGGGTCTTGCCATAAGAGGCGACGCAGGTGAAGAGGTTGGCGACGAAGTCCTCATAGTGAGGAATCTGTTTCACGGAAACATCATAGAGGATGTATTCGTCGTATTTGAGAAGGAAGTCGAGGCTGAGGTTCAGGGAGTTATCCATGTACCAGTATTCGTTCACATTGGTATTGGAGGTGAAGCAATTGAGGTCGTTGATGAAGATATCCCGGACATTGGTGTCTCTATCTTTCTTAAGGATAAGGACCTTGAACTGATCGGTGACTTCCTGAGTGAAGCTACGGGTGTTGTTCTCGGCGTAGACATCGTCGAGGGTGTGGCCGTCTTTGGCTTCAACGGTGATCTTGTAATCGAAGGTTCCAACGGTATCGGTTGGAAGGGCGAATTCGACGGTGTTGAGACCACGGTTGATCGGGAATTCCTGCTGATCGATGACGGTGCCCTCTTTCCAGAGATAGACAATGGCGTCATTCTGCTCCTTGAAGGAACGGATCGAGGCTTCGACGGTCTGGGTTCTGTTAAGGAAGACGGTATCGACGAACTTTAAGCTCGTGATAGCGATCTCGTTAGCGGCTTCTTTCGGGTTTCTCGTGTAGATGCACTCGATGTTGACATTGTTGTGGCGAAGATCCTCTAAAGCGAGGTTAGCGGTGCCATCGGTCTCGATGCCATCGGAAACGATGACGAGACGGTGGACCTTGTCTTCGCTATACATTTCGTTAGCGAACCTAAGGGCTTTCTCGAAGTTGGAGGAGTTCTTTTTGAAACTCTCATCTTCGAAGACCTTCTTGATGGCTGAATCGTAACGGCCGCCGAAATCGACGACTTTCTTTGGGGACTCAGCAAAGGCAACGGTAGCGGCCTTGGTGGTGCTGTTAAGCTTGCCATAGATGTCGCTGACGATACCATCGATCTTATCTTTCGAGTCGATCTCAGAATCACTGCAGTCAGCAAGGACGATAAGCTCCGTTTCCATGGTGGTATGGAGATATTCGATGTTGATGAAGGTGAGGGTGAGGGTCGCTGCGATGAAGAAGTGGAGAACGAGCGAGATGATGTGTTTCGTCCATAATCTCTTCTGCTTTGGGATGTGGAAGAAGAAAAGGATGACGATCGCAACCAAAGGAATAGCGATAAACGCTAGATATGGATTTCTGACTTCAATATTGTTCATGAGTGTACAAGATCCAATCTGCAGCGAAGAAGGCTGCGGCGGCGATGATGATAGGCAAGATGTTGTCTAATAAGCCATCGCCTTTAGTGGTGTTATCGGTGATTGCGAGCGCAAACTTGGCCTGAGCGATTGGTTGCGGATCCATCTCAGGTTTGCTCATATGCACGAAGAATCTGACTTCTTTGGTTTCGCCATCTTCATAGGTGATGGTGATGGTGTGCTCACCGACGGTGCGGGTTTCGTAGATGTATTGCTCCTGGCCCTCTTCGAAGTAGATAGGCTCAACTTCGCCTTCTTTCATGTCAGGTCTATGGACGGTGACCTGCATGATTTCATCGGCGATGGAGAAGATAGCCTTATCACCAACGGTGTAATCGAAGGAGGTGAGGAACTTCGGCTTGCAATAGTCGACGAGGTTACGCATAAGCGGAACGAAGTCGTAAAGAAGCGGGAGGTTGGAGTCGTGGAGGTCGAAGTTGAAGATGACCTCGCGGGTGCCATAGTCGGATCTTCCGACGAAGACAGACGGTTTCTTATTCGAGGTAAGGATGGTGGTGAAATCGTTGACGAGCGAATACTGCATGTATTGCTTGAGAAGGATGTCACGGTTCATGCCGATACCACGGGTAAGGGTGTTATAGAGGTTTGAATCCTCGTTGTTGGTCCAGGCAAGGGCAGTGGCCTCATCAGGAGTGACCGGGTCAGAAGAGACGAGGAATCCTGCGCCTTCGACGGACTTTTTAAGTCCGAAGAACATCGACGCACCGATCTGCGGGAGCTGATTCGGCGTGTAGTTGTCATAGACGTAGAGGTCATAGCCAGAAACAAGCTTATAGGCGCTCGTCGAAGATGGCTTTGAGGTAGGTTTCGTTGGCACTGACAACAAGGGCTTTGGTATTGACTTGCTGGGTGTTGGCGAACACGGTGAAGCTATTGTCGTCCATCAAGCCATCGGTGAGGTTGGTGATGACGGCTTTGACGCTTTCGACAGGTTTGCCACCGGTTGGGAGCGGATCGGTGGAGATGGCATAATGAACGCCTTTCTCACAGCGGTAGGTCTTTTTGGCCATCTCAATGCCGTTCATGTAGAACATGACTTCAATGTCCTTGTCGCTTGCATAGGAACTGAGGACGGCATCGAAGGTGATTTTGCCATTTTCGACTTTGTACTTGAGATCGGTGATGGAGTAGTTCTCCTCATCATCGGAGCAGTCAAGCCACTCGATGTTGGTGAGAACGTCAGACTCGCAATCCTGATCGGTCGCAAGATAGCAGAGGTTAGCCTTTCCTTCGCTATAAAGCGTTTGGGCCAAAGCGATGGAATCGGCAAGGGAGGTCTCGTATTTGCTTGGCTCGCCTAAGCCGGTGAGCATGATGTCGAAACTAGAGATGTCGTCGACATTCTGGCAAACAAGACGTGGTTCTTTCTCAGCTAAGATGAGAGTGAATGTGGAGCCATTGACGGCCTCATCCGCTTTCTCTTTGATGAGCTCGATGCCTCTCTCGAAACGGGTTTTCTCTTCATGGACCATGCCCATGGAAGAAGATGAGTCAAGGATGAAGACGATGTCATCGGCCTGTCCTTCAAGGGTGAAGACCGGGTGAGCCAAGGCGACGGAGAAGACCGCGATGGCAAGGCACTGCACGATAAGGGCAAGGAGATGCTCGAAACGGGAGAGTGGGTTTTTGCGCTTTAAGAGTTTGGCAGCCATTTCCCAGATATAGGTAGATGGCGCGGTTTCCTCTTTATATTTATTGCGCAAGATGTAGATGATGATTAAGGCAGGGATCGCCAATAAGCCAAATAAGGCAAAAGGGAATAAGAAACTCATATGTTATTTGATTACCCCCTTGTCTGCTAATGTCTTAAGGAGAACCTCCTTAACGGACTGGTCGGTGGTGACCAGCTGATAGTCTGCTTCACGAGAGGTGCAGAAGTTGTCAATGCGGCTGGTGATGTACTCAACTGCCTTCTTATAGGCGTTAAGGATCTCACGGCCGATGTTGTCTTTGTAGAATCTCATGGAGTCTTCGGAGTCGCGGATGATCGTCTTTCCGCGGATCTCAGGCTTGATTTCCTGTGGGGAGAGGATCTGTAAGCAAAGCACGTCCCTCTTCTTTCCACGAAGATAATCGATGCTGTCGAAGAAATTGTTGTCTGTTAAAAAGTCGCTGATGATGATGGACCTGCCATCGCCAAATCCAACAACCGAACGGGTAAGAGCCTCTGAGATATAGGCATCGCCGCCAAACTTGAGTTTGTTGATGCGGCCTATGGTCTGGGTGAAGGCGTCTTTTCCGACAATCTTTTCTAAAATAGGTTCAACGATCTTGCCTCTGATGGCATAGATCGAAACGCGGTCCATCTCTTTGATGGAGAGATAGGCCAAAGCAACGGCCAACCTGACGGCCATCTCGTCTTTTCCATTGTAGGACATGGAAGTGGAGCAATCGATGTAGATACGGGTCTGCATCTGTCTCTCATCGAGATATAACTTGAGGTACATCTTTTCGGTTCGTCCGTAGATGTTCCAATCGATCTTGGTGATGTCGTCTCCTTCGAGGTAGTCGCGGTAGTCGGCGAATTCGCTGCTTGAACCAAACTTTTTCGATTTATGATTGCCGCCAAAAAGACCAGCGACATTGTCCTTTACCGCTAGTGAGAATAGCTCAAGTTGTTGGAAAAAGCTTTCGTCGATAACCGATTGCATATTAATTAACGATTCTTACGGTTTTCCTTGATGAGGAGTTCGATGACCTTGTCGATCGAAAGGCCTTCGTTGATGGCGTTGTAGTTGATCTTGATACGATGACGGAGGACTGGGAAAGCCAAAGCGTCGATATCGTCGAACGAAACGTTATAGTTGCCATGGATTAAAGCACGGATCTTGGCACCGGTGATAAGAGCCTGGCCAGCACGTGGGGAGCAGCCATAACGGATGTATTTCTTGGTGACCTCAGAGGTCTCCTCGAATTCTGGGTGGGTGTTGTGGACAAGAGTCATGGCGTAGTCGATGACTTCCTGGATGCATGGGACATCCTGGGCAAGGGCACGCATCTTCATGATCTGTGGGCCATCAACGACCTTGGTGGCGTTCTCAGCCTGGGAGTGCTGGGTCAAATTGACGATGTCAGCGAGTTCCTGGACACTTGGGAAGTCCATGGCGACCTTGAACATGAAACGGTCCATCTGAGCCTCTGGAAGTGGGTAAGTACCATCCTGCTCGATTGGGTTCTGGGTAGCGAGAACGAAGTATGGTTCCTGCATGACGTAGGTTTTGCCGGCGACAGTGGTCTTGTGCTCCTGCATGACCTCGAGAAGAGCGGACTGGGTCTTTGGGGTAGCACGGTTGATTTCGTCGGCGAGGATGATCTGGGCGAAGATAGGACCCTTTT
>CADCLU010000009.1 GCA_902802355.1 uncultured Erysipelotrichaceae bacterium
CGCGGCCAGTGTAGTCTTTCGAATAGTATTTATCAGGAAGGTTTAATTCTGCTTCGCCGAAAGACGGCTCAATCTTGTCGACCCCACCAAAGAAAGAGGCGAATTCGCTGTCAACAATATCGGTTCCATAAACTGATTTGAAGAGGTTTTTGCTGAAAGTTTTAACCAATTCAATGCTCTCTGGCGAATAGTTGCTGGCCTGAAGATATTCGGAGAACGACCACCAGCTTGAATATCCAGTTCCTTCAAAAGCAGCTCTGACCTTCTCCGAGTTCGTGTAATTGTTTGAAATGGAATAGAGGGAGCTTGCGAAGGCGACGGTAGGAACATAGCTCATCCCCGAATCATTGGAAATGACTCTTTGAAGATAAGTCTTTAATGAGGTCAGCTCGAGTCCTTGGAGTTCCGTGTTTTCAAGCTCTTGGCGGGCTTTGTTTGTGTCGCCACTGACATACCAATCATCCGGAGCGGTTCCTCCCCTACTGATATAACCTTCAATAAGGCCTATGACATTGGATAAGTAATAGAGCGAATAGCCTCTTTTAGCGAATTTTTTAAGGACAGGGATAACCAAGTCTTTATCGTCTTCTGGATTAAACCCGTCTGGGTATTCGGCGCCTTGAGAAGCATTGCGGAGCCTGGAATAAGCAGCCGCGACCTCCTTGTGTTGGTATTCTTCAGACGGCGCATCTGCCTGTTGGAAAAACGCTGATAAATCAGGGTCGAAACTAGCGTAGGAGTTGGCGTCTCTAGCCAGCATATTCACTTCGTAGAAGTATTCCGAACGGAAATATTCAGCAAAGTAGTCTTGGTATGAAAGAAGGACTTCGTCATCCGCTAATTGAGGGGCATCAATACTATTGAAGCTCGCGTCGTAAAACTCGCACTTATCCTTCTCTAGATCTTCAAAAATCGCTGTTACATCGTAACTATATTCCTGTTCGATCCTAGAATAGTTGTTAGATATTTCATCTTCGGTGCCAAACACGATTCCGTGCGGACAGACTGTACGGATGTAATAGCTGTCATCGGATGTGTATTCGCCATACTTATCTATAAAAGATGGAGAAACGAAGCAAGTCGTATACAGGGAGTTTTCTAAGAAAGCGCCGAAAGCAGAGACCTCGTTGCTTCTTTCTTCTGTGCTTTGAATCGCCGGTCTTTCGGTCTTCAAAGAATCGTATTTGCTTGGGATAGGACCAAAATCGTAGACGCCCGTAATATTGTAGTAGTTCCTCCCGTACTTGCCGTTCATGGAAATCTCAAGTTGTTTTCCAATGATGTCGTTATAGGAGCTAACGGTTCCAAAAGAGCCGCTGTTTTTGAAATAGTCAAAAGCGTAATTGGAGATGGCAATTTGATTCTCATTAACTGGCTGTTGTCCATAGACAGAGAATCCTTTGCTTTGGATCCACGAGGCGCTTGCGTCGCTAAAACCGCAGAAAGCTCTAAATGGAGAGTAATAGTCCCTCGCCTCACCCGACGGAGAACCAACGTAAAAAGCGGCGTAGTTGCCACCATACGGCTCACCCGAGGCACCAGAATAAACTCCTATGAACTTATCGCCGTTATTCTTGTTCAAATCATCTAATTCGGCTTTTCCAAAATAATCGTTGCCAAAGCTTTCCCAACTATCTGATACGCGCATGGTCTCACCCGTAGCGTCGTCGATGGTTTCCTGGGCTCTTGTGAAGCGGTAATTCTTGACGATGGCTTCGCTTGTTCTGTCGAGGTTTTCCATTCCAACAGCAAGGGAATAGCTAGGGTTGTATAACATCAAAGTGGAGGCCACTCCGAAGAGAGTCATGGAAACAACGGAAAGGAAGATGGTAAAGACAAGCCTTACTGGCTTGGTTTTAAGACCGCTCGCGCCCATTTTGAAAGCGCGGGAAAAAGGCATGCGGGAGCGGATGAACTTTGTCTCCTCGCCGTTATACTCCTTCATGTCGACGTTGGTCGTTTCGTTGAAGACCTTGTTGTGATTATCCTCGTTGATTCTTACGGCTTTCTTGGCGGCTTCAACGTTCGCTTCTCCAGCGGAAATAAGGACTTCGCCTTTCTGCTTCTTGATGAGCTTATAAATCTCTTTGAAGTCGGCTTCGGAAAGTTCGGCTGAGTCTTTGATATCAATGATGTTGCCGTTAACAACAGAAACGTTTTTGTTTAAGGTTTCAGGGGCGACATATTGTTTAGTTTTGTCGCTGATGATCTTTCCGTCCTTAAGCTCGATGATGCGATCGCCGTATTCCTCAGCGAAATCCTGGTCATGAGAGACGATGATGACGAGTTTCTTCTCACTAAGCTTTTTGAGAATCTCAAGAACCTGTTTGCCAGTGACGGAGTCGAGTGCGCCGGTTGGTTCGTCTGCCATTATGATCTCAGGGTCTTTGATAAGGGCTCTAGCGATGGCGATTCTTTGTTTCTGGCCGCCCGATAGAGTGTTTGGTTTTCTCTTGTTGAAGCCTTCTAAGCCAACTTCTTTCAAAAGGGCGTCGACTGCAGCCTTGTCGTTCTTCTTTCCTTGAAGCTGGAGAGCTAAGGCGATGTTTTGCTCGATGTTGAATTCATTGAGGATGTTGTATTCCTGGAAGATGAATCCGATATAGGTGTTACGGTAACTGTCGAAGTCACTCTGAGTGAAATCCTTGGAACTTCTTCCTTTGACGATGACCTCGCCCGAATCTGGACGGTCAAGACCACCAATCATATTAAGCAAAGTGGATTTGCCTGAACCAGACTTTCCTAAAAGGAAAACAAGGCCTTTCTCGGGAAAATCGACATTTAACCCATCAAGGGCTTTGGTAATGACGCCGCCCTTGGTTTTATAGGTTTTATACAGATTTCTAATTTCTAACATTCTTTTGCACCTCTTGAATGCGCGATCCTTTGGTATGGTATCACTTTCCGTACGAAAAAAACCATACCGCTAGGTATGCCTGCCTTTCTATTAGCCCCTCAAGGCTTTGAATCTTTCTTTGTCTTCTTTCGAGATTCTAAACGACTCATTCATCTTCGAAATCGTCTTTTTCTTGAGAGCCTCATCGTTCATGTTCTTAAGGAGGTCGTAAACGAAATCGCTATGCTTGATGGCAACGGTAGCGAGAAGCCAGGCTTCCGCCATCATGATCATGTATTCCTCGTTATAGCGAAGGAGAGGAGCGATTTTCTTTATGTCAGGGCTCTCGTAGTGTTTTAACATTCCGACATAAGCAAACCTGACTTCGTATGTGTTTTTGCACTTCGCAAAGTGTTCAAAATATGGAAAATACTCTGCAAAAGTGGACTTTTTTAGGTATTGGTTCAAAACATCAGTGACCGCCCAACCCTTAACGAAATAGAGGTTCTTCTTGAGGAACTCCATCTGCTCTTTGTAGGTTTTCGCTCTTTTTAAAGCGGTGGCCAAATAGACGATATCTATCTCTTGGTACTCCCCTAACTCAAAATCAAAAAGCTTGAGGTCTTCATCTTTGTAATGGTCCTGGATGATTCTCTTTAAGGTCGGAGTCATCAAGCCGATGATCTTGTAGGAGGTGTTGAAAACCTTTTTAGCGAACTCCATGTTCTTGTTGTCCGCGCTTTCAAAGAGGAGTTTCTTCAACGATGAATAGTCCATGTAGAAACTATAATGTTTTTGACTTAGATCAGATGGTTTGTTCTTCTCTAAGCGCTTTGTTTTCTCTGTAGTGCATGATTGACGAGACACAGAAGGCAAGAACAGCAAGGAAGCCGATAATCGTGAGCACAACGGTTAAGATCTCGCTTTCTTTGTTAAGGTTCGTGAAATCAAAGCTTTTAAAAAGCACGCGGATGATGCCCACGATGATGCAGAACATTCCCCATTTTCCTTTGTGGGAGAAAAGAAATCCGCCGAGAGATACCAGACACTCAATGGCAGACGCAAAAATGAGCCCAACGATTAAGAGGCCTTCCGATGCTCGAACCGTCATGTCGACGTCTTCTTCTGTGTATGGATAGCTTGCTGAAGCAAACATTTCTTCCGCAATGCTCCTGCTTTGTTCCGTAAATATAGGCATGACAACGATGGTTCTAACGATGTTGATTATGGTCAAGACTATGAACAAGGCAGACGCAACCAATAGCATGGTTGACCAAACAGATTTTTTGTTGACTATGTTTTCCATGATAGTTTTATCTTAATAAAAGCGATTCGTTTTTCCAATGCACAGGGCGTTATTTTGCGTAGAAAATCGCATTCTTGTGGAATGCGCCGTATGCGAATCCAAAATTCAAGAATAACGGCAGGTTCTCGTAGGCATCGAACGTGGTTCTGCTGAGGAATTCTTCGGTTCCGATGTTCTCAATATAACCATAAGGATTATAAACGGTGACCTTATTCTGGGAGAGATCAAGACCACTTACAACAGAGAAATGAAGAGTCCATTCATTTTCGTATTTAGCCGCCCATTCAATAGCGACAGGATTGTTGTTCTTCAAAGAGTCATAGATGCTCTTTAAAAGCTCGTCGTTCTTAAGATACGTATGTTCTTCAAACATCTTTGAAGGGATGCATTTGTTGATTTCCTCAAGGAATCCACCGGTTGAAGAGGTTGATACAGCGCCGTTCCTGACATCAAGTTCATCCTCTGTGACGCGTTTTCCATAGAAAGATGAAATCATTTCAATGGACGCGTACCCGCACGACACGTGTTGCGTAACGAGCTCGAGACCTTCCACTTCCGCTTTAGTGGAATAGTTTGTGTCGTTTTTCAAATATGCGTGATCCGTTTTTAATCCTGAGGACTTAACGCCAAGGATTGTGAACGGGATGGCGACAGCAAGCGCCAAAGCAGCCACAAACGCGGAAACGGCAATGGTTATTATTTTGGTTTTCTTTTTCATAGAATAAGTTTTTCGTTTTTAGAAAATATTAAAAGCTTCAGCAGAATTAACTAGTTTTTCGCCAGCATAAGCTACCTCGCCGCTGGTTTTATTGATTGTGTAAGTAACCAGCCAGAGGTCAACCCTGTCCTTAACGCCATAATCGCCACCACAGCCATCAAAGCAATAGTTGTGGTACGAATATTCATTATCTTTCTCTTCCAGGTTTGAAATGACCAGCTTATAAGAGGCCATTTTTGCGTTTTTAGCATATAGGAGGAGATCAATTATTTCTTGAGCCTTGGAAATGTCTTTTATGGTCATAGAAAACTCTCTTACTTGGTAAACGGGCGATACATAGTCAACGTATTGAGATTTAAAACACACCATATCTGTGGAATAAGAAAAGGTGTTTTCCGATGTGATGTGATCCCAAGCAACGTGGGTAATGTAATAGGTGTCACCTTCGTAAACAACTTCGGAAGAAGTAGGAATGTTCTTCGAATAAGAGCTCCTCTCGTCGTGCACCTCTTCTCTGGAGATGCTGCTCGCCTCTTCAATTGAGGCCACGGAGTCTACAGAGCGATCGATATCATAATTTTCGTGCAAAAACAAATATTGCTCTGGCACTTTTTTGGCTGTGTTATACATAGCGACCAATTCATCGTTAGAAAGATTGGCCATCGAGGATGAGTCTTTAATAATCTCGTCGTAATTGCTTAAAGTGGATTTTTCGCTGTGACGATAGATAATACAGCTTGTCATCAAAACAGATAGGAACAGTCCGGTTATAACCGCAGCGAAACGTTTATGGGATTTGAAATTTTTCATGACACCATTATCGTGCAATGCCAAAAATAATGCAAAAAGCCGTCCAATTTGGACGGCTTGATTTGTTTGTTAGAGATTATCTCTGGCCAACTTCAGGAAGCAAACCCATGAAACGGGCGTTCTTGATAGCTTTGGCGAGTTCACGCTGATACTTGGCGCTGGTTCCGGTTGAGCTACGGGCAAGGATCTTTCCATCAGGAGCAATGAATCTGCTGAGGAGCTCGGTGTCCTTATAGTCGATGAACTTAACGTGGTTCTTGGTGAAGTAGCAGACCTTTCTCTTAGGTCTCATTTTCTTGAAAGCCATGTGTAATTTATCCTTTCTGTTTAAGTCTTAGAATGGAAGGTCGTCGCTGACGACATCAATTCCATCTAAGTTGCCGCTGTCGGCGGCTTCGTCTGAATAATCCTGCGCAGGGGCCTGCTGACGGATGCTTGCATCCGGAGTGGCACCGTTAGCGGATTTTGGTTCTAAGAAGTCAACGTTGTCCGCGATGGTTTCGATAACAGTAACCTGTTGGTTATCTCTATTGGTGTATTTGCGTTGATTGAGTCTGCCAGAGACAGCCACTAAAGAGCCTTTTCTAACAAACTTGGCGACATTTTCGGCCTTGGTTCCGAAGATCGAGCAGTTCATGAACAAAGTGTTCTTCTCTCCGTTAGGGCCTTTGAACGTATCATCAACCGCGACAGTGAAGGAAACGACTGTGAGTCCTGTGTTGGTTTTACGTGATTCTGGGTCACGGGTCAAACGACCAATAAGAACGACATGATTAAGCATTGTTTACCATCCTCCAATTAATGTTGCCGATTAGTCTTGCGCAACAGTGATCAAGTGGCGGAGTACGTTTTGGTTGAGCTTGGCCAAACGATCGAACTCATCAAGAGCTGGCTTTTCAGCGTTGACCTTGAGGATGACATAGTATCCCTTGGTCTGCTTTTTGATGATGCTGGCGAAGTCTTTGATGCCCCACTCCTTGGTGTCGAGAACCTTGGCTTTGTTGTCTTCAAGGATCTTCTGGAGTTTGGCGATCTCACCCTTAGCAGCGGCCTCATCGAGAGTGGCGTTAAGGATGTACATGATTTCGTACTTTTTCATGATTAGCACCTCCTAGTTTTGGTCTAAGGACCGCCTCAATTAATTGGACGGCCATAGAAGAATGTCGCTTTAGTTCCTTCGCTAAAGCCCAACAATGATACTATAGTCGCCCCTCTTAATCAATTAAGAGTTCCTTGAAATTTCTCATCTCCATCGGCGAAAGAGGAGAAATGCAAAAATATGGCCTCACTAATATATAGTGACTTTTCTTACATTTTTCCGAAAATTTTCCGAGTGTAAAAATCCCGGCAAAAATAAAAAACACGCGGGTTTTGCCACGTGTTTTTGGATTTTTGTTACTTCTTTTCTGGGTCTTTCTTGGTGACCGCGACTTCGTCTTTCATCGTTGGGAAGATGAGGACTTCGCGGATTGTCGATTGCTCAGCGAATAACATGCAAAGACGATCGACACCGACGCCAATACCACCAGCTGGCGGCATGCCGTAGATGAGAGCATCAAGGAAACTGAAGTCAATATCAGCGGCCTCGTCGTCGCCTCTTTCGCGGGCGGCTAACTGAGCCTTGAAACGTTCTTCCTGATCGAATGGGTTGTTGAGTTCGCTGTAAGCGTTGCCGAACTCGGTTCCACCGATGAAGAGCTCGAAACGATCAACGAAGCGTGGATCAGCGGTCTTCTTGGTAAGAGGTGAAACCTCGATTGGGTATGTGTGAATGAAGGTTGGCTGGATAAGGGTTGGCTCGACGAACTCATCGAAGAAGGCCTGCATGATGTAGCCGGTGCTGTTCCAGGACTTCTCAAGCTGGACGCCGTGCTTCTTGGCAAGGGCCACTGCTTCTTCAAATGGAATCTGCTCATTGAAGTCGATACCGGTCTTCTCTTTGATGGCATCGGCCATGGAGATCCAAGCGAATGGCTTAGAGATGTCGATGGTGTTTCCGTTCCACTCATAGGTGTCTTTGCCTATGACTTTCTCGCCGATGTAATGGAAGAGGCCTTCGGCCCACTTTCTCATATCGCTGAGGTCGCCATAAGCCTGATAGAGCTCGATGGTGGTGAATTCTGGGTTATGTCTGTTATCTATACCTTCGTTACGGAAGATACGTCCGATTTCGTAAACGCGGTCGATGCCGCCAACCATACACTTCTTGAGGTTGAGCTCAGTAGCGATGCGAAGGAAGAAATCCTTATCGAGAGCGTTGTGATGGGTGATGAATGGACGGGCAGATGCGCCACCGGCGATTGGGGAAAGGACAGGAGTCTCGACTTCAACGAAGCCAAGGGAGTCGCTGTAGTTTCTGATGCCTTTGACGATAGCGGATCTGGTTAAGGCGTTCTTACGGGATTCATCATTAATGATGAGGTCAACGTAGCGGCGACGGCATCTTTCTTCGATGTCGGTTAAGCCGTGGAACTTCTCTGGAAGAGGTTTGAGACACTTGGTGATGTGAGTGTACTTGGTGGTGCGGATAGTAAGTTCGCCGGTTCTTGTGAGCATTAAGGTTCCTTCTAAACCAACGATGTCACCGATGTCAGCGAGTTTGAAAACTTCGTAGTCATGTTCGCCGACGACATCGCGTCCAAGCCAAGCCTGCATGTTGCCATATTCGTCTTTGATATTGACGAAGCTGGCTTTGCCCATACGTCTGATGGACATAAGACGGCCAGCGACATTGACTGGAATCTGTTTCTCAGCAAGTTCTTCTTCGGTTAAAGAGCCGTACTTGGCACGGAGATCTTTAATCGAATCTTTCCATTCATAACGGCTTCCAAATGCATCGACACCAAGCTCTTCATAACGTGGTAATTTGGCACGTCTAGCAAGTTCTTGGTCGTTAAGTTTCTCTTCTTCCATGGGTATTCCTCCACAAACAAGCGCACGGATAGTTTACATTCAAACAAGAGCGCTCACAAAGCCTTTCTTTAGGCTTTACTTATTAGCAATTTCGTTTCCAGTGTAAAGCTGGTAGTACTTGCCCTTCTCAGCGAGAAGCTGATCGTGGCTGCCTCTCTCGATGATTCTACCATCCTGGAGAACCATGATGACGTCGCTGTTCTTAATCGTTGAGAGACGGTGGGCAATGACGAAGACGGTACGTCCTTTCATGATGGCGTCCATGCCTTCCTGAACAAGGCTTTCGGTACGGCTATCGATGGACGAGGTCGCCTCATCGAGAATCATGACAGGCGGGTTGGCGACGGCCGCTCTAGCGATGGCGATGAGCTGTCTTTGTCCTTGTGAGAGTGAAGATCCACCGCTATGGAGTAAGGTGTTATAGCCATCTGGCAAATGGGTGATGAAGTTATGGGCGTTGGCAAGTTTAGCCGCTGCGATGACTTCCTCATCCGTGGCTTCAAGGTTTCCAAAGCGGATGTTCTCCATGACGGTTCCCGTGAAGAGCTTTGTCTCTTGGAGAACGACGCCAAGTGAACGACGCAAATCCTTCTTCTTGATCTTGTTGATGTTGATGTCGTCATATCTCACTTTGCCATCCTCAATATCGTAGAAACGATTGATGAGGTTGGTGATGGTTGTCTTGCCACTTCCAGTAGGTCCGACGAAGGCAATTTTCTGACCCTCTTCAGCGTACATGGAGATATTATGCAAGACGGTTTTGCCGGGGATATATGCAAAATCAACGTCATTGAAGGTGATCTTTCCTCTTAGCCAAGTGTAGGTGGTTGGAGAGCCGTCGGTGTGAGGGTGCTTCCATGCCCACTTACCAGTTCTCTCAACACATTCGACTGGGTTGCCGTTCTCGTCTTCTTTGGCATTCACGAGCTCAACATATCCGTCATCGGTTTCCGCTGGAGCATCGATGATTTCGAAGATACGGGTTGCGCCCGCTAAAGCGAGAGCGATGATGTTAAGCTGCTGGGAGACGTTTCCGATTGGCTGAACGAAGGCTTTCGAATACATGAGGAAGCTGACGATCGTGCCAACCGTGGCGATGCCATATGTGAATGTTCCCATAAGGGAAACACCATCAAGATGATTGAAGACAGCAAGGGAACCAACAAGAGCGATCAAGACATACTGTATGTTGCCGACCTGATTGACGGTAGGCATAAGCAAGTTAGCGAATCTGTTGGCTTTAACGGAGTAGTTGAAGAACTGCTCGTTGTGTTTCTTGAAACCCTCAATGTTCCTCTTCTCGTAGTTGAAGACTTTGACGACCCTCTGGCCATTGACCATCTCTTCGATATAGCCGTTCATCTTGCCAAGCTCAATCTGCTGGGCAATGAAGAAGCGGGAGGCCATCTTGGTGAAGTAAATGATGATGAAGAAGATGAGGAGCGAGACACCGAGGACGACGCCTGTGAGCATCAAATCGGTGAGAAGCATCATGACGAAGCAGGCGACCATCGTGACGATGGAATTGGCCACCATTGGAAGAGCGCGTGAAAGCATTTCACGTAGTGCGTCAACGTCATTCGTGTAGACTGACATGATGTCTCCGCGTCCTCTTCTGTCAAAGTAGGAGATCGGAAGGTCCTGCATGTGGTCATAGAGCTCGTCACGGATTCGTCTCTGAACGCCCTGTCCGATGATGGACATCAGGATGTTGTAGACATAGAGGGCAATGGTTCCGACAGCAAGGATCGAAGCCATGATGGCGATCGCTCCGCCGAAAGGAATTCCAGCGAAAGTACCGCTTGTTGGAGTCCTAATCTCAAGCGATCCGGAATCAAGGGACGGCATGATGTACTCGTTGACGACGACGGTACCAGTGAAGAAGCCGCCAGCGACGTTTGTGAAGCTCGAAAGAAGGACACAAACCAAAACGACGATGAACTGGACTGGGTAATACTTGAAGACGTAGGAAAGGAGTCTTCGAATGGCGGCGTTTCTCGCTTTGCCAGAGACCATGTTCATGTTGCGGGCACCTTTGGTGGCACGTGGATTAACTCGCGGCATCGAAATCACCTCCTCCGTTCTGAGACTCAAAGAGGTCTTTGTAGACCGCGCTCGTCTTCATAAGCTCATCGTTGGTTCCAGTCTCAAGGACTTGGCCTTCATTCATGACCCAGATTTCGTTGCAATCCTTAACGGAAAGAACGCGCTGAGCGATGATGAACTTCGTGATGTCTGGATGGTATTTCTCAAGACCTTCACGGATGAGCTTGTCGGTATGGGTATCACAGGCGCTTGTGGAATCGTCGAGGATGAGAATCTTCGGATTCTTAAGAAGCGCTCTTGCTATGCAAAGTCTTTGTTTTTGACCGCCGGAGACGTTGGTGCCTCCCTGTTCGATCATGGTATCTAAACCTTGTGGCATATCTTTGAGGAACGGGGTGACCTGAGCGATGTCGCAGGCTGCCATGATTTCCTCATCGGTGGCGTTTTCGTTGCCCCATTTGAGGTTGTCTCTGATGGTTCCGGTGAAGAGGGTGTTCTTTTGAAGAACGACGGCAACGGAATCACGTAATGATTCGAGTTTGTATTCTTTGACGTTGTGACCACCGACAAGAACCTCGCCTTTCTGAACATCAAACAATCTGGCGATTAAAGAGATGAGGGTGGTTTTGCTTGAGCCGGTAGGGCCAAGGATGCCGATGGTGCTTCCGGATTTGACTTTCCTATTAACGTCGAGAAGGACGTCTTTTCCTTCGGAATAGGCGAAGCTGACATGTCTGAATTCAACCTCTCCATTAGGAACGGTTTCGATTGGATTCTCAGGATCGGCGATGTCTGGAACCTCCTCGATAGCCTCAAGGATACGTTCGGTGCTGTTGCGACCGATGATGATCATGACATAGACCATTGAGACCATCATGAGGGACATGAGGATCATCATGGAATAGGTAAGCATGGTGCTCAAAGCACCAATGCCGATTGCGGTCTCATGAGTGGACACAATCGCATTAGAGACGATGATGCTGATGATGATTGTCGTCGTGTATGTGGCGATGTTCATGAACGGGCCGTTGAGGGCGATTCTCTTCTCGGCTTTCTTGAAGTTGCTGAAGATCCAGTAGGAGACCTTTCCGAATTTCTCTTTCATGTAGTCTTCGCGGTTGAAGGATTTGACGACGCGGATGCCGTCGACGTCCTCATCAACTGCCTGGTTCAAATCGTCATAGGCATTGAAGACTTTGACGAAAATCGGGTGGGTTTTGTTGGCGATAAATATCAAAACGAAGCCTGCGACAGGAATGAAGACAAGGAAAACGAGGGCGGCTTGCCAATATGTGACGAAGCACATGATAAGGGCGAAGATCATCAAGAACGGAGCACGGACGACCGCTCTACAGATCATTTGGAAAGCGCCTTGAACGTTTGTAATGTCGGTTGTGGTTCTGGTGACAAGGGAGCTCGTCGAGAATTTGTCGATGTTCTTGAAAGAGTAATCTTGAACGTGGACGAATAAGGCTTCACGGAGGTTCTTTCCAAAGCCAGCTGCCGCACTAGCAGCAAAGACGCCAGCGATAATGCCGGTTGCCGCTGCAAGGAGAGCCATGCCAGCGATAATGCCGGAATACATGAATATGGCGTCAAGGTTCTCTGGATTGACGGAAAGGTCTTTAACCTCGTCGATGAAGAACTGCATGAAATAAGCAACAAGACCTTCGGCAACGCACTCAAAAAGAACACAGACCCAAGTAAGGATCGTGTCTTTCCAATAGCCTTTGATGTAGCGAAGTAACTTGATGATCTCTTTCATAATCGGTGTCTATGAAAATAGACAATGCACATTTATAGTCTATTTCGATTCAGAATTCCATTAAGAATTCTAAATAGGTCCTCTTTTGTCTTGATGTTGACCGATATCTCGGCGCGGATTTTCTTGTAGCCCGGGAAGCCGTTGAAGAAGTGAGGGATGAGCCCACGGAGTTCCATTATGGCTACCCTTTCTCCTTTCTCGGCAATAAGTGCCTCCGAGAATTTGAGCGCCCATTCGGTTTGCTCCGCAATCGTTGGGGCAGGAAGTTCTTCTTTGCCTTCAAGACGGTTGTTGATGTTGGTGATGAGGGTTGGGTTTCCGAGTCCTCCCCTAGCGACCATGACGAGTTCGGCTCCAGTGATCTCCATCGCTTTGATAGCAGTGTCAGCACTGAATATGTCTCCAGAGATGCAAAGAGGGATGCTTAGGCTCTTGCCTAAATCTCTAATTGCCTCGAAGTCTGGAGTGCCACTATAGCCTTGAGCAGCGGTTCTAGCGTGAACCGTAAGCATTTTGATTCCGCACTTCTCAAGCATCTTGGCGACTTCCCAAACATTCACAGAGGAAGCGTCTTTGCCTAGACGGATTTTTGCCGTAACTGGTTTATGAGAGGCGGCAACCACCGCTTTCATATAATCCTCAAGCTCAGCAGGTCTAGATAACCAGGAAGACCCTGCTCCAGTTTTGACGACTTTAAAGACAGGGCAACCAAGGTTGATGTCGAGGATGTCGTAGTCTGCTTTCTCCTCGATGATCTTGATGGCTTTAACGGTCTTCTCTTTGTCGAAGCCAAAGAGCTGCAACCCTACAGGCCTATCAACCTTCGAGGTTGCGAGGTAGGAATAGGTCTTTCTGTTTTTGTAATCGATGCCGCAATCGGAGATCATCTCGCTATAGGAAAGGGCAACCCCAAAGGGTTTCATGAAGTCGCGATAGGCAAGCGTGGTTACTCCTGCCATCGGACCCAAAACAACTCTTCCTTTTAGTTCGATGTCACCAATTTTGATCATAGATAAAAGAAGGCCCCGAAAGGCCTTCTGTTTTTATTCGTCTTTTTTAGCTTTCGGAGAAGCTTTCTTTTTGGCCGTTGGTTTTGGTTTCACCTCAGTTTTGTCAGGGATTTCTGATTTTTCTGCAGGCTTTTCCTCTTTAACCTCAGGTTTTTCTTCGGTTTCTTTCTTAGCCTTGACGACAGGCTTTTCGATAACCGCTTTCTCCTCTTCGGAGAGGCTCTCGGAAGCGCCGACTTCGGCCTTCACCTTGGCTGGGAGTTTGCCAGTCTTGATAAGGGAGTCGATCTCCTCGGCGGTGATGGTCTCCTTCTCAAGAAGGGTCTCAGCGACAAGAATGACTTCAGCTTTGTGCTCGGTGAGGATCTTGGTGGCTTCATCGTGAGCTTTGTCGACGATGTCGCGAACGGCTTTATCGATCTCATGAGCGACTTCAGCGGAGAAGTTCTTGGTGGTGTCGGTGTAGTCTCTTCCAAGGAAGACGGAGGAGTTATTTCTCTCGTACTGGATTGGACCAAGCTCGGACATACCGTACATGGTAACCATGGCACGAGCTATTCTCGTGGCTTCCTGGATATCGTTGGATGCGCCGGTGGAAACGTCGTCGAAGAAGATTTCTTCGGAGGTACGTCCTCCAAGGAGGCCGGTGATCTCGGCGATGAGTTCTTTCTTGGTTAACAAGAAGCGGTCGGTTTCTGGGGTCATCAAGACGTGACCACCAGTGTTTCCGCGTGGGATGATGGTGATCTTCTGGACCTTCTGAGCGTGAGGCAAAACCATGCCGATGATGGCGTGGCCAGCTTCGTGGAAAGCAACCTGTTTGCGCTCTTTCTCGTTGAGTCCTTTGGAGCTCTTAGCTGGGCCAGCGATACGACGATCAATGGCTTCGTCGATTTCTTCCATGGTGATGCAATCTTTGCCAAAACGAACGGCTAAAATGGCGGCCTCATTGAGAATATTCTCAATATCGGCACCGGAGAAGCCAACGGTTCTCTGCGAAAGGGCGGCGAAATTGACATCGTCTCCGATCTTCTTGTTTCTGGCATGGACCTTGAAGATGGCTTCACGGCCTTCTTTGTCAGGAAGTGAAACAGTGAGGATGCGGTCAAAACGACCTGGACGGAGAAGGGCTGGATCGAGAACGTCGTCTCTGTTTGTGGCGGCCATAACGAGGATGCCGGAGTTGTACTCGAAACCGTCCATCTCGACAAGGAGCTGGTTGAGGGTTTGCTCACGTTCATCGTTGCCTCCGCCTAAGCCAGCGCCACGCTGACGGCCGACAGCATCGATTTCATCGATGAAGACGATACATGGAGCGGTCTGTTTGGCCTTTTTGAAGAGGTCACGGACACGGCCTGCGCCAACGCCGACGAACATTTCGACAAAGTCGGAACCGGAGATGCTGTAGAACGGAACGCCCGCTTCACCAGCAACGGCTTTGGCTAAAAGGGTCTTGCCGGTACCAGGAGATCCGATGAGCAAAACGCCTTTCGGAAGCTTGGCACCGTATTTGGAATATTTCTTTGGGTCTTTGAGATAGTCGACCATCTCAACCATTTCAGCCTTTTCTTCATCGCAGCCTGCGACATCGGCGAAACGGGTCTTGGAATGGTTCTCACGACGGGCTGGGGATTTGTTGAAATCCATGGCCTGACGATTGGCTCCGCTGACGGAGCTGCTAAGACGAACGAAGAGGAAGATGGCAAGGATGATGGTTCCGCCGAAGATGAGGATGGTTGGTCCCCAAGCCTCCCAGAAGCTAACCTGGTAGGCGTCTCCTTCGGAGAATGATCCTTTTCCGTATTTCTCGACGAGCTCTTCAATCTGATTCCACTCAGCTTCGACTTTGTAGTTGAAAATCTGGGCGTAGGACCAGTGCTTCACGATTTTGCCGTTTTCAGGGTTGGCGACGTCGAAAGCGTTGTTCCACTGCTCGCTGCTGATCGTGACAGTGAATTCGAAGTTGTTGCCTGGGGTGCCTTTTTCAAAGGCGCGACCAGTGATGTAGACAACGCTGGCGTAACGGTTTTTGGCGGTATAGGACGCAACATAATACTGTTTTTCTTTGGTGTCGATCTGGCTCTCTTGAGTGTCGTCGACAGGAAGAACGTAACCGAGATTGTCATCGAGTTCGCTGACTTTCCACTCGTGTTTATTAGCACCTAAGTTCGGAAGAACGAAGGTTAGGATCAAGACAACAATGGCGGCAATGAACAGATATGGGGCAGCATATCCCCAGAAACTACGTTGATGGTTCTGGTTTTCTTCTTTCATAATGTCTCCTTTCTTGGTGAGTCAAGTTGCAAGATACACCCTAAGGGTGTTCTTATCAATACAATTGCTTTTATTTTTCTTCCTCGGTGACATGGACGATCATCGAGCTCTTGTGGTACTCGCTGAAGCCCTTCTTGTAACGAGGGATATAGACGATTCTGCCTTCTTTGTTGAGGAAGACTGGCCAGATATGGAGAAGTCTTTCTGAGATGCCGGCAGCAATGAGCATCTGCTTTGCGTTAACGGTGTATCCGTTGAATGAGAAGACGTCCTGAGGGAGAACGCTTCTGATGGTAAGAGGGTAATCATCAATGTGGATGTTTCTGTCTTCTGCGCCCTGGGTGAAATCAAGATCGAAAGCCTCGCAGGAGAACTTGCATGGTTCCTTGAGGGTGTAGTGGTATGGGAGATCAAGACCGTCGTTGTCGATGGAGATCTCGTCATATTCCTTGACAAGGAAGGTGTTGTTACCAATTCTCATACACATATTTGGCTGAGGATTGAGGCACATCGCTCTAAATTCAGCAAGGATTTGCGGGGTAATTTTGACTCTTATCTTCGCTTTTGCTTTGACGAAGCGGATGATCGTTTCGGCAAATTCGCCTTCGCTTAAGGCGATAATCTCGCGAATGTTAAGGGTGTC
This sequence comes from uncultured Erysipelotrichaceae bacterium, assembly GCA_902802355.1. GTDB lineage: Bacteria > Bacillota_I > Bacilli_A > RFN20 > CAG-826 > UBA4951. Next base: position 16,322 of record CADCLU010000009.1, read on the forward strand.
GACTTTATCTACCGACTGCTTGATATTCGCGCTGAAGGAAATCGATTCGGCGTTGGCCTTTTTGATCTCAGTGATGTACTGGTCACGTTCAGCCTCATTAAGCTTATCGACAACTTCAAATCTCAAAACGCTCATGGATGGATCGTGAGCGTAGTTACCAAAGTCTTTGTTGTATGGGATGTTGTTGGTGTCGCAGTACTGTTTAAGGTCTTCGTCAGAGTATGGGACCAAAGGTCTTCTGACCATCATGCCTCTTGTCGTTGCAACGGTATTAAGACCGAATTTTGATGAGCGGACACCGGTCTGCTTCGAAAGCAAATAGCCTTCGATGACATCGTCTTCTGTATGAGCAAGGAAGAGGGCGGAAGCATCGTATTTCTTATAAACTTCCGCAAAGAAGTCGTAGCGGATTTTACGAGCCCACTTCTCAAAATCTTTATCTCTACCAGTCTGGTCAGCTTTGTCGGCATCACAAACCTCGTAATCAATGCCTTTCGAAGCACAATAATCACGAAGGGTTTGTTCAGTCTCTTCCCAAATCGGTCCGATGTGGTAGTTAACGAAACACATGACAAACTTCGCTTCTTGCTCTAAGAGCATGTGGGAAAGGGCCATGGCGTCAGCGCCTGTGTTGCCAGCTAGGATGTAAATCGCATTCTTATCGATATCAAGGTTGACCATTGTCTTCTCCTCCTCGGTTGATTATCTCGTCTTTTAGGATCTCGTACATTTCTTTGGCTTCGTCTTTTCGGGCGAATTCTCTGACGACCAGGATTTTCGCGGTTACCTTATGCTTTCCAAGCAAGAGGACCAACTCGTCTCCGACCGAGACTTCGCTCATCGGCTTTGCCGTTTTGCCGTTGATGAAGACGTCCCCATCATCGCACAACTCCTTAGCCGTCTCACGTCTTTTTGTTAATCGGGTTACTTTTAAGTACTTGTCGATTCTCATAACACTCATTGTATCACTTATAGTCTGCCTTACGGCGGCTATAAAGTTGATCGACGACATCTAACAGACGATAAACGTCGTGAATCCAGTCTCTTCTCTTGGTCATTCGGATATGAACTTTTTTATCAACAAAGTTCACTTTCATGAAGGCGAGATAAGGGGCTAAAAGGTTGAAGAGGTCGACTCCGATGCCATTGATGTGGGAGAAGGCTTCGGACATGTAGATGTCTATGTAGCCCTCACCTTCATCTACTCGGGAATACTCTTCTTTTTCGCTTAAAAGATCGATTTTCTTTTTGAGGACGAGCAAACTCACCTGATCAGGAAGCTTGCCATAGATGTCCCTCATGTGTTTGGCGATGGTATCAAGCTCGTCTTCGGTCTTGGCGTTTTCGAGTTCTTGATAGAGGGCTATCTTGTCGCTGTTGATCGCATAGTCCTTCGGAATATAAGCGTCTATCTTGAACACATTCTTGGCTTTCGGGGTTGGTTTGGTGATTCCGGTCTTCTTCTCCTCGATGGTTTCGCTGAGCATTTTGAGATAGAGATCCAAACCGATTGTGTCGATGAATCCCGCTTGTTCAGGGCCAAGGATGTCTCCAGCGCCTCTGATCATAAGATCGCGCTGGGCGATTTTATATCCGCTTCCGAGTTCGGTGAACTCCTGGATGGCTTTGAGTCTCTTGACCGCGTCTTCCCTCATGCTCTTGTGAGGCTTGTAGGTGAGGTAGGCATAGGCGATTCTGTCTCCCCTGCCAACGCGTCCCTTGATTTGGTAGAGCTGAGAAAGGCCAAAGTGGTCTGCTTCCTCAACGATGATCATGTTGGCGTTAGGGACATCGATTCCGTTTTCGACGATCGAGGTGCAAACAAGGATGTCGAGCTCGCCGTCATAGTACTTCTGCATAACGTCTTCGACTTCTTCCTTTTCCATCTTTCCGTGGATAACACCGATCCTGGCAGAAGGGAGAGAACGAGAAATCTCGTTCGCCTTGGCGTAGATGAACGAGACTTTGTTGTAGACATAGAAAACCTGGCCGTGTCTTCCAAGCTCTCTCTGGATAAGTTCGATGATGACCTCTTCCTTGTATGGGGTGACATATGTCTGAATCGGCATGCGGTTCATTGGAGGCGTGTTGATTTGCGAAAGAGGGCGAAGTCCTGTGAGCGACATCTGCAAAGTACGTGGAATTGGTGTAGCCGACAAGGAAAGGACATCGACCGTGTCTTTGAGCTCCTTGATCTTCTCTTTTTGCTCAACGCCGAAACGTTGTTCCTCGTCGACAATCAAAAGGCCAAGGTCCTTGAAAACAATCTCTTTCGAAAGGAGTCTATGGGTGCCGATAACGAAGTCAATTTTTCCATTTTCCAGGGCAGAAATGACTTCTTTTTGGGTTGCAGCAGGCACCAAACGAGACAAAACAGCGATTCTGATTCCGTATCTCGCAAACCTCTGAAGAGCGACTTCATAGTGCTGTCTTGCAAGAAGCGTGGTTGGGCAAAGGAGAGCAACTTGCTTATGGGCGGATATGGCTTTGAAGGCTGCTCGGAAGGCAATCTCTGTTTTGCCAAAACCAACATCTCCGCAAAGAAGGCGATCCATGATTTCTGGCTTCTCCATGTCGGATTTGATTTCATCAACAGATCTCTGTTGGTCTGGAGTCAAAGCATATGGGAACTCCATTTCGAAGCTCTTTTGGAGCTCTTCGTCTTTAGGGAAGGCAAAGCCTTCTTTCTTGGCTCTTGAGCCATATAAAGCAAGGAGTCTGTCGGCCAAATCGTTGACCCTTTCCTTGATGTGGGCTTTCTTCTTTTCCCAGTCTCCGCTGAAAAGATGAGAAAGACGAGGAGCGGCGCCTTCTCGTGCTGAATACTTTCTGACTAAACGGAATTGTTCCAAAGGAACATAAAGGGTCTCATTGTTTGCGTAAGCGATCTTCAAATAATCTCTGTGGGCGCCTTCTTGTTCCATCGTTGTAACTTCGAGGAACTGACCGATGCCGTTATATTCGTGAACGACATAGTCACCTGGACGCAAGTCGTCATAGCTCTTAAGAATCGTCGCGTCGATGAACCTTGAGGTGAAACGAGTGGTCGCTGTTTTCTTGCCATAGAGTTCTGCCGAAGAAATAACCGCGACACCGATTGCAGGAATCTCAAAACCTTCATTTAGTGACGCTTTGCTGATTCCTAATCTGCCTTTAGGCAACTCAAAGCCTTTTGTATCTTCGTATTCGACTTTTTCATCATCCAAGAACGACTTTAATGTCTCGATTTGCTGAGGCTGATCGAGAGCAATAATCACCTTCTCATTGGTATTCACGTAGGACTGTATCGTCGAAACCATTGAAGCGATACCGGTTCCAGCGGAAACGATGTGTCTGACCAAGAAATTGAAGTCGTCTGGGTCCATCGCGAACTTGCTTCCGTACTTAACGCCTTTGGTTGGAAGAACGTTGTCGAGCGGGATGTATTCTTCAAGGTGGGTTGGGATTCTTAAACTGTCATGAAGTTCGGAGTAGTAGCTATGAGCTTCGCTTGCCAAAGACTCACAAGAATCTTCGAAAGCGTCCTTGTCCGCAACATAGGTAAGAGCGGGTTTGAAATAAGAGAAGATGTTCGAATTCTCGTTGAGAGCGAAGCCGAAGTATTTGTAGAGCTGAGGGCTATAAACTCTATCCACGATGTTGTCGATGTCTCTTGAAACGTTACTCTCCAAAGACTCGAAAGCGGACGCGGAAAGATGCTTGCTGTCGCTAGACAAAACAGCTGCGATTCTTTCCTTGAATGACTCTATCTGAGCATCGGACAAAAACACGTCAGTTGCAGGTAAAATAACCGCGTTTTGCAGGGGATTTGTCGATAATTGCGTGGAAATTGAGAAGCTTTTTATCGATTCGATCTCATCGTCAAAAAATTCGATTCTGATCGGATTCGGATAGTTGACGGAGAAGATATCAAGTATGTCGCCACGTGAAGCGAACTGAAGGGTTTGGTCTATTTTGTTGACTCTGTGGTAACCCATCTCGGTCAACGTCTTTCTAAGGTCGTCGAGGTTATATCTCTCCCCTACCTTGAAATGGAAAACGCGTTTGCCGAATTCTTCGGCGTTTGGAAGGAACCTCATTGCTGAGGACGGGTGAACGATGAGGATTGAATCTTTGGCTTCAAGGCATTGCTCCATCGCATAAAGCCTCTGAGCCATAAGTTCTTTGGAAGAGGAAAGGGCTTCAGCCCTTAAAAGCTCATCTGCTGGGAAGAAAATCAATTTCTCCTCAGGGAAGAAGTTAAGTAAGAATTCGTAGATCTTTTGAGCGCTGTATAAGTTCTTGGCAACGATTGAATAATTGCCCTTTTTCTCCTTGTAGAAGGAGGCGATAAGAAGGGCCGCACCTATGGTGTCGTCCACGACAAAACGACCCCTTCGGCTCGAGAGGGGGGCGGTCAAATCGAGTGCCTTTAGGCGTTCAAATAAATCCGTAAGTACCTCCTACTTTTCCTCTTTCTTCTTAATCGAGTTATATCTCGTCATGGCGAATTGGAAGCCACGACGCTCGATATCAAGCAAAGCTTTGGCAGCGTTATCGGTCGCTTCCTCAATAAGAGGCATGCTTTCAGCGCTTGGTTTTCCAAGGACGAAATCAATGGAGTCGAATTGAGGTTCTCCGATGCCGATTCTGATTCTCTTGATCTTCTCGGTTCCGAGCTTGTCGATGATGTTCTGGATGCCTTTGTGTCCACCGCTAGAACCATCAAGACGAAGTCTGATCTGTCCTTCGGCAATGGCCATGTCGTCATAAACGACAACAATGTCTTCGACATCAATTTTGTAGAAGGAAGCGCATTCGACGACGCTCTCGCCAGAAAGGTTCATAAAAGTTTCTGGTTTGAGAACGATGATTGGTTCAGCTAAGGCTGGATTCTTGACGATTCCATAAACACCTTTGAATCCGGAGCGATCGAAATCAGCATGGACAAGTTCCATGAACTTATCGACGGCCATATAACCCATGTTGTGACGGGTGCCTTCGTATTGTCTGCCTGGGTTTCCTAATCCAACGAATAGTCTCATGACTTCTTCTCCAAGGCTAAGGTTTCGATAACGGAAACAACGCGGTCGACTTTCTCCTGATCGTAGAATTCGATTGGGGTGTCGATGATGGTCGCTAAAACGGCTTGGTCGGCATTCATTTCTGGGTTCTTGGCAATCGTGTCGACAGCCTTCTTCATCATGAATTTCTCAATTGGGCCGAGTTTGTTGAAATCGAATGAGCCTCTGAATTGATAGTAACGCATATGGTAGTCGTAGAGAACGTTGGTCTCAATCATATTGGCTCTGGTCTCTTTGGTGGCCATGCTCATACCGACGCTGAAAATAATGACGTCTTTGTCTTTCATGAGATCCCAGTTGGAAAGGAAATCGTCGATTCCTTGGATCTTTCCAGCTTTGACCCAACCGCCGAAAACGATGGTGTCATAATCGGCTAATTTCTTCGCCTTAAAGCGTTTGAGAGGGAAGATATCGGCACCCACTCTCTTGGCGATGTCGTTGGCATACTTCTCGGTGTTGCCAGTTTTGCTTTGATAAAGTACAAGGGTTTTCATAACTATGAAAGTTTATCACGGTTTGTTGGATAAAAGGAAACGAAGAAGCTATTATTGAAGAATGAAAATTAAGAACTGGTTTTTAGATGTGCTTAAGGGTGGCTCCCTTGGACTAGGCATGATTCCTGGCGTCAGCGCGGGAACCATGGCTTTGATTGTTGGTATTTATGATCGCCTTATCGGCGGAATCGCAAACCTCAGAAAAGAATTCAAAAAGAGTTTGATCTCTCTTATTCCGATCGGCATCGGCGCCGTCATGTCCGCCATCATCTGCATGCTTGGCGTTAACTACGGATTGGACTATGCCCCGTTTGCGATCATCTCTCTTTTCGCAGGCTTAATCATTGGCTCTTTGCCAGTCATCACTAAAGAAATCAAAGGTGTCAAAATCACCTTCAAACCCATCCTCATTGTTGCAATCGGTGCGGTTTTTGCTGCAGGTATTGGAATTTTGAGCGCAGTTGCTAAGCTCAATAGCTGGGGCAATTTCGAAGCCGCTTTCGCTGCCGGAGAATGGTGGGTCTACATCGGTGTCTTCGTTGCCGGATTCATCGCTGCCATGGCTTGCATCATCCCAGGCATCAGCGGCGCCATGCTTCTCTTCGTTGCCGGTTTATATGACCCATGCGTCCACATCTATGTCGGAGCCAACTCGATCTTCCACAACTCCGACAGACTCGTCAGCGGAATCTTCCTCACCTTATCTCTCTTCCTCGGCATCCTTGCCGGTTTCATCCTCACAAGCAAACTCATGAAGAACCTTCTTGCGAAGCACCATGATGCGACCTATCTCGCCGTCTTTGGTTTCATCCTTGGTTCGCTTGTCTCGATGTATGTCAACCAGAGCATGATCAACGACGAACTCGTTTGGAAATACACCCTCGTCCAACCATGGGAATGGGTGCTTGGCGGCGTCCTCTTAATCGGTTTCGCCGTCTTATTCTTCTTCCTTTCTAAAGTGGCTCTCAAGAAGCAATCCGAGGCGCCTCAAAAGGAAGAGAGCGAGCCAATTAGCAAATAATTTGTAATATTTTTCATTGACAGTGTTCCAGATTGAAATATCATAGAATTCCATCAACTGGAGATTTTTATGCCAAGGACACCTCAGCAAAATGCAATTATCAGAGATAAGAGAAGGACAAAAATCTTACTCAAGACTCTAAAGCTTTTCGCAACCAAGGGCTTTGACGAAGTTACAATTGACGCAATTTCGATCGAAAGCGCGTGTTCCCATGGTTTGGTGTACCACTACTTCGAGAAGAAAGAAGACATCTTCAACGGTCTTTTCGAACTTCAGAGAGAAGACTATAACGAAACCATTTTCCCAAGGAACGCCGCTCTTGAAGCTGGTGGCTTGGGTGGCCTTAAACTCATCTGCGATCATTATGAGAAGTTCTACGGAGCAGATAAGATTCGCCTTTATTTCCTTAAAACGAACGCATCACGCGACTATATGACATACACCTCCGTTAAGACCCTTAACGGCGAAAGCCCATTCAAGACCCTTGTCACCTTGCTTAAGCAAGCTATCGAAGCAGGCGAAATCCTTGAATGCGATGTCGAGGCCAAAGCTCGCCTCTTCTTAGACCTCGTAACGGGCACCCTAACAAGACTCATCTCCGCCAAAGAAAAAGAGCGCGAGATCAAGTCGGGCGCTCTCTACGAATTCATTCGTAAGTAATTTATTTCTTTATCTCACCGTTGTTGAAACGCTTAATCTTGGCGTAGGTTTTCGCTAAGCCAGGATACATTTTCAAGTAGGCTTCTTTATAAAGGTAATCGTAGACCTTGGCGTTTTCCTTATTCGGATAGAAAGTGTCTCTGACACGAACCATCTCTTTGACCGCTTCGGCAACAGAATGGTATTGACCAATCGCACAGAAGCCAGCAATAGCGGCACCAAGAGAGGAACTCTCTTTGGTCTGAACTCTGCTGACAGGTTTGCCAAATACGTCAGCGGTGATTTGGCAGATCTCGTCACTCACAGAACCACCACCAGAAACCCTTAACTCAGGGATCTTGTGTTTGAGCACTTTTTCAAAGTGTTCAATACCTTCACGCAAAGCATAGGCGATGCCTTCGATGATGGAACGATAGATGTGCTCGGTCGTGGTTGAATCGCTGAAGCCGACAATCGCACCTTTAGCTAATGGACGGGAAAGGCCTGGGCCCCAATATGGCTGAAGGACAAGGCCATCACATCCAGCAGGCACATCTTTAAGATGTTCGTTGAAATAAGTGATGCTCTTTGGGTCTTCTTTACCTTTTCTACCGGCAATCTCTTTCATGAACCATTCGATCATCCAATATCCGCGATAGACCTGAATGTCCATGTTGTAGAAACCTTTCGCAGCGGATGGGTAGCCTGGAAGGAATGGCTCTGATTCGTGATATTTCGCGGTGGTCGTTTCGATTGAGGAGGCCGTACCATAGCTAAGCGCGCCAAGGGTCTCATCGATAACGCCCATGCCAAGGGTTTCGCAGGATTTGTCTGAGCCGGCAGCATAAACAATCGTCGCTTCTGGGATTCCAGTATCCTCTGCGGCCTTCTTGTTGATTCTTCCGATGATCTCGCCTTCGCCGACGAGTTCAGGAAGGAGGTCTCTTGTTAAGCCAAAGATCTGTCCGGTGAGATGTTTCTCAGGCTTCTTGTACCACTGCTTCTTTTTGAAATCGATTGGGTAGTGCCCCGCACAGTTTGAAGCGCAGTCTTTGAGTTCCCCTGTGAGAAGGAAATGCATGTAGGAGGAAACAGGAACGTACTTAACGACTTTGGACCAATTCTCTGGTTCGTTTTCTTGGATCCAGTTTGCCACGCATCTGCGTCTGTTGAAGTTGATCGTATCCGTCTTTCCGACGAGCTTAAAAAGAAATTGAGCCAGTTTTGGCAGGGGTTTTTCACATTTTGCGTTCCTCTGATCAAGCCAAAGAACGCTTGGTCTTATGACCTTCATGTGCTGATCAAGGAGGACGGCTGTATCACGGAAGCAGGTAAGCGTAATGCCCTTGATGTTCTTCATCGAGGATGGGTTTTCTCTAGCGAGTTCTTTGGTGCAAAGGCAAAGATCCTGGTAGTACTCATAAGGCTCTTTCTCAGCCCAGTTTGGTTGAAGGGAAAAGTATGGTTGGTCGTAATCCTTTTTCTTCATGGCTACCATGTAACCGCGTTTGTCGAAAAGGGCGACACGGACACTTTGTGTCCCAAAGTCCATCGTCAAAATCAGGGGTTCGTTCATATTAATTCTCCGTCTCGAAGATTTTAGCACGAAAGACCACTTTTAAGTGGTAAAATGTTTAGGCTTTCAGAAAGGATCAACGAATCATGATCATCTCACGCGCCCCTTTCAGGGTTAGCTTCTGCGGAGGCGGAAGCGACATTCCTTCTTTCTACGAGAAATACGGCGGCTGCGTTATTTCCACCACCATCAGGAAATACTGCTACCTCGCCATCAACCCTGCGTTCAACAAAGAATCAATAACTCTCAAATATTCGAAAACCGAGATAGTCGACGATGTCGAGAAAATCGACCATCGCATTTTCAAACAGGTTCTCAAAGACTTCGGTAACAAAGGTATCGAGATTACTTCAATGGCCGACATCCCTTCGGGAACCGGTCTTGGGTCATCTTCCTCTTTCACCGTCGCCCTTCTGAAACTCATGTACACCTGGAACGAAGAAGCCGTTTCAACCTACAAGGTTGCCAAGAGAGCTTGCGAGATTGAAATCAACGAGCTCGGAAACCCAATCGGAAAACAGGATCAGTTCGCTGCCGCTTTCGGCGGTCTTCGTTATTACGAATTCTGCCCAGACGGATTCGTCAAAGTCGAACCAATCATCATGAAGAGGGAATCTTTCGAGAAACTCGAAAAGAACCTCATGATGTTCTATACCGGAGAAGTCCGCGACGCGAACAACATCCTTGCCAAAGAAACCAAGAATCTTGCGACCGACGAAGACAAGATCAACGCCACCAAGAAGCTTTGCGAAATGACAAAGCGCCTTAAGGCGGAGTTCGAAAACAATAACGTCGACGCCCTTGGCCCAATCCTCAAAGAAGGCTGGGAGCTCAAGAAGTCTTTGGCTAACGGAATCACCAACCCTCTCATCGATGAAGCGTATGAAAAGGCCATGAAAGCCGGTGCAAGCGGAGGCAAGCTCCTCGGCGCTGGCGGAGGCGGATTCCTCCTCTTCTACGTCAATTCCGACGAAAAGAAAGATGCCGTCAGAAAAGCTTTGTCGAACCTCAAGGAAATGCCTTTCGAGCTTGATCAGGCCGGATGCTCGATCATCTTCATGGAGTAACGATGTACGCAGTAATCCAAGCAGGCGGAGCAGGCACTAGACTTAAAACCATTACTGGCGATTTACCAAAGGTAATGGTCGAGATATGCGGTAAACCGATTCTTGAATGGCAGCTTGAAAGTCTCAAGAAAAGCGGCATCCACGATTTTCTTGTGATCATTTCGAAAAACGGAAAAGCGATTTCCGATTATTTTGGTGATGGAAAGAAGTTTGGTGTCAGCATCTCTTACATCAAAGAAGAGTCGCCTTTGGGAACTGCTGGAGGCTTATATTTCGCAAGAGACATCATCAAAGATGATTTCATTCTTTGCTTCGGAGATTTGATGCTCGATGTCGATTGGATGAGATTCCACCGTTTCCACAAGGAAAAGGGTTCTGCTTTAACCGCTTTCGCACATCCAAATTCACACCCATTTGACAGTGACCTTCTTGTCTCCGATGAGGACGAGAAAATCATCAAGATCGATAGCAAGAACAACGTCCGTGATTACTACTATGAGAACCTTACGAACGCTGGACTTTATGTCTGCTCGAAAGAAGTCCTGGATTATGTTGCTGAACCGACCAAAATCGACTTTGAGAAAGTCGTCTTAAAACACTTCGTCGAAGATGGTAAAGCGTACGCCTATAGATCTAGCGAATATGTCAAAGACTGTGGCACACCAGATAGATTCTATTCAGTCGAAAACGACCTCAAAAACGGCATTATCCATGGCAAATCCCTTGCAAATCCGCAAAAATGCATCTTTTTGGACAGGGACGGAACCATTAACAAATACAATGGTTTGGTCACCAAAACGGATGAATTAAAGCTCGAAGAAGATGCTGCCTCAGCAATCCAAAAAATCAACTCTTCCAAATACCTTGCGATCTGTGTCACCAACCAGCCCGTTATCGCTCGCGGCGACACGACGCTTGAAGAGCTCAAAAACATTCACAACAAGATGGAAACCCTCCTCGGAAAAGGCGGAGCCTATCTTGATGCCCTCTACTTCTGCCCTCATCATCCAGACAAAGGTTTTGAAGGCGAGGTTCCTGAATTCAAAATCGACTGCGATTGTCGAAAACCAAAAATTGGCCTTCTTAAGAAAGCCGAAGCAAGGTTCAACATCGACCTCAAAAAGAGTTGGTTAATCGGAGATACGGATAGAGACATCCAAACCGGAATCAACGGCGGTTGCAGAACGATCTTCTTGGATACAACTCCAAATCCTCCAATACGCTTCAAAGATGCAAAGCCTGATTTTGTGTGCCATTCTTTAACCGAAGCGGTTAATCTTATATTGACCTTAGAAAGGGACGACCATGATTGATTTCAAAAACGACATCGAGAAATACTACGAGCTCGAAATCGAGACCATTAAGAAGTTAGACAAAGACGAGATGAACAAAGCGATGAACGCTCTCGTCAAACATTACGACGACCAGTCGACCATCTACGTTTTCGGAAACGGAGGCAGCGCCGCCACCGCTTCACATATGGTTTGCGATTTCAACAAAGGCATCTGCTCCAAGCTAGAGAAGAGATTTAAGTTTGTTTGTCTCAATGACAACGTTCCGATAATGACAGCTATCGCTAATGACACCACGTTCGACGATCTCTTCTACTATCAGCTTGAGAACAGGCTCAAGAAAGAAGACTTGGTCTTGGCCATCTCAGGAAGTGGCAACTCCAAGAACATCATGAAGGCTGCCGAATATGCCAAAAAGGTTGGCGCAGAGATCCTTTCCGTCACTGGTTATGACGGAGGCAAGTTAGCCAAGATCGCCGATTATCATTTGCACGCCCCTGTGAACGATATCCAGGTTGCCGAAGACCTTCATATGACTTTCGACCACGTCATCATGCAGATCCTCTGGCGCTATCTCAGCAAGAGAGAAGGCATTGAAGCGACCTACACTCCAAACAAGTAAAAACCAAAAAATCCTTAACAAAAACGCGCTGGTTTTGTTCCAACGCGTTTTATTTTGACATTATTTCTTTAACGAGCTCCGGCTCTATCAGCTGGAATGTTTGGGCGTCCGCTAATGCTTTGTTTTCCTTCATGTGCTCAGGATCTTCAACGGTCCAGGTGTTGAGGATATGCTTCTTGTGATATTTCCTAACCTCAGGTTTCGTGAGGAGGCATTCCTCAATATCAACGGAGTCGAAAAGCCACTTCCACTTCCACACCCAGTAATACTCCTTGCAGATAAGAAGGCCGGTTGGGAAGCCGCTGCTCTTCATCATGAACAAAGCTCTTGGGTCAAAAGAGATAACAACGATCTTGTTTCTGTCTTTGATTTGCTTGAGGGCTTTCTTAGCGGCTTTGGCTAAAGGCTTGTAGTTGTTCTGATGAACCTTTAGCTCAACGACGATCAGTTTTTGTTCTTTGTTGAGGTCGAGAACCTCTTGGAAGGTTGGAACTTCCTCTCCATCTAAGAGGCGGTAGCCCTCTTTGATCTCCGCAAGAGTTAGTTCTTCGATGATGCCCTCTTTGCCTGTTGTGCGTTTAAGGTCGTCGTCATGGCAAACGATAAGTTGGTTGTCTTTGGTAACGTGAATATCTAGTTCAAAAGGGAGGTCGTTTTTGATCGCGTTCTCAAAAGCTTTGAGACCGTTTTCCGTGAGGCTCGCGTTATGTAGTCCGCGGTGCGCGATAGGTCCAAAATACTCAGAGCCGAACTTTCTCTCTTTACGTTTCATACGCACAAATTATACGCGCTTCTGTGTCGATGAACCCTTGCCTTTTTGTGTTCTTCTTTAAAGAAGAATGTCGTGGTGGTATGATATTTCGCGTTAGGGCGCTTTAATCACCCTAAAGATTGTCAATAGGAGGACAATATGGCAGACAAAAAATATGTATTCTCCTTCAAGGAAGCCCACGAGCAGAAGCTCGGCAAGGAAATCCTTGGCGGAAAAGGCTTTGGTCTTGCCGAGATGACAGCCGCTGGCGTCAACATCCCAGCCGGTTTCACAATCTCGACCGAAGCTTGCAACCTCTACTACAAATCCGGAAAACAGATTCCTGATTACGTGTGGAATGACGTCGTGGCCCATCTCCACGAAGTTGAAAAACTTACCGGAAAAGAGTTCGGCGGCAAAGGAATGCCGTTACTCGTTTCTGTCCGTTCTGGCGCTCGTACCTCGATGCCAGGCATGATGGACACCATTCTTAACTTGGGTTTAAACGATGACACCGTTGAAGCCATGGTCAAAGCTACCGGCAATGAGCGTTTCGCTTACGATAGCTACCGCCGCTTCATTTTGATGTTCACCAACATCGCCAAAGGCCACCCAAGGACTGAAATGGACAAGATGCTCGACAAGCTTAAAGAGGACAACGGTTACAAACTTGATACCGAAGTCACCTCCGAGCAGCTCAAAGGCTTAGTTGCCAAGTACAAAGAGTACTACAAATCCGTCTTCGGTGAAGAATTCCCAACCGATCCATATGTTCAGCTCAAAGAGGCAGTCGCTGCCGTCTTCCGTAGCTGGGACAACCCACGTGCTAACGTTTACCGTCAGATGAACGGCATCCCATATGAATGGGGCACCGCCGTCAACGTTCAGAGCATGGTCTTCGGTAACATGGGCGAAGACAGCGGCACTGGTGTCGCTTTCTCCCGTTCCCCATCCACCGGTGAAAAGAAAATCTACGCTGAATTCTTACCAAACGCCCAGGGCGAAGACGTCGTCGCTGGTGTTCGCACCCCTCTTCACATCGACGAGCTCGAGAAGAGAATGCCAGAAGTCTACAAAGAATTCATGGCCACCATCACCCGCATGGAAAACTACTTCCACGATATGCAGGATATGGAATACACCATCGAGAAAGGCAAGCTCTTCTTCCTCCAGGCCCGTAACGGCAAGAGAACTGCTAGAGCCGCTCTCAAAATCGCTTGCGATTTAGTTGATGAAGGTCTCATCGACGAGAAAGAAGCCGTTCTCCGCGTCGAGCCAAAACAGCTCAATGACTTACTCCACCCAACCTTCGACGAAGCTGACCTCAAGAAGCATGACGCCGTTATCCATGGTCTTCCAGCTTCCCCAGGCGCTGGCACTGGTGCCATCGTCTTCAGCGCTGAAGAATGCAAAGCCCAGCACGATGCTGGCAAGAAGGTTGTCCTTGTCCGTGCCGAGACTTCCCCAGAAGACATCATCGGTATGGTCAACTCCGAAGCTATCCTTACCGCCCGTGGAGGCATGACCTCCCACGCCGCAGTCGTCGCCCGTTCCATGGGTAAGTGCTGCGTCGCCGGCGCTACCGAAATCATCGTTGATGAAGAAGCCAAGATCGTCAAAGTTGGCGACCGTGTCTTCCACGAAGGCGATATCCTTTCCGTCAACGGTTCCACCGGTCTCGTCTACGAAGGCGAAATCAAGATGGTTCCAGCCAACCTCGGTGGCGACTTCGGTCGCTTAATGGCTTGGGCCGACAAATATCGTCGCTTAAAGGTCCGTGCCAACTGCAACACCCCAGAAGATGCCCACAACGCCCGTAGATTCGGTGCCGAAGGCATTGGTCTTTGCAGAACCGAACGTATGTTCTTCGCTCCAGACAGAATCCTCAACATGAGATCCATGATTCTTTCTGACACCACCGAACAGCGCGAAGCCGCTCTCGAGAGAATCCGTCCATTCATCGCTGACGACTTCTACCAGATGTATCTTGCTAACCCAGATACCAACGTTAACATCCGTTTACTTGACCCGCCTCTCCACGAGTTCTTACCAGAAGCCAACGACGAAGCCAACATCAAAGACATCGCCGAAAAGCTCGGTGTCACCGAGAAGAAGGTCAAGGAGAGAATCGAACAGCTCCACCAGGCCAACCCAATGATGGGCTTCCGTGGTGTCCGTCTCTGCGTTGCTTACCCAGAGATCTACGCCATGCTCGCCCGCGCCATCGTCCAGGCTGCCATCAAGGCCAGCAAGGAACTTGGCCACGAAGTTGAGCCAGAAATCATGATCCCTCTCGCTGGCGAACTCAAAGAATACGAGTGGGCCAAGAGCGTTGTTGTCGAAGCCGTCGAAGCTGAGATGGCTAAAGCCAACACCAAACTTGTCTACCACGTTGGTACCATGATCGAAATCCCAAGGGGCGCCCTCCGCGCCGGGGACCTTGCCAAAGAGGCAGAGTTCTTCTCCTTCGGAACCAACGACTTAACCCAGCTCACCATGGGCTTCTCCCGTGATGATGCCGGTCAGTTCTTGCCATACTACTACAACCGCAAAATCTACGAATTCGACCCATTCCAGACCATCGATGTCAACGGTGTCGGCGAACTCGTTAAGATTGCTGTTGAACGTGGCCGTGCTACCCGCCCAGACCTCTTGCTCGGTGTCTGCGGTGAAACCGGTGGCGATCCAGCTTCCATCATGTTCTATGATGAAGTCGGTCTCGACTATGTCAGCTGCTCACCATTCCGTGTCCCACTTGCTAGACTCGCTGCTGCTCAGGCCAGCATCACCCACAGCAAGAAATAATCGCTGTTAAAACGATAAAATCGCAGGCGTGGAATACCGCCTGCTTTTTTATTGCGTTTTTTGGCCCTATACGCGCGTAAAAGGAAAAGGCCTCGAATAATTTGCGGGGCCTTAATCAAATCGTTGAATTTGGGGTGTTTCTAGGGGCGCTTTTCTAGAGGAATCAGAGTTTATCAATGGCTGCGCGGATGGAATCGCTGCCTGGAAGCTCAAACTCATCATCATCAAAATCGTTCTTTGGTTTCTTCTTGGCTTTTGGTTTTGGCGCTTCCACTGGTTCTAGCTTCTTAACCCTCATATCGAAAGGAATGCCGTTTTCACGGACGATCGCCTTGAGATAAAGGATGATGGCAGCAGACATCGAAATGCCAAGTTCATCAACAACCTTTTCAGCTTGTTTTTTGATATTGCTATCTATTCTTAAATTCAGAGTTGTCTTCGGCATTTTCGTTAAAATTCGTTGTAACGCTTTTGTATATACATTGTAACGCTATAGAAAGATAAAGAAAAGCCTCCGTTTTCGGAGGCAAAATTCGTTGTTTTGGGATTACTTAACGTTGACGAACGGGCCAATTTCCTCGCCGTCTTTGATCTCGGCATTGGAAACGCTGCTCATAACGACCTTAGCATGGTTGCCAACTTTTGCATCTTTGAGGGTGGTGTTTGGGCCAATCAAGGACTCTTCGCCAATCACGGTGTTGCCCATGATGTAGCTTCCTGGAGCAATCGTGGTGTCCTGGCCGATTTTAACGGTTGGGGCAATATAAGTGTTGTCTGGGTCCTCAATTGAGACGCCAGCGACCATGTGGGCCTTGTTAATGCGCTTCTGGATGATCTTCGCGGCGATAGAAAGCTGGTTGCGATCGTTAACGCCAAGGGTTTCATCTGGGTCTTTAACTGGGTAGGAGCCAACTTTAAAGCCATTGTTAACGAAGATTCCGAGGACATCGGTCAAATAATATTCGCCGGCGGCATTTTTCGTTGTAAGGTGGCCTAATGCCTCGAATAACTTGGCGTTGTCAAATACATAGACGCCAGCGTTAACCTCTTTGATGGCTCTTTCCTCTTCGGTAGCATCTTTCTGCTCAACGATTTTGGTAACGTTTCCGTTAACTTTGACGATTCTTCCGTATCCGAATGGGTCATCGAGGATGGAAGTCATAACGGTCATGGCGTTGCCGTTCTCTTCGTGGGCTTTGAATAAAGCCTGGAAGGTTTCAGTGGTGAGAAGAGGGGTGTCGCCGCAGCAAACGATGGTCTCGCCTTCGAGTTTTTCGAGGACTGGACCCGCCATCATAACGGCGTGACCGGTTCCTTTTTGCTCTAACTGCCAGACAACATCGCATTCGTCTTTGACGATCTTCTCGCTGGTTTTGCCACCAAAGCCAACAACGGCGACGAGTTTCTTGAATCCAAGAGGCTTCAAAGCGTCGATGACGTATTTAACGAGAGGCTGGCCAAGGATTGGGAAAGAGACCTTAGAGATATCGTCTCTCTTGCTCTTCATTCTGGTGCCTTTTCCCGCGGCTAAAATAATTGCGTACTTTTCCATAATGGAAACTCCTTATTTCATGGTTTTGGTCACTCTAACGATGTAACCAAGGTTCTTATAGATCTTCGCTTGTTCTTTAACGAACTTTGCGTCTTTAGACAAGGCAAAGCAGGCGGATCCGCTTCCAGTCATAGCGGCAACTGGGAATCCGGCCTTCTTTAAAGAGTCTACGATTTTCTTTACTTCAGGCAAACAAGAGACTGCTGGTTGGTAGAGGTCGTTGCCTGTCGCCTTTCCAATTAACTCAAGGTCGTCGTTGGCAAGGCCTTCGAGAACCTTATCGGTGTCGATATTCTCTTTTTCGAACTTATCGCACACCTCGAAGATCGCGCCTGTGCTAAGGCCCTCTTTAGGTTTGACAATTAAGCAGTGATATTGTGATTTAACAGGGATTTGCTGAAGATTTTCGCCTAAAGATGTGGCAATTGCAGGTTTTGTGTTGAGGAAGAAAGGAACATCAGCACCAAGGCTTAAAGCGATACGGTTGATGACCTTTGGGTCGGCTTTGAGTTTAAGAAGGCTGATTAAGCTTTCGATAACGGCTGCGGCGTTTGAAGAGCCTCCTCCCATGCCTGCGGCAAAAGGAATCTCCTTGTGGATGTTTATGTTGAAGTTGTCTTTGAAGCCGAACTCTTTTCTCATAGCCTCAACCGCTTTGGTGCAAAGGTTGTGGCGGAGATTGGCTAAGCCGATGTCATCACAAGTGATGAATGTATCAAAAGCGCCTGGACGCTTCTCAATTTCGATAACGTCATGAAGCTCAACAGGAATCATGACGGTTTCAAGGTTGTGGTAGCCGTCTTCCCTTTTGTTGAGAACCTTTAGCGAGAGGTTGATCTTCGCGTAGGATTTGACTATTTGGTGTGATTTTTCAAATAACATATTTTGGATAACACGATTTTACTAGTTTGATTTTTTAAATCAATATAGAGTCCTAAGCAGCTTTAAATATCCATCCAAAGAGATGTCCTGAGGCCTTAAATTTGCCTTTATCTGCGCATTTTCTAACGTCTCTTTGGCTTTGGCTGGATCTTTTAGATACTGGGAGAGGTTGTTATAGATGGTTTTCCTCTTATGGAGGAAGAGGCCAGAAACCATTTGATAAAGCTTGCCGGCTTCCTCTAAGTCGTCGTTTTTGATCTTCAGCACAAACACGCTTGAGTCAACGTGTGGCGCAGGCGCGAACGAAGTTCTCGGAACATTAAATCCTTTAACGAAGTCGGCGCGATACTGGATTAAGAGTCCAAGAGGGCCGTAGTCTTCGCTTCCTAAAGGAGCTTTTAGTCTAGAAACAACTTCTTTCTGAACCATGAAGACACCTATTTTTAGGTTTTTTGCATTAAGCAAAACTCTCTCAAGAATTGCGCTGGTGATGTAGTAAGGAAGGTTGCTGATGATTTTGGTGTATTTCGCATAGTCCCATTTCATCGCGTTCCCAACCATCGGATTCACGGTTTTAGAGTCCTTGTAATCTTCGATTAATTTCTGAATCAGCCCTTCATCGATATCAATCAAATCTGCTTTCGAAGCCTTTTGTTCAATGAAGAAAGATAGGGAGCCCGCTCCAGAACCGATTTCTAAAACGCTATCGGTTTCGTCAATCGCCGCCAAATCTATGATTCTTTCTGCGGCGTCGGCATCAATAAGGAAGTTTTGGCCAACTTCGTGCTTGGCTAAGAGTTTGTACTCAGCGATTTTCTCAAAATACTGTTCTTTATTCACGACCAAGAGCCTCCTCTAAATCTTTTCTATCTAAACCTAACGCTTTAAGCCTTTTCAAAAGGGTCTTACCATTAACCTGATCTACATGAAGGCGGTTCTCAAGGACCTTTCTTTTCGAAGCAGAATCCTCTCCGCCCATAAGACCAAGCTCAAACAAATCGTTCATAGTCAAATTTGAAGATTTAGAGTCTGTTTCTGGAAGCATTAAATGGTTCAATGCATCCATGATCGTGGCCTTATCAGACTCAGCAACACCCACTTTATGCTTTTTGATAGCTTTTTCCTTTGGGATGAATGCGTTGAAGAGGCCCGTAACTTCGCTGTTTAAAATGTCTCTAATCCTCTTTCCAGGAGCATCAGGGTCAGTTAAAACAACAATCGTCCTTGTCATAGACAAGGCTCTAACATACTCGATAGTTTCACGTGAAACCTCGGAACCGTTTGTAGTAATTATGTCGGCGTCTAAAAAAGATTCGAGCAAATCCTTATCCATTTTGCCCTCGACGACTATGACATGTGGGTATTTTACTTTCATTTGCGGTGAAATAATGATTTAAAGTTGTTTTCTACGGCAATTTCCATTTCTTTTTCCGAAATTCCGCGCAAATCGGCCATATTTTGAAGTATTTCTTTAATATGGGCTGGTTCGTTTTGCTTGCCGCGGTACGGAACCGGTGAAAGGTATGGCGCATCGGTTTCGGTGAGGATTCTATCAATTGGACACTTTTTAACATTTTCTTTTGGTTCAATTGCGTTCTTATAAGTGATTGGTCCATCGAAACCAAAGTAACAACCAAGCTTCGCGAAGCGTTCTAACATCTCTGGCGAACCGCTATAGCAATGCAATACGCAACCGGCATTAGCTGGATGCTCTTTGAGAATCTCATAAGTGTCCTCGCTGGCATCTCTTGCGTGTATTGAAAGAGGCAAATTCAGTTCGTTCGCCAACTCTATTTGTTTGATAAACCAAACCTTCTGGTTGTCGTGCTCTTTTTTCTCTTTGAACCAATGGTAATCGAGGCCAATTTCGCCTATAGCGATAACCTTTTCATCTTTAGCAAGGTTCTTAATCTCTTCTAAAGCTTCGTCGCTTATTCCTTCTAGGTTTTCTGGATGAAAACCGACGGCAGCATAAACACAGTCAAACTCATGGGCGATCTGAATCGCTTTCTTTGAGCTTTCTAAGTCCCAGCCGATGCAAACCATTAAAGAAACGCCCGCTTCTTTGGCGTTTTTTATCACTTCAGCCCTCTTATCAAAGAGGCCGTCATCATTTAAATGGCAATGTGAATCGAGCATTCTATTTACCTACGCAGAACCTAGAGAAGATCTCGTCTGTTAAATCAAGCGTAGCGCCTTCTCCAAGAAGCTCTCTTGCGCCGTTATAAGCAGCAAGCAAATTGACGGAAACGAGATCCATAGGAACCTTATTCATGGCATCTTCTTTGGCTTTAGCCAAATGTTGGTCAATTTCCATTAATAAACCAAGCTGTCTGGCACTAGAAAGGGAAGGAGAAGTGAAGGCTTGATCAGAGAGACCAAGTTCTTCATAAATCTTCTCGAGAAGAGGCTTTATGTCTTTGTTTATGGCGCTGATATAGAGCTTATCTTTTTCCGTGTTCTTGATAAGGTCGCTCTTGTTGTAGACTGTGATAAGAATCTTATCTTTGGCGAGCTCTTTGATTCTTAGATCCTCTTGAGATTCGCCTTTCTCTGCATCAATAACATGGATAACGAGGTCGGCTTTGGCGATTGATTCTTCGCTCTTGGCTATGCCAAGGGCTTCAATCTTATCAGCGTTGTCTCTAATTCCGGCGGTATCCAATAAATGGAGCTGGATGCCTTTAACGGAGACATCTCCTTCAACAATATCTCTAGTTGTTCCTGGGATATCAGAAACGATGGCTTTTTCTTCGTTCATTAAGGCGTTCAACAATGACGATTTGCCAACGTTTGGTTCGCCAACAATGGCAACTTTTAAACCTTCTTTGACGATCTTTCCTTCTTTTCCGCCTTTGATGAGGTTCGCGATTGTTTTTCTGATGCTGTCGACTTTATTAACAACGGCGTCTGCATTCAATTGTTCGATGTCTTCGTACTCAGGGAAGTCGATATTGACCTCTAAACTGGCTAAAAGGGAGGCGATCTCTTCTTTAAGAGGCTCGACTAGCTTGCTGGTTTGGCCGCTCAAAGACATTAAGTTGAGGTTTTTGGCCTCAGCGGTTGTCGCGTTGATTAAGTCATTAACAGACTCCGCCTCGATAAGGTCCATTTTGCCGTTATAGAAGGCTCTAGAGGAGAATTCTCCGCGTGTTGCATAAACAGCGCCCCTCTTGATGTAGGCTTCAATAATCTGGTTAGCAATCAACATCGATCCGTGGCAGGAAATCTCGACGACGTCTTCGCCGGTGAAGGTGTTTGGGCCTTTGAAGGCCATAACCAAAACCAAGTCTATAGGCTGACCATTGTCGCTCATGGTGCCGTAATAGATTTCTCTCTTTTCGGTGCCGCTGACTCGCTTGCTGAAAATCTGATCCGTAACCTCAAAAGCCCCGTCTCCGGAAACCCTGATGAGGGCAAGCGCTCCTTTGAGCGGCGGTGTGGCTAAGGCAATAATTACGTTGTTCATAATGAGATTATACCTTTGTTAAAAGGTAAATGGTGTTTTCCTTCTAAAATCAAAAATCGAGAGTTAAAAATATGTAGGTTTTGCTGAAGATTTTACGAAAAAAGCAGGCTTTTTAAACCTGCTTGTTAATTAGTCGACGTATTTGATTGTGACGGCTCTGTCATGGCCTTCGCCACTGGACTCGGTCTTGATGTGGCTCATGCCGTTGAGAGTGTTGTGGATGATTCTTCTCTCATCAGCGGTCATTGGGTCAAGCTTGACGTCAACGTGAGTCTTGACGACTTCACGAGCGGTCTTCTTGGCAACCCACTGGAGACGATCGTATTTGTCTTCTTTGTATCCGCCGACATCAAGGAGAATCCTGTATCTGTGACGGAACTTGTTGCTAACAGCAAGTCTTGCGAGCTCATTGAGAGCCCGCCAAGAGCGGTTTTGAGGTATTCCTCAGCGAAGGCAGCAGCATCATCGATATCATAGATTTCGATGGTGGCTTCTTTTCCGATTCCGAATAAGCCTTTCTTTTCTTCGATGACTTTGTAGATCAATTGCTCGGCTGGGATGCCAACGGCTTTGCTGGCAGCCTGGACGGCGTCTTCAACAGTTTTACTGGTGAAATGTTTCATTTATGTGGTCCTCCTAACGATCTTTTTTGCGGTGCATGATGAGCTGCATAATGAGGGTTTGGAGCATGCTCACAAGACCACCAATGGCCCAGTAGACGCCCATGGCGGCTGGAAGACTGAAACCAAGGATGATGGTGAATATTAACATGAACCAAGAAACCATCTTCTGGGTTCTTGCGTTCTTATCGGCAGCAGG
>CADCLU010000010.1 GCA_902802355.1 uncultured Erysipelotrichaceae bacterium
CAAAGCGGCGATCGAAACGATAAGTCTGGTCTTATCTTTGCCTGACAAGGAATTAGATTTTCCCATGTGTTTTTCCTTTCTTTCTAAAAGATATGTTTTTGGTGAGCTAGAGCCCCTAGCACACCGATAATCACTTAAAAGTGATACCCATTGTAAGCGCTTTAAAAATTGACTATCTTGCTATTTAGCAAAGTCAAATACCCTATGGAAATAACGCTATAAAGTGTCTAAAATGCAAAATTATTACATTTACAAGAACTGGAAAAACAACCAAAGGAACTAATAAATATTAACTATTGTTAAAAATTGTAAAAATCGATTATTTTGCTCCATTTTCTAGCGAACAGAAATAATCAAAAAAATTGCACTTTTATTGAAGATTTTGGATTGAGGGGCTAAGGTCTTAATAAGGTCGACACTCGAATATGAACGAAAAAGAAGAACTTATGATGCTCCGCGACATGCTTGAGCATATGCCAGGCGGAGCTTTTACCTATGAGGCAGAAGGGGATCAAAGATTCATCTATGTCTCACCATCCCTTTATAAACTTCTCGGTTATAAAGACGAAGAATCGTTTTTGAAATCGGTCAATTACAGCTTTATCGATTTCGTACATCCTGACGATTTTGAAAAGATCCAGCAAGAGATTGATGATCAGATTTCCCAATCGGATATTGATTTCTGCGAATACCGTGTCAAGAAAGCCGATGGCGCGGCAAAATCATGAGGCGTCCTGATGGCTCAAGATTCTTCTATGTTGTCGTCTTAGACGAGAACGCGATCATGCATAAGAGACTTGAGACCGCCAAAAAGGCTAAGCAAGACTCTCTCACAGGCCTTCTTAATCACCAAGCCATCGTTATGGAAATCAACGCCCTCATACAAGACCACTGCGAAGGCGTCTGCATGATGCTTGATATCGACGACTTTAAACGCATCAACGACAACTATGGACATATTGAAGGGGACAGAGTCATCGTCACCCTTTCGAAAGCCTTGCTCGCTGAATTCCCTAATGCCCTCATTGGTAGATTTGGTGGAGACGAATTCCTTCTCTACTTCGTTGGAGCCAAAGAGGAAGGCCACGCAGAGGAGTTAGGCAAGAAGGTCGTTAAGATCATGAACAAAATCAAGATCAACGGAAGTATACCTTTATGCGGAAGTATCGGAATCTCTCTGTCGAGAGGCGGATTCTTCTCCGTTGACGAAGCGGTCAGAAAAGCCGATGAGGCGATGTACTCCGCGAAAAAGTCAGGCAAAAACCAATTCGCAATCAAATAAAAATCGCTGGCAAATCGCCAGCCTTTTTTATATTTTCAACGAAAAGTAACACACAAGTGTTAATGAGCCTATAATCTTTGTGTCGAAAGGTGATGCTTATGAAACGCGTATTATTTCTCTTTCTCGAAAATGGCCAGGCGGCCATAAACGCCCTCGAAGAAATTCGTTCCGAAGGATATAACGGAACACTTGTCGGAGGCGCATCGTTAAGACACGCTTTCGAGGATATGCTCCCAGAGGAGAGACATTTCTTCTCCCTTGCCAACTGGGAAGCCGACAACAACAAAGAATCCACTCTTTCTCTTTTCATCGTTGATGAGAAGAGCGTCTCTGAACTAAAAGGTGCGATCCGCAAATGCACCGATGACTTCAAAACCGTGAAGGGCGCTTTCTTCAGCATCCCTCTTGAAGACTACGAAGGAAGCTTCTAATGGACGGCTTTATCTTTCTTTACGCGGCAGCCATAGTCCTTGTTGGCCTTCTTTCCACAAGGCTTATGAAGATCATCAAGATGCCATTCGTGACCGGCTATATCATCACCGGCATCATCATGGGTCCGTTCGTTTTCGGGCTCTTTTTCAATGGCTTTGATTTCCTTAATGCAGGGGAAGGCCCTGTCGCAGGATATATCAAGGATCTTGCGTGGGTGAATAACGTCGCACTCGGATTCATCGCTTTCTCGGTAGGCGCCTCTTTTAAGAGAAATACCCTTAAGGTTGTTGGAAAGAAGGTTCTTGTCATCACTGTTCTTGAGGCCTTATGCGCATCCCTCCTTGTCATTGCCGGTTTGCTTATCGCTTACTTCATCTGGCCAGATAGGATTCCTCTTCCATTGGTCCTCACATTAGGCGCAATCGCCGCAGCGACTGCTCCAGCGGCCACTCTTATGGTCGTTAAGCAGTACCGCGCCAAAGGCCCTGTCACCGATACTTTGCTTCCGGTCGTCGCTCTTGATGATGCGGCTGCTCTTATCCTCTTTGCCGTTCTTTTCCAGATTGCCGAAGCCATGGCAACTGGCGGATCCTTCAACGCTTATGAGATGTTCGCCAAACCTCTTATAGAGATCCTTATCTCCGTTGGTATTGGCGCAGTCCTTGGCTTTGCGATGTCCTTCGCTTGCCATTTCTTCCGTTCAAGAGGAAACAGAACAGGATGGATCATCTTTGTTGTCTTTGCTTCCCTTGGTCTTTATTACCTCTTCAAACAAGACTTCCTTGGCAACATGGAACTAAGCTCCTTGCTTACCTGCATGACTGCGGGCGCCATCTTCGTCAACATGAGACAAGACAGCGTTAAAGAGTTTGAGTTCCTTGATAGGTTTACCACCCCGATATACATGCTCTTCTTCATCATCAGCGGCGCTAACCTCAACCTCACTATCTTCGCTGGCGAGAATGGTCTCATCGTCCTTGGCATCGCTCTTGCTTATGTCATATTCAGAGCCGGTGGCAAATGGGTTGGCGCTTTCGGCGGCGCTGCAATCTCAAGAGCCGAGCCAAGCGTTAAGAAATACTTAGGCTTCTGCCTTATCCCTCAGGCTGGTGTTGCGATTGGTTTATCGACGACTGCAGGCGCAATCTTAAGCGGACCTAACGGAAACTCCCTTGTCGGCGCGATGGTGGTGGCCATCATCCTCACCTCCACTCTCGTGTATGAGCTTATCGGTCCTATCGTTACCAAGACCGCGCTCAAAAAAGCTGGCGAACTTACAGTCGATCGCTAAAAACCATGCAAAAATTAAAAATCCCTGGCAAACCAGGGACTTTTTTATCTGACCATCAAGTTTGTCAGTATCAAACCAACAACGATGAGGACTTCGCCAAGGAGATACGTGATCATAATTGGGAAGTGCTCTCTTGGGAGTTTCTTGAAGAAGTGGGAATAGACAAGCATTGAATCGCTTAGTAAGAAGACAAGTCCGTGGTCTCAGTAAGAAGGGCTACGCAGTAGAGGCCTCCTGCCAAACTCATAAGCCATTTCTTCTTTGTAATAACAAAGGAGATGATGAAGAAGATGACATAGGCTGTAGCGAAGTAGACGATAGCCCAGATTCTGATGTTATTGACTTCAAGTAAACCAATCTCAACGAGAATGGAGACCGCTTCGTTGATGTAGAAGAGGTGACCAAGGAAGAAGAAAAGCATTCCAAGCGCCAAGAACTTGACGAAGTGCTTCTTAAGAAGGAAATAGTCCCCGATTGCCCCAACTGCCGCGCCAACATAGATCTGCCAGCGAAGAGGGGCGAGGAAAACCGCAGCGATCGCCAAAGCAGGAACGCATAAGGTTTTGGTTAGCTTTCTCTTAGGCTCCCATTCTTTGTAGCAGTAATAGATGTGCTGCAAAGAGATAAGGATAAAGGCCAACAGAAAGAAAAAGCCGATATAGGTAAGTGGGGATGTGAAATCAAACATAGCAACCTATTGTAGAACTTTTATGAAGGGCAAGTCAAAACGGCCTACTTTTGCTTCTTAGAGTGTGCCTCTTTCCATTTCTTTATCTCTTCGAGGCGGGCTTTGTATTTGGCTTCTAAGCCTTGGTTTCCAGGGGTGAAGTATTCTTTGCCAACAAGCGAATCAGGAAGGCACTGCATACTGGAGATCTTTTCTTTGGTGTCGTGAGCGTATATATACCCATCTCCATATCCAAGCTCTTTCATAAGTTTGGTCGGAGCGTTTCTGATAACCATAGGAACTGGTTCATCAATCATCTTCTTCGCGTCTTCGGCCGCTCTATTGTAGGCGACTTCCATCGCATTGGATTTAGGAGACATGGCCATGTAGACGACCGCTTCGGTAAGGCCAACATCCTCTGAGGCAAAACGGACAACCCTTCTTGCGATATAAAGAGGATCCTCACCAGCCTCAAGCATTCTGGCTAACCAATAGACCGCGGCATCTGGGTCGCTGTTCCTCATTGATTTATGGAGGGCGGAGATGAGGTTATAGTGTTCTTCGCCTTTCTTGTCATATAGGAATGACTTCTTCGAAGTCACTTGCTCAACTATCTCTTTGGAAACGGTAATCGTGTCATCTTGCCTGTCACCATTGAGGATGACCATTTCGAGGGTGGATAATGCGCCCCTAGCGTCGCCATTAGAGAAGGTGGCGATTGTCTCAAGGATCTGCTTGCTGATCTTGATCTTCATGCCGCCGAATCCGCGTTTGTCGGATATGGCTTTCTTCAAAAGAAGAACAATATCGTCAACGGTCAATGGATTGAGGACGAAGACTTTGCAGCGAGACAAAAGAGCGTTATTGATCTCAAAGGATGGGTTCTCGGTTGTTGCGCCCACAAGGATAATGCTCCCTTTCTCAACGAAAGGAAGGAAGGCATCCTGCTGGGCTTTGTTGAATCTATGGATTTCGTCTACAAAGACAATGGTTTTGCCACCGAAAAGGCGGTTTTTCTCCGCTTCTTCCATGACGGTTTTGATTTCTTTGATTCCGCTAGTGACGGCAGAGAAGGTAATGAAATCAGCCTTGGTCATGCTGGCGATCACTTTGGCGATCGTTGTCTTGCCAACGCCAGGCGGGCCCCAAAAGATCATCGAAGGGACTTTGTCGCTTTCGATCATGTTACGAAGGATTTTGCCTTTGCCCAAAAGATGATCCTGACCGACGATCTCGTCGATGGATGTAGGCCTAAGGCGTTCGGCCAAAGGTTCGTTATTGTCGTTCCAAATGGATATAGTTTCGCTCATCGTATTAATTCTACTTTATTTTGCGTGGGTTTATAATATGTGCATATGGATTTCAGTGGAATGGAGAAGCTTTCGCTTCTAGATTTTGACGACAACATCACCTGCACTCTTTTCTTCGCGGGCTGCAACATGCGTTGCCCGTATTGCCATAATGCGGCTTTAGTCATTCCTGGCATGAAGCCAGAATTCATCCCTTGGGAGGATATCAAATCCTTCTTGGAGAAGAGAAAGAACGTCCTTGATGCAGTATGCGTTTCCGGCGGCGAATGCACTTTGATGCCGGATTTGCTGGAGAAATTGGGTGAAATCAAGGAATTAGGATACAAAGTCAAACTTGATACAAACGGTTCTCGTCCAGAGATTCTTAAGCTCGCGGTTGAGCAGGGTCTAGTGGACTATGTCGCCATGGACATCAAGAACAGCAAAGAGAAATATGCCAAGACGATTGGAACCGAGAATGTCGATATCAAGGACATCGAGGAATCGATTGAATATCTTATGAACACCGATCTCGTCGATTACGAATTCAGAACGACCATCGTTGAGGAATTCCATGAGACCGAAGACATTGAGAAGATCTCTCTTTGGTTAGCTGGTGCGAAGCGTCTCTTCCTTCAACAGTATGTTGATAGAGATAGCTGCATCGAGCATGGCTTCCATCCTGTACCAAAAGAAAAGGCCCTCATTTGGAAGGCCATTCTTGATAAGAATATCGAACACGTCGAACTTCGTGGTTACGAATGAGTCGTTAAATAGGTATTAGCATTTAAGGCAGCAATCGCTCCATCGTTGCAAGCGGTGGTGAGCTGCCTTATTCTTTTGACCCTGCAATCACCGGCGGCAAAGATGCCTTCGGTCTTGGTGGCCATATTCTCATCGGTAACGATGAATCCTTTATCTAAATCAACGACATTGGCGAATCTCTCGTTATCCGGAACCTGTCCGATAGCGACGAAGACACCATTGATCTCAATCGTCATTGGTTTCTTGTCGAGTCTACCTTCGAAGGAGACGCTTTCGACCTTATCCGTGCCATTGAAGGAGACGGAATTGTAGTTGTGGTAGATCGAGACGTTTGGAAGGGCCTTCAAAGCGGTCACAAGGATATCGTCGGCGAAGAACTTGTCGAAGAGGGTGACAACGTCAACGTGACGGGAGGTTTTTGCTAAAAGCAAAGCGTACTGAAGCGCGCTATTGGCATCGCCGATGACCATCGTGTCTTTGCCAGTGTAGAACGCGCCATCGCAAACAGCGCAATAAGAAACGCCTTTGAGATTTTCTCCAGGGATGCCAAGGTGACGGTGTTTGACGCCGCTGGCGATGATCACGGCTCTACCTTCATAGTCACCATATTCGCAATGGGCAACAAAGTTGTCGCCTTTCTTTTCGATGGATTTGACCTCATCCATTTCGAACTCGGCACCTAAAGCGGTGATCTGCTCGAAAAGGTTATTGGACCATTCAAGTCCGGAGATTTCTTTGATGGATGGGAAGTTCTCAACTCTTGGAGAGTCGGCGATTTGACCGCCGAACGCTTGCCTCTCGATGAGTTTGACACTTCTGCCGGCTCTAAGCGAATAAAGGGCCGCGGTCATTGCCGCAGCCCCTCCGCCTATGATTAGGATATCAGGCAGCATTTCCGCCTTTCACCTTCTGGATGTAACCTCTGATGTCGGAAGCGTTCTCGTACGCATCATAGGCCTCACCATTTGGAACTAAGAGAGTTGGAGCATTGGTGATACCAAAGGCAGTGGTCGTCTCTTTGTTTGAAACAGCGTCAATCTGCTCGTATTCGATGCCTTCTTTATCAAGCATCATCTTCGCCATCTTGCAGTTTGGGCAGGTTGGAGAAGTGAAGAGCATGACTTTGGTCACTTTTGGAGCAGAAGCTTTCTCTTCATGCTCGTGGCACTCGCAAGCGCTGTCGTGAGCGTGTGGACGGCTGTTCTCGTTTGGAATGTAGGTCTTACGATCCTTGTATTCCTGGGCTTTGCCATCGTTCCAGTTCTTAACTGGACGGTAGTAACCGGTGATACGGGACCAGACTTCAGCTTCTTTTCCACAGATTGGGCAGGTGTGGACTTCACCATTGATGTAACCGTGATCTTGGCAGATCGAATAGGTTGGGGACATGGTGTAGTAAGGAAGCTTGTAGTTCTCAGCGATCTTACGGACGAGCTTCATGCAGCTCTCCCAGTTTGGAAGACGCTGGCCCAAGAAGGTGTGGAAGACGGTGCCAGAGGTGTAAAGGGTCTGGAATCTGTCTTCGATGTCGAGGGCGGCGAAGATATCGTCGGTGTAACCGACTGGTAAGTGTGAGCTGTTGGTGTAGTAAGGGGTCTCACCATTTCCGCCGGCAGTGATGATGTCTGGATATCTCTCACGGTCATGCTTGGCAAGACGGAAAGCGGTGGACTCGGCTGGGGTGGCTTCGAGGTTGTAGAGGTCGCCATATCTCTCCTGGTAGTCGGAGAGGCGGGCTCTCATGTGGTTGAGAACCTCAACGGTGAAATCCTGAGCAGCCTGAGTGGTGAGGTCGCTTCTGACCCAACGGGCATTGAGGCAAGCTTCGTTCATGCCGACAAGACCGATGGTGGAGAAGTGGTTCTTGAAGGAGCCAAGGTAATGCTTGGTGTATGGGTATAAGCCAGCTTCAAGGAGTTTGGTGATGGTCTTACGCTTGACGCTGAGTGAGCGGGCAGCGATATCCATCATGCCATCGAGTCTGGCATAGAAGTCTTCCTTATTGGTGGCAAGATAGGCGATACGTGGCATGTTGATGGTGACAACGCCGACGGAACCGGTGCTTTCGCCACTTCCGAAGTAACCGCCGGATTTCTTTCTGAGCTCACGGAGGTCAAGACGGAGACGGCAGCACATAGAACGGACATCGCTTGGCTTCATATCGCTGTTGATGTAGTTGCTGAAGTATGGGGTGCCGTACTTAGCGGTCATTGTGAAGAGGAGACGGTTGTTCTCGGTGTCGGACCAATCGAATTCTCTGGTGATGGAATAGGTTGGGATTGGATACTGGAATCCACGGCCGTTGGCATCGCCTTCGATCATGACTTCAATGAAGGCTTTGTTGATCATATCCATCTCGGCTTTGCAATCACCATAGGTGAAATCCATCTCTTTGCCACCGACGATGGCTGGGAGGTTCTTAAGATCCTCTGGGACGGTCCAGTCGAGGGTGATGTTGGTGAATGGAGCCTGGGTTCCCCAACGGGATGGGGTGTTGACGCCGAAGATGAAGGATTGGATGCACTGCTTGACCTGCTTGTAGGTAAGGTTGTCAACCTTAACGAATGGGGCGAGATAAGTATCGAAGGAACTGAATGCCTGAGCTCCCGCCCATTCGTTCTGCATAATGCCAAGGAAGTTGACCATCTGGTTGCAAAGAGTGCTCAAATGGCCAGCTGGGGTAGAGGTGATTTTGCCTGGGACGCCGCCTAAGCCCTGCTGAATAAGCTGCTTAAGGGACCAACCAGCGCAATAACCGGTAAGCATGGAAAGGTCATGGATGTGGATGTCGGCGTTGCGGTGGGCATCACCGATTTCCTTGTCATAGACCTGGCTTAACCAGTAGTTGGCGGTAACGGCGCCACTGTTCGAAAGGATAAGACCACCGACGGAATAGGTGACGGTGCTGTTCTCCTTAACACGCCAGTCGCTGATCTTGAGATAGTTATCGACGACGGTGGCGTAGTTGAGCTCGGTCTTCTTGATTTCACGGATATCCGCATGTTTCTTACGGTAGTCCATGTAGCTGTGAGCGACATCAACATAGCCAGCCTGGATCAAGACGATTTCAACGCTGTCCTGGATGTCTTCGATGTTCACGATGCCATTTTCGACCTTCTTATTGAACTCCGCTGTGACACGGAGAGCTAAAAGCTCAATGATGTTCTTATCTGCTTCTTTGTGTTCTGCGACGAAGGCTCTCTCAATAGCCTTTTCGATTCTCGATAAATCAAATTCAACGATCGATTCATCTCTTTTTCTAACTTTCAACATAACTCTGCTCCTTTCGCTTCGCACAGTTGTTAATAAGGGGCTTTTAAAACGCCTCCTTATCGACCCGATTTATGTTCGAGGTGAGATTACTCATCTCCCTTGCACCGATAATCATAAATATCGACATATAAATTGCAATCAAAATGCAACGTGTTTTTTAGGAAAATTTTTGAAAACTTTTTCACAGAGTTTTCCACAATAAAAAACCCTAGTATTTTTGCCGATTTGACGAACACTGAAATAGTAATTACGAAGTCAATAAGAAAAATCTCAATTTTTGACAGTGTATCAAATAGTACGAATATATTCGTTAATTAGCCAACTTTGGCATTTAGAAATCTGACTTTTGGGGTGAAAGCGATCGTTTTTCGGAAAATGCATTTTCGTTTTGATTGACGAACAAAAATGTGGAAAACTTAAAGTCCAAAAAACGCGATGGCAAATGAACATTTTTGAGGTCTGTTTTCGCTATAAATTCGTGTATCAAAAATCTACTAGTTTTTAGGGTGTTTTAATACACGCCGAAGCAACAATAATTCTTGTGCGCGTACACAACATATTTTTATATTTGGCATATTCATTTTTTGGAATGTCGCGCTATCATAAAATCAACAATTGTTTCGGAGGAACAATAAAAATATGGGAGACAATAAACCAAAGAAGCCGAATGCTTTTAAGAGATTCTTTACAGAATTCAAGGCATTCATCAACAAAGGCAATGCTTTCATGCTTGCCGTTGGCGTCGTCATCGGCGGCGCGTTCAACGCCATTGTCACTTCACTCGTCAACATCTTGATGAGCTTAGCGACCTGGGGTGTTCCAGGAGGTCTTAAAGGACTCGTTACCGTCCTTCCAGCCTTAACTGATGCCCAAAAGGGTGCCGCATTCCTTCAGAACGGCCAAACCGTCAACCTTCAGTCCTTCACCATGGCCGAGGTTAACGATCGTGTTATCGAATTCGCCGCTCAGCAGGGTGTCAACGACTTGAAAGTCGAAAGCGACACCTTCATCCAGTGGAAGAACTCACTCCTTAGCCTTTATGAACAGCACGGCACGACCTTCACCTACAAGATGTCTGCCATCATCGATTGGGGCACCTTCATCAATGCCGTTATCGCCTTCATCATCATTGGCTTAACCCTCTTCATCATCGTTAAGATCGCCAACAAGATCGAAGCCAAGAAAGCCGAAGCCAAAGCTAAGGCCCTTGAGAAATACTACGAGAAGCACCCAGAAGAGAGACCTGTCCCACCAGAGGAAGGAACCCCTGAGCCAACCGAAGCCGACCTTCTCAAAGAGATTCTCGGAGAGTTGAAGAAACAAAACGAAGGAAAAGCCAAAAAGGCTGAATAATCCGCACAAAAATTAAAAAAGAGGCAGCAAAACCTGCCTCTTTTCTTTTTCAGTGTGTTATTTAATGGAGTCCACAATGTGCTTTGCGTAGACGCCAGCGATGTTCTTTCCGGTGATTCTTTCAATCTCTTGCAAGAAGGCGTTGGAGTTCACTTCACAAAGGACTGGATTCCCGTCTTTGTCATCTAAGAGGTCGACGCCACAATAATCTAGCTTAAGGATCTTAGCGGCTTTCTCGGCGGTCTCTTTAAAGGACTCTGGAAGATCTATTAGTTCGCCGTGACCGCCCTGGGCGACATTGCTTCTGAAGTCTCCATTGTCATTGCATCTCTTCATAGATGCCACGACCTTGCCATTGATTACAATGATGCGGAAATCATGTCCTTTGCTGCTCTCAATAAACTCTTGATATAGGTGGGCGCCGAACTTATGGCTCTTCTCAAATTCTACGAGTTCATCGAAATTTTTAATTAAATAGACCTCTTTTCCTAAGCTTCCGTAATTGTCTTTTGCGACGATTGGGAAGGATAGTTCTTTGGCTACTTCTTTAATGAAGGTGTCATCATCGCTGCCAATATAGTTAAGCGGGGCAGAGATGGTCTTTGGCATCTTGATTCCGGCGTTGGACAGGGCGATGTAGGTAAGCATCTTGTTGTCGCAAAGCCTAATGGCCTCTGCGCTATCAAATAGCTTCACGCCTGCCTTCTCGAGCATGTAGGCGACATATTCATCCTTATCTAAATATAAAACAAAGTCATAATTGGACATTTCTGAAGCCAAAATATCACCGTTTGATCCAATTAAAGCCAAAATTTCGGCGTTGGTTTTGTAGTCTAACGAAACACCTAAAGAATCCAGTTCTTCTTTCATCCTTTTGTAGTAGTGAATAGACGCTGGAGTTTGGATATAAGCGTTAAGAATCGCTAAGCCAGTCTTTAACATCTCAACAATTTTATGATAACTAGCAAAATCTTCAATACATTAAGAAAAATGACAGTATAATGACAAAGAGGTAATAATTATGAACGACATCAAACCAATCACATTGCTACGAAATACGGATAAGTTAAGGAAGGAATTAGAGGAGAACGAAGGTAGGATCATTATCACCAAAAACGGCCAAAAAGACTTCGTTATCCTTTCTGATGAAGCTCATCAAAAACTCCTAAACGAAGGGGGTTCTGCCAAAGAAAAGTCAAGATTTGCAAGGATTTCTGGCAAAAATGAGCTTAGTGACCCGCTTGGCTATGTTAAGGTTGCAGCTCAATCGATCGATGTAGAGATTGCTGGAATCACCCACAACAAAGAAGAAATAATCAAGGCTGTTTGCGAGGCAAGCAGTGAAGGTGTCAAAATTCTTGTTTTGCCAGAATTATGTCTTACTTCTGCCACTTTAGGCGATTTGATCTTCAGTAAAACAATCGAAGAATTGGTTGAGAAAGCCCTTGTTGAGCTTAAAGAAATCTCCAAAGAGAATGACCTTCTATTCACCGTTGGCGCTCCAATCAAAACCAATGGAAAACTTTATAGTTGCGGTGTCGTTTACTATGGCGGAGAGATTCTTGGTATTGTTCCAAAATCCTATCCATCCGAAAATCGATACTTCTCTGAGGGACCGAAAGAGGGTTACATCAACCTCCTAGGAGAAAAGATCCCGTTTGGAACCAATTTGATTTTTGTTGACTCCAATTACCCAAAACTCAGAATCGCCGTTGAACTATCTGAAGATATCTCTTCAATTGAAGTCCCTTCCGCGAAAGCGTCGCAGGCAGGCGCGAATGTCATTCTTAATTTATGCGCGACCCCTGTGCTTATTGGTTCGGCCGAATACACCACGAGCCTTTTGAAGACGGCTTCCGACAAAATGACGGCCGCTTACATCCTTGCCAACGCTGGTGATGGCGAAAGCACCACCGACATGATCTTCGGCGGCCACAACATAATCGCAGAGAACGGAAAGATTCTTTGCGAGGCCGCCCCATTCAAGATGGAAAAGGCAATTTCTGAGATTGATATTGAACTTCTTGAAGCCGAAAGAAACAAAAACCATTCATTCAAAGCCAGATACGAAAACGAATATCAAACGGTCTTCTTCTCAATGCCTTTAGAAACACCTAAAGCCTTAACCCGTCACTATTCAAAGAACCCATTCATCCCAGAGACCAAAGAAATTGACCTTGAAAGAGTCAATCTCATCCTCACAATGCAAAGCATGGCCCTTGTGAAAAGGCTCAAAACCGTCCATCAGAAGAAAGTTGTCTTAGGTTTGTCTGGCGGTCTTGATTCAACTCTTGCACTTCTCGTTTCCGTAGAAGCCTTCAAAAAACTTGGTTATGACCTGAAAGACATCATCGCCATCACTCTTCCGTCATTCGGAACAAGTAAGAAAACGCATAACAACGCAGTCCTTCTTTCAGAATCGCTTGGTGTCTCCTTCCGCGAAATCAACATCGGAGAGTCAGTGCGTTTACATTTCAAAGACATTGGGCACGATGAACAAAACCACAATGTCGCCTATGAGAACGCCCAAGCTCGCGAGAGGACCCAAGTATTGATGGATCTTGCTAACGATGAGGATGCTTTGATGGTCGGCACCGGCGACTTAAGCGAAGCTGCTCTTGGCTGGTGCACCTATAATGGTGACCATATGTCCTTCTACGACCTCAACATCTCCGTTCCAAAGACTTTGGTTAGATATGTTGTTGAGGGATATGCGATCATGCATCCAGAAGCGAAGACCGCTTTGCTTGGTATCATCGACACACCAATCAGCCCGGAGCTCTTGCCACCTTCCAGCAAAGGAGAGATCGTCCAGAAGTCCGAAGATAAAGTTGGGCCATACGAACTCCAGGATTTCTTCATTTTCCATTATCTCCGTTATGGATTCTCACCAAAGAAGCTCTATTTCCTTGCGCAGCAAGCCTTCAACTATAAGTACGACAATGAAACTTTGAAGAAATGGTTAGGAACCTTCTTCAAGCGTTTCTTCCAGAGCCAATTCAAGAGAAACTGCACTCCTGATGGCATAAAAATCGGCACCGTTGGTCTCTCACCTAGAGGTGACCTTGTGATGCCGAGTGATGCAATTTGTGAGGATTATCTTAAAGAAATCGAATCACTCTAGTATCCTAAATATAAAGGAATGGTATTTTAGCCATGAAAAAGAAAAAAGAAGAAGTTCAGTCTGAACAGCCAGAATTAGAACAGCCAGAGTTAGAACAACCGGTTGAAGAACCAAAAGAAGCTGAAGAACCAAAAGAGGTCGAAGAAGCTTCTGAACCTGTCGCCGAAGAAGAGGAACCAAAGAAGGAAAAGAAGGGAATGCCTCTTGTCCTTAAGTTCATCGTCTTTGAGCTCATCACCCTCATCATCGCTTTAGGCGCACATTTCTGCTTACTCCAGTTCGTCGCTCCTCTTATGGAATTAGACGAAGTCTTGGAATGGGCGATCATGACAGTCGGCGCATTTGTCATTTACTTAGTCGCCGGTTATCTCTTTAACCATCTCATTGTCTTTAAAGGCAAAGGAAAGACCACTTTCCCGAAATTCCTTTTGAGCGCTTTCCTTGGATGGGTCATCTGCATGGCTCTTATCCATGTTGGCATTTTGCTCACTAAACTTATCGTTCCAACCAACCCTCTCCATTACAGCCTTACCGCTCTTAGCATCGGCCACGTCATCGCTCATGGTGGCAAATCCACCCCAAGCGGACTTGGAATCCTTGCCATTGCTCTTGTTATCACGATGGTCTACAGCTTCTTGATCAGATACTTCTTCGTCTTCAAAGGCGAGAAAGCCGTCAAGAAAGAAGAAGAGGTCGTCGAAGAAGAGCCAAAGGAAGAGAAATATCTTACCCACGCTTCCTTCCGTCAGATCGTCAAAGAGGAACTCGACAAGTTCTATACCTCAAAGAAGAAATACGTCTACCATAGCCAAGCTCAATCCATCATCGATGAAGAAATCGATGTGTACGATAAGAAGCACGGCAAAAAGGTAGAAGAGAAAAAAGAGGAAGAAAAATAATCTCGAGAAATTAGCAGCCGCTAAAACGGCTGCTTTTCTTTTTGTCTATCCTCTCCATCTAGACTAAAATACATACGATGAAAATCGGTATTATCGGCAGTGGTCCAAGCGGACTTTATCTCTCCATCTTTTTGAAAATCAAACACCCTGAATCAGAAGTGGTGGTTTTCGAAAAGGAAAGCAAGCTTTCCAAGAAGCTTTATGCGACCGGAAACGGACACTGCAATTTACTCAACAAAAACCTCACCAAGGATAAGTACAACCATCCTGATTTCATGGCGTCTATCCTTGAGAAATATGGATACCCATTCCTCGAAGGCGTTCTTAAGAGTCTTGGCATCGAACTAACCGCTAATGGCGACTACGTTTACCCTCTCTCTGAGAGCGCGCCTTCATATGCTTTATATCTCAAGAAGCTCGCTGAGAAGGTCGGCGTTACTTTTGTAACGGAGACCAGAGTCCTTGATTACAAAGCAGAGGAAAAAGAGATTGAGGTCAAGACGGACAAGAAGAGCTTTATCTTTGATAAACTCATCATCGCTACCGGTGGAAAGAGCGATCCTAAACTTGGAAGCGATGGAAGCTTCTACGAGATCCTGAAGAAGCACGGATATTCAATCGTTGAGCCAATCCCTGGCTTAACCCCTCTTACCCTTGACGACAAAGACATCAAGCCTCTTGCTGGTGTCCGTCATAAAGCCAACGTCAAAGCCTTCCTTGGTAAGGAGAAGATCTTCGATGAGAATGGCGAGGTTCTTTATAAGAACGACGGCATCTCTGGCATCGTCATCTTCAATGCTGAGAGCGCAATCTACCGTCACAA
The DNA here is from genome assembly GCA_902802355.1 of uncultured Erysipelotrichaceae bacterium. Lineage (GTDB taxonomy): Bacteria > Bacillota_I > Bacilli_A > RFN20 > CAG-826 > UBA4951. Next base: position 15,199 of record CADCLU010000010.1, read on the forward strand.
GAACCCAAAAGACATCGAGTTAGTGGTGGACCTCTTCCCAGAATGGAGTTTTGAAGAACTTATGAACAGGCTTGCCCATGACGAAGCCCTCAACAGCAAGTTCTATCTCGACTCCTACTTAGTAGAGCCTCTTCAGAAACACATCCTTAGCCGTTCAAAAGGAAACGACGCTTTATGCATCGCTACTTCGATGAAGAACCTTAGATATTCGGTCAAGGATCATTACGGTTTCGATTATTCCCAGGTCACGATTGGTGGCCTTTCCCTTAATGAGGTCGATGAGAATCTTTCTTCGATAAAAGAAAAAGGCGTCTATCTCATCGGCGAACTCCTTGACGTTGATGGCGATTGCGGTGGTTACAATCTCACTTGGTCGTTACTCAGCGCAATCATTGTCTTCAAATCTTTATAAAACCCCAAAATCCTTGGCAAAAACCGCTTAAATTTTTGAAAATGCTCGATTTTTGCGAAAGAATTTTTTGAGGGGAATTAAAAGAAATTCCCCTTTGATAATTGACTATCTTTTCAAGATAGACTTAAATAATGAAGTTGCACGGCTTCCCGTAATTTTTTGAAGCCCCCTGCGAGCGAGGTTGTTTATGAAATATGCAAACACATCCAGAACCTTGAGCTTCTTAGCACACCTTCTCATCGTTCTCGCCTTTGGTGCCCTTGGCCTTTACTTCGGCGCTTTCGTTGTTCCTGAGTACTTCGGAACCGATCCAAAATACTTTGCCGAATTCTTGTTCGATGGTGCCTATCTCCTTTACCTAGAACTTGCTGTCGTCGGTCTCAGCTTTGCTGTCATCTCCGGCTATGGCCTCTTCCATGCCGTCAAAGGTCTTATGAACCCACGTGATGATGAACCAGTCGTCAAAGCCCTTACCACTCTTATCGTTGAAGGCTGGGCTGCCGCGATCTTCTTCCTCCTCCAGGCTGTTTTATTCTTCGACCTCACCGGAAGCAATGGTGCTGACAGCAACTTAGTCTTCGTCATCATCATGTCTCTTCTCATCGCCATCATCCTTCTCATCGCCACCAACATCCCAATGGTCAAGCTCTACGATGGCAAGGATCAGAAACCTCTTCTCCGTGGTTTCATCGGTGGTGCTATGGTCTTCACCTGTGCCATTGCCCTTGAAGCTGGTCTCAGCCTCTTGGTCAACGCTACCAACTCTTCCCTCAACGTTTGGAAACAGAGCGAAATCAACCTCCTTCTCCTTACCGTTACCCTTGCTAACTTAGCTGCCTTTGTCCTTCTCCTTCTTGCTTGGCTCAACAACTTCAAGAAGGGAAACAAACTCCCAGGCTTCATGGCTGGTGGTGCTGTCATTGCCGTTGGCATCGGCCTCATCATCTATGGTGTTCTCACCATCGTCTGGAGAGACAATGGAATCCACCTCAACTACGCTCTCGAAAGCGGAAAGAATTATGTCTTCGGCGCTAAGTGGGGATATGGCTTCCCAATCATGAACCTCGTCGTCGGTGCTGTTACCTGCGCCCTTGGCGGATACATCATGATCGCTGGCAGCAAAGCTGAGCTTGCTAAAAGAGCCTAATCGAAATTAGAAAAACAAAACGCCTCGCATTGAGGCGTTTTTCTTTTACCAATCTTTCCTTGGTTTCTCCATTCCGTATCTCTCGAATGGGAAGTGCTCTAGGTAATAGTCGTAATCGATGTCGAAGCAGTGGCGTTTATATTCCTTATGCATCCTACCGATCATCCATGGCTTAACAGGGTTATAGAACTTCCATATCCTTCTAGGATAATGGCTGATGACTGTGTCTTCTAAGACATCCCTTTGGTCATTGAACTTCGTAGGCATGACCATATGAGAAACGTTTTTCTTATTGAGAGCGTCCTGGTCCGGGAAGAAAGCCTTCTTCGTCTTAACGAATTCAATGCACTTCTCGAAGAGTCCGGTCTCCCTGCATTTCTTCATATTGAAGTAGAGGACGCCTGAGTTGAAATAGTTCTTGTTCTTCCAGGTCTTTCCTAGGTAATCGAGGACCGCACCAAACTCATGCTCTTTTATGTCGTTCTCACGGATGTTCTCAATTGGGTTATAGATGAGGGTGTCTCCATCAAGATAGAGAAGCTCATCGATATCCTTTGGAAGGATCCTCTCAGCGAAGAGTCTTAATAGACACATCGGAGGGAAGAAGACATTCTTGTTGTTGGGGCTGTTTTTGAATTCTTCCTCAAACATCTTTGAGGCGTCATAGAGGGTGATCTCGTTCTCTTCGTTGAAGTCTTTGAGCATCTTCTCCAAAAGGGCTCTATCTTCCTCGTTCATGCCGACTGTCTTGCCCATAGTCATTGAAAATACATGGATTTTGATAGGGTTTTTGGTCCTTCTGGCCATGCTTTCGAGGGAAAGGAAAAGGGCCATGGTATAGCCTTTGTTTCCTGCGTACAAGATGTGTAATGGACCTTTATACATTAGTGGTTTCCTTTGGTGTTTCCTCTAACTGCGACAAGGCTTTCTTGTCACGAGCTTGGAAGACGCAGACGAAGGCGAATGAGATAAGAAGGGTGAAGTAATAGGTGACGAGTCTCCAAAGGAGAGATAAGGCCAAGGCCGCTCCAGAAGCAGTGGTCATTAAGCAGACAGAGGAGATGACGATTGAGAAAGCGTACTCAATGCCTCCGGTTCCTCCTGGGGTTGGAACCCAAACAACAGCGGTGATGGCAAACGATGTCGAGAACAAGACGATCATGAGATTCACGAACTCGTTATCACTCAAAGTGATATTGAGGCCGACTGCCTTAATAAGGAAATAAGGGATGAGATAGTAAGCGAGCATCGTCACTATCTTGATAAGGAGAGAGAAGATGAAGGTCTTTTTGTGAACCCAGATAGAACGGAATCCGATCTGAGCATTTTCGCAGTACGCTTCAAAGGAAGGAATGAGCTTGGCGAAATGCTTATTAAGGAATTTAGGCTTGGTAAGGAATTTGATGATGGCGATGATTCCATTCTTTAGATGCTTGCTGGTTCCCAAGGCAATCATGAAAAGGAGAACCAAGAAGTTGATGGTGTAGCCAACGATAGCAACGTACTTGGCCCATTCCATATTTAAGTCGGCTAAGCCTTGGGTGATTTGTGGATAGAAGAATAAGGAAACGAAAGCGATCAAATTGGTCGCGATCATAAAGGTAACAAAGTTAGCTAAGACAGCACTGGTAGCGACTGAAGCGGAAGTGCCTCTCTTGGTAAACGAATAAATCTGGAATGGTTGTCCTCCTGTAGCAAATGGAGTGACGCCGTTATAGAAATGTTCGGAACAGCCGATAAGATAAGCGTCCGTTTTGGAAATATCTGATCCTGCTGCTTTGGCAAAGAGGTTCAAAGTGATTGGCCAAAGAAGGAAGTAGACGATGACTGCGCCGAAGGCGGCAAGCAACCAAAGCCAATTGGTTCCCTCTGCAATCTGAGATAGGGTCTCGCCAATCTTCTGGATCTCGCCTAACGATAAGAAAAGGGTAAGCACGAGAGCGCTTAAGAGAACGAGGAATATGATGTTGCTGATTAAGCTCTTCTTGTTCTTCTTCTGAGTGGTTTTGACTTCGCCTTGCTCATTCATATGGGAAGATTATATCTTCGTTCCCTACTTTTGCCTAGATACCCTAGGCTTCGTTTTCCTAGACAAAAAGCCAAAAATCCGCTGCAAAAACCACTTGTTTTTACTTTTCTTTGCAACTATTTGGCTTTCATATTAAGATTTCTCCAACGTGTTGCTCCTCTTGCTCCACGTATAAAAAACAGGGAGGGCCTAACAATGGCTCATAATGAATCTAAACCTTCTGGCGGACGTTTCACCGTTCGCATGATAGCTGAGAACTCTATCATCGCCGCTCTCTATGTGGTGCTTACTTTACTAGTTCCCGCATTGTCCTTTGGACCAATCCAATGTCGCTTCTCTGAAGCGCTCGTTCTCCTTTGCTTCTGGAGACCGGACATCACCATCGGTTTAACGATCGGCTGTCTTATCTCAAACGGCATCGGTGCAGCGCTTGGTGTTAACTTCGCAATCGATATGGTGTTCGGAACGTTAGCCACGCTCCTTTCGTGCCTACTCATTTCCTTCTTCTCCAAGAGGCTTTTCATCGCTTGGATTTGGCCAGTGCTCTTCAATGCCGTCATCGTTGGTACTGAGCTTTATCTCTTAGGAGTCATGGGTGATCTAACTCTTTGGCAGAACATCCTTTATGTCGGTATTGGCGAAACAATCGCCATGGCTGCCGGCTACGCTTTATGGGTTATTCTTGCCCACATGAAATTCTTCAATACGGTTTTCCACCCAACTCGCCATCAAGACGTTAAGTGGTAATAGGCATTTGCCTATTGTCCTTTGAGGAATTAGAATAGCGCAGTAATGTGCAAAGATTTTTGGTTAGAGATTAAACACATCGATAAGAACTGCGGAGCCAGATATGGAATCCTCCATACCCCGCACGGAGACGTTGAGCTCCCGATTTTCATGCCGGTTGGCACTAACGCTACAGTCAAAACCCTCTCACCAGAGGAAATCAAATCATTAGGTGCGGGCATCATCCTCGCGAATACATATCATCTTCATCTTCGCCCAGGCGAGGATTTAGTTAAGAAAGCCGGCGGTCTTCATAAGTTCATGAACTATGACGGACCAATCCTTACCGACAGCGGTGGATTCCAGGTTTTCTCTTTAGCCGATAACCGCAAGATCACCGAAGAAGGCGTTCAGTTCAAGAACTACCTCAACGGCGACAAAGAATTCCTCTCCCCGGAGGATGTCATCCATATCGAAGAAGCCCTCGGACCAGATATCGCTATGTCATTCGATGAATGCATGCCATATCCAGTCGATAGGAAATACGCTGAAAGATCAACTTTAAGAACCCTTCGCTGGGCTGAAAGAGGACTCAAAGCCCATACCAGAGAAGATCAGGCTCTCTTTGGCATTGTCCAGGGAAGTGATTTCACTGACCTTAGAGAAATGTGCGCCAAAGAGCTCGCCAAGATGCCTTTCGATGGATACTCCATCGGAGGAACCTCGATCGGCGAACCAAAAGACGTCTGCTTCCACATGGTTGCCGACAGCGTTCGTTACCTCCCGCCAGAGAAACCACGTTACCTTATGGGCGTTGGCTCAATCGACTACATCCTTGGCGGCATCGAACTCGGTGTCGACATGTTCGACTGCGTTCTTCCAACCCGTATCGCTAGACATGGCGCACTTATGACCAGCAAAGGCAGAATCAATATCCGCCGCAACGAATACAAAGAGGATTTCACCCCTCTCGATCCAGAGTGCGATTGCTATACCTGCAAGAACTATACGAAAGCCTATCTCCGTCATCTCCACATCGCAAATGAGGAGTTCGGAAAGAGGCTTAACAGCATCCACAATATCCGCTTCCTCATCAAGATCGTTGAGGGAGCGAGGAAAGCCATCCAAGAGGATCGCTTCCTTGAGTATAAGAAAGAGATCCTTGAGAAGTTTGGAGACGAAAGAGGCTTCTAAATGGACATCTCATTATTTGACTATAACCTTCCTGAAGAACTTATTGCCCAATCCCCGATGCAGCAGCGTGACGAATGCCGTTTGCTCGTCGTCGATAGGGAAAATAAGCGGTTTTTGCATAGGAAATTTCACGACATCATTGACTATATCGGCCCAAATGATGTTCTCGTGAGAAACAATACCAAGGTCATTCCAGCTAGACTCATCGGCACCAAAGAGGCGACCGGCGGAGCGGTGGAAGTCCTTCTTTTAAAACAGCTTGAAGGCGACGAGTGGGAGTGCCTTGTTGGCAATGCCCATAGCGTCAGAGAAGGCTCCGTCTGCGTCTTCGGAAACGGTGAGCTCAAGTGTGTTTGCACAGCCGTCAAACCTGAAGGACTCAGGAACATGAAGTTCATCTATAAAGGCATCTTCTTAGAAGTCCTTGATATGCTTGGACAGATGCCTCTCCCTCCATACATCAAGCAGATGTGCGCGAACAAAGACGATTACCAAACCGTCTATGCGAAGATCCCTGGAAGCGCAGCGGCCCCAACCGCAGGATTCCATTTCACCAATGAGCTTTTTGATGAAATCAAAGCCAAAGGTGCCAAAATCATCGACGTCACTTTGAACATCGGCTTAGGAACCTTCCGTCCAGTTAAAGTAACCGACACCAAAGATCACGTCATGCATAGCGAGGTCTTTGAGATCAGCGAAGAAGCCGCGGAAGAGCTTAACAAAGCCAAAGCCGAAGGAAAGAGAATCATCGCTGTTGGAACGACATCTGTTAGAACCTTAGAAGCCAATTACCAGAAATACGGAAAATTCGTTGCCACTAGAGAAGCCACCTCAATCTTCATTGAGCCTGGCTACGAATATAAAGCGGTGGACGCCCTCATCACGAACTTCCACCTCCCAAAGAGCACCCTCGTTATGCTCGTCAGCGCCTTCATGGGCAGAAAGTTCACCCTTTCCGTCTATGAGGAAGCGGTCAAAGAGAGATATCGTTTCTTCTCTTTTGGAGACGCCATGTTCATATATGGCAAATACGACTATTCCAAAAACCTTGAGGATTAGGGATGAACATCAAGAAGCCTAACTATTACAACATCAGCCTTGAGGAGATCAAAAACCTCCATGGCGATAAGAAACCAAGGCTTCTTCTTCATGGTTGCTGCGGTCCTTGCTCTTGCTGGCCTCTCCTTTTCCTTTGTCCTCACTTCGACGTGACCATCATGTTCAATAACAGCAATATCTATCCTGAGGCGGAATATACAAAAAGACTCGAAGAGCTAAAGCGACTTCTTGAGTGCATCAAAAGGGATTTCAATTTTGATGTCGGCCTCATCGTCACTCCATATGACAACGATGAATTCGATAAAGACCTCGCTCCATATGGGAACGAGAGAGAAGGTGGCCGCCGCTGCATGATCTGCTACCGCAAGAGAATGGGTGAGGCTTATGACTATGCCGAAGAGAATGGCTTTGATTACTTCACAACGGTCATGACCATATCCAGACAAAAGAACTCCCTCATCTTAAACAGCATCGGCAAAGAGCTTGAAGCCAAGCATTCCAAAACCAAGTATTTCTATAGTGATTTCAAGAAGGATGACGGCATTGAAAAAGGCAAAGCCCTCAGGGATAAATATGGCCTCTATCAACAACTCTGCTGCGGGTGCAAATACACCTACGAAGAAGGCGAACGCCGCAGAATAGAGAAAGGCTTAGAAAAATAAAAGGCCTGCGATTTGCAGGCCTTTTTTATTTTTTCTTCTTGAATAAACCGAATATTTTCTTCTTTGGCTTCTTCTCTTTCTTCGGGCCATAAGAGGCAGCGATTTCCTCTTTGGCTTCCTTGTAGAAGGTGAACGCAGAGAAGAGGTTCTTCTTCAGCTTCTTCTTGGTCTCCTCGTCATACTTCATCCAACTCTTGATGAGGGTGATTCCAAGGTCGAGTTTGCCTAGAGCCATAACCTCATAGATGGTCTTCCTGTCTTTGGCCTGAAGGATATCGAAGAGACACTCGGTCATCTGGACAAGGTCTTCTCTCGAAAGTGAAGCAAGCCAATTCTGGAACATCGTCTGCTTGGTCTTTGAGGCGTTTGAATTCCTCTCAAGCTCAATAAGCTCACCTGTTTCTTCATCAAGATCCCATTTGAAGATGCTGTGCTGGAAGAAAGAGGCTTTCTCGTTCGCGGAGATGACTCTATATGAGGTAACTTGGTTGAGGAGAAGTCCGATAAGGGATTCGCCTGGAACGACTTTATGGATTTTCGGAGTGAGTTTGGTAAGGGCTCTCTTACTGAAGACCTTGGTGTCATTGAAACCAGGGCCATCGTGGCAGTAGCAGCCTTTGAAGCGGCCATAATATCTCCACTTCATCATTAAGGTCGCGTACATGGCGAGGTTGCCGCCTTTGCTGTGGCCGATGATGACGAACGGGAAGAAACGGTGCTTAACGACTTTGGTGACGTAATCTTTCGCAAGCTTCTGGGAAGGGATCTCCTTCATGGTCGCGAGGTTGCAGTCTTCTTTCCAACCAACAAGGCTTCCATCTGTTCCACGGAAGACGATGTATCTCATTGGGCCACTCCCGATGAAGACCATCGACATGTATTGGATGCAATCATCAACGCTGAAATGCGATTCGATATGTCCGATCTTCAAAGTGGAGAAGCGTGGGCACTCCAAAATCTTGAGCCAGAACTCATTGTATTTGGCCGGATCGCTCGTGCCGTGCGCAAGCAAAGTCTTATCGGAGAGGTGGGCGAACTTACTGAGCTCAACATACTCGTCTCCTCCGCTTAGCGCGGAGAAGCCATATTCGAACTTGAGGTAGCTTAACTGGGAAAAGACAAGGCTGTCGGTCTCAGAGAAAGGTCTCTCCTCGAAACTCGTTTTGCCATATTTATCCAAGTATCCAAAGATATCCATTCGCTTCCCTCCTAAGGTCCCTCATATTATTGCCCAAAAAGGATTGCCTCGGTTAGAAAATCATAAAAAAGGGATAAAGCAGCAGGGGTGAAAATACATGTTTTTGCCCTTCTAGAATTAGCAAATTTGTGCATTGTGCATAAGAAATAGGCAAAAAACAGGCCATTTTGATCAAATTCCGACCGTATCTTGAAGATTTTTGCAAAAGTGCCATAACCATCGAAAATATTTTTCATTTTTTTGTTGACGCGCTCTCATACGCGGGAATATACTCATACACGCTGACGCCAGCGATGAAGTGCGATGTTGCTGACACGCCGAATGCCGTTGTTAAGGCCTTCGACTTAGTCAGGGAACTCGCATGGAGCTTGGCAAAGCAAGCCTGAAGAAATAAGGAGGAAAATTCATGGCGAAACAGCAAGTACTGCGCATTCGTTTGCAGGCTTACGATCACAAGATTCTCGACGTCGCCGTCCAGAAGATCGTAGAAATAGCGAATCACTTCAATGTGAAAATCGTCGGTCCTGTCCCGCTCCCAACCGAGAAGCAGGTCTACACGATTCTCCGTGCTACCTTCAAGTACAAGGATAGCCGCGAGCAGTTCGAAATCAGAACTCACAAGAGATTAATCGACGTCGTTGGTCCAAACAAAGAGACCATCGATGCCATCAGGAAGCTTGATCTTCCAAACGGCGTCGACATCGATGTCACAGCGAAATAAGGAGGACTGAAGAATGAAATCCATCATCGGAAGAAAAATGGGCATGACTGAAGTCTTCGCCGCTGACGGAACTATGTATCCAGTCACCGTCATCGAAGTCCTTCCAAACGTCATCGTCGGAAAGAAGACCATCGAGAAAGATGGTTATGAAGCCCTCAAAGTTGGTTACGAAGACATCGCCGAGCACCGTCTCAACAAACCTGAGCTTGGTGTTTACAAGAAAGCCGGCGTCGCTGCCAAAGCTCACCTCTTCGAATTAAAGGGTGAGGAAATCTACGGAAAGAACGTTGGTGAGAACCTCACCGCCGATCTCTTCCAGGCTGGTGAAGTCGTTGACATCATCGGCACCTCTAAAGGTCACGGTTACAGTGGCGTCATCAAACACTACGGCGCCCACATCGGTCCAAAGGGTCACGGTTCTGGCTATCACCGTCAGATCGGTTCCCTTGCTAACAACGGCCGTGACAACAACCGCGTCATTCCAGGCAAGAGAATGAGCGGACACTGGGGTGATGAACAGACCACCCTTCTCAACGTCACCGTCATCGAGACGAGCGCCGAGAAGAACTACATCCTTGTCAAGGGTGGCATCCCAGGAGCCAAGAAAGGTCTCGTCATGATCAGAAGCGCTATCCTCAAGCAGTTCGGAAAGCCAGAGGTCAAGCCGCTTGTTGATCTTACGAAGAAAGGAGAATAACAATGGCGGAAAAGAAAATCAGTTTGCCAGTCGTTAATCTCGCCGGCGAAAAAGTCGGAGACGTCAAACTCAGCGCCGAGGTATTCGGCATCACCGAGAAAAACGAACAAGCCATCCATGACGCCGTCGTCGCTCAGAGCGCCAACGCCCGTCAGGCCACTGCCAAAACCAAGAAGAGACACGAAGTCTCCGGTGGCGGCAAGAAACCATATCGTCAAAAAGGTACCGGACGCGCCCGTGCGGGTAGCAGCCGCTCCCCAATCTGGGTTGGCGGTGGAACCGTCTTCGGACCAGATGGCAACCAGAACTACACCGTTTCTCAGAACAAGAAGGCCCACGCCCTTGCCATGAAGACCGTCCTCTCCCAGAAGGCTGCCAAAGGCCTCCTCGTCGTGGACAGCCTCAAGCTCGCCAAGATCAGCACCAAAGCCATTGCTGAGTCCCTCAAGACCATCAAGGCTGAAGGCAAAGTTCTCTTGGTCGGAAGCGATGAGAAACTCGTCAAGAGCGCCACGAACATCGAAGCCCTCGAGGTCCGCGCCCTTAACAACATCAGCGTCTATGACGTCCTCAATGCCAACACCATGGTCATCAGCGAGGATGATGTCAAAGCGCTCGAAGGAGGACTTAAATAATGGCCGAAGAAAAGAAAGTCGCCGCCGAGAAGAAGACGGCTACCAAGAAAGCTCCTGCTAAGAAGGCTGCTCCTAAGAAGGAAGCCGCCCCAAAGGCTGAGGCCCCAAAAGCCGAGGCTAAGAAGGAAGCCCCAAAAGCTGCTAAGAAACCTATCGCTCTTCCAAATGAGCACGATTACAAAGTCATCTTGGAACCAGTCATCACCGAAAAGAGTATGGCTCTTCTCCAGAATGAGAACAAAGTGACCGTCAAGGTTGCTGATTGGAGCAACAAAGATGAGATCAAACTCAGCTTCCAGAGGCTCTATCAGGTCAAAGTCGTTGATATCAAGATCGTCAACGTCAACGCCAAGGAGAAATCCCGTGGCGGACGTTACAAAGGCTTCATCGGCGGCTACAAGAAAGCGATCGTCACCATCGCCGAAGGCGAGGCTGTCGACCTCTTCAAAGAGTAGGAAACACCCTTAAGACTTAATCCTTATATATAAATAAGAAAAATCTTAAAAAGAAAACCACTATAGGAGAAAAGAAATGGCAATCAAAGTTTACAAGCCTTATACCAAGAGCCGTCGCGCCATGCAGACCCTCTCGTATGAGGAAATCACCAAAGCCACTCCTGAAAAATCCCTTCTTCTCACCAAGAAACACACTGGTGGCAGAAACAATCAAGGAGTGATCACCTGCCGTCACCACGGCGGTGGCAACAAGAACCGTTACAGAATCGTCGATTTCCGTCGTAACAAAGACGAGATCCCAGGAACTGTCTCGGCGATCGAATACGATCCAAACCGTACCGCCTTCCTCGCCCTCATCACCTATGCTGATGGCGAAAAGCGCTACATCATTAGACCTAAGGACCTCAACGTCGGTGACAAGATCATCAGCGGCGAGGCCACCGATATCAAAAACGGCAACAACTTAGCTCTTAAGAACATCCCAGAAGGTACCTTCATCCACAACATCGAGCTTAAGCCAGGCAAAGGCGGACAGATGTGCCGCGCTGCCGGTTCCATGGCTCAGGTCCTTGGCGTCGATGGCAAATACACCATCCTTCGCCTTGCCTCTGGTGAAGTCAGAAAGGTCTTAAGCGTCTGCCGCGCCACAATCGGCATCGTCGGCAATGACGACTGGAACCTTGTCAACATCGGCAAGGCCGGTCGCAACCGCAACATGGGTATCCGCCCAACCGTCCGTGGTTCCGCCATGAACCCATGTGACCACCCTCACGGTGGTGGTGAAGGTAAGTGTCCTGTCGGACGCGATGCCCCACGCACCCCATGGGGAAAGAAAGCTATGGGCGTCAAGACCCGTCGCATCAAGAAGAACAGCAGCCGCCTCATCATGAGACGCCGCAATGGATAAGGAAAGGAGATCGAACACATGTCACGTTCTAGCAAAAAAGGCCCGTTCGTAGATGCTTACCTTCTTAAGAAGGTCGAGGATCTCGATAAAGCCGGCAAAAAAGAAGTCATCAAGACCTGGTCGAGACGTTCGACCATCTATCCTGCCTTCGTCGAGCACACCTTCGCCGTCTATAACGGCAAAGAGCACATCACCGTCTTCGTCACTGAGGATATGGTCGGTCACAAGCTCGGCGAATTCGCCCCAACTAGAAGATTCGAAGGCCATCACGGCAACAACGCCGGTGATCAGGCCAGCGGTAAGTAAGGAGTAAGCAACTATGGCAGAAACCAAAAAGAAAGCTACTGCGGAAGTCAAAGAAGAAGCCAAGGCTGAGAAGAAACCAGCCGCCAAGAAGGCTCCTGCTAAGAAAGCCGCAGCCCCAAAGAAAGAAGCTGCTCCAGAGGCCGCTCCAAAGGCTGAAGAGAAGAAGCCAGCCAAGAAGAAGGCTGAGGTCAAGGCCGAGCCAGTCAAGGCTAAGGTCACTGAGGCCCACGCCATCGCCCGTGATGTCCGCGTCACCCCACGTAAGGTCCGTCTCGTTATGGATCTCGTCCGTGGCAAGAGCGTCAACGATGCCCTTGAGCTCCTCTTCCACGTCAACAAAGCTGCTAGCGACCCAGTCGCCAAGCTCATCAAGAGCGCAGCCGCCAATGCCACCAACAACTTCGGCATGGCCGGTGACAAGTTATATGTCGCCGAGATCCAGGCCAGCGATGGTGTCAGAATGAAACGTTATGAACCACGCGGTAAGGGCGCAAGCTCCCCAATCATCAAGCGCACCAGCTTCATGAGAGTCACCGTGAAAGAAAGGTAAGGAGGAATATCAATGGGTCAGAAAGTTAACGCCGTCGGTCTTAGAATTGGTATCAACCGCGGCTGGGAAGCCAATTGGTATGCTTCCAAGAAAGACTACGCAACATTCCTTGGTGAAGATATCGCCATCAGAAACTTCTTAGAGCCAAAACTCAAGGAAGCCCTTCTCAGCCATATCGACATCGCGCGTGTCAAAACCGATTCCGAATACAAAGTCACCGTCTCCCTCTACGTCGCCCGTCCAGGCGTCGTCATGGGCCAGGATGGTGCCAACACCAAACTTCTCAACGATGGTCTTAAGAAGATCGTCAAGAGCGGCAATCCGCATCTTGAGGTCGTTGAGGTCAAAAACCCAGACGTCGATGCTACCCTCATCGGCAAATGGATCGCTTCTGAGCTCGAGAACCGTCAGTCCTTCCGTAGCACCCAGAAGAAAGCCATCCAGCGTATGAGAAAAGCTGGCGCTTCCGGTTGCAGAACCCAGTGCCAGGGACGTCTTGGTGGAGCTGAAATCGCTCGTCGCGAAGGTTACAAAGAGGGCGTTGTCCCACTCGAAACCCTCCGTGCGGATATCGACTTCGCCGCCGTCAGCGCCGCTACTGCCTATGGCCGTATTGGCGTGAAGGTCTGGTGCTGCAGAGGCACCAACAAGGTTGGAATCGCCGCCGCTGAAGAGAAGAAAGCTCCAAAAGCAGAAGGAGGAAACAGAAATGCTCCAGCCAAGTAGAACTAAATACCGCCGCCCACATGGCCTCAGCTATGAGGGTGTCGCCACCAAAGGCAACACGGTCGCCTTCGGTGAGTATGGCTTAGCCGCGTTGGAAGGAACCTACATCACCGACCACCAGATCGAAGCCGCTCGTATCGTCTTATCCCGTTACACCGACCGTTCTGGCAAGGTTTGGATCAGAATCTTCCCTCACCTCGCCTTCACCAAGAAGCCAGCCGAAGTCCGTATGGGTTCCGGTAAAGGTTCACCAGAAGGATGGGTCGCCGTCGTCAAGAAGAACAGAGTCATGTTCGAGATCGGCGGTGTCTCCGAAGAAGTCGCCATGAAGGCCCTTCGTCAGGCTTCCTTCAAACTTCCGATCAACTGCAAGATCGTTAAGAAAGGAGAATAAGCATGGATATCAAAGAATTCCGCGAGTTATCTCCAAAAGAGTTAGACGAGAAGCTTGCCAGCCTTCGTCAGAAGCTCTTCGAGCTCTCCCGCCAAAGAGCGGTGGGACAGATTGAGCACCCAGACGAATTACACTACGTCCGCAAGGACATCGCTAAGGCCGAAACCGTGAAGCGTGAGAGAGCCCTCCACCTTCATGAGGCCAAATAAGAAAGGAGACCAATACCATGGAAGAAAGAAATAGAAGAACTTCTCTTCAAGGGGTTGTGACCGGAACCAAGATGGCCAAAACCATCATCGTCACCGTCAGCACCAAGCGTAATGATCCCCTTTACAAGAAGAGAGTCGGATACTCCAAGAAGTATTACGCTCACGACGAGAACGAGCAGGCCAAGCTCGGTGATGAAGTCACCATCATGGCTTGCCGCCCACTCTCCCGTCTTAAGAGATGGAGACTTGTCTCCATTGATAAAGCCGCTTTAGCCGGTGAGTCAGTCGAAGCCATCGAAGCCGCCCTCGAGAAGAAGGAAGGTTCCGATGAGATCGTCGCTGCCCCAGCCGAGGAAGCGAAAGCTGAATAAGGAGGAAACGGATAATGGTCCAGAATGAATCGAATCTCGTGGTCGCCGATAACAGCGGTGCCCGCATCGTCCGCATCTTCCGTCAGCTCGGCGGAGCCCGTATGAAGGTCTCCTCCATCGGTGACATCGTCCTCTGCGCCGTCAAGGACGCTGCCCCAAATGGAAAGGTCAAGAAGGGTCAAGTCGTCAAAGGCGTCATCGTCCGCACCAAGAGACAGGTCATCCGCAAAGATGGCTCCTCCATTGGCTTCGATGATAATGCCGTGGTCATCGTCGATGATGATCATAACCCACTCGGCACCCGTGTCTTCGGACCGGTCGCCCGTGAGCTTCGTGAAAAGGGATTCATGAAAATCATCTCCCTTGCCAGCGAGGTCTTGTAAGGAGAAGAGATATGAACATCAAAAAAGGTGATAAAGTCATCGTTCTCTCCGGTGATGACAAAGGCAAGCAGGGCACCGTTCAGAAGGTTTACCCAAAGCTTAACAAAGTCGTCGTCGAAGGCGTGAACGTCCACAAGAAACACAAGAAGCCAAACCAGAACGTCCAAGAAGGCTCCATCCTCGACATCTATGTCCCGCTTGATGCCTCCAAGGTCGCTCTCATTGACCCAAAGACAAAGAAAGCCACCCGTGTCCATATGACAATGGAAAATGGCAAGAAGGTTCGCACCGCCAAGAGCGGAGCCAACCTCGATAAGTAAGGAAGGAGGACATAACAATGGCAGAAGAAGAAAAGAAAGCTACCGCTAAGAAAACTACTACCGCTAAGAAAGCCTCCGCTCCTAAAGCCACTAAGGCTGCCGCTCCAAAAGCCGCTGCTCCAAAAGCAGAAGCTCCAAAAGAGGAAGCCCCAAAGGCCGAGGCCCCAAAAGCCAGCAAGAAACCAGCCGCTCCTGCAAAAGAGCTCAACCGTGTTCTTGCCAAATATAAGAACGAAGTTGTTCCAGCTCTCATCAAAGAGTTCGGATACACCTCCATCATGCAAGCCCCACGCTTCGAGAAGATCGTCATCAACATCGGCGTCGGCGATGCC
Source organism: uncultured Erysipelotrichaceae bacterium (assembly GCA_902802355.1). Classification (GTDB taxonomy): domain Bacteria; phylum Bacillota_I; class Bacilli_A; order RFN20; family CAG-826; genus UBA4951. Next base: position 30,632 of record CADCLU010000010.1, read on the forward strand.
ACCTCAAACGGCAAAGCCCTCGAAGACAGCGTCGCTGAATTGACCGCTATCGCTGGCCAGAAGCCAGTCATCACCAAAGCCAGAAAGTCCATCGCGAACTTCAAGCTCCGTGAAGGACAGGCCATTGGCACCAAAGTTACCCTTCGTGGTCAGAGAATGTACGAGTTCTACGATAAGCTCGTCTCCATCGCTCTCCCACGCGTCCGTGACTTCCGTGGCGTCTCCAAGAACGCCTTCGACGGTCATGGTAACTACACCTTGGGTGTTCGTGAGCAGCTCATCTTCCCTGAAATCGACTACGATAAGATCTCGAAGATCCGTGGCATGGACATCGTCATTGTCACTACCGCTCAGAGCGATGCCGAAGCCTTCAAGCTTCTTGAACTCCTCGGCATGCCATTCAAACGTTAAGGAGAAACGAACATGGCCAAAACTAGTTTAATCGTCAGAGCGAGCCGCCCACAGAAGTTCAGCACCCGCAACTACACCCGTTGCCAGCGCTGCGGCCGCCCACACGGTGTCCTCCGTAAATTCGGACTTTGCCGTATCTGCCTCAGGGAGATGGCCTACAAAGGCGAGATCCCAGGCATGAAGAAGGCTTCATGGTAATAAGGAAAGGAGATAAAAAATGATTGCAGATCCAATTGCCGATATGCTCACTCGCATCAGGAACGCCAACGCGCTTCGTTACGAGACTGTCTCCATGCCTTATAGCAAGGTCAAGGGAGAAATCGCCCGCATCCTTCTCTCCGAAGGTTACATCAGTTCCTTCGTTGCCGAAGGTGAAGGCGCGAGCAAAACCCTCACTTTAACCCTTAAGTATGGCGCGAACGGCGAGCGCGTTATCACTAATCTCAAGAGGATTAGTAAGCCAGGTCTCCGCGTGACCATGGAATGCGAGAAGCTTCCAAAGGTCCTCAAAGGTCTTGGCATCGCCATCATCAGCACCAGCAAAGGCATCCTCACCGACGCTGAAGCTCGCAAAGAGCACGTCGGCGGCGAAGTTCTCTGCTACGTCTGGTAATTAGAGGAGAAGAAAGTACATTTATGTCACGTATTGGATTAAAACCCATCTCTCTTCCTGAGGGCGTCACCTATGAAATCAAAGATGGCGCTGTCTCCGTTAAAGGTCCAAAGGGCGAAGTAAGCGTCAAGCTCTTAGCTGGCGTCAGCGTCCATGAGGAAGGCGGAGCCTTGCACTGCGTTCTCGAAGATACCGAGAGCAGACAAGCCCATAAAAACCACGGTACCTTCGCGGCTAACCTTCACAATGCCGCCAAGGGCGTGAGCGAAGGCTGGAAGAAAGAACTCGAAATCAACGGAACCGGTTACCGCGCCTCCGTCAAGAACGGCGCTGTCTGCATGTTCCTCGGCTACTCTCACGAAATCCGTGTCGAGCCAGTCGGAAAGTTCACCAAGATCACCTGCACCGATGACACCCACGTCGTCGTTGAAGGCTGCGACAAGCACGATGTTGGACAGACCGCTGCCCTCATCTATGATTCACACCGTCCAGACGTCTACGGTCAGAAAGGCGTCCACTACAAAGGCCAGCACCTCATCAAGAAGGTTGGTAAGCGTGCCGCTGCCACCGGTGCTAAGAAATAAGGAGGAGAGAACATATGATTCAGAAAGAGTCCCGTTCGGCGGTCAGAGCCCGTCGTCACCTCAGAGTCAGAGCGAAGATCTCCGGCACCGCGGAATGCCCACGTCTTGTGGTCTTCCGTTCCAACAAACACATCGAAGCCCAGCTCATCGACGATACCAAAGGTATGACCTTGGCTTGCACTTCGAGTGTCCAACTCAAGCTTGCTAACGGCTCCAACTGCGAAGCCGCTGCCAAAGTTGGTGAAGCTATCGCCAATAAAGCCAAAGATAAAGGCATCTCCAAGGTCGTCTTCGACCGTGGTGGTTACCAATATCATGGGCGTATTGCCGCCCTCGCCGAAGCCGCACGTAAAGCCGGCCTCGTGTTCTAAGGAGAAAAACTATGGCTGAAGAAAATAAAGAAGTTGTGGCTCAAGAAGCCGCTAACAATGCTCCAGAGGCGAAGCGTAATCCTACTGGCAACCCAGAACGTGAACCAGCCGGTTCCCGTACCAGCGACCGTCCAGGCTCCCGCAAATTCGGCGACCACCGTGGCCGTCCAGGCGAGAGACGTGGTGGCCGTGGCGGATTCCGTCGCGAAGAAGATGACTTCAATGACCGTGTCGTTGACATCAACAAGGTCACCAAAGTCGTCATGGGTGGCAAACATATGCGTTTCGATGCCCTCGTCGTCGTCGGCGATGGCAAAGGCCACTATGGATTTGCCATGAGAAAATCCGGTGAAGTCCCGGATGCCATCAAGAAATCCTTAACCGCTGCTAAGAAGAACCTCAAGAGCGTCCACCTTACCAAAGGCACCATCGCTCACGAAGTCGAAGGCAGCTGGACCTCCACCAAGGTCATCCTCAAACCAGCTCCAGCTGGCACTGGTATCATCGCTGGTGGCGCCGTCCGTGCCGTCCTTGAGCTCACTGGCATCAAGAACGTCGTTTCCAAAGTCTATGGCTCCCGTACCGCCCTCAACGTGGTCCGCGCCACCGACGCCGCTCTCCAGTCCCTTAAGAGCTATGACAAGGTCATGGTTCTCCGCGGTCTCAAGACCGAAGAGGAGATCAAAGCCATGCATCCAGCCCCAGCCCCAAAGGCCGAGAGAGCCGAAAGAGCTCCACGTAACTTCGAAAAACGCGCCCCACGCGCTCACGAAGCCAAGGAGCCAAAAGGAGATAAATAATGGCTGAGAATCTTCATACTATCGTGGTGGTCGAAGGCTCCCGCAAAGAGCACTTCCGCAAAGGTCAGGGCTTAGGCTCTGGCAATGGCAAGACCGCCGGCCGTGGCCAGAAAGGCCAAGGCGCTCATGCCCATACCAAGAAGAACGGCTTCGAAGGCGGTCAGATGCCTTTAGCTCGCCGTATTCCAAAGTATGGTTTCAACAACAACATCAAAGTCATCAAGGCTGTCGTCAACCTCGATGATCTCAACGCCTTCGAAGAGGGCTCCGTCGTCGATGGAAAAGCCCTTGTCGAAAAAGGTTTAGTGAAGAGCCTCACCAATGGTGTTAAAATCCTTGGTACTGGTGCATTAACCAAAAAACTCACTGTCAAAGCTGATGCCTTCTCCGCGAAGGCCAAAGCTGCCATTGAGGAAAAAGGTGGCATTGCCGAGGTTATTAAGTAATGAAAAAGTTCGTCTCGATCTTCAAAAATAAAGAGATTGTCAATCGTATTTTCTTTACGATCATGATCCTCTTCGTCGTCAGGATCGGGGCGGCCATTACGGTACCGGGGGTCCACATCGAGAAACAGCTCGATGATCTCATGAAGAGCGGCAACTCGCTCGCTATCATGGACTTGCTCGGAGGTGGAGCTCTCTCCAACTTCTCCGTGTTTGCCCTCGGTGTCTCGCCATACATCACGGCTCAGATTATCATTCAGCTTCTCTCCAAGGATGTCTTGCCAGCGCTTACTGAACTCAGCAAGCAAGGCGAGTACGGACGTAAGAAGAGCGAGATGGCCACGCGTTATCTCACGCTTCTTCTCGGTGCTGTACAAGGCTACGGCATCATCCGCACCATGGAGAACAGCAGCTTCATCACCTTAAATCTCGAGAGCAATTTCTGGACTTACGCCTACATCGTAACCGTCATCCTCGCGGGTGCCATGCTTACCATGTGGCTTGGTGACCAGATCACCGAGAAAGGCCTCGGAAATGGTATCTCCATGATCATCTTCGCCGGCTGCGTCAGATCGCTGCCGACCCAGATCACAACCGCTTGGAAGAAGTGGGTCACAGACACTGTCACCCGTTCCTCCAGCGAAATGATCAGAGGTGCCTTCCAGTTCGCCTTATATATCCTCGCGATGGTCCTCATCATCGGCTTCGTCGTCTTCATCGAGTTGTCGAAACGAAAGATCCCAGTCCAGCACGCAGGAAAAGGTGGTGGTTCCGCCGCTATGGCGCGCGCCTCCTTCTTACCGATCAAGATCAATAGCGCAGGTGTCATCCCTGTCATCTTCGCTAGCTCCATCCTAAGCGCACCTGCCATCATCGCCAGCTTCATCTCAAGTGAGGCAGCCAGTGCAGAGTGGCTTAACATCTTCAACTACAACAGGACCTTCTCCATGCCATGGTTCGATGGAACCCACTGGGAGATGAACTGGGGCTTATTCATCTACTTAGCCCTCATCATCGCCTTCTGCTTCTTCTACGCGGAGATGCAGATCGACCCGGAGAACCTTGCGGATAACTTCCAGAAGAATGGTTCCTACATCCCAGGCATCCGCCCAGGAAAAGAAACCGAGAGATACGTCAGGAAAGTCCTTAACAGAGTCACCTTCATCGGTGCTATGTCACTCTCCATCATCGCAGCTCTCCCAGTCATCCTCGTTTGGGCCAATGTCTTCGATGGCGACAACACCCTTGCCCTTGGCGGCACCGGTCTCATCATCATCGTCGGCGTTGCTCTTGAAATCAACGCCCAGATCGATGGCCTTCTCGCTGGCAAGTCATTTGACAAAGTGAAAGGAATTCAACAATAAAGATGCTCAATATCGTTCTGATGGGCCCGCCTGGCGCGGGCAAAGGCACGCATGCCCTTTGGATCGCCAAAGATTATGGCCTTCCACATATCTCCACGGGCGACATGTTCCGTGAGGCTATGGCAAGTGGCAGCGAGCTTGGAAACAAAATCAAGGCTATCGTCAACGGTGGTGGGCTCGTCTCCGACGACCTCACCTGCGCGTTAGTTAAGGAAAGACTCTCTCGCAAAGACTGCGAGAATGGCTACCTCCTTGATGGCTTCCCACGCACCATCGCCCAAGCCGAGGCCCTCAAAACGTTTGGGAAAGAGATCAACCGTGAGGTCAACACCATCCTCAATATCTCTTGCCCAGATGAGCTTCTGATCGAAAGGATCGCCGGACGCAGGGTTTGCCCAAAATGCGGCGCTTCATATAACGTCACATTCATGCCTCCTAAGAAACAGGAAGGCATCTGCGACGAATGCGGAACACCAATCGTGCAACGCAAAGACGACAATGCGGAAAGCTTCAAAGTCCGCCTTGCCAATTACTACAAGAGCACAGCCCCTCTTATGGAATTCTATAAGGGTGAGGGCTTACTCACTGACTTCGATGGTTCCATCGGAGCAGCTGACCTTAAGAAAGCGCTTGTTGCCTTCCTTGAGGAACATAAATGATCATCATCAAATCCCCTCGTGAGATTGAGCTGATGAGGAAGGCTGGAGCGTTAACCGCAAAAGTCTTCGAGACCGTCGGACCCCTCGTCCAACCTGGCGTCACCACCAAGTACCTCGCAAAGATGGCAAAGAAAGTCATCGAGGATGCCGGTGGTATCTGCGTCGAGGAAGGATATGGGGGATTCCCTGGCGAGATCTGCACATCAGTCAATAACGTCTTGGTCCATGGCGTGCCTTCCGAAACGAAGGTGCTCAAGGATGGGGATATTGTCTCTCTTGATGTTGTCTCCCTTCTTAACGGCTATATGGGAGACGCTTGCCGCACTTACCCAGTAGGAATATGCGGCAAAGAGACGCTTCGCCTCATAGAAGTAACCGAACAGTGCTTCTGGAACGGCGTGAGCCTCATCAAAGAGGGCGTGCACCTAGGAGATATCCAAGAGGCTATTCAAAAGACCGCTGAGAGCAACGGATACTCAGTCGTCAGAGAGTACACCGGACATGGAATAGGTCACGAAATGCACGAAGACCCTTACATCCCGAACTACGGAAAGGCCGGAACCGGTCCGATCCTCAAAGCGGGAATGACCCTTGCCATCGAGCCGATGGTAATGGCTGGTAAACCGGCGATAAGGGTTCTAGGCGATGGTTGGAGCGCTGTCTCAAAAGACGGCAAGCTCAACGCACATTACGAGAACACCGTCCTTGTCACCAAGGATGGCTATGAAGTGTTAACGCTTCATAGTGAGAAGTAGGAGGTATCTTCATTTGAGTAAAGAAGATTGCATTGAAGTTGAAGCCACAGTCTTGGAAAACCTTCCAAACACTACCTTCAGAGTCAAACTCGCCAATGGAGCGGTGGTTCTGGCTAGCGTTTCGGGAAAAATCAGAATGCACTACATTCGTATTCTTCCCGGTGATCGAGTCACCGTTCAGTTCTCGCCATATGATTTAACACGCGGCCGCATCACTTTCCGTTACAAAAACTAACTCAACAGAAGCTAGTAAAAACCAAAAAAGCATTAGGAGAAACTTATGAAAGTCAGACCATCCGTCAAACCGATCTGCGATAAGTGCAAAATCATCCGCCGTCATGGCGTGGTCATGTGCATCTGCCAAAATCCTAAGCACAAGCAGAGACAAGGCTAATTAAGGAGATTAAAAGAATATGGCACGTATCGTCGGGGTGGATATCCCATCCGAGAAACGCGTTGTTATCGCCCTTACCTACATCTATGGTATCGGTGACACAACCGCCCAAGAAATTTGCAAAGCTGCCGGCGTCAGCGAGGACATCAGAGTCAAAGACTTAACTGATGAACAGCTCGTCGCCCTCAGAACCGAAGTCGCCAAGCATCACACCGAAGGCGACCTTCGCCGTGAGATCGCTATGAACATCAAGCGCCTCACCGAAATCAACTGCTACCGTGGCGTCCGTCACAGAAAAGGTCTTCCAGTCAGAGGTCAGAACACCAAGACCAATGCCCGTACCCGCAAAGGTAAGAGAAAGACCATCGCCAACAAGAAGCAGGCTACTAAGTAATGAAAGGAGGACACGTAAATGGCAGAAGCTAAGAAAAAGTCCAAAAAGACTAGCGCTCGCAAGAAAAAAGTTAAGCGCACGTTTACCAAAGGTGTCGTCCACATTCACGCCACCTTCAACAACACCATCGTCACCGTTACCGACGAAAAAGGCAATGTCATCGCCTGGTCCAGCTCCGGTGCTCTTGGTTACAAGGGTGCCAAGAAGGCCACTCCATTCGCCTCTCAGCTCGCTTCCGAAGCCGCTGGCAAGAGCGCCTATGACCAGGGCCTCCGTCAGGTCGATGTCGACGTCAAGGGCCCAGGCCCAGGCCGTGAGAGCGCCGTCCGCGCTTTAGCGAACGTTGGCCTTCAGGTCTTATCAATTGTCGATACCACTCCAATCCCTCACAATGGTTGCCGTCCTCCAAAGAGGCCGCGTGGCTAATCCCTTACAGAAACATATGTAAGGAAAGACTAATAGGAGGAAATTAATTAATGGCTAACCAAACCAATGACGTCAAAGCGGAAGAAATTCGTCTTCCTAACCCTTTCCAACCATTCGATCTCAAGATCGATGTCAACGATGAGAACGAGCACTACGCCCGTTTCGTGGTCGAACCTCTCGAAAGAGGATTCGGCCTCACCATCGGCAACTCCCTTCGCCGTGTCTTGCTAAGCGCCCTTCCAGGAGCCAGCGTCTTCGCGGTTCAGATTGAAGGTGTCCGTCATGAATTCACCGCCATCCCAGGCGTTGAAGAAGACGTGACCGCCATCATCCTCAACCTCAAGGACCTCGTCCTCAAGGTCGATAGCACCACCAATGATGTCAAGACCCTTACCGTCGATTTCAAGGGCCCAGGCGTCCTTAAGGCTGGCGATCTCAAGCTCCCAAGCATGGTGAGCGTCGTCAACAAAGACTTAGAGATTGCCCACCTCAATAGCGAAGGCCATCTCGAGATGTCCATCTTCGTCGGCCAGGGCCGTGGCTATATCACTAGCGAAGGCAACAAGCTTGAACGCAAGATCGACACCATCGGCGTCATCCCAACCGACAGCAACTACTCGCCTGTCATCAAAGTCGCCTTCAATGTCGAGCCAACCCGTGTTGAGCACGATTCCAAGTTCGACAAATTGACCCTTGAGGTCACCACCAACGGCTCCATCAAACCTCATGAGGCCGTTGCTATGGCCGCCCAGCTTCTTGCGGCCCACTTCGATAAGTTCACCCACCTTGATGAAGCGGTTAAGAACTACCGTCTCGTCAAAGAGGAAGTCAAACCGGAGGAAAACAAATATCAGGGCATGATGATCGAAGAACTCGATCTCAGTGTCAGAAGCAACAACTGCCTTAAGCGTGCGGGCATCAGCACCGTCATGGAACTCACTCAGAAGAGCGAGGATGAGATGATGAAAGTCCGTAACCTTGGCAAGAAGTCGCTCAAAGAAGTCAAAGAGAAGCTCGCCACTTATGGGCTTCACTTCCGTGATTACGTAGGAGAATAACAATGCCAGCACAAGGTAGAAAGAACGTCCACGGCAAAGCCGGTGTTCGCTTCAGAGCCGGTTATACCGCCTCTAAAAACAAATCAATGCTTCGCAACGTCGTGAGCGAGCTCATCGTCCACGGCCAGGTCAAGGTCACCAGCGGAGTTACCCCAGAGCTTGTCACTCTCGCCGAAAAGATGGTCACATTCGCCAAACAGGGCGATCTCGCTGGCCGTCGTGAAGCCATGAAGGTCATCCGCCCAGGCATCGTCGATGCTAACGGCGTCGAGGCCATCGATAAGCTTTTCAAAGAACTCGGACCAAAGTTCAAAGACAGAAACGGTGGTTACACCCGTGTCTACAAGCTTGGCGCCCGTCGTGGCGACAATGCCGAAGTCGAACTCGTCCAGTGGGTTGACTAAGCGATAAGCAACAACTAAGCCTCTCTATTTATAGAGGGGCTTTTTGTTTATAATATGTGCCGTATGTATAAGAATTTCATTTTCGATCTCGACGGTACCCTCCTCGAGACCTTGCCAGATATCGTTACTGCGATTAACGCCGCTCTCAAAGAATGCGGGTTCGATTATGTCTATGACATCGAATCAGGGAAGAAGCTCATTGGCGATGGTGTCGCTAACTTAATGCACCGCGCCTTGAAGGATAAAGACACACCTGAGAACTTTGAAGCGATTAAAAGGGTCTTCATGCCTCTTTATCAGGAATACCAGACAAAGACCACAAAAGCCATGAAAGGATGCATAGAGACCCTTTCTAGCCTCAAAAACAGGGGTTGTAGACTTTATGTCTGCACGAACAAACCGAATCACCTCGCTTTAGAGATCCTTGATAACATCTTTGGCCCTAACACCTTTGACTTCATCAAAGGACTAAAAGAAGGGGAAGCGCCTAAACCAGATAAGCACAATGTTGATGTCATCATGGATGCTTATCACCTTGATCCAAAAGAGACCCTTTTTGTCGGGGATTCCGTGACTGATTACAACACCGCAAGAAACGGAGGCCTTGCTTTCTGCCTTTGCGTCTATGGATATGGAAATTACACGAGCGAATTCATCGCGAAGAGTGATTATAATATCAAAGAGCCTAAGGAGCTCCTTAACCTAGCTAAATGAGTCTATTTGGCAAGAAGACATACCAAGAGAACAAATACGCTCTCCCATATGGGATCGTTTTGGCAACTGCCTTCTTCTTAGCGATGATTGTTTTCTCGATCTGCTATGGCAACAAAGAATATATGGCGGATGTCATGGGAAGAGAGTTCGAGAAGAACATCATCGGACAGACTTCCTTCATGGCAGGGGGCTTTGCTCTTATTCTTATCCTCGATTATGGTCTTTCTTTCTCCTTCGATAGGAAAGAGAAACGCCGCCTAGTCGATATCATTGGCCTTTCTGCTGCCTCTTTGGAGTGGCTTTGGGTATTTGCCTGCTCACTCATCTATATCATCAACTGGCAGGGCGAGAGGGGAACCTTTGAGTTCGCTCTCCGTATTGTCACCATGATCGTCATCTATCTCGTCATGGGTGTGAATATCCTTTCGAGAGTCCCTAAGTTCAGAGATTTCGAAGAATTGATCCAGGGGCACGGTCAGATGCTCATATACCTCACCATCATCGGATTGATCGGTTTAGTCAACCACATGATGATGTGGACCGTCCTTGCTAGGAATAGCAACACACTTGCTCTCGCCGTCAACTTCATCTCCATGTTTGTTGATGCCCTTATGATCGCCGCTCCATTCGTTCTTAATCTATTCGCTGATGAGAA
>CADCLU010000011.1 GCA_902802355.1 uncultured Erysipelotrichaceae bacterium
GTTCCTGGGCCTGTGTGGGTTCCGATTGTCGCTCCTGCTTTGGCAGTGAAGACGTTCTGGAATCCTGCTTCCTTGAGCTTTCTGACAGCGGTCTCAGTTGCTTCAGGCATATCGGTGGTTGAAGAGACGAAGACGATTGTCTTGTCTGCGCCTTTCTCGATCTTCGACATGATGAAGTTGATATAGGCGTTGGTCCAGAGTCTACGAGGACCGATGAACTTCTTGGCGAGTTTGATCTCACCTTGACGGAGTTCCACCATCGGGCGAAGGCCAAGGATGTTGGCGCCAATCATGGCGAGGGCGTTGCATCTTCCTCCTTTGTAGAGGTAATTGACCGTTTCGAGTGTGGCGGTCGTGCATACGTGGTTCGCTCTTTCTTTGAGGGCTTCGACAATCTCTTCTGGTTTGAGTCCATCTTTGATGAGGGAAGCGCCATATAAGGCCATAAGGGCCTGTCCTGTGTGGAAGACGAGGGAATCGACGACAAAGACCTTGCTATTGAACTCTTTGGACGCTGCAAGGGCGTTCTCGTAAGCGCTTGAGCAGGCGTGGCTCATGCTGACGTGAACGACCGCATCATATTCTTTGAGAAGATTTGAGAAATGCTCTTTGAATTCCTCAATGTTGACGGCGGTAGTCCTAGGAAGGGTTTTCGTCTCCGTTACGAAAGAATAAAGGTTCTCTAATGGCTCACTTCCATCTTTGATGGTTTCCTCACCTTTTACGATGGTGAAGGCGATGACGTGGATGCTATATTTCTCCACTAGTTCCTTTGGAAGGTCGCTAGAGGATTCGGTTGATAAGGCTATTTTCATATTCGGCTCCGTATAGTGTAGTTGTAATCGTCACGAGGTTATCTAGTAAACGAAACTAGTTAACCACACGAAAGCCTTCAAGTAAAGCAATAAAAAGAATACAGGCTGTATCGTTTCTTTTGTTTTAACAAAAAACAGGCACGCGGCCTGTTTTTCTATAATGGAAGTTTGTTCTTGTTCACGTAGCGGGTGAAGGATATATAAGCGTCCTCATCCTTCTCTTTCTCGCTTTGTTCGACGCATTCGAAGGAAGGATCCGTATCGAGATTCGGGAAGAAGACATCCGCTCCCCCTACCGCATCGACTTTGGTCACAAGCGCGTCATCCACGTATGGGAGCAAGGCTCTATAGATGCTCGCCCCTCCGATGACGTAAATGTCCTCGCCGCTTTCATCGATCTCTCTCATCTTCTTATGGAGGTCATCCATCGTGTGGAGATTTATGCAGCCCTCGTATTCATGGGTTGGGTCTGCTGAAAGAACGATGTTCGTGCGGTTCTTTAGAGGTTTGGAGCCAGGGAAGGAAAGAAGGGTGTTCTCCCCCATCACGACGATGTGGCCTTTCGTGGTGTTCCTGAAGAAGGCCATATCCTTCGGAAGGTTGAACATGAGGCCGTTTCTTTTGCCGATGCCCCACTCCTTATCAACGTGAAGGATGATGCGAATCATTAAATGGCAACCTCGAATTTCTTGTCGAGAGGCTCGTATTCGTAATCGATGAGCTTGAAGCTGTCGACGGTGAAGTCATAGAAGTTCTTGATGTTTGGATCGACCCAGAGCTTTGGAGCCTTATGAGGCTTCTTGGCGATGATCTCTTTGACGATTGGGACGTGGCGGTCATAGATGTGAGCGTCCGCGATAACGTGAACTAACTCACCGACTTTGAGGCCGCTGACCTGGGCGAACATGATAAGGAGAAGGCTGTACTGAAGGACGTTCCAGTTGTTCGCGGCAAGCATGTCGTTGCTTCTCTGGTTGAGGATGCCGTTAAGGGTGTCGCCGGTGACGTTGAAGGTCATCGAGTAGGCGCATGGGTAAAGATGCATCTCATGGAGATCCTCGAAGTTATAGAGGTTCGTCATGATGCGGCGGGAATGTGGGTTATGCTTGAGGTCATAGAGGACTCTATCGACCTGATCGAATTCACCTTCTGGGTAAATCGCTTTCTTGGCAAGCTGATAGCCATAGGCTTTTCCGATTGAGCCAGTCTCATCCGCCCAGCTATCCCAGACGTGGGAATGGAGGTCATGGATGTTGTTGCTCTTCTTCTGCCAGATCCAAAGAAGCTCATCGAGGCAGGATTTGAAGTAGGTTCTGCGGATGGTGAGGATAGGAAGCTCTTTGCTTAAGTCATAACGGTTGACGATGCAGAATTTTTTAACGGTGTGCGCTGGGGTTCCATCGGCCCAGTGTGGACGAACTGGGTAATCGGTATCCCAGGTTCCGTTATTGATAATATCGTTCATGTTTTGGATAAAAATCTCATCAGCGATTGCCATATGTATCTCCTTATGTTTGCTCCCAATAAATATACCAAAATAGGGCCTCTAATTCCACATTTGGGCATCAGGAAAAGAGGTAATTAAATACCTATTTGAAAGCATGAAAAAAGGCGAGCCTTTTTACTCGCCTGCGTGATGATTATTTCGCTTCTCCGGTGACGGTGAATTCGAAGTCTCCGTTTTTGGCCTTGCCTTCGGATTCGACAAGGAGATAGACCTTACCGGTTTTGGCAAACTCGACAGACCCTTCTTTTTTCTCAGTGCCCGATATCGTGACGATGTCGTATTTCTCTTCTTCGCTATAAGCGTAAGAGATGTTGAACTTGCCTTCGGTCAGGTTGAGTTTGTATTCGAGAACGGAATGTTCCTTATCCTCAGATTTGAGGTTGAAAACGATTAGGCCTTCGAATTCGTCAAACGTCATCGAAGCGGCGTGGCTGGTGTTCGAATGGATGAAGATCTTGGCGGACCAATGCGAGACGAATGGGCTGCAAGAGCTAAGGAGAAGCGCCGCTCCAAGAGGGGCTAAGAATTTGAACTTTTTCATTGTGATACCTCGGGGTTTTCTTCCACCGCTTCCTTTTCAAAAGCCTGTCTTCTGAAAGAAGGGAAGATATACGCAATACCATACACCACGGCCATATAAAGAACAAATAGAAGCATAACGACCATCGGATAAAGGACAGGATTGTCATTAACCATGTTGTAGAAGATGTCGTATGGAGTGCCGTCCCCTCTCATGAGGAACATGTAGTTATATGGGATTGTGATGTCAGCGATATAGGCAAGGATGGCAAAGCCAAAGAAATCCATATGTGATTAGTTTATGGGCAAATCGAACAAAAACCACCACAAGGTGGCTTTTAGTTTCTTTAGCGAATCAATAGACGACTTTGTTCTTTCCGGAGTTCTTGCCGCTATACATCTTCTCGTCGGCCTGGTTGACCCATTTCTCAAGAGAGATGCCGTTAGAGTATTTCATCGCGCCGATGGTGACGGTGACTCGCATATTGTCGCCTTCGAATCCGAACGGTTCTTCTTCGATTCTCTTTCTGAGAGCCTCTAACTTATCGAGGACGCTTCCGCCCTCTTTCTCTTTCATGACGACGACGAATTCCTCGCCACCATAACGGCAGACGAATGAGTCTTTGAGCTCATCGGTCGATATCTCAGCGATCCTCTTGAGGACGTGGTCTCCTCCAGAGTGACCATAACGGTCATTGAAGGCTTTGAAGTCATCGATGTCGAATAAGGCGAGAACCATATCGTCTTTGTCTTCAACCAAATCGAAGTAGTCATATAAGCCATAACGATTGTTGATCTGGGTGAGCTCATCGGTTCTGGATTCACTCATGATCTTCTTCTCGAGCGATAAGGCGTACTTCAAGAAGACGACCATGTAGGAAGCGACGAAGCCGAATACCACTGTCGCGTTCGTGACGAAGAGAGTGACCTCAAGCCACTTATCAATCACGTAATACGGAGGATTGAACGCGGTGATGAAATAAAGGGTCAGGTAGATGGCCAAAGAAAGGACAACCCAAACGATTGAGCCTTTGATGTCCTTTTTCGTTGAAAAATAAGAGGCAAAGAAAGAGACGACGCAGAGGCCGATGAGATAGAAATGGAAGCCGGTTGAGAATCCCGCCATCAAAGATGTGACGGAGACGAGGCCGAAGAAGACGTTTCCGCAAAGGAGGGCGTACAAGTAATACTTCTTCGCCCTGATGAGGAAGAAGCAACCGACGTAGAACGCAACGACCGCGCCTGTCACGATTGCGAGAACCGTGAGTTTCGAGATGATGAAAAGAATTAGATAAAAGACATGCAAAACGAGATAAACCGTGTTCGCGGTAAAGCAAGTCTTGTCGATTGTTTTGTAATGATGTTTCTTATCTGCGCCAAGGGACATAAAAATAAAGCAAGTCTTGTCGATTGTTTTGTAATGATGTTTCTTATCTGCGCCAAGGGACATAAAAATCACTTCCTGCTTCTTATTGTATGTTAGACGACTGCTTCATTGGTTTTATTTTAATTGCTAATTGAAGTTTCCTCTAGGAAAACGCTTAAAGAGGAACAAAAAAACGGCCAGATGAACCAGCCGTTTGTTTCTTTTAGAAATCAACTTTCTCAAGTCGCTTGGATGAAATCTTGTAGACCAGGAGATGGATCAGTGCTGATAAGAGTATCGTGCCACCTAAGCAAGCAAACTGAATGCCGATATGAAGGCTATTCAAGAACTCGCATCCTGGGACATAAGGAAGCCCGATGGTGAAGATGCCGATATAGAAGACGAATCCAATGATGGTGAAGAGGGTGGACATGACAATCGACTTTCCGTGCTTGTAATAAATCGGGAAGAAGATGAGGTCAGCAAGGGCATATCCCAAAACGGCGAAGGCAAGAACCAAGACAAAGCTGTTAAGGGTGAGACCAGCATTGACTGGATCTTTGGCCATCTCCCCTGCCGCTCTCGCCGCAGCGGCCGCCTCGGCCATGCTGTGGTTGATCAAGAGAGCAAGAGGATAGAGGGCGCTCACGATGAGCATGGAGGTCACTTGCATAAAGAGAACCGTGATGATTCTCGCCAAGACGATGTCTTTCTTACGGACAGGAAGCAAAGTCGAATAGAGAAGGTCGTTGCTCTGCTGTCCTTTGTTAGCCCCAAGGAAGAGAATTGGGTAACAGGCAAGGATATAGATGAACGAAACCCCAAGCGGATAAATTGGGATAAGGACCATGAACGGGAAAAGAACGATGAAGAGATAGCATATCGGGTGCATCGCTAATTTGAACTCTTTATAAATCAAAGCTTTCATTGCCGTCTTTGCTCCTTTCTAAATAGACCATGATCTGCTCAAGGTCTGGTTCCACTGGTTCGATTCCGTTTTTGATGAACTTTTCTTTGTTCTCCGGAGAGATCAAACCTTCAATGTGGTCCTCGAATTCTTTGTAGGAAATATAGTCATTCGTGAGGGATTTGTTGGAGGTTTTGTCTTTTACGAACATGTAGGAATCAATGAATCCCTTCTTGGATCCGGTGTAGATGATCTCGCCATCATGGATATAGGTGATGTCGGAAGCGCACTTATCGAGATCGCTTGTGATATGGGTCGAGAAAAGGATAGCGCGGTCCTTTTTCTTGACGAGGTCCCTGAAGAGGTCGAGGATCTCCTCTCTTGAAACCGGATCAAGGCCTGAGGTTGGTTCATCAAGGATGAGGAGCTCAGCGTTATGCGATAAGGCGATTGCCACGCTGAACTTGACCTTCATGCCGGTAGAGAGCTCTTCGAGTTTCTTATTGACGTCGAGGTTGAATAAGCGGCAAGCCTCTTCGAACTTATGTTCGTCAAACTGCTTATAGAACCTTTTGGTAACATTCATCAGCTGACGGATGGTTTTGTTCGGGTAGTAGTTAAGCTCGCTTAAGGCAAAACCGATTCTCTGTTTGCACTCAAGCTCATTCTTGGTCATGTCCTTGTCGAAAGCGTAGACAGAACCACTGTCATAATGGACAAGGTTCATGACGCATTTCAAAGTGGTAGTTTTGCCTGCGCCGTTCCTTCCGATGAAGCCCATGATCTGACCAGGCTTGATGTCGAAAGAGACGCCTTTGAGAGAGAAGGAAGGATATTTCTTCTTAAGGTTCTCAATTCTTAACATCTCGTTCATTGTTTATCTTCCCCCATCAAGGAATAGAAGAGGTCACTCTTGAGAATGGCAAGACCTCTTTTCTTATCGCCGAGCACAAGAAGGGTTTCGCCTTCTTTGATGTCGAACATCTCTCTGCCTTCCTTAGGAATGGTGATCTGACCTTTAGGACCGACTTTGACGCTGACGATGAAGCGATCGTTTTCTATCTTATTCATTTCTTATTTTTCCTACCTTTCTTACTTATCATACTACCACTAATTGCTTTAGCAACAAAAAAAGACCAGGTTTCCCTGGCCTTAGATTTCTTTTTTTATGGCAACGGGGTGAATCCATCAACGACCTTGATGAGTCTTAAGACGAAGGCGTGTCTGCTCTGAATGAGTGATAGTGCGTATTTTGTGCATTCTTCTCCGATACCGTATAATTGATTTAGCCGATTCATTTATGAAGTACTACGTCTTCGTCGCCTTAGCGATCATCATACATCTCATCATCAACTTCGACACATTGAGGAGGAAACGCTCAGAGGCTGTCTTTGGCCTAAGGGCTTTCAAACTCTTTTTAACCGCTATCCTTCTTTTCTATATCACCGATTTGCTTTGGGGCATCTTCGATGAACTCAAGTTGGCCCTTCCTTTGTATATCGACACAATCGTCTATTACGTGATGATGGGATTGACTGTCTATTTCTGGACGAGATTCGAAACCACCTTCACCGACAGCAACAAGACCCTTTCTACGGCGTTCAAGATCGTTGGTCTGGCCTTCCTTCTTGCAGAAATAACCTTATTAACCGTCAACATCTTCAACCCGATTCTCTTTGAGGTTGATGACACAGCGAAATACATCACTCATCCAGCAAGAGACATCATGCTTTGGATTCAGATTGTGCTCTACATGATGACTTTCATTTATTCCCTTGTCCTCACTTTCAAATCCAACAGCAAGATGAGGAGAAGGTATTTGGCCACCGCCGCATTCGCTTTCTCTTGCGCCGGCCTTATCTTCGCCCAGTTATTTGATCCATATCTTCCTCTCTACTCGATGGGCATTCTCATTGGCATCTGCATCCTACACGTTTTCCTCGTGAGCGACGTCAGGCATGAGTACAAGAGCGCGCTCGATGAATCGACCGAGAAAGTGAAGATGCAGGAGAAAGCCTTAGACAGCGCAATCTCCTTGGTTCGCACCGATCCACTTACCGGCGTTAAGAGCAGACACGCCTTCGTCGAAGTCGAACAGCATTTCGATAAGCTCATCAACGAGAAGGAGTGCAAAAACTTCGCCGTCATCGTTTGCGACCTCAACGGCCTAAAGAAGATCAATGACACGAAAGGCCACGATGCTGGAGATGGCTACATCCAGGAATCGGTTAAAGTCATCTCCGATTTCTTCCCATTTGAGAACATCTACCGTTTCGGAGGAGATGAATTCATCGTCATCCTTGAAGGGAAAGATGCCGAAAATAGAACGAAGTTGCATAACGCCTTCATGGACAAGATTGATGAGAACGCCCGTTCAGAAAGCGGACCAGTCGTTTCCTCTGGCATCTCCCACTTCCGCGAAGGGGAAGACAACACCTTCAGAGCGGTCTTCCAGCGCGCTGACAAGATGATGTATAGCCGCAAAGAGCTCTTGAAACAAAGAGGCTAAACCTCAAATTACAAATGAAAAAGCCCTGCGATTTGCGAGGGCTTTTTAGTTTTTGTGCGGTTTGCCTAGATGTGGTTGTCTGATTCAATCCATCCGCTTTTGTCTAAATACTTCCATCCACTATTTTGTCGTACTATCACTCGTTCGCGAGCCCCTAAAACAAACAAAAAAGGCCGCCCTGAACCTGAGGCAGCCCCTGAAAGAAAGGCGAGGGGAGGAGAATAAATCAAGGAGTCGTACTTTCAAACGGAGAACCTCAACCCTCGCACCACTATTATCTAATACCCCAAGCCCCGATAGGGCGCTACCAGAAAGACATTAGAACCCCATCTATCGTGGTTGATGGCAATCTCCCTGACTCTCCCGTAGAATTGGCGATACAAAGGGGATGCATCATGGAAAAGTCCTTTGTTGAGATGAAACCCTTTCAGGTTACGAGAACAAAATCGACGGGAACCGTTATGAAGAGAGCTTCATCAACGTCTACGAGGACGACAGGCACATCTTCCTCAGCCGCGAGCTAACAGACGACGGAGACCTGAATACCCCATTCTCGAGGCTAACCTCAAGACGTTTAAGAGAAAGGTTTACCAAGTGAAATTGCGCGAAGAGCGAGACGTTAGCCCTGAAGAGATCCTCATGATCGAGCTAGATAGGAAAGTTGCGTCTGGCGAGATTCGATAGTGGGGAAAGCCTATCCAACTTAAGTTAGATATTGAGTTGTACTACTAAACGCTTTGGAGGTTTTTCGTGTGACCAAAAATGCCAAAATCCCAAATTTAATTATAGCCATCCCATTATTGTCGTTGAAATCTCGCGTAAATAGGCGGAAGTTATCCAAAAACGTGGATTTGCCCTGCTTAAAGGATCGTCTCTTATGGTAGCCTTTAGCAGTTCGCATAATAAAAGAGCGGCATCCGAGGAAGTCGAATCCGCTCCAGATTTCATGAAGCTCTCCATTGGGCCAGCGTTGCCAACCCAATGAATGTTTTTACTATTCCAGAATCTCCAATGCGCCGAGAGTCAAGAGCCTTTGTGTCTTGCGGTCGAAAAGCATGATGTGGTGTCCGGAGAATCCCAGTTTAACCTGGGTACCCATGGGGTAGTCAACCGCGCCGAAGACGTCGCCTGTCAGCAAGAAGTTACCCACTTCAAGGCGGATCGTCGTTTCTTTGCCGGTGGGCATGGCCGAATAGACTTGAGCATTGAGTTTGCCGTCTTCATTGATGGTGATGTATTCCGAGCGGATGCCGAGGACAAAATCATCATCCTCGATGATAGGATTGTCCACGACGTCGACAGGCTGTCGGATGAGCGGAATTTTATACGGGAAGGGCACATCCTTGTTGGACTTGTCCGCGGTTGGAACGCGGGCGGTGGCAGCGATTTCAGCGCGCTTTTTCGCGAGGTCGAAGGTTGCCTCCCGCGGCGTGAAGACCGCTTTATGGCCGCCGAGCAACTCGAATTCGAATTGGCCTTTCGCATTTGCTTTCCCCTTCACTTCCACCAAGTTGACCGATGGCGTGCCGATAAAGTCCGCAGTAAAGAGGTTGGTCGGACGATGATAGATCTCTAGTGGCGGATCATATTGTTGCAGGACCGCGTTATCCATCAAGCAGACCTTGGTCGCGAGCGTCATGGCCTCGAGTTGGTCGTGGGTGACGTAAACGAAGGTAGCGCCGGTTTCCATGTGCAGCCTCTTTAATTCGGAACGCATCTCAAGGCGCAGCTTCGCGTCGAGGTTACTTAGCGGCTCGTCCATGAAGAGGACTCTTGGCCCTGGGGCGAGGGTACGCGCGATGGCGACGCGCTGCTGTTGGCCACCGGAAAGCTCGGCGGGGTAACGGTCCATAAACTGGCCGATTTTCAAGGTACGTGCAGAGGCACGAAGTTTGAGGTCGATCTCCTCCGGGGAGAGTTTACGCATCTTGACCAAAGGCTTACCATCGTCGCCAAGAATACGGAATTTCTCGTCAAGATTGATGCCTTTTGCAGCGTATTTGATACGGATGGCATCCATTTTGGCATTGGCCTTGTTTGTCTCCGCTTCCGCGATTTGTACGCGATTTGCGCCGTCTTTTTGAAGTCCAAGTTTGAAGACCTTCTTCGCGGTCGGATAAGAGACCTCAAAGAAATCGGTGATCTTCAAGATTGCGGAGTCCATCTTGATGTTGCCGTCTTTGTCCTTGGAGTCATTGATCAGCGAGACGATTTTGTCGGGCTTGCTGAGGATGCGGATATAGTCGTTAAGGCGCACGAGCGACCATTCATAGACTTCCATCTCCTCTTTGACGTTCTTCAAGCCAAAGACGATGTTTTCATAGACGGTCATGTTCGGCCAAAGAGCATAGTTTTGGAACAGGAAGCCGACCTTGCGCTTGGAAGCGGGAACGTTGATGCCCGCCTCCGAATCGAAAACGACGGTGTCGCCGATGGTGATGCGGCCGCTAGTGGGTGTCTCTAAACCCGCGATCATGCGAAGCGTCGTCGTCTTGCCACAGCCCGAAGGCCCTAGCAACGTGACGAAGGCATTATCGGCGATTTCGAGGTTGAGTTCGTCGACGCCATAGTAATTGCCCCACTTCTTATTGACGTGTTCGAGAATGATTTTAGGCATTTTTCTTACCTCCTCCGATGCCGGAATCGATGGAGGCACCGGTTAATAGATTGACGAGTAGGTTCGCGGCGAGTACGAACAAGATGATGATGAGGTTGACCGCCGAGGAGAAAGGCGTGAGGCCCATCTCATCGTAATAAGCCAGCGAAGTAGTCGCGAGTTGGTCGTTATTGGAAACGAGGAACATAAAGAGGTTCAGCTCGCGCATACCCGTGATAAAGGGTAACAAATAACCGGAGATAATCGCCGATTTTTGAATGGGGATGACGATGCGGCCCATCCTCTTCCACCATGGGGCGCCTTGGATGACCGCAGCCTCTTCGATTTCTGGAGAAAGCTGCATCATGGCCGACAAAGACGAACGGGAGGAGAACGGGATATATTTCACCGAGCCGCAGAGAATCATCAGCACCATCGTACCGACAAAGCCGCCAAGGCCTACTTGTAGACCAAAGGCGTAATAAGCGACGGAGAAAGCCACCGCCGGAATCAGGTACGGGAAGAAGGACATGCCGTTCACATAGGAAGCAAATTTGCTCTTGCGTTTTCGGCTGACGGCATAGCCGGCCAAGAAGCCGATGGAGCCCGCGATGAGGGCGCAGCTAATGGCGACGATGGCCTGATTGCGGAACGAAGCCCAAAGAGAGGCGTTATACAAGACGCCATAGTTGCCATACATACCAACTTCGCCGTTTTCATGGTAGACCCACCACTTGGTCGTGAAGGAGGAATAATCGCCAGGATTTTCCACAAAGGTCTCCAATGTGAATGAGAGAATCGGCAATAATGACGTCAACAAAGTCGCGAGGATTAAGACGACCGCGCACACCCACTTAAACACCTTCCCAAGGTTGATTTTGGTGGCTTGGGCAGACTTACCGGAGACGGTGATGAATTGTTTTCTCGAATGCATCGTGATTTGGTTCACAATGAGGATGAGAAAGCCAATGATGAGCATGACAATACCAATAATCGCGGCGTAGCCATCGCCCGTAATGGCGCGTAATTCAATATACGATGTCGCCAAAACCGAGAAGTTCTTGCCACCGATATAGTGGACGACCGGATAAGAACCCACAGCGCTAGAGAAGACAAGCAGGATGGTCGATAAAATGGCGGGGATGATCATCGGGATCGTGATACGGAAAATGATTTTCCACTTCGGGGTATTGAGGATGGTGGCCGCCTCTTCCAAAGAAGCGTCCATATTCTTGAAGATGCCGCCGATGAGAATATAGGCAAAGGCGGCATAGTGCATGCCCAGTACCATGGCGCAGGGGAATAACCCTCGGCACCACCACTCGGGCATGGCGATGGCCCCGTTGCTGATAAAAGCGAGCAAGCCATCCGCGCCGCCGGTGACCTTCGCCGACCAGAAGAGGTTCTTCCAAACCAAGGCGAGGGTCCATTGGGGCATGATGTAGGGAAAGATGAAGACGGTCGAAATCCATTTCTTGCACGGCATATTGGTACGCGTGACCAAAAAAGCTGCAACACCACCAAAAATCAGTGCAAAAACGCAACTTAATGTCGCTAGAAGCAACGAATTGCCTAAAGGTTCCCAAAGGTATTTTTGACCATATGGGCCGGAAAACAAATAAGACCAGTTGGCGGCCTGTAAGCCATCGAGGGGGTAGCCTAGGGAGCTAGCAATCATTTGTTCCTTGCCCGGATGGATGGTCAAGGAATTCTGAACGACAGACCACAAAGGATAGAGGACCGCAAAAGAAAGGATAATTCCCAAAACGAGAAGAATGGTATTCTCCGGACGATTCAACCACGTCGTCACCGACGTTAGCACTTTAGAAAAACGGCCGGGAGCGTGGGGAGGGTTGGCAGGAGATTTCGTCATAATGACCTCCTTGATTACAGGATAAGGCCGTAAGGGTGCGCCCCTTACGGCCTAGTTTGCAAACGTTTTGCGGGGCGACTTATTTGAGGGTGTCGAGCCAGGTGCCAACCGTCAATTCGGCGGAAGCACAATAGGCGCCATCCTCGACGACAAGGTTGCCCTTGCCTTCGCCGGTGCCGACCCACCAGTCGTAGCCTTTGTCATTCAAGACGGGGAATTCTTCGCCACCGTCTTTGGAGTGATCCTGGTTGACGCCCGGAGTCGTGTTGGAGCAATAGCCACCGATATCCTTACCCCAAGCGGCGAAGCCGTCATGGGTGCAGGTCATGAAGTGAATGAACGCGCAGCTGGTCCAGGGATATGGAGAAGTCTTGAGGACCTGGAGATAATGCTTATACATGTATCCGCCAATGCCCTTATAGCCATCCTGATAGGCAGCTACGGTGACGTTCTTCTTTGAAGAGGTATCCGACTCGGTGATGGAGCGGAGCTTGGAGTAGACGATGCAGGCGGAGGAGCCAGCGGCAGCCGTGGTTACGAGTTCGTTGCAAATTGGGCCATCATCGGTGCGGGCCGCGTACTGGTTGAGCCAGAGTTTCGCGAAGGCGAGGCCATATTTGCCCGATTCGGCATCGAGCTTGAATTCGGTCGCTTTGGCCGCGAGGTCATTGGCTTCTTTCTCAATACGTTCTTTTTCAGCGCCTTCAAGAGCCTTGGCGGCGTTCATGAGGATGTCGCTGTACTTCTTTTGGCTGAGCATGATGAGCCAGTTACGGCCAACCGGTTCAGACTGCGGAGTCATGAACATCGGGGCTTCGCCAGCTCGCACAAAATCCCAGCAATTCTTGAAGGTTTTGGTCTTGTCCAAATTGTTGAATTCGAAGATTTTGTTCAGGGATTGCAAAGCAAATGGCTCTTTGTTGGATTCTTCGCCCTGCCACTCCTTCGGGACATAGTTGTAGAAATTGCCGGTGTTGATCTCTTTGGCGGCGATTTGGTTCGCGTCCTGAATGAGGGTCATCGCGATGACGTGGTTGGAGGATTTCATATCTGTGTCGATCATCGTGAAGATGGAGTTCTCCTTGGGCTGCGTCCAGTTGATGGTGCAGTTGAAGTTCTCATCGGCATAGGGGAACGCCTTCTTGATCTCCTCAGAGGGGTTGCCATCTTTGTCGAGGCCCTTCAAATAGTTAATGAAGTACTCTTTGGCGGTTTTGCCACGGCTGGAGTTTCCGATACCGGTGAACTCTTTGCCATTAATTTCTTCCATGGCCTTTTTGTAGAGTTCCTTAGCTTCCATGGTTTCGGCCTGCTTGATGACCTTGTAGACGGGATTGTCCTCGTCGATGATGTAGGAAACCTTTGGCGTGACGGCAGCTCCGTCACCACCACAGGCACTTAAAGCGACGCCTAAAAGCGTGGCGCCAGCAACGACAAACAGTTTATGTTTTCTCATAAACTCTCACTTTCTGCGGAGATCAGAAGTCTTCCGCTATATGTGGACTTTCCCTTAGGGCCAGTCCTTAAACTCTAGGTCTATCTTAGTATGGTAGCGCTTACATTTCAAGAGATAAGGCGCCGCTTTTTTCTCGTGCTTTTCCCAACGATATTGCAATGAAAATACTTATTGATGTATTTTTCGTTTTCGTAATATTCGTCTATTTCCAACACGCATTTGGTTGGGCCGACGGCATATCCGGTTTCTTCGGATATTTCACGGACGACGCAACTTGTTTCATTTTCGCCTTCTTCTAGTCCGCCGCCGGGAACCATCCATACATCGTTATTTCTAGCGTACACCAAGAGGATATTGTCGTTGCGAGTAACAATCCCACGACAGGCAACTCTGATATTTGAGTAGTAGCCAAAATAATTGTCGCCGCGAATCTCAATGAAGTCGTCATTTACCTGCATGTTCCTAAATCCAAAACTTTGATAGATGGCTTTGTGGGCCTGTTTTTTCTGTTTCTATATACTAAAGTATATGAATTCTGCCATTTTAGGTACACAAAATCTCTTCAACAGGAGCACTTAATCGACGCTTCCGGCGAGTTCGAGACACAAGAAAACCGCCCTTTCGGACGGCTGTCTATGGATACGTCGTTTTGTCCAACTTCGGATAAGTGACTTTGGACTACGACAAGAAAATAAAAATGGTGGAGCATAACGGGATCGAACCGTCGACCTCATCGTTGCGAACGATGCGCTCTCCCAACTGAGCTAATGCCCCAACCGCTCGAACATTATAGTTAGCAATTGGATTTCTTACAAGGAAACTTCTTTACTAAGAGGAGAAAAGGGCCCTTGGAGCAGAGGGCCCTTCATGGAGGGTATTACGCAATCGGAAGAGGAGGGCTCTTCAACTCCTCTTCTTCCTTCATGAATGCGAGTTGATTAACGTCTTATTTGGCTTCGGACTTGTGATACTCTTCGACAAGGTTCGTTTTCTTGCGACAAGCACCGCATCCGCAGCAGGATGGGCAGTTCCCTGGGCAGTCTGATCCAAGGGACTTTCCCGTTTTCTTTTTGAGGATGGCGTTCCAAACGAAAACGCCAACCACGAATAAGACGGCAGCAATTATGATGAGAATCTCATACCACTGCATAGTAGTTCACCTTACGCTCTAACAGCGAGAGCCTCTTTGTGTCTCTTGGAGACAACGATTCCGCAGCCGACGATAGCACCGACGAGAACCAAGGTGATGATAAGACCAAGCCACCAGGCAAAGACATAAGCGGCACCGACCCAGTAGATGATGAGGGAGACGACATATGACATGGCGAACCACCAAAGAAGGGTAAGCCAGAAGTGTTTGCCTTTGAGCTCGCCATGAGCAGCGCCGATAGCGGCGAAGCATGGGATGGTGAAGAGGTTGTAAGCAGCAAAGCTGTAAGCTCCAGCGGCATTGAGGGCGACAGAGCCTTCATCAAGACCAAGGACCGCCATTGTGGCGACGACATCCTCTTTAGCGATAAGGCCGGTGATCGTGGCGACAGAGTACTTCCAGCCATCCGCGCCATAAGTCCAACCGCCTTCAAGGCAGCCAAGAGGATAGAAGAAGAATTTAAGTCCTTGTCCAAGGGTACCAAGGATGGACCATTCCATGTTATAGGCAAGCTCCATCTCGCCTTCTTCGTTCATGACTTCAACGAAGTATGGGTAGACATCTCCGCCGAAGCTGAATGTTGCATCATGCAATGACTCGTTGAAAGCATTGTTATACCAGAAGTCCCAACCGAAGTTGCTGAAGAACCAAATGATGATGGTGCAGGCAAGGATGATGGTGCAGGCTTTGACGACATAGTGCTTAAGCTTGTCCCAAAGGAGGGCTAAGACGTTACGAGCCTGTGGGAGATGATATTCCGGAAGCTCCATGACAAACGGCGCAACATAATGCTCTTTGGAGAAAAGCTTTAAGAACAAAGCGAAGATGATTGCAGCGGCAATACCACCGAGATAGATAGCGAAGACGAAGATGTCCCCTGCTGCTCCCATCATTGCGCCAATGCCAGCGAGGAAAGCCCAAATTGGGGCTTTTGCGCCACAGGAGAAGCAAGTCATCAAACGGATAGTGAGGCGTTTTTCTCTATCGTCACCAAGGGTCCTCGTTGCCATGATGGCAGGAACGGAACAACCAAAGCCGGTGAGCATTGGGATGAACGCTCTTCCCGATAAACCGAATTTTTTGAAAGCGCGGTCAAGGATGAAGGCGATACGAGCCATGTATCCAGAATCTTCAAGGATAGCGATGAAGAAGAATAAGAGCATGATCTGAGGAACGAAGCTCAAGACCGCAGAGACGCCACCTAACACGCCATCGAGGAGGAACGAAGTGTACCAAGCCTCTGGCATAACGTTTCTGAGGTTATCAATGATAAGGGAGTCGGTAAACCACCCAAACCAAGATTGAAGGAACACGCCAAGCGACGGTATTCCATCAACTGGTTCGCCAGACATGCCGGAGAAGAAGTCGGCAGCCGCGCCTTCCATATGGACAGGGATGAAGAAGAGAGCCTCACCAAAGGTGAAGTGGAAGACAAGGAACATGATGAAAACAAAGATTGGAAGACTCCAAATCCTATGGGTCAAAACCCTGTCGATCTTTTCAGAAGTTGTTAACTGTCTTTCTTTTGTACTAATTCCTGCCGCTTTTTCCTTTGAGACG
Organism: uncultured Erysipelotrichaceae bacterium; assembly: GCA_902802355.1. Classification (GTDB taxonomy): domain Bacteria; phylum Bacillota_I; class Bacilli_A; order RFN20; family CAG-826; genus UBA4951. The sequence continues at coordinate 16,259 of CADCLU010000011.1, forward strand.
AAAGCACCCATGAAGTGACTGCAGATGTAGTTATATCTAGCATCGGCAATCAAGGCCTCGAAATCAGAACCAAAGGTTTCGTTTTTATAGAACTTTTTGAAAGCCATGACCATCTCAGCGATGTCTCTATGGTCTTTTGCCTCAAGTTCATCGAGTTCAATCAATTTGATGGCGTGGAATAAAGGATAGGCAACATTCTGAGCCTCGAAAGCGGCTTTAACGTTGCTGAGAAGACTAAGAAGCTCTTTGTCTTCGATGACGGTTGAACCTTCTCTTTTATGCTTTGAAGCCTCATAGGCGACCTTCATGAGCTCATCAATGTTCTCTGCTTTAAGAGCAGAAATCTCAACGACCGGAACGCCTAGGCTCTTCGAAAGCTTATCGATTTTGATGCTGTCGCCCCTTTTGCGAAGGACATCACTCATGTTGAGAGCGACGACCATTGGGATATCGATCTCAAGCAACTGAGTAGTCAAATAAAGGTTTCTTTCGATGTTGGTTGCATCGACGATGTTGATGATGCAATCAGGTTTCTCATCAAGGATGTAGTTTCTCGAAACGACTTCCTCGCTTGTGTACGGCGAAAGGGAATAGATGCCAGGAAGGTCGATGATGTCGATATCTTCATCAAGCTTCTTGTAGCTTCCTTCCTTTTTATCAACGGTGACACCAGGCCAGTTACCAACGTGGGCGGTCGATCCAGTCAAAGAGTTGAATAAGGTGGTCTTTCCGGAGTTCGGATTTCCGGCTAATGCAAAACGTTTGCTCATATTAGTCCTCCACCTCTAATTCGATTAAGTGGGCCTCGGACTTACGCAAGGTTAGTTCATAGCCCCTCAAGGTAACCTCGATTGGGTCCCCTAATGGAGCGAATTTTTTAACAGTGACTACGGCCCCTGGGGTGACACCCATATCAAAGAGCCTTCTTCTTAAGCGGCCTTCACCGTTTACTTTTTTGATTTGGCCAGTCTCGCCAACTTTTAGTTTGTCTAGTTTCTTAAGCATGATTCCTTCCTTTCTATGCTACTAGAGTCACGGATGTCGGTTACCTTCTTCCTTCGGCCGCGACTATGCTTCGGTTAGTTCATCTAACTAATTCAGAAGAACCAAAAACGATGCCGGTTAGACATCGCTAACCAATATACACTTCACGCACCTGTCACGCAAGAAAAAGTTAGTCATGTTTAACTCTTGTCCATTCAATCATTAAAAAGGGCATTCATGAACTTCGGCCAAAACAAAATGTAAAAATCGAAAAATGAGGACGTTTTTGCAAGGGATTTTTGACTATTTTGTTTTTCGTTGGGCGGGTTATAAGGATTTTTGAGCCACTGCTTCTCAATCCGATTTTCGGTGTTCGCTTTGGATAGCAAAACTTTTTGTACTGTGTCTAATATCCACGTTTTTGAATTGTAAAGATTGCTAGAAAAATCTATAGCCGGACCCCTCTCTTTTCGAAATCGTATTTTTTCTCTTCCCAAAACCAGTTTCAATTAAGTCCCCTCGTTCGGAGACAGTTATGGAAAAGGTCATTGCGATTATCGACTTGAAAAGTTTTTACGCCTCTTGTGAGTGCGCTTGCCGACACCTCGATATTTTCACCACGCCTCTTGTCTGCGTTGATCCGTATCGCAGCGAAAACAGCGTCGTCATGAGCGTCACCCCTTTCCTAAAGGAAAAATATGGCTGCAGCAACGTCTGTAGAAAGAAAGAACTACCTGATGTGCCAGGCATGATCTATGCCGTTCCTCGCATGTCTTATTACCTCACGATGTCATGCAAAGTCGTCTCAATATTCCTCGATTTCGTCTCCGAAGAAGATCTCCATGTCTACTCGGTCGATGAATCCTTCCTCAACATTGGTCCGTATCTCAAGATGTACAACTGCACCGCTGAAGAACTCGTAGGAAGAATCCAGAAAGCCATCAAAGAAAAACTCGGACTCCTCGCTACAGCTGGCATCGGCCCAAATATGTTCTTAGCAAAAGCAGCCTTAGACAACGAAGGCAAAAAGAGAGCCCCTTATATCGCCCGCTGGGACTACGAAGATGTCCCAACGAAGCTTTGGAGCATCGAACCGATCACCAAGGTCTGGAGTATCAGCACCGGAACCTCAAACCATTTGGCGAGGGTCGGAATCAGATCACTCAAGGAACTCGCCCTTGCTCCGCTTGACCTTTTGAAGAAGGAATTCGGCATCATGGGAGAGCAGCTAAAAGACCTCGCAAACGGCATCGACGAAAGCGACATCCAAAACAAATATGTCCCGCAAAACACGTCTCTTTCATGTGGACAGACCCTGATTCGCGGGTATTTTCCTGACGAAGCCCTACTGCTTCTACGAGAGATGAATGATGACTTATCAGGAAGACTAAGAGCTCAGAACTCTTTAGCAGGAAAGGTCTCCTTGTACGTCGGATATGAGAACGGGACATCTTATGGAAAGAGTTGGACCTTGCCATACAAGACGGACGATACCGACACCTTGTATGAGGCGATTGAGGATATGTTCCTCGCTGGGGCGGACAACATCAGAATCAGAGGCCTGAACATCTCATACGGCTCACTCGGAGAAGGCGACTCAGTTCAGCTCTCTTTGTTTGAGAGCCAGGAGGATCAGATCGAACGTTCAAGACTGAACGACGCACTCGACTCCATCCACAGGATGTTTGGCGACAATAGCGTACTTAGAGCAAGCGCCTTGCTAGAGAGGAGCACGGCCATGAGAAGAAACGAACAGATAGGAGGACATAGAAGATGAACAAAGACAGAGGCATGAAGAAATGGGCACCATACAAATCCCTTGATTCCCAAGCGGATTTCCTCATGAAGATGGCTTACGAAAAAGGCAAGAAGGCAAAGCCTTTGCTCATGGAAGATGAGATGCAGAGAATCGATGGCATCCTCGCCTCTTACCATGGCCAAAACATCGAAGTGTCCTACTACGACGATGGATACATCCATAAGCTCAAAGGCACCATCTCAAAGATCAGCAAAGCGTTCATGTTCCTCATGGTAGGAGAGACAAGAATCGACTTCAGAAGCCTTGTTGATCTAAGGGAGAACGGATAGCTTTCCAACAAAAACAAACCCCTCCCTATTTATAGGGTGAATCCACCTTTCGGATTTGGAATATCTACAGAGCCCCCTTAGCGTGGATATTCCTCTTTTGTTTCTAAACCGGCATTTTGAGTTTAAAATGCTCGTAGAGCAGGAGTACGTATGGCTATTGATGAGCAAAAGCTTGAGAAAGCGATAGCCGCCCTTCAAAAGGGCGACAGCAATGCTCTAGGCGACATCTATGTCCTTACGAGCAAAGGTATATTTACCTTTGTTTTACCTATTCTCCACGATTATCAGATTGCCGAAGACGTCATGCAGCAGACCTATATCAGCTGCTACGACAACATACAGTCCTACCGTTTGGGAACAAGCGCTAGGAATTGGCTTTTGACGATTGCCAAGAACGCCGCCTTAAGCGAACTCAAAAAGAGAAACCGCGAAGTCTCTTACGATTTCTCACAAGAGCCATCCGCTAACGGCGTCTATTTCCTTGGCGACATCGAATCGCCAACCATCGAGATCGCCAACAAGGTTTTGGCGGAAGACGAATTCAACATCCTCATGCTTTATGCCATCGGCGACTACAAGCACCGCGAAATCGCCGATATCCTTCACCTTCCTTTAGGAACCGTCACCTGGAAATACTCCATGGCCCTAAAGAAAGTCAAAAAGGCTCTCGAAGAGTCGAAAACGGAATATGAAAGAGAACACGAACTTGGTTACGAAAACGCCTGAGGAACTTTCTCCAGTAGAAGAGAAGGAACTTCTTTCCTTGATCAAGGCTGAGGCCTCTTCTTTCGTTCCGGACAAACTCTGCAGCATCCTTGAAGCCTGTGGCATCGAAAGCGGAGTCAGCGAAGAAGACGAAGCCTTTGTGCTTGGCCTTATGAAGACCAACGTCTTCGTTCCAAATGACAAGGAAGCGTTGAACAAAGCCACCGGTGCATTCGCTCCAAAAGCCGGCAAAGAAGAGCAGGCTTTGGCCCGTCGCGTGAGACGCGAGGCAAACGCTTTCGTTCCGGACAAAAAACGCGAAATCTATAGCGAAACTGGCTTAAAAGAGCATTTCTCCTTTGCGAGATTCATGAAAAAAGGCTGGCCTTTCCTTAGTGGCGCCGCCCTTGCTGTCGCCGGTATCGCCATCGGCACAAGAGTCTATGTGAAGGATCAGGAAAACATCAAATCCACCACTTCATACATCAACGTCGCAATCACCCCATCAACCTGTGAAGGTCCTGCTTATGCAAGAGACGACACCGCATCTAAGACGAACAATTACAGACCATCCTGGGGTATGACCGCGGACAACAATAACCTCGTCAAGCAAGTAAGCGCGAATAACTACAGCGCCAACCTCATCGCCGTTAAGAGCGACGACCTTCTTGAGAAGTCCGCTTACCACGCCGTTGCCGACCTCATTAATCCTTGCTTCGAAAAAGGATATCTCGAAGCGGTCGACAAGACCTCCCCTAACACCATCACCATCGACATCGTTTCCACGATGGATAACTATGGCGATGTCTATGAGGATCATTTCAAAGACGCTCTCGAATCAGCCCTTCAGAAAGACAGGGTTTACGCCAACGTTCAGTTCAACGTCTACCATATTGGTAGTCTCGTCAAAACCGACACCATTAAGATGGGCAAGATTTCCAAGATCTACACCACCTTCAACCGTGAGATAGACGTCGAAACGATTGCAGATGGCGATGAGAATATCCTCGACAACCTTGATGCAACCATCAACGCCACCGCTCTCGCCCGCCTTTCCGAAGCTGGCTTAGAGCAATTGACCAAAGGCCTCAAGGAAACCTATCTCAGCTACTTAGGCATTAAGCCTATCACCTCAAACATCTCCGAATACGAATTCAACGCCAGGAAAAACGACCTCGCCAATATGGCATGGTGCTTGAGACGGTATTTCGGAACCGATGATTACGACAAGCTTTCTAGTGCCTTATCTCGTGATGACGGTGCCATCTATGTTTCCGATCTCAACGTCTTCATGATTGATGAGAATCCGATGCTCAAAGACAACTACAGAGAAGTTCGTAACTACATCCTTGCTAAGGCAACCTCGAGCAAAGAAAACTACATCCGCTTCCTCGAGGATTTGGCCAGGCACGCCAAGTCAGCTCAGAAGTCGACTGGTTACTTCCCAGATGCCAGCAAGGCCGACCCAGGTGTTTGGTCACATGGCGAAGGCTGGTGCGAAGACGACTGGGGCCCAGGAGGATGGGCACCTGGCGGATGGGGTCCAGGAGATTGGCATTTCTAGGCAAGTGTTTACTTGCCTTTTTCTTTTAATATCACCGGGAACTCATTAAAATGAGAAAGGCTATTAAGGAGGATTCATATGAACGAAGCAAAGAAACCTTTGAACATGAAGAAGGGTGGACTTATTTGGTCTATCTGGAACTTTATCGAAGCCGCACTTTTATTGACGATGGGCATCCTTGTCATCGCCAATTGCACCAACACAGACATCCAATCGAGTGTCTTCATCATCATCTCGATCTTCCTTATGGTCGGTGGCCTTCTTAAGATCGTCGCCAACTTCTTGCCTGTCATCGGCACCTCCCCTCTTGAGGTCGCTGCCAAACAAGCCATCCGCTCACAGCTCTCTTATGACCTTGTCATCGGCGGAACCATTGAACTCGCCATCGGCGTTGCCCTTTGCATTTCGATGACGAGTGGCGACCCTGCTGCCATCATCAACGTCATCATGAACTTCGTCGTCTGGCTCGTCAGCGTTCTCCTTATGGCGGCCGGCGTTTCTCTTATCGCCTTTGCTATCGGATTCATTGTCAGCAAGCTTTACAAGCTTTATATGCCTGTCATTGAGATCATCCTTGGCGCCCTCCTTATCGGCGCTGGCGTGACCGTCATCATCCTATTCACCAATAACAGCGATATCGTCATGAGCATCATGCTCGTCATCGTCGGCCTTGCCCTTGCGGTCGCTGCAGTATTCAAGATCATCTCCGTCGTCAAGGCCATCATCAAAGCCAAAGAAGAGAAAGAGCCTGACGAGAACGTGTTCGACACTGAGGTTTCCGAAGCCAAAGCAGAAGAACCAGCAGAGGAAAGCGAAAGCACCGAAGTCGTCATCGTTAGCGAAGAAAACGAATAATCTTACGAAACAAAAAAGAGGCTGGGGTTCAGCCTCTTTTCTTTTCCTTTATTTATTGCTTCTTGGCTTCCATTAAGTTCTTAAGGAGAGCGAGTCTCGTAAGGAGTCCGACTCCTCCAGGAACTGGAGTCTGTTTGGCGATTGGGAGGTTTGGCTCAGCGTCGCCATGGAGATGTCCGTCTTCGCCTTTGTTGATGCCGACGTCCACTAACCAAGCGGTTGGTTTGAGCTCATAGGTGTGGTCGATGAAGGCCTCTTTGCCAATAGCGACGACAATGAGATCAGCGTTCTTGAGATACATGCGTCTGTCTTCTTCTTTGGTCTTCGAATGAAGGACAGTGACGTTGCAGTTCTTGTTGAGGAGAAGCCTTGCCATAGGTTTGCCAACAATGTCACTTCTACCTAAAACCACCGCGTTTTTGCCAGTGAAATCGAATCCATCAGCGGCTAAATAATCAACGATTCCTTTTGGGGTGCAGCAGATGTATTTGGAGCCAAGGACGAAGCCATCGACGTCTTTCTCAGGGGCGATGGTTTCATTAATGTGCTTCTCGCTGATGTGCTTTGGGACAGGAAGCTGAACGAGGATGCCGGTGATTGATGGATCGGCGTTTTGCTTTCTGATGAGGGAAAGGACTTCCTCCTCAGTGACATCTTCCTCGAATTGGGTCTGGATAGCGGTGATGCCCACTTCAGCGGAATCTTTCTTCTTTCCGCGAACATAGGACTCGCTGGCTGGGTTATGGCCAACCGTGATTATTGAGAGAACAGGTGCCTCAGACATTGAAGCGACTTCGGCTTTGATTCTTTCCTTTTCTTGAAGGACGTATTCTTTGATTTCCATAGTTAATTTTAATCTAACACTCGAGGGGTTTAATTTCATTAAAAAAGGCCAGATTCTTATCTGGCCTATCGATTATTCTTTATCGATTATTTGAGGAGCTTGGCGAATGTGACAAGCTCGGCGGTTGTGGCGTTGTCGCCACCGCTTTCGCCCTGGGCATTGAGGATCATGATGAGAAGGGCTAAGAAGAGGAAGAGAACGGCGAATCCAAAGGTAAGCCAAGTAATGACTTTCTCGGAACCACGTTCCTTGGTCTTGACGAAGACGTTGAGTCCGCCGCCGGTGATGGCACCGGAAGCACCTTCTGACTTACCGCCTTGGAGCAAGCTCAAAATGATCAATATAAGAGCGACGATGATAAATAAGATGTCATACCACTTCATAATACGAATAACTCCGAACGCTAAATGCGCTAGATAACTTTAGTATAGTTATGTCTTTTTCGCAATCAAAGATTCACTATGCAATAGTGCTCCCTTTACTTTCCTAGATTCGCTTTTGTCTCGAGAATGATGTCGCGAATCTCCGCCGCTCTTTCGAAATCGTAATTCTTTGCGGCCTCTTTCATGGCTTTCTCGAGAGTCTTTAAGCGCTTCTCAATCTCAGTCCTCGACATCTTGCCAGCCATCTTGACGATATCGTCTTCTTCTTTGTCGCTGTTGCTAAGAGGAGGTCTGATTTCTTTGATGATGGTCGTTGGAACGATGCCATATTCATCGTTGTAGGCTTTTTGGATGCTTCTACGACGGTTGGTCTCGTCGATGCACTCTTTCATTGAGCGGGTGATGGTGTCCGCATACATGATGACTTTGCCATGCGCGTTTCTTGCGGCGCGACCAGTGATCTGAATGAGGGAGGTCGTTGAACGGAGGAAGCCTTCTTTGTCCGCATCGAGGATGCAGATCAAGGAGACCTCTGGGATATCAAGGCCTTCTCTAAGAAGGTTGATGCCGACAAGGACATCATATTTGCCTTTTCTTAACTGATAAATAATCTCAGTTCTCTCTAAGGTCTTGGTCTCGTTTTGGAGATATGTGACTTTGATGCCTTCGTTTTTGAGATAGGCGGTTAGATCCTCTGCCATCTTGATAGTGAGGGTGACGATCATAACCCTCTCGTTCTTCTCAATGCGGTCTTTGATTTCCGCCATGATGTCATCGATCTGGCCAAGAGGTTTCCTGACTTCGATCTCTGGGTCAAGAAGACCAGTTGGACGGATGATCTGCTCAGCGACATCGTGGTCGCAGAGATTGAGTTCGTAGTCGCCTGGGGTCGCGGAGGTACATACCACTGCATCAGGCATGAGTCCTTCAAACTCTTCGAAATTCAAAGGACGGTTATCGAGGGCGCTTGGCAAACGGAAGCCATATTCCACAAGGGTCTCCTTGCGGGATCTGTCTCCATTGAACATGCCTTTGACCTGCGGGAAGCTGACGTGGGACTCGTCAACCAAAAGAAGATAGTCTTTCGGGAAATAGTCCATCAAGCAGAATGGCCTTTGGCCAGGCTTACGTTTATCGATGTGTCTAGAATAGTTCTCAATGCCAGGGCAACGACCGAATTCCTTAAGGGATTCCATGTCTTGTCTTGTTCTCATCTCAAGGCGCTCCGCTTCAAGGAGTTTTCCTTCGGAACGGAAGTATTTGAGACGGTCCTCAAGCTCTTCGGAGATGGTGACGCAGGCTTCTTCGATTCTCTTTCTCGTCGAAGCGTGGTCATAGGCTGGGTAGATAGGGAATGTGAGATAGCTCTTATGGACTTCTCCGCTTAGCTTATCGACTTCGCAGATCTTCTCAACGTCATCTCCGAAACAGTCGATGCGGATATAGTAGTCGGATGTGTACATCGGGCAGATGTCGATGATGTCGCCGTGGACTCTGAAGTTGCCTGGGGCAAGATCGAAGTTGTTTCTGCTGTATTGGGCCTCAACGAGTTTGTCAAAGAAGCGTTTTCTGTCGAGGGTTTCACCAACGCGGACTTCGAAAACAAGGCCACGATATTCCTCTGGGTCGGTTAAGCCATAGATGGCGGCAACCGAAGCGACGACGATCGTGTCACGACGTTCGATGATGGAGTTGACTGCGCTCGTTCTCATCATCTCAATCTCGTCGTTCATCATCGCGTCTTTGGCGATGTATGTGTCGGTCTTTGGGATATAGGCCTCAGGCTGATAGAAGTCGAAGTTCGAAACGAAATACTCGACTCTGTTGTGAGGGAAGAGTTCTTTGAACTCTCCATAGAGCTGAGAGGCTAATGTTTTGTTATGGACAAGAACCAATGTTGGCCTATTTAAAGCGGCGATGATGTTCGCGTCGGTGAAGGTCTTACCAGTTCCAGTCGCGCCTAAAACGACCTGGACTTTTTTGCCTTCTTCAACGCCTTTAAGAATCTTGGCTATAGCAGCAGGCTGATCGCCCGTAGGTTTATAAGGAGAAACTAATTCGAAACGATGGGTATCATCAATTGCCATCGGGCTTTTCCTCTACTTCAGCAGGGTTTTGCTGGGAATTTTCTTTTTTCGCGTCGTTCAAAAGCTTCTTCTTTTTATGTCTAACGTAGAACGGCTCGAAGCCTTCGCCGTTGATGGTTTTCGCTTTGGTGAAGGAGACGAACGCCTTTGGATCGATGGAAGCAATGAACTCCCTGATCTTGGTTGTCTCTTCCTGGTAGATAACGGCTCTTACGAGTTTGCGATCTTCACCGGTGTAGCCACCAACCGTATCGAACATCGTGGTTGAGTGATCCATCTCGTCGATAACGTATCTGTTAATCTCTTCGTATTTCTCACTGATGATGTCGCAGATGACGAACTGAGACGCATCGACATATAAGAAGCGGATGGACAGCGAGCAAACGATAGCGCAAAGAATGCCAATGCAGGATAAGACAAAATTGTTAGGAACGTTAAGTCTGATGAGGGCACCAAGAACAATCAAAGCGACGTCGATGATAAGACTCGATGCACTTTCTTTGATTTCGCTATATCTCGCGATGATGGCGGAAACGATATTGAAACCGCCAGTAGAGCCATTGCCATGGTAAGCAAGAGCGATGCCAGCGCCACAGAGGAATCCGCCGAACGTAGCAGCGAAAAGAAGAGGTCCAATAGCCTCAGGCCCTTCGAGAAGCGAAGCTTCATAGATATGTGTCATTCCGAACAGCTCTCCCAAATTCAAACGGTAGATAAGGGAGAAGGTCGCCGGATAGACGATCATGGCGATGAGGGTGTGAATTGAGAATTTCTTTCCCAAAACGACAAGGCCAAGGACCCAAAGAAGGACCTGACAAGCAGCGACAACGATATCTGTGCATTCAAATCCAGTAGCGTTATAGACGAAGAAGTTCACGATGATACCGACGGAGGAAACACCACCAGAGATGATGTTGCATGGGGCGATGAACAAAGCGTCGCCGAAAGCCATCATGATGCAACCTAAAATAACGAGAAGGACGTTGCCCACTTCACTAAGAATCTTGCGTTGTTGTGGTGGAATTACTAACTGGCTCATTTGGAATTATAGGAAAGGTTTTCTAAGTAAGCGTCGATGAATGGGTCGAGGTCGCCATCCATCACGCCTTGGACATCGCTCGTCTCATAGTTCGTGCGGTTGTCCTTAACCATAGTATAAGGGCAAAACACGTATGAACGAATCTGAGAACCCCATTCGATGTTCTTTTGCTCACCAACGACGGATTTGAGTTTCGCTTCGCGTTCCTCAATCTTTCTCTGCATGAGCTTATCGGCAAGCATCTCCATACAGGTCTGCTTGTTGAAGAGCTGGCTTCTTTCGACTTCGCACGAAACGACAATGCCGGTGGGAAGGTGAGTAATACGGACGGCAGACGAGACTTTGTTGACGTTTTGTCCGCCAGCGCCACCGCTTCTAAATGTATCGACTTTGAGGTCTTTTGGATCGATCTCGACATCGCTGATCTTACCGAACTCAGGGATGACGTTCACGGAAGCGAAGGATGTGTGTCTTCTCGCATTTGAATCAAATGGGGAAATCCTGACAAGACGGTGAACGCCTTTCTCGCCTTTGAGAAGACCATAGACGTTCTTGCCGCTGATCTTGACGGTCGCGCTCTTAAGGCCGGCTTCTTCGCCTTGCTCATAAGAGAGAACCTGCCATTTGAAGTGATGCGATTCGGCGTAGCGGTTATACATCCTGAAAAGCATGTCCGCCCAATCGTTGGCTTCGGTTCCGCCAGCGCCTGGGTGAATGTCGAGGGTGCAGTTGAAATGGTCATACTCTCCTCTAAAGAGGAGGTCGACTCTGAGTTCTTTGATTTTCTTGGAAAGCTCCTTCTCCATTCCTTCGATGAGCTCGCGCATGTCAGGAGTTTTGGAATCCGGATCATCAAGAAGAAGCGACAACTCATCGAAGTCGTTCTTGATGGCGGTATATCCTTGGACTTTCGACTTGGCGTCGTTAAGCCTATTGACTACTTCCAAAGCCGACTTCTGATCGTTCCAGAAGCCTTCTCTGTTCTGTTCTTCGTCTAATGAAGCAATCTCGGAATTTAACTTATCAAGGTCAAAGAGAACCACCGAGTTGCGAAACAAGTTTCCCAATATTCTGGGCTTCTTGCTTTAGTTCGACTAACTCTTTCATATATTCCTCTCTTATTCCTTGTTTTCGTCGTTTGACGCGGTTTCTGCAGGGGATTTTTGCTCAACTCTGCCAGCTTTGACGGTGGCATCGGTATCGACGGCTTCATGATGTTCATGATCGTGTTCGATATGAACCTGTCTCTGGAGTTTGACGTTGAGAAGGTTGAAACAGGTATCAACAGCGGCTTTGTCGTTCATCTCTTTGAAGAGGTCATAGCCTTCGTTGACGTAATCCTGAAGTGGGTTTCTCTGAGCGTAGCTTCTAAGGGAGATGCCATCACGGAGATGGGACATGGTGTCGATGTGGCCCTGCCAGTTACGGTCGATGACACGTAAGGAGATAGTACGCTCGATGTTGTCGGCTTCCTTGATGGACCAGGTCTTTCTCTTGTCAAGATAGGCCTTATAGAGAAGATCGCCAAGGTCATCGCCTGCTTCTTCGTATGGAGCATTATCGAAAGCGCCGGCATCGATGGATCCCTCTGGCATGAACTGAGGCTCGACGAGTCTCTTGAGGTGTTCGCCGGAGATGATGCCTGCGGCATTGGTTGGATCGATGGCTTTCTGAGCGAGGTAAAGACCTGTGGTCTTGAAGAACTCGCGGATGAGGTCGACGATGTCTTCCGCCATAAGGATGGCGTCACGTTTCTTGTAGATGATGTCACGCTGTTTGGCGAGAACGTCATCGTAGTCTTTTAAGTTCTTACGGATGTCGAAGTTCTTTCCTTCGATCTGCTTCTGAGCGTTGGTGACGGCGTTGGTGAGCATTTTGCTCTCATAGGACTCGTCCTGGAGGCTCTTGACGAAGAGGTTGCGGAGATTCTCTGGAGCGAATCTTCTCATAAGTTCGTCATCGAAGGAGATGAAGAAACGGGAGTAGCCTGGGTCGCCTTGACGTCCGCTACGGCCACGGAGCTGGTTATCAATACGTCTAGACTCGTGACGCTCGGTGCCGAAGACGCAAAGACCGCCGAGGGCTTTGACTTCGTCAGTGAGCTTAATATCGGTACCACGACCAGCCATGTTGGTGGCAAGGGTGACGGCTCCTTTTTCGCCAGCGTGAGAGATGATCTCAGCCTCACGGGCTTGGTTCTTAGCGTTCAAGACTTCGTGTGGGACCCCTGCTTTCGTTAAGAGAGCGGAGATCTCAAGGTTCGACTCGACGGAGACGGTACCAATAAGAATTGGCTGTCCTTTGGCGTGTCTTTCTTTGACAGCCTCGACGAGGGCTTTGAGTTTGGCATCGTGGGTGGCGAAGATAAGATCGTCATCATCGATTCTCTGGACAGGACGGTTGGTTGGGATGCAGACGACCTTGAGGTTGTAGATGGTCTGGAACTCCTCTTCCTCGGTCTTGGCGGTACCGGTCATACCAGAGAGCTTCTCGTAGAGACGGAAGAAGTTTTGGTAGGTGATGGTCGCAAGAACGACGGTTTCCTGTTTGATCTCGACGCCTTCTTTGGCCTGAATGGCTTGCTGTAAGCCATCGTTATATTCACGGCCTGGCATGATACGACCAGTGAACTGGTCGATTAACTGAATCTTGTGTTCGCTGTCGACCATGTACTCGACGTCGCGGGCCATGATGTAGTTGGCTTTGAGGGCCTGGTGGATACGGTGAATGAGATCCTCATTCTCTGGATCGTAGAGGTTTCTGACACCGAACATCTTCTCGGCTTTGGCGGTTCCTTCTTCTGTGAGAGAGCAAGCCTTGTCCTTGATGTCGATTTCGTAGTCCTTGCCTTTGCGGAGGTACTTAACGAAACGGTCAGCGACCTGATATTGAGAAGCGGCAGATTTCTGACCGCCGGAAATGATAAGTGGGGTACGGGATTCGTCGATGAGAATGGAGTCGGCTTCATCGACGACGGTGAAGTAGAGTCCACGGAGAACACGACCTTCGAGGTTTGGGGCCATGTTGTCACGGAGGTAGTCGAATCCAAGTTCGGAGTTGGTTGTGTAGGTGATGTCGCAAGCATAAGCTTCACGCTTAGCGGCGGTATCTTTGGCGGCGAGGTTAACACCGACAGTAAGACCTAAGAAGCGGTAGATGTTGCCCATCCACTCAGCGTCACGAGCAGCAAGGTATTCGTTAACGGTGACGACGTGAACACCTTTGCCCATGAGGGCGTTGTGGTAGACAGCCATGGTACAGGTGAGGGTCTTACCTTCACCGGTCTTCATCTCAGCGATGTCGCCTCTATCCAAAACCAAGGAACCAATAATCTGGACCTTGAATGGTTTCTGTTTCAAAACACGCCAGCCGGCTTCACGGGCAACGGCAAAGGCTTCGTGTTTGATGCTCTCAAGGGTTTCGCCCTTGGCTAAACGCTCTTTGAATTCAGCAGTTTTTCCAATGAGTTCCTCATCGGTTAATTTGCTCATCTGCTCATCAAGAGCCATGATTTGGTCTGCCTCACGGGACAGACGATCTAACTCTCTCTTCTCAAAACGGAAGAGTTTCTCAATAAAATTCGCCACAATCAATCTCCTAAATAGATAGCCTTGAAATCATACCATTACCATAAATGGTAAGCAAACTAGTTCCTTTCACCTCGGATTATTTTCTTAAATCCGTCCACGATTTGCAGTAGTTTTCGCGAAAAAGAGATTTTATTCTCTTTTCGATTTTTGGGGTCAATTGTCCTCGCCATAACCAGGATTTCGACTTTGTTCGCACCGTGTTCAAGGAGCATCTTCGCGCAGGCTTTCGCGGTCGCTCCCGTGGTGAGAAGGTCGTCGATGAAGAGGACGTTAAGACCCGCCACACTCATTCCTTGTTTCCAGGCAAGGTGCTTTCCGATCTGCTGCCTCTCAGCGAAATTGAGATCGGCTTGTTTGACGTTGTCCTTCTTCTCGATCGCATGTATGAAGGGTCGCTCAAGGCCTTTGAAAATCTCTACGACGTGATTGAATCCCCTAACCCTGTCTTTTTCCTCGTAACTCGGAGCAGGCACCAAAACCCAATTCCGATACTTCCTTTCAAGGAAAGACCTTTGCCTAGAGAGGAAGACTCCCGCCATCTCATAGTCGAAACAGCCTTTGCACTGATAAAGCATCTGCTTCACCTTGTCGTTATAGACGAAGAGGGATGTTGCTTTAATCCCATCAAGCTCATTCACAACCATGTTTGGCTCCATCAGATTGAAGCAGTCCGGACAAATCGGATAATCCTCAAAAAGAGAAGCCGTGTCATAGCTACGGATATCCTTGAAACACACCTTACAGAAAGGTGTTGTAGTGCTCGATTTTTCTAATGGCATCGGTCATTTCCTCCGTTTGTTTTTGAGCGAAAAAGACGACTTCACCATTAGGTGAGTCCATCTTCCTGCCTACTCTTCCTGATATTTGAATCAAGGTCGAAGAGTCATATATGGATTTGTTGTCGGCATGGAAAACGAGAACCTGAAGATTCTTGATCGTGACGCCTCTTTCAAGGACCGAAGTCGTTATGAGGAAATCCAGTTTCCCTTTCTTGAAATCGTCGATGACGTTCTCTTTGTCGGGCCTCTCACTGTGTACATAAGAGCCATTCTTCACGGCTAGCGAAACCTTCTCAAAGAGAGACTCACAAAGAACGATCGTCGGAGCGAAGACAAAACAAGGCTTCCCCTCCTTCTTGTACTCACGGAGCTTCTTGATGATCTTAAGCGTCTGAAAGAGAGGAATCGAAAGGCTTACCTTTGGTACTGGGATTGGTTTCTTATGGAAACGAGTCATGAGCTCAAGGACTTCATGATTCTTTTTATGGAACTCTTTGAGTATGGCTTTGCTTGGGGTTGCGCTCATGAGAACGCAATGCCCACGAAGCGATTTCTTATAAAGGGCAATCAAGACATCGTTTCCCTTGAAAGGGAATGCATCTATCTCATCCATGACCAAAAGATCGAAATAATCCGGATATCTATATAACTGGTGGGTCGTCAAAATGACGATGTCCCCTTCTAACCTTCTATGATGGTCGCCATATACCGCCACAATCTTGTTGTTCGGGAAGGCCTTCATCATTCTCCAGTAGAGTTCTATGACGACATCTCTTCTAGGAAGAGCAAAACCTGCTCTCAAACCATGAGAAATCGCATAAGCGAGAACGCCATAGCTGATTTCCGTCTTGCCTGATCCGCATACTGCGTACACAAGTGTGTCCACGCCTTTGACGAAATTCTCGACGATCTTCCTTGAGAGTTCGCTTTGTTCTTCGGAGAGTTTGTATGCCAAAGACAAGGGCGCCTTCTTCGGAGGATGAGGAACATCTCTAGCTTCCTCTCCTGAAAAGATGATGCACTTACGGCAATAGGCTTCCCCGTTCTTGTAGCCGATATATTTCTCTTCTTTGTTTCCGCAGCGAGGACAAACAAACATTGGCTCTCTCCGCTAAACATATAGAGAAAAGAATCAGATTTTTCAGAAAAACCTCGCAAATATTGAAATATCTATGGCAAAACGCCGTTATTTTAGTTTTGTCCGGTACGGGAGAGATGGTTGATGGCGGTCTCTTCGTCCATGATTTCGACGCCAAGCTTTTCGGCTTTGTCGAGCTTACTGCCAGCGCTTGCGCCAGCGATAAGGATGTCGGTGTTTTTGGAAACGGATCCAGAGACTTTCGCACCAATGCCTTCTAAGATGTCGGTCATCTCATCACGGCTGTATCTGGTTAAGGTTCCAGTGAGAACTATGGTTTTACCATAGAAGTATGAATTTGGATCAAGGGTGTCTACACCAAGGTAGTTGAAGTTAACGCCAAGCTCTCTGAGTTCCTCAATCTCGGCAAGCTTCTTCTCATTGTGGAAGAAATCGACGATCGATTTAGCGGCGACTGGGCCAACGTCTTTGATGGCGGTTAAGTCTTCTTCGGTAACCTCTTTGAGAGCATCGAGATTTTTAAATCTCTTGGCGAGGGTCTTGGCTAACTTCTCCCCTACTTCTTTGATGCCTAAACCGAAGAGAAGTCTTTCGAGGGAACGGCCTTTGCAGACCTCAACGGCATCAATAAGGGAGTTGATGGATTTGTCGCTCCAGCCATCAAGGTCTTTGATGTCCTGAGCATAGTTAGAGATACGGAAGATGTCTGGTATGTCGTGGAGGAATCCTTCGGCGAAGAATTCTTCGATGACACTATCGCCCATACCATCGATATCCATCGCGTTACGGGAAGCGAAGTGAACCATTCCTTCGATCTTTCTCGAATCACAATCGGCATTGAGGCAATAATGGAGACCTTTAACTTTGGTTAATGGTTTGCCACACACTGGGCAAGTCTCAGGCATGACCCATGGGGTTTGGGTTCCGTCTCTTCTATCGATGATTGGTCCTGTGACTTCTGGGATAACGTCGGCGGCTTTATGAAGACCGATAACGTCTCCGATCATGAGTCCTTTATCTTTGATAAAGTCTTCGTTGTTAAGCGTGGCTCTTTGAACGGTTGAGCCAGAAACACGGACTGGTTCAAGAATCGCGTTTGGAGTGATTCTTCCGGTACGGCCGACAGTCAAAACGATGTCGAGAAGTTTGGTAGTAACCTCCTTAGGAGGGAACTTATAGGCAATAGCCCAACGAGGCTCTTTGGCAGTATATCCAAGAGAGTCATATTGATCGAGGTTGTCGACTTTGAAGACGAGACCGTCGATATCGTAATCGAGGGAGTCACGCTTCTCGGTGTATTCGTGGATGTATTTGATGACTTCTTCCACTCCATCGAGAACACGGCGTTCGTGGTTGGTGCGGAATCCAAGCTCATCAAGGTAGTTCAAAGATTCGGAGTGGACATGCTCTCCGAGTTCTCTTGAGTTAACAAGGTAATACCAGAAGGCTTCAAGCTTACGGCTTGCAGCGACTTTTGGATCAAGGTTTCTGATTGAGCCTGCTGCGGCATTTCTGCAGTTGGCGAATTCAGGTTCTCCCATAAGGGAGCGTTGGATGTTCACGCTTTCGAGGGATGCCTTTGGCATATAGACTTCGCCACGGACTTCGAAAGGTCTCTTTTCCTTAACGTGGAGAGGGATAGAACGGATGGTGATGACATTTGAGGTGACATCTTCGCCCATGTTGCCGTCGCCTCTGGTGACAGCATATTGGAGCTCGCCATGGTCATAGACAAGGGACATTCCAAGACCGTCGATCTTCATCTCGCCCATGTAACGGATCTTATCGACATGGAGCGTTTCCCTGAGGCGTCTATCGAATTCTCTCATTTCATCGTCATTGAAGACGTTGCCAAGAGAAAGCATGAGCCTTTTGTGGGGGATTTTCTTAAATTCTGACTGGACTTCTCCTCCAACGCGCTGGGTTGGGGAGTTCTTGCTCTGGAGAGCTGGGAATTCGTTCTCAAGGATTTTGAGCTCGCCCATGAGACGATCGAATTCAGCATCGGAGACGCTTGATTGGTTGAGGACGTAGTACTCGTAGTTGTACTTCTCTAAGAGTTCAGTGAGTTGTTTAACTCTCTTCGAGGCTTCTTCAAAGGTCATGCCACTCCTCCTTTGGAATTTATCCTTGTGAGCATGCGGTGATTGGAAAGAAGGGTTTTCGTTCCAACTTGCTCAAATTCTACTTTAATCATAGTCTCGTCTATGACGACAGTGACAACACCATCTCCGAATTTCTCGTGATGGCATTTATCTCCGACGTGCCAATCGGTGATGCCGTTTGTGACCACAGGTTCTTCTTGTTTCTTAACCTGCTTCTCGTTTTCGAATGGCTCTTTCGATGGCTCATCGCTGAAGAACCAGGCGGATTCTCCTTTGTAGTGACCTTTCGATCCGTTGCGGGTCTTGAAGCGAGATTGTCCCCAGGAAGGATTGTCGCTGAAATAGCCAGTGTTCCTTGGAACAACGAGGCCTGCTTCTCTGAAGAACTGCGATGGAACAGCGTGTGAATCGGTCTGATATGAGTAACCGTTGTTGCATGAAGCGTAGAGTTCTTTCTTCGCTCTTGTGAAAGCAACATAGGCAAGACGCCTCTCCTCTTCTTCTCCATCACGGCCTTCATCCATTCTTGATCTCTCGCTTGGGAACTGACCATCGTTCATGCAGATGACGAAGACGTGGTCGAACTCAAGGCCTTTGGCAACGTGGATGGTCATGAGGGATACGTAGTTGCCTCCATTGATGTCGTCTTGGGCGGATAACAAGGAAACATTGGTGAGGTAGTCGGCAAAGGAAGCCTCAGGATTCTTTTTGATGAAGTGATCGATGTCATCAAAGAGGGCGTTGACGTTGCCAATACGGTCCTCGTCAGGCTCCTCGTTTTCTTTGAGATAGGAAAAATATTCGAGTTTTGTCACGAATTTTTGCAAAACGGAGCTATAAACCTCGAGGTTTTCGGTGAGCTCGTTCTTGGTTTCTTCCATGATGTCGATCATCGAGTTGAGGGCTAAGACAGCTTTCTTTGGGATCGAGGTCTCATCCTGGTGCTTATAGATTTCCTTGATGTAGTTGTACTCAGAAAGGTTATGCTCTTTGGCTTCTTGGCGGATTCTATCTAATGAGGTATCGCCAATGCCGCGTCTTGGGACATTGACAATTCTCTCAAAGGCAACATCATCAAGAGGGTTCACAAGCAAGTTGAAATAGGCCAAGAGGTCTTTGACCTCCATACGTTCGTAGAAACGAACTCCACCGAAGATGCGATATGGGATTCTGCGGTCTTTAAGCGCACTTTCAAAAGCTCTCGTCATATATGACGAACGATAGAGAATAGCAATGTTCTCATAAATCTTCTCGCCATCCGGTCCGATTTGCTTTCTAGCGATATCAGCAATTTTGCCAGCGACCCAAGAAGCTTCTTCTTCAGCGGTAGGAAGATTATTGACCTCGATGGCTTTGCCATCACCAAGGTTGCTGAAGAGATCCTTTGGGACTCTGTTTCTATTCTTGGCGATAAGAAGGTTCGCAGCATTAAGGATTGTCTTAGTAGAACGGTAGTTCTCATTAAGGATAACGGTCTCAACATTAGGGAAGTTCTTCTCGAAATCCATAATGATTTTCATGTTGGCGTTTCTCCAGGTGTAGATGGTTTGGTCTGGGTCGCCGACAACATAGAGAGAAGTGCTCTTGTTCATAAGCAACTTGATGAGAGCGTACTGAACGTCATTCGTATCTTGGAACTCATCGACGAGGATGTGGTCAAAACGATGCGACCACTTCTCCTGCACGTCTGGCTGGGTATCAAGAATCCAAATGGTCTTGAGAAGAAGGTCGTCAAAATCAAGCGCGCAGTTGGAAGTCTTTAACTCCTCATAACGGGTATAGATCTTGAGGCATTCCTTTTCGTCTTTGAAGGTCTCGAACTTGACGGTGATGTCATATGGATAGAGGCCTTTCGCTTTCTTTTTGCGGATATATTCAAAAGCCTTCTTCACGACCTCGTCGCCTTTCTTGTGTCCGAATTCGGCAGCGGCATTCCTGACTAATCTCTTCTGATCATCCTCATCATAGATGGTGAAACTGGATGGATAGCCAAAAGCTTCATGCTCAATTCTTAAGAACCTTGAGCAGAAACTGTGGAAGGTTGAAATGTGAAGAGGCGGGTACTCACCTAAGAGTTCGTGAACAAGTTTAGAGGCTCTGTCACCCATCTCTTGGGCAGCCTTGTTAGTGAAGGTGATGGCGAGGATCCTTGAAGGATCAACATGATAATGACTGATGAGATATGAGATGCGATAAGTAAGAACACGGGTCTTTCCAGAGCCCGCGCCTGCAATGATTCTCACAAATTGGGAATTAGTCTTAACAGCGGCAAATTGCCTATCGTTCAAAAGCGATTCGTAGTCCATATATTAACATAGTTAAATTATATCATTCGCCATGTTTACCTTCTAGGTCTTCGAGGGTATTTTCTTTAACTTAATTAAAGAAGATAATAAAGACATGAAGCTGTTCAAGAAACAGGAAACTCCAACCGGTAATCTTGCCCTTTTGGGTATCTTTGCCGCGGTCATGGGAGCGTTCTCCATAATCCTTGCGCTCATACCTCTTTCGAGCCTGCTTTTAGGTTTGTTCCTTCCTCTTGTCAGCGCGGTCGCTTCATATTACACGGAAAACAAATATCTCCCTGCCTATGTGATTGGTGCATCTGCTTTATGCTTGGGCCTCACTTTCTTCAACTGGGGAGACACATTGTTTGTCGTTATTCCTAGCATTTTTGCAGGAAGTTTCTATGGCTTCTTGAGAGACAAGAAGGTTCCCTCTCAATTTCTTATTATCTTAACTTCGGTTGTGCAGACCCTTCTCAATGTCGCTGCGTTCTATATCCTTCTCGGTGTCACGAACGTGAACATCTTTGAGGTTTTGGTGAACGCATTACAGCTTCCAAACGATTACATCATTCCAGGGTTCATAGTCACTTATTCGATCGCCGAAACGGTTCTTAGTTTCTTCATCATCGAAGGCGTCATCAACAAATTCTCGAAGGACGCTTTCACGTTTCCAAAGGAAAGATTCATCAGCCCAGCTCTTGGAATCCTTTTCGGAGGACTCAGTTTGGGATTCGCTTTCATCGAGATCCACTTCTCCTACATCTTCATGGTGTTAGGAATATATTTCGCTCTCGTGGGATCAAGCGTTCTCTTTGAGAACAAGCCGATTTGGGTTTATGTCCTCGGCGGCGTTTTGCTTCTTTTGTCCCTTTTCCTCTTTGCTTTGCTTAACAAACAATTCCCGGAATACAGCGCGATCAACCTTGCCTCAATCTTCTTTATCTCGATTTCCTTAACTAGTTTTGTTTCAATATTTGTAAACAAAAAGGGTACAATAAACTCATGAAATTCTTACGTGAATTTGGCTTAGGCCTTGTATACATACTCTTGCTGCCGATTCTATTGGCGGCTCTCCTCGTCGTTGGGGTTGTGATGGTTTTCGTTTGGATCGTCACTTTCTTCAAAGGATGCATCCGTTTCTTCAAAGGCGATTCCTTCTTTGCCCCTCTCCCAGAAGATGAGCAAGTCGAGAAAATCAAAGAGGAAGAGCTTCGTAGAAAAACAGAGTCAGACAAACCAGAGCCTGCACCAGCTCAGCCAGCCGGCCCATCTCAGGTCTACGTCCAGAACAACTACTATCAACCTCAACCTGGCCAACCAAACGGTCAAATCCCACAAAATCCACAGCAAAACATGCCTCCTTTCCAACAGGGCTATCCTCAAGGATATCCTCAGGGCTACCCACAACAGCCTTATGGAAACGGAATTCCGCAACAGCCATATGGCGGCTCCATCCCACAACAGCAGCCTCCATATCCATATGCGGAACAGATCCCTTACACTGAGCCAGCTCCAGCAGAGACTGACCCAAGCAAGATGATCGAAATCACTCCGACGGAAGGAGATGACAACGAATGAGATACTATGTTGAATTTGCGTTAAGCGAAAACGATAAGAGGCTCCTTTTCATCCTCCTCATCGTTTTCCTCATCATCTTCTTGCTCCTTGGACTCATCGGCGTTCTTATCAGAACCATCTCCAAAGTATGAGGCGGTCACAAATAGAGTCATAACCACTCCAGAACAATTGAAAAAATATGGCAGAGTCAAAAACAACAGACTCTTCTTTAAACAAGCTATCCCTCCATTCATCATCCTTGCCGCTTCTCTCCTCATGTACCTTATCTATTCCTTTGCCTCAGGCATCTGGGCGGAAGATTACTTCGGTCACTTCTCAAGCCTTCTCTACACTTGGGATTGGGCTAATCCAGAGAACTATGCTGACTTCTGGGGACTTACCCTGCTTCGCAGATGGCCACCGCTTCTCAACGAGCCTCACTTCGTCGCCGAATACTGGGGAGCATATATCCTTGTTCCTCTTTGGCTCACTGCCGGTATCTACTATCTCGTCGTCATCCAAGCTTATGTTGCCCGCGCGATGATGATTGAGAAGAGAAGCCACACCGTCTTCGAGAAGAGCTTAGAGGACTTCAACTACTTCAACGATACGAAAAAGGACGCCCCTGCTCAGGACGCCCAACAATCTAATAAGTAATTAGAACGCGAACATGTCTATGATTTCATAGACGATGAGCAACGCCAAAACAATATCCAAGATGATCATCAAACCAAAGATGCGATTCTTGGATTTTTGTTTTTTCTCTTCTGGAGTCAAAGGCGTTTTGATACGTTCCATGATTAATACTTTAACGCATTAGAGGTGCGTGGGTAAGGTTCAGTGTCGCGGATGTTGGCCATGCCGGTGATGTACATCAAGAGACGGTCGAAGCCAATACCAAAACCGCTGTGGACGCAACCGCCGTATTTTCTAAGGTTGAGATACCACTCAAGGCCTTCGGTGTTGCCGATCTTGTCCATCTTGGCTTTGAGGACATCGTAACGCTCCTCACGCTGGGAGCCTCCGACGATCTCGCCTTCGCCTGGAACGAGAAGGTCAACCGCAGCAACGGTCTTTCCGTCATCGTTTTCTTTCATATAGAAGGCTTTGATCTCTTTTGGATAGTTGTATAAGAAAACAGGTCCACCGACGACTTCTTCGGTGAGATATCTTTCGTGCTCGCTCTGTAAGTCCATGCCCCACTCAATCTTATTGTTCACGAACTTGTGTCCTTCGGCAACCGCTTTCTGGAGGAGAGCGATACCTTCGGTATATTCCATCTTGCGGAAGTCGGCCTGGAGAACTTTGTGGAGTTTGTCGAGGACGCCTTTGTCGATCCATTTGTTGAAGAATTCCATCTCGTCTGGGCAATGATCAAGGACGTACTTGATGCAGAACTTGATGCAGGATTCGATGCATTCCATATCGTCATCGAGATCGGCGAAAGCAAGCTCTGGCTCAATCATCCAGAATTCGCTGGCGTGACGGGTGGTGTTGGATTTCTCGGCACGGAAGGTTGGACCAAAGGTGTAAACATCTTTGAAGGCCATCGCGAAGGCTTCGACGTGAAGCTGTCCGGAGACAGTCAAGGAAGCACGACGACCATAGAAGTCATTGATTGGGTCTTTGGCGTCTGTTGTGACGGTGAAGACGGAGCCCGCTCCTTCAGCGTCGTTTCCGGTGATTTCTGGAGTGTGGACATAAACGAAGCCTCTGTCCTGGAAGAAGGTGTGGACGGCCATGGCAAGAACACTTCTGACCCTGAAGACAGCGTCGAAGGTGTTGGTGCGTGGACGGAGATAAGCTTCCTCACGAAGGAATTCGAATGAGGTCTTTTTCTTCTGGAGAGGATAGTCAGGAGCAACATCGCCTAAGAGTTCGGCGGAAGTAGCCTGAATCTCGAATGGCTGAGGGAGATCTGGGGTGGCAACTGGTTTGCCTTCGAATCTCACGGCAGCGCCGAATGGATATTTAGAGACTTCAGCGAAGAAAGGGCTATTAGCAGAATAGACGACCTGGATATTCTTGAAGCAAGTTCCATCGTGAAGGTGGATGAAACCGACGTTGCCGCTGTTACGGTTGGTCCCTGAACGGTGACTTTCTCAAGTTTTGCCAATTCATCGATTGGCATGGCGTACAAATCTTTTACGCTGATGGCTTTTTTCTGCATATTTAGCTCCTCTATTGCTTTCTAGTATTCAATTAATGTGATTAATTGCAACTATCAATATCAAAATACCCTGCAAATCCTACTCGAATTTTCTGAAGTCACTGATTTTCCAGTTTGGATCCACCCCAAGGGTAAGTGGGGCGAATAACTTCTCTTTGTATAACCTCTCAGCGACCTTGGCGATCATCGCGGCGTTGTCCGTGGTGCACCAAAGAGGTGGGATGATTAACTCAATGTCGGTGTTCTTTAGGCGAAGGCCCATCTGCTCACGGAGATAGCTGTTCGCGGAGACACCTCCAGCAAGAACAACCTGCTTGACGTTATATTCCATTGCCGCGTTCACAGCCTTGTCGACGATCATTCCGATCGCGACATCCTGAAAGGATTTGGCCATATCATCGACCCTGATTTCTTCGCCCTTCATCTTGAGCTGATTCACAAGATTAATGACGCTGGTCTTGAGACCAGAATAGGAGAAATCGTATGAGCCTTCGTGGGCTAGTGGCTTAGGAAGGTTATAGGTGTGTTTGCCAAGTTTCGAATGCTGGTCGATTGGGAGTCCGCCTGGATATGGGAAGCCAAGAACTCTTGCGACCTTGTCGTAGCACTCACCAACGGCATCGTCTTTGGTCTCGCCGATAATCTCGAAGTCGAGATGATCTTTCATGAGAACGAGTTCGGTGTTACCACCGCTGACGATGACGCAGAGCATTGGGAACTTGAATTCGCCAGCGTATTCATTCGCGTAAACGTGTCCGCAAAGGTGATGGACTGGGATAAGTGGCTTGTTATACAAAGCAGCGATTGTCTTCGCAGCCTGTAAGCCAACATGGAGGCAACCGATAAGGCCTGGGCCCCTGGTTACGGCGATGGCATCCATGTCCTCAAACTTGAGGTTGGCTTGCTCTAGTGCCTCTTTGAGGCAAACGTCAATATTCTCGCAGTGAAGTCTCGAAGCAATCTCTGGCATGACTCCACCATATTTGGCATGAACGGCCACTTGGGAGGAGATGACGTTGCAAAGAAGCTTTCCGTCTTCGGTGATAGCGACTGCGGTCTCATCGCAGCTTGATTCGATAGCTAATATTCTCGTCATAAGATGCACCTCACCATGTAGATGGCGTCCTCACCATCCGAGTAATAGAGTTTCTTCTTCGTGATGGTTTTGAAGCCGTTCTTCTCGTAGAGCTCGATAGCCGCAACATTGGATTCACGGACTTCGAGGGTGATATTCTCAACTGGTTCTTCTTGTTTCTTGCAAACCTCGACCATCTTCTCGATTAAGGCTTTGGCGATGCCGTTCCTGCGGTATTCGCTGGCAACGCAGATTCTTGCGATCGAAGCGCTGTCGAAGGTGATGAAGAAGTCGATGTATCCCACCACTTCATCTTCGATGGTCGCGCTATAGAGGTTGGCGATTGGGTTCTCTTTGCTCTCATAGACAACCTGCTCTAAAGGCCATGGATCATGAAAGCAAGCCGCCTCAAGCATGGCGATCGCTTGGAGTTCGCTTTCTTTGCTTTTGTGAATCTGAATCGGCTTCATTCTAGTAGAGGTCCTTTAGGTAAACAGGCTTAGCGGCAATAACATCCTCGACAAGGTTTCTTTCGATGTCGCTCTTAGCGAGAATCTCAAGGTTCTTGGTTGGCTTTGCTTCAAGGCCAAGATAGGCAACATCACCGCAGACTTTGTATTCAGGATGCTCATTGATATATGAAAGCACCGCGGAATTGTCGGCGATTTTGTCTTCAAGGATGATGTTTTCTTTATCGTAAACACCGAAGTAAGACCTCTTGCTTCTGGCGTTCATTAAACAAATTGATGGTTCGTTCTCATCCTTAAGAGCTTCAAGGCTTGAGACGAGATAGAGAGGTACGTTCAAAGCGAACGCGGAGACTTTGGCAACAGTCAAAGCGATACGCACACCGGTATATGAGCCAGGTCCTTTGGCAGCGATGACTTTCTCAATATCGCTTCTGGTGAGGTTGTTTCTCTTGAGAAGGATATCAAGTTCGTTAACGAGGAACTCGGATTGTTTCTGCCATGCATCATAAACAACCTGGTCGATGACCTTGTGGTCTTTGGCCAAGCCGATTGAGAGGTTGGTGTTGCTGGTGTCTAAAAGCAAGGAAACCATTAGAATGCCTCCTTCACTGCTTCGACGATCTTATCTAGACGTGGGCAGTTGCTTTCCACGCTGATCTCACGGGCATCTCCGCCTTTGTGGCTAAGAGAGATGACGAGATATTCATCAGGCCAAAGAGGGGCGATGTATTGAGGCCACTCAATGAAGGTGACGCCATCGCCCTCGATGAACTCCTCTAAGCCAAGTTCGATGTTCTGTCCTTCAAGGCGATACGCATCGATGTGATAGAGAGGAAGGGTTCCTTTGAAATAGCACTTCATGATGTTGAAGGTTGGGGAAATAACGTCCTCATTGACCTTAAGGGCTTCGGCCACGCCACCAACTAAAGTGGTCTTGCCAGCGCCTAAGTCACCTTTGAGCAAAACAACATCTGATGGAACGAAAAGAGGGGCGATGATTGCGCCTAACTTTCTTGTTTGTTCCTTTGAATTAGATGTAAAAGTGAATTTCATGCCCGATACCTCAGAGCGAAAAAATTATATGCTCTTTTTTGGCGTTTTAAAGAAGAAGGCAAATAGTAACTATTTGTTCTTCGGTTGATACGACTCGACGAACGGTCCGGTTTGGTCGAGGAACTTCTGGTAGATCCTCTTTATGTCCGAGTCGATGAATGGGAATTTCTTGCCCTCCATCAAAGAGTGGATGTCTTTGGCGGCTTTCTTGATGACAGATTTGAGGTCATCGCTATAGCCATAGAGGACAGCGTGGTGCTCGAACTCTTGCTCATCAAGAACCTTGATGGCTTTGTCAGGGAAAAGTTTGAGATCAAGATCGTAGTCGATATAACGGAGGAATCCTTGGTCCATGATGGTTGGGCTGGCGATGTTCGCATAGTAGCAATATCCATTAGCCTTCCTCATAGCGATGACATTGGTCCACTTCTTCTTGAAGAGAATGAAAACGGCGTGCTCATTGGTCATCCAACGGCGGCCGTCACTTTCAGTGACCAAAGAAGATTTTGAGCAAAGGGCCCAATAATCTTCCGTTTCCTCAGCTAAATAAGCCGGGCTCCATTGACGGTGGAGTTGTCCGTTATGTTTATATGCTTGGACGTTAATCCAACGTAAAAAACGATTCATACGATAACTACCAGTAATTCAAGCTGCTTGCTTAGCAAGCCTTCTTTATTATTGTGAACTTCCTAAGGAAGGAGCGCAATGTGGAAGTAAAAAGAAAAGCCCCCAACGTGTGTTGGGGACTTATTGCTAACTAACTTAGATGTTCTTGTAGATGATTGTCTGGACGAAACGGCAGACCTCACGGCACTTGTCGGACATCTCCTCAAGCATCGTATAGAAGGCTTCGTATTTGTAGATGGTTAAGGCATCAAGATCGGTGCGACGATATAAGGCGGATACATCGCTGATGTATTCGGTATCGCTCTCTTCCTCTAAGCGGATAACGGCCTTGAGGGCAGGGAAGATGATTTCCTTGTTGAGGAAGTGAGGGAAATGTCTGAGAGCTTCTTCAGTGACCCTAAGTGACTTAAGGGTGAGTTCCATGAATTCGATGGCATCAGGTGGAAGTTCTTTGAAGTCGTATAGATAGAGCTTAAGTGATAACTCTTCAACCGCGTCGGTAATGTCATCGATCATGGTAAGAAGGGAAAGGATGTCTTCTCTATCAATTGGGGTGATGAATTCCTCCATGAGCTTTTCGGTGGTAGCATGCTTTTTCTTATCGGCAGCATGCTCAATCTCATGGACGGAAGACTTGATGTCCCAAAGCTTCTCGTGATCGAAGTTCTTCATGAATTCGAGAATGTGCTCACCGCATTCAACTGAGAAGTGAGCGAGCTCTGGGAATGAGTCGAAGTAGTAATTGGATTGAACTTTTTTGCCCATTTTGAAACTCCTTTATTACTTGAAGATGGCCGCAAAGAGAGCGGTCAAACCAAATCCGATGATGGCCGTGCCAGGGAAGATAGCGATCCATGAAAGAACCATTTGGCCGGCTTTACCCCACCTTACTCGGCGAGGATTGCGTTGGGCTCCAACACCCAAAATAGCGGTCGCCTTGATGGTACCGCTAGAGATAGGAAGGCCAAATACTGTGGCGACGATTAAACCAACGCCGGCTGCAATATCCGTGGCAAATCCCTGATATTTGTGAAGTTTGGCCATTCCGGAACCCATCGTTTTGATAATGGATTTTCCACCCATGAGGGTGCCGCCAAAGATGACAACGGCAACCGGAAGGACGATCCACCACATACCTTGCATGGCGTTGAAATCGGCTGGAACATAATTCGCTCCACCAACCTTAAGCATGACAGCAATGACCATGAAGACACCAAGGAACTTGGCGCCGTCTTGAAGGCCGTGGGCTAAAGACATAAGAGCGCTAGCAACGACCTGGCCTCTCTTGAAGAAACGGCTGGTCGCGCCACGGGTAAGCTTTCTGCAGATAAGGACGATAAGCCAAACGATTCCGTAACCGAGGATGAATCCGACAAGGATGGAACCGAAGAAGCCAATCAAGACCTTGATCCAGCTGTTAAGCGAAACGGAAGCGAACCAATTGGTTGATCCAGAGATAGCAGCAAGGCCGATAGCGGAACCTGTTAAGCCACCCACCAAAGCGTTGCTTTGTGAGGACGGGAAGCCAAAGTAAGTGCAGATAAGGGAAAGGATGACGTTGGCAAGGAGGCCGAACGCAATCGCGATGAACATTTGATTGAGCGTGATGCCGCCCAAAGTGTTGAACTGAACGATGCCTGCGACCGTTGAGGAAACATCTCCCAAAGGGAGAATAGAGGCTAAGAAACCTGCGGCCAATGTGCCAAGGAGGTTGCCTAAAGCGGCCATGAGAATGGCCCATTTTGGTTTCATGCAACGTGTGGTGACACAGGTGGCGATGCAATTAGGAACGTCAGTCCAACCATTCATGAAAACCACGCCGAGATCGAAAATGATCGCTACGTAGGCCCAAGGGTATTGGTTGCAAAGTGCGAAGAATTGACCAACTTCCATACTTTAAGAATAGCAAATGAAGGCTACTTCATTAAGTCGATGAGCTTGAGAACCTTCTTCAAATCGCCAGCGTACTGGACGGTTGGTTTTGGATCGAATGGCTTCTCAAGAGCGATGACCATTAAGTCATCTTCATAGCCCATGGCGAAGTAAGTTGTTCCTTCACGGATGGCAATAGCCATATCAACGAAAGTCTTATTGGTCTTGAACTCATTCAAGGCTTCTCTCACTTTTGGAGTGATGACTTTCTCGGTGCCTTTGTCACCATAGATGACGATGTTTTTGGAGTCAGAGAAAACCTTTCTCTCAGCCAAGTTGGTTGGAGGGAGGGCTCTCTTGTTGCCTTTGAAGTAGACGAGGATATCGGATCCTTTGTAGTTGTTCGTGGTGTAGAGATATTTGCCAACGAAAACGGTGCGAAGGGTCTTTCCAAGAACAACCTGGGCAGCGGCATCGCAGACCTTAATGGTCTTTTCGTGGTAATCGAAAGTGTAGGTAGCACGGCTACCGACTTTGCCGACGTCTTTGTAGAGGTCGCAGTTCTTGAGTTCCTCTTCGTCGATCTTGTTGTCGATGCTTCCCTGGAGGTTTTCGATATCCTCTGGGAAACAATAGGCGTTCACGTGCTCGTAGTACTCACGGAAGTAGCGGTTCATCGCACTCTGGACGTTTCTTCTCCAGAAGAAGTTGAAAACGAGGAGACCAACGAGGCCGACACCGCAAGCGATGAGGGCGATTAACATTGAGTTCTCCCTGAGAGCTTCGATAGCGTTTGGAATGAGCCAACCGCAGACAATTAAAAGAATGCAAACACCAGAGACAATCCACTTAACGATGTTCGACTTGTGGTAGACCTTGTAGAACTCCTGACGGGCAAGCTCGACTTGGCCGAGATTCTCGTCTGGATATTCGATTGTGATCTTTCCTTTTTTGCCTGGGGCTGAAGTTGGGGCCGGAGCCTCTTCTTCCTCAGGTTCTTCAGAATGAAGATCAATTGTCTCTTCTGGTTCTTTCTCCTCGACTGGAGCAGGCGCTGGTTCAGCAGTTTTTATTTCGTCAGCGAAGTCGCTTTCTTCTTCGACTTCGTCAATTTTCTTTTCTTCAATATCGGTCATAAATAATGCCTTTCGTCTAGGGCACTATAACACAATATCGAACAAATTAATAAATTAATTTCTCTACTTTACAACCGGGAGAAGTCTATTGATGCGAAGGAACGGGCCATATAAAGCCATGAGGATGACGGCGCAAAGAAGGGCGCTTGGTCCAACGTAGGCGATGTTGTAAATGACGGCTCCCCAGAAATCTTTTTGCATGCCATAGAAGAGCATAGAGCTAGCGGTAGCACCAACCATTCTGACGACAGACGCTGCGAGGATGCCAACAAAAATAAATAATTCACCTTGGACGTTGTAGGTCTTTTGTTCATTGCCCATGATAAGGGGCTTAAAGAAACCAAGGAGACCAGCAGAACCAAGGCCGATGAGATAGTCGAACGGGAATGTGACGAAAGGATAACCATCGGCAAAGATGGTGGTAAGTCCAAGGACAATACCGCCAGAGATGATGCCATGGAATGGGCCATGTCTCAAAGCGATGATGTAAATAGGTAAAAGTTGAAGGTTGATGGAACCACCAGTCTCACCGATTCCAACTTTAAGAAAGTTCAAAGCAAAAGCAGCGGCGACAAGGATAGCGTCTTCAGTGATTTCATGAACGGTAACCGGCATCTTGGAGGAAGCGTAGATGAAGCTGAATAAAGAGGCGGCTAAAGCAAAGGCAAAGGTCAAAGCAAGACCAATTTCCATGGTGCCGCTTTTGCCACCCATGCTGTTCGCATACATCATAGGAGTTAAGATGAAAGCAACGGCAGCAAGGAACTGGCAGGCCGATGCGGCAGTAGAAATGGCGTTACCTTTTTTCTCAAAAACAAAAGCGGAAATAAGGAGAGGAACGCTAGCGATAAGAAGAGCGTAGCCAATCACAAACATGAACTGGAATTGGCCAGCGCCAAATAAGTCCCAAATATACAAATATGATTTGTTGCCGTCAGCATCTTTGAACTTGACTAAGGTCAGGAACAAGAAGCCAAAAGCAAGAACAGAAAGGGCAATTGAGACGAGATTTGCCCAGGATTTTGCGGTTTTTTTACCGCTTTGAACATTGATTTGTTCGTTTTCCATAAAAAAATACCTCCGTACCTGAATACGAAGGAATGAATAAACGCATTACCTCCGCCAGCATTACCTGGATCAGGTTCCGTCGAGTCGAAGAAGACTCCTCTCAGCCAACTTACTGGTGGCTCCGGTCTCGAATAGTTTATCTCACTTAATTTGCCAGTCAATAGGTGTGGTACCGCTTTCAGTCAAATAGGCGTTGCACTTGCTGAAAAGGTGCTGTCCAAACCACCCTCCCCTATTGGCGGAAAGAGGTGACGGGTGAACAGATGAAAGAACGATGTGTTTTGGGTTCGTGACCTTTGAGGCGTACTTCTTCGCGAAGCCTCCCCAAAGCATGTAGACGATTGGCTGATCAAGGCTCTCGACATATTTAAGAACATCGTCCATGAACTTGTCATATTCAGGACGGACATGGGAAAGAGGGATTCCCGCTCTCACAGACAGGTAGGCATTCAAAAGAAGAACGCCTTGTTCAGCCCATGGAGTTAGATCTCCGTTGTCGAAGTTCATTTTGCAGCCGATGTCTTTCTCGATTTCTTTATAAATATTTATAAGAGAAGGCGGAATATCGATTCCCCTTGGAACGCTGAAAGACATGCCCATCGCCTCACCTGGGTTGTGATATGGGTCCTGACCAATAACGACAACCTTCAAGGTGGATGGGTTTGTGAACTTAAAAGCCTGGAACATCATGTCCCTTGGAGGGTAAATGACGTGAGCTTCGTATTCCGCATCAAGAAAACGATGGAGGGAGGCAGAGTACTCTTCTCCTGCGACTTTATCGAATAGTTTCTTCCAATCTTTGATCACGTTATTCATTATGGGTGTTTTCGTTTCAAAAGCCCACAATCAATAATTGTGGAGGAAGATAATCATTTGCTTTATAATTCTTCTTGCTTTGAAAAAGCAGATTGTGAATTGAAAAAGGAGAAAATAACCTATATGCCGTTCATTGAATCGATTCACGCCCGTCAAATCATTGACTCCCGTGGAAACCCAACTGTCGAAGTTGAAGTCACTACCGAAAGCGGTGCTTTCGGAAGAGCTGCCGTCCCAAGTGGCGCCAGCACCGGTGAAAGAGAAGCTTTAGAGCTTCGCGATGGCGATAAGAGCTACTTCGGTGGTAAGAGCGTCCTCAAGGCTGTTGAGAACGTCAACAACATCATCGCCCCAAAACTTATCGGTACCAACGTCATGGAACAGGTCCTCATCGACAGAACCATGATCGAACTCGATGGCACCGAAACCAAGAAGAACCTTGGTGCCAACGCCATCCTTGGTGTGTCCCTTGCTTGTGCAAAGGCCGCCGCTGACTACCTCGGCATCCCACTCTACCGCTACATCGGTGGACCAAACGCCAAGAAACTTCCTGTCCCAATGATGAACGTCATCAATGGCGGCAAGCACGCTGACAGCGCTGTCGAATTCCAGGAATACATGATCATGCCAGCCGGTGCCAAGACCTTCCACGATGCCATCCAGATGGGTGCTGAAGTCTTCGCCGCTCTCAAGAACATCCTTAAGAAGAAAGGCGACATCACTTCCGTCGGTGATGAAGGTGGATTCGCTCCAAACCTCGTCAAGACCGCCGAAGAAGAAGCCGCTATCAAAGCCAACAAGGCTGATCCTTATGGCTTAGAAGCCGACAACGAAGAGCCACTTGAACTCCTCGTCGAAGCCATCAAAGCCGCTGGCTATGTCCCAGGCAAGGATATCTTCCTTGGTATGGACCTTGCTTCCTCTGAGCTCTATAACGAAGAAGGCAAATACTTCTTCTGGAAGCACTACGAGAAAGCCGCCAAAGAAGGCAAAGTCAACAAAGCTGACTTCACCAAGACCACCGATGAGATGATCGAAATCATCGCCCACTTCGCTGAGAAGTACCCACTCATCACCGTCGAAGACGGCCTCAGCGAGAATGACTGGGAAGGCTGGAAGAAACTCACCGCTAAGCTCGGCGACAAAGTCCAGCTCGTCGGCGACGACCTCTTCGTCACCAACAAGCTCTATGTCGAGAAGGGCATTGAGATGGGTTGCTCCAACTCCGTCCTCGTCAAGGTCAACCAGATTGGTTCCTTAACCGAAACCCTTGATACCTGCGAGCGTGCCATGAGAAATGGCTGGACCTGCGTCGTCTCCCACCGTTCCGGCGAAACCGAAGATGCCACCATCGCTGACCTCGTCGTTGCTCTCAACGCCGGCCAGATCAAGACTGGTTCCATGTCCAGATCCGATCGTATTGCCAAATACAACCAGCTCCTCCGCATCGAAGAAGAGCTTGGCGATACCGCCGAATACCCAGGCATGAAAGCCTTCTACAACCTCAAGAAATAAGTTCTCTTGAAACTCTAAGGAGCCGCCTCAAGACGGCTCCTTTTTTGATATAATCCTTATGAGGTAATAACCATGATCAAAGGATTAATGCTTTTAGCGGACGGCTTTGAGGAAACCGAAGCCATTTCTACGCACGACATACTTACAAGGACACACGAGATCGAAGTCACCTATGTCTCAATTTCTGATTCCTTATTCGTTAAGAGTTCAATGGGACTCAAGGTTGAGGCTTTAGGTCTCTTGAAGGACGTTAAAGCGGAAGACTATGACTTCATCGTCCTCCCTGGTGGCAAGGTTGGTGTCGATAACATCAAGAACTCCCCTGCTGCTATTGAGATGATTAAGAGATTCCACGACTTAGGAAAGAAGTATTACGCGATCTGCGCAGCTCCTTCGATCCTTGGAGAGCTCGGTTATCTAGATGGAAAGAATTACGTCTGCTTCCCAGGCTTCGAAAAAGGAAAAGGTACTTGGACGGACAAAGGCTCTGTCATTGATGGAGACCTTGTCACAGGTCGGTCAATGAATTACACGATTGAGTTCGCCTCAAATATCGTAAGAGTCCTCCTAGGTGAGGAAGCGCTCAAACGAATTGAGCACGGAACAAAAGGCATCTAAAAGAAAAAGCCCCGCGATTTGCGAGGGCTTTTTTGTTTTTTCTCTCTTATTTTGTGTAGAGACGGTGGGCTCTGCTGACGGCCTCTTCAGTGACATCGATGCCAAGCTTCTTGAATGTGTTGGCGTCAGTTTCCTGAAGGATGACGGAACTATGGACCTGGCAGCCTTTTAATTTCGGAAGCTGTTTGAGGGCGATGTTCGCAAGAGGGTTGCTGTTGGCCTGAATGGCAAGAGCGATGAGAACCTCTTCGGCGTGGAGCCTTGGGTTGTGGTTGTTAAGCGAATTGACTTTGAGGTCTTGGATTGGCTTGATGACCTCTGGGGAGATAAGAGGAATCTTATCGTCGATTTTAGCGAGGGTCTTAAGGGCGTTGAGAAGGACGGCGGCAGAAGAACCGAATAATGGGGATCTCTTGCCACAGACGATCTTCTTGTTTGGAAGCTCAAGAGCGCAGCATGGAACACCGGTGATTTCCTCTTTCTTAAGGCAAGCGGCAACGACCTTGCGGTCGGCGGTGCTGATGCCAAGAGTGTTCATGAGCATCTCTTCTTTGATGACGGCTTCATCTTTGAACTTGCCTAAGAAGTTGTTCTTCTTGGCCTGGTAATATCTACGGATGATTTCGGCTTTAGAAGCTTCAATGGCGGCTTCTTCGTTCTTGATGGCGAAGCCAATCATGTTGACACCCATGTCGGTTGGGGAATTGTATGGGCTCTTGCCATAGATCTTCTCGAAGATGGCTTTGAGAAGAGGGAATGTCTCAACATCACGGTTGTAGTTAACGGCTTGCTTGCCATAGGCCTCAAGGTGGTATGGGTCGATCATGTTGACGTCCTCAAGGTCGGCGGTAGCGGCCTCATAAGCGAGGTTGACCGGGTGCTTGAGAGGGAGATTCCAGACTGGGAAGCTTTCGTATTTGGCATAGCCAGCACGGATTCCGCGTTTGTTGTCGTGATAGAGCTGAGAGAGACAGGTCGCCATCTTTCCGCTTCCTGGACCTGGAGCGGTCACGACAACGATTGGTCTAGTGGTTTCAATGTATTCGTTTCTTCCAAGGCCTTCTTCGGATACGACGAGTGGGATATTGCTTGGATATCCGGCGATCTCGTAGTGTTTGTAGACCTTGATTCCGTTGTTGGTGAGCTTAGTGATGAAAGCGTCAACAAGAGGAAGAGGCTGATAGAAAGAGAAGACGACGCTACTAACGTAGAGCTCGACTTCCTTATATGCATCAATAAGTCTTTCGACTTCGGCTTGATAGGTGATTCCAAGGTCGTTTCTGACTTTGTTGGTATTGATATCGTTGGAGTTGACGACGATGACGACTTCAACCTTGTCCTTCATGCCTAAGAGCATGTGGAGCTTGGTATCTGGCTTAAAACCTGGGAGGACTCTGCTGGCGTGGTAGTCGTCGAAGAGCTTACCGCCGAACTCGAGGTAGAGCTTGTCACCAAAGGAGGCAATTCTCTTTTGGATGTTCTCTCTTTGAACTTTTAAATACTTGTCACAATCGAACGCTATCTTGGCCATATGTTTTCGTCCCTCAGATTACTAGATAAATATACTATTCATATATATGAATGGTAAACGAAAATCGTATGGCAAAGACAATAATTGTTTATGGTTATTTGGCTTTAGCCGCGCTCTTCTGAGGAGGTGCGTCTTTTAAGCGCCTTCTCCTTATCTCAAGTTGCTGTTTGAGGAACTTGGCTTCTAGTTCTTTATGCTTCCTATGTTCCTCTTCTTTTTGCTTCGCTACTTCTTCGAAATGCACTTTGACCTTCTCTTGCATTTCGTCGTCTTTGAATTTGATAAATCCGTTATGGTAGGCAAGATCAAAAGAATAGAGCCTGCCATTACTGAGCTGGAGGTATTGTCCGTCTATGTTCATGATGGTGAGTGTCATGCCTTCTGAGGTGATAACCTTTTGGCCAACGATTGTGTTGATATCCATAAGTATCCTCCAATCCTATAGCGTCGGAAAAATGCACCTTATACCGCTCATCCGCTAACTTCCGAGCGGTTAATGTATGTTTCCTTTATTACATAATACCTCATTTTTTGCCTAAATTGTAAGAAATCGGAAAAAGGTCGATTAGAGCAAACAAAAAGCGACCCAAGCGGGCCGCTCAAGTTAATTTGTTATCACGCAACAGCAACGGCCCATAGAACAACTCGAATGACTGTGGCCACACAAGCGGCAGTGAAAAGGCCTCCGTAAACAAAACCAATAATTGAGATCGGTTTAGATGAACTCTTGGTTAGCATTGCGAAGGAAAGCGGGGCAAAGACAGCGGAAACCAAAACGATAATGACGCAGCCGCCTAAGAACGGAAAAGACAAGAAGATGATGGCCAGGATAGCAGCAAACACAGTGCCTCCATCACCGCTTTCAGAAGCGGAATCAACTATCTCTTTGAAGTTAATGCTCCAAAAGAACACAGAGACATAGGCGACGATGATAAGCGCAAGCGTAGCTATAACAAATAAAGGTATGCGCGACTTCTCAGAAGGCTTCTTTTCTTCTTCGATTATTTCTTCCATGGATAAACTCCTTTGGTGTTGTCTTTAGTTTACAGCGCTTGACCAAAAAATAAAGAAAAAGGGGGTTTTGTAAGAAATAACCCCCGCAAATCCCTTATAAAATCAAATAAGTTGTTAATGCATTTCGTTGAATATCGCAGTAAAGGTTAAGGTTCCTCCGGCATAGTCACTGGCATCGAATTCGTACATATCTTCAAAGTAGATGTCGGTGTCTGTTTCTGAGCAGTGCCATCCATAGAATTCCATTATTCCGCCTTCTTCTTCAGGCTCCGGTGCTTCAGGAGTATCTCCTGAATAGTAGATACCCGTTGTGGCTTCTTGATATTCGTCTTGGAGAAGCGTTCCGTCCCAGTTGTAGAAGATTGTGCGAACAGACTCGGCGTAAGTAGTGAAGATCATGTAAATGTCCATGTCCTCGGTAATCGTGAATTCCTGGTCGGTCTCAATAGTGTTGCCGTTTGCGTCTTCGAAATGATCGAGCTCATAGCAGCCGTTTGAGTCCGGTTCTTTCCAGAAGTCTTCGCTGCCGACATCGCTTCCATCGATGCTCCACGTCTCACCATAGGTGGTAGAAGAATAATACATTGCGCTTTGACCATCATAGAACGTGACTGTGTACAGTCTCTCTTCTTCAATGAAGCAAGCGTAGTACCAGGCGTCTTCTGTAACGGATGGGAATTCACGTAATCCGTGAGTGCCATTAGGCACGGTGTCCCATCCAACGAAGATATATTGGATGGTCTCCGTTGGTTCTTTCTGAAGATCGTCGTAAGGATAGTAAACCTCATCGCCAGAATAGGCGTATTGGGTGGCTAATACTTCGGTGCCGTCTTCATTGAGGAAGGTAACCGTGTATTCGCCTTCGACATATGTCGCGGTGAACGTTAAAGTCTGTCCACCATAATTCGATGCATCAAGCTCATACATCTCGTTGTTGGTTATCAATCGGTTATCCATCTCTTCGCAGGTCCATCCAAGGAAGATGTACTTCGGATCGTCGGCAGTCGGACCTTCTCTTGTAAGAAGCGAATAGTCGTAATAGATGCCGTAATAGGCCATCTGATAATTGTCTTGGAGAACGGTTCCATCGTAATCAAGGAAGATCGTATGGACGGATTCGGCGGTGACTACGTATGTGGCATAGATCTCCAAATTATCCGTAATGGTTATCTCATCATATTCAAAGATGATGTTGCCGTTAATGTCTTCGTAGTGATCGAAGCTGTAGCAGCCGTTCTCATCCGCTTCTTTATAGTGGTCGTAGCCGGCGGCTTGGCTTTCTTGGATGCAGAAGGTTTCTCCGTAAGGTACCTCTACTTGCAAAATGGTATAGTCACCATCATAGATGGTTACGGTGTAAATCTTTTCACCAAAGACAGCGTAGTAGTCTCTGTCTTCGAAGGCGTACATCTCACCATCATATGGCTCTCCTCCGACTGAGTTCGCCCAGCCTAAGAAGTAGGTTTTGGTATCACTGCTTCTTCTATCGGCTTCCTCATCGAGGTTTGTTTCGCCTGCATAGAAGACCTGTTCACCATATGGGATTGTTTGAGTGTCCCAAAGGACGGTGCCGTCATCGTTATAGAAGTTGAAGGTGACGTAGGTTACAGGAGCGCTGTAAGCATAGTTCTTCTGGAAATATGGCTTCGCAGAAGGCTCTCCGTTGTATGTGCTTGTCGCGTAAATGGCTAAAGTGAGTCCATTATCACCGCCTTCAAGTCCACCGACATAGAAGGATTGGGTTGCACTTAAATCAGAGATCTCATAGACCCTGCTAAGCTGCTCGCGCTCTTCATCGTAATTGTCTTCGAATGGGTTGCCGCTCGCCTCGGTTATCTCAGGATATGATGAATAGTTGTCGATAATTTCGGCATAGATCGAACCTTCTTTGTAGTAATGGCCTGGATCGTCAATGCTGATTTTTCCATCAAGACACTGGGTCTCTTCGTTAAGAGAGAAGTCCGCAGTGATCACGAAGTCGGAAGCAGGAATATCGTTGGTCTTAACTCTTTCGCTGAAGACGTCGTAGGTGTTGTCTCCGTCTATGACCGAGACGGAAAGACGGTAGGTTGTTGACGGAGTGAGGTCGGTGAATCTTCCTTCCTCAAAAGCAAAGAAACCTTCATCGTTATCTGCCATCTCTTCCTCAGGGAAATAGGATTCGAGTTTGAAGGACTGCTCATATTTCTCGAGACGATTTTCAAGAACTACGACAGCAGAGTCAGCGTTCTTGTAATTTAATTCGAAAGAATAGGAGAGGGTATTGGCCGTACTCTCGTATTTGAATTCGTTAACAGATGGAACAAAGATGGCTGAAGCGACAACCACAACGGTGGCGGTAGCCACTGCTGCTGCAGTTCCACCGGCAACAGCTGCGCTGGTGCTGACGGCAGCAGTCGAAGAGGCGGCCGCGGTAGTCGTTGTCGTAGCCGTGGTAGTTGCTGTTTGAGCAGCGGTTGAACTCGCCGATGAGAGAGTCTCCTGCTCCTCAAGTTTTTTCGTATCTATGGAGACGTGATGGGCGTTTGCGTGACTATGAAAAGTATTGGAGCGGATTTGGCACTCCTTGTTAATTCCTCCATAGTAACGATTGGTATAGTCGCCCATAAAATGTCAGGAAATTGTATTAGTTTTCAGAATTCTGTGCAGGTTTTGCAGCAGATTTTGGGTTTTCTTTCTTTTCGGAAGGATCGCGGTAAGAAAGGGAGATCTGGTTGAATGGGATGTCGACTCCGTTGTTGACGAAGAGGAGGTAAAGCTCTCTGTTAAGAGCACGTTCAACGACGAATCTGTCTTTCTCGTCGCAATGGCAAGCAACCTTAAGATCGACGCTTGAAGCGCTTAAGGCTGAAACACCAAGGTATTCAGGATCGCCGACCATCTGAGGGATGTTGGCTTTGATCTCGTTAAGGTTCGAACGGATAATTTCCTCAACGCGTGGAAGGTTCTCGTTGTAGTCGATGGTGATGACCGCTAAAGCGAGGGATGGGTTCTCACTGAGGTTAACGACTGTGGTGATGTGAGAGTTATTGATGGTTTTGACGTTGCCGGAAAGATCAACAATCTTGGTCGTGGTAAGACCGATTTCGGTAACGGTTCCGTAATAGTCATCGATGACGACGATATCGCCGACTTTGAATTCGCTTTCGAAGACGATGTTAAGACCAGCGACGATGTCACTGATAAGTGACTGGGCACCAAGACCAATGATAAGAGCGATGATGCCAGCGCTAACAAGAAGTGCGGTTGAGTTAACGCCCCAAACGGCGATAACAAGAAGGATCGAAACGATAAGGCCTGCGTAACGGGCAAATGAAGCTAAGAGGCTGAGTGTCGTCTTGGTTTTAGAGGAAACTCTTTTTGGAAGACGAAGGATGAGGTTGAGCGCGTTCGCAATGCCCATGCAAAGGCAGATGTAGTAGATGCTGCCGAGGATGCGTGGCCAGACATCGTCGAAGCCACCGGTCATTGGGACCGAAAGATTAAGGCATGTTGCGACTCTTTCGCCTTCGTAAATGATTGTGAGAATGCTCATGACGATGACATAAGCAAGTCCAAGAAGCCATAAAATGACCCCTGCGATGAGGTTGACTCTCTGCTCTTTAGGCATCGAAAGCCATTTTTGTTTGAGGTTTGACATATAAATCTCCTGAGATAACAAAAAAATCTTACCACTATGTGGTAGAAGATTTATACATTCATTTACGCTGAATATAAAAAACCAGGCCTCGAGCCTGGGATTTTATTGGTTGGTGGAGCCGGCGAGAGTCGAACTCGCGTCCGAAGGATCTCCAACGAGGACGCCTACAGTTTAGGCTTCGTCGGAATTTAACTAACCGCTATGACGAAGTCAAAGAGCGGAGAGCTAGACCAATTGAATTTCACCATTTCCCTCTAGTCAAAGGTACGTGGCTATTGCCTTTGTATGATGCCCGAAACGCTTGAGAGGCACGAATCAA
Source organism: uncultured Erysipelotrichaceae bacterium (assembly GCA_902802355.1). Classification (GTDB taxonomy): domain Bacteria; phylum Bacillota_I; class Bacilli_A; order RFN20; family CAG-826; genus UBA4951. The sequence continues at coordinate 57,150 of CADCLU010000011.1, forward strand.
GCGAAGGACACGCTGCTCCTGGATCTATGCCAGGAAACCCTCAGGTTACTGATTAAGCGCAAGCGTACGAAGCGCGCATAGCACGGTTCGCATGGATATAACTGTTGTCAGTTATTGGTTTTTGATCTTAAGGTTTATCAGACCACTGCAATCCAGGCCAGATCAATCCCCCGTCAAAACCGGAACGACCCCAACTATTTAGAACAATCCCAAGTTTGTGCTTGGGGATTTAGTATAACCAATTTTGGTCTATACGCAACTTTTTCCTTTTTCCAAACCTAAAAGGTTTAATTGTATAAACTCTGAGTTTGTTGTAGAGTTTCCTTGCGAAAAATTAGAGAACTACTATGGCAAAAAGAAAAATAAAAGCAACAACAGTCAAACCGACTCAGCAAAAAGAAAAGAAATCATCGGGCCTTTGGGCTAATATCAAATTCTTCTTCAGCACCCTCATCTCGAATGAGAGATGTATTGAAGGCGGCACTAAAAAGCCTTGGTATGCGGCCGTTATCATCGCTATCGTGGCCTGCTTGATCGCCGTTATCCCAACTATGGTTGGCTATTTCAGCAGAAGCGGCGCCTCCTTCTTCAACTCTCCAAACTACAACCTCGACACCTCTCTCACCGATTTTGAGAAAGCTCTTAATGATGAGAATGTTTCCATGTCGATTGCCGATGGCAAAATGACCGTCAACGAGGCCGATTGGAAGAAGATCTGCAAAGACAAGGACGGAAACGAAAGCGATCGTTACGCCCACTACTACACCGTCAAAGAGACCAAGCTCGTCGCCGCAAGCGGTTCTTCTGAGGCCAACGTCCCAACCGCCGAAGAAGTCACCTACTGCGACCTCGTCGTCTACTTCGTCAACAACGCCAAGCTTGCCGACTCTTCCTTATTCGATTACTCCAAGAATGTAATTCTTCCGAAGAACGATCCAAATGCCGGTATCAGCACCACCGAGACCACTTGGAGCACTAATCTCTTCGTCTTTGGCGAAGAAGGTTTCATCACCTTCAAGAAGCCTTCGGGAACCGCTTCTTATGCAGGCGCCATGCAAGGCAAATACGACTTCGATCAAAAGTTCGATCTCAAAGATCTCTACAAACAGGACATGTATGGCAACGAGTACAAGAATGCCTATGGCACTCTCGAGCACCGCAACGACGTCCTCGAATCCTATAAAGGATTATTCGCTGCCTCCTATGAGAGCACCAAAGTCGGCATTGCCTGGCAGTACACCGGCATCGCCTTTGCCATCAACATCGGCATCACCTTCCTCTATGGCTTGCTCATCTTCCTCATGACCAGAGGCAAGAAAACCAATCCATTCCACATCCTCACCTTCTGGCAGACTCAGAAGATCGCCTACTGGGAATCCCTTGCCCCTGGCATCCTTTCCCTCATTGGCTTCATCCCTTTCTTCTCCCAGTTCGCTATGTTCTTCTACCTCTTCTTAATGGGTATGAGAACCATGTGGATGAGCACCAGACAGCTCCGTCCTCAGTACGATCAGCAATAAGAGAACAAACAAAAAACGCCCCGCAAATCTGGGGCGTTTTCTTTTTGCTTATTAGTCGCCGTAGTCGCTTCCGCGGCTCTTGTCTTCGACGTATATCTTTAACGGATCGGTGATGTCATGGATCTCGCGGTAGATATATCCGTCTCTCACGATGAATGGCGAATCGAAGTCTCCGGTGAAGATGACTTTTTCGTATTGGTTAACGATATCGTCGATGGCCTTCATGATTTCTTCGAAGCGTTCCGCTCTCTTCTCTTTGAAGCCAGTTAATCCAACATAGAACCAAGGCTCAACAAAGAAGAGGTGTCCTTCTTTTGTCGTGTAGGCATTGCAGAAAGGGTTCTCTTTATCGACGTATGGCGTGTATTTATCAAACTCTGGGTAAATCATAACGGAAGTATTTTATCTCAAATATTCTATTTGTGATAAGGTTCGTTGCGGAGAATCTTGAATGAGCGGTAAATCTGCTCAAGCAAAATGACCCTAGTCATCTGATGAGTAAATGTCAGTTTGGAGAGGGTTAATGTAGCGTTTCCTCTCTTTCTCATCTCAGCGGATAAACCCAGAGAACCACCGATGACGAAGGTGATTGAAGAACCGCCGTCCCTCATCCATTTCTCTAAGCGGGAAGACAGTTCAACTGAGTCAGGTTGTTCTTTTCCTAAATCGAGGAGGACGACAAAGTCGTTAGGTTTGATTTTCGAAAGGAGCTTCGCGTTCTCTTTGTTCTTCACCTCTTCCATCTCGGCAGGTGAATCATCTTTCGAAGAAGGGAGGTCGTCCACTTCCTCGATGTCCACTTTAGCGTATGGGGTGAGGCGCTTAAGATATTCGTTTTGGGCTTCTTTCCAATAGGTCTCTTTAAGATGACCGACGACAAGCAGTCTGATCTTCATAAATCGCCTCCTCTTACTGCCTCGTTCTGTTTGAGACAGATGATATCAATATCATAAGGCACTTCTTTCTTCTTGAAGGTCTTTCTATACGCTTCGAGAGCAAGTTCAGGGAGATTGCACTCCTCTGATAAGTGAGCGAGATAAATCTCTTTGGTCTTTGGGCCAACGAGCTCAGAGAGGTAAATAGCACTGTCGACGTTAGAGAGATGGCCTTCATCTCCTTTGATCCTTCTCTTGAGTACAGCAGGCCTATTGCTCTTCATCAACATCTTAAGATCGTGATTGGATTCCATGATGTAATAGTCCGCGTCTTTAAGATAATCGAGAGACTCCTCTGGGATATAGCCAGAGTCAGTCAGATATACGAGCTTAGTTTTTCCGGAGATGACGACATATCCAACAGGATTAGCCGCATCGTGGCTTGTCATGAATGGGATAACGCTTAAAGTGCCGATCTCAAAGGAATCGAAAGGCACGACCTCATGATCAAAAAAATCAATCGTTCCTTTTGACGCATAGATAGGGACTTTCCCTTTGTACATCGAAAGGTTTTTGATATGGTCGGTATGTTCGTGGGTAATCAAAATCCCCTGCAAATCCGATTTGTTTTTCTTAATCGACTCTAATGCAGCGGTTATTCTTCTCATCGGAAGGCCCATATCGATTTGGATAAGAGTCTCCTCGTCAAAAAGCAAAGTGGCGTTACCTTTAGAACCACTTCCAACGACGACAAAGGAAATCATATTTAGTCTTCTGAGATATCGATGCCGTTAGATGAGGAGGAACCGCCACCGCGGTAGCTGCTTCCGCTTTCAGCATCATAGCCTTCCATGGCGTTATCGAAACGCTGGTGCTTAGGGGTGAACATAAGGGTGAATTTGCCTTGCTGTCCGTTACGGTTCTTAGCAACGACGAGAGTGGCGCCTTCTGGTTTACCAGAATTTTCTTCTTTTTGCTGATTCTCGGCTTCTTGGGCTTCACCGCTCTTGAGTGGGTTGTTTTCTTTGGTCTTGTAGCCTTGGTTCTTGTACCATTCCGGACGATAGATCATCAAAACGATGTCGGCGTCCTGCTCGATGTTTCCGGATTCTTTTAAGTTAGCAAGGCTTGGAATGTGGCTTTCGTTCCTATCGGCTTCGCGGCTGACCTGAGCAAGGGCCATGACAGGAACCTTAAGGTTACGAGCAAGCTGTTTCAAGGTCTTCGTGATAGCACCGATCTCAAGGGTGCGGCTATCATATTTGCCTTGAACATCAATGATGTTGATATAGTCGACGAAAATCATCGCGAGATCTGGATTGTTGGCTTTGAGTTTGTGGGATTTGGCAACGATATCGCCTAACGACTGGTTTGGTGTGTCATCGAAGTAAAGCTTGGTTCTTCCGATCGATTCAAGAGCAGCATTGACCTTGTCCATGTCACGCTTATTCAAATGGCCTGTGGAAAGGTCGCTGATATTGACGAGAGCCTCGCTGGCGATAAGACGCTTCATGATAAGGTCGTTGGCCATTTCGCAAGAGAAGATGGCAACGGTCTTACCAGTGTTTTGGGTCGCTTTCAAAGCGAAGTTAAGCATCAAAGCGGTCTTGCCCATGGATGGACGGGCGGCAAGGATGATGAGGTTGCCTGGCTGCCAACCGTGCGTATAGGCGTTGAGTTTGATGAAGCCGGTGTCGATGCCGGTGATGCCGTTGTTGCTGAGTTTGGATTCTTTGCGGATGTTTTCTCTTGTTATTTCAGTGACTGTTTGAGCAGAAAGGAAGTTGGCAATCTGCCTCTTTGAGGCAATATCAGAAAGGGCCTGGGTATTAACGGCCATGAACTCACTGATATCCTCGATTCCACCGTCGGTGTAATCCTTGAGGATAGCCTCAAGCTTGGCGAGGTAGGCTCTTAAGACGGCCTGGTTACGGATGATGTTGACGTAATGGTCAACGTTGTTGATCTGAATTGGAGCCTGAAGGAGTTCCATGAGATAGGAAGTTCCGCCGGCATCTTCGAACATGCCCATGTTAATGAGCTGATCGACAACCGTCTCGGAGTCGATTGGCTTATTGTGGGCATCGAGTTCCTTCATCGCTTTGAAGATGAGGACGTTGCGTGGATCTTCGCCAGAGAAGTCTTCCTCCTTGAGAGAGGTGATCGTGCTTAAAGCGAGGCCCGAGTCCATAAGGAGAGCGCCTAAGACTGAACGCTCAGCTTCTATGTTGGAAGGAAGTTTTGTCTTCTTGGCCATGCTTATTTGTCCTCGCTGATGTGGACGCTGACGGTACCGATGACCTGACCAGCCTGTCCTTTGTATAATTCGATTCTGAGTTTGGTGTATCCGAAGGCATTCGCAGGGGTTTTGTCGATGAATTTGCGTTTATCGATGGTAATGTCCCACTGCTTCTTCATCCCTTCTTCGATCTCTTTTGGGGAGATGGTTCCGAACATCCTTCCGTCGGATCCGCCTTTGGCTTTGAATTCGACGTTGATGCTCTCAAGTCTCTTGGCGAGGACTTCGGCCTCTTCCTTGAGCTTCTTTTGTCTGGCTGCCTCTTCGGCGTTGTCTTTCTGAAGCTGGGCTTGGCTGCCTTTGGTTGATACGACAGCGAGTCCCCTTGGGATCAAGAAGTTCGAGGCGTAGCCGTCGTTGACGTCTTTCGTCTCGCCTTTCTTTCCGACTCCTTTGACATCTTTAAGCAATATGACTTTCATGATTAATCTTCTCCTTTAAGTGCGTTTCTGGCGCTGTCGAGATACTGGGACAAGGTTGATAAGAGCCTTGTGGCCGCTTTCTCGATCTGAACATCGCCTAAGTTAGTGGCTGCGCTCGTGAAGTGTCCGCCACCGCCGAGTTTCTCAAGAATGAACTGAACGTTCACCGAGCCATCACTTCTTCCTGAGATACGGACTTCGCTGTCAGAAGTTCTTCCGATAACGAACGCGGCGTTGACGCCTTTGAGCTGAAGCAATGTATTACAGACCTTCGCAATGGTCGTCCTCTCGATGATGTCTCTATCGTCGGAAACGCAATAGACGACGCCATAGAATGGGGTCTGAATGGTCGAGATGATTTTGTTGATGAGGGAGTATTCCTCATACTCATCTTTAAGGTAATCGTCAGCGATGCTGTTATCGGCACCATAACTCTTAAGAGTTTGAGCGGCTTCGAAGGTTCTCATACCGACGGCCTTGTTCTTGAAATACGAAGTATCCATGAAGATGCCAGAGAGCATGATGGTCGCGAACGCAGGCTTGATCTCAATACGCGGGTTCGCGTTGGAGTACTTGATCATTTCGGTGATGAGCTCAGTAGCACTGGCGGCAGTTGGATCGATGTATGAGAGAACAGGTTTCTCTGGGTAGGATTCACCACGACGGTGGTGGTCGATGATCATCGTCTTGCTCGAAAGCTCAAGAAGCCTTGGAGCCATGGTGATCTCAGGAACGGAGACGTCTACGACGATAACCAAGGTTGTTTCTTTAATCGTCGAAGCGGCTTGTTCTGGGGAGATGGTCATCTTTTCGTGAACGTCTCTAGAGAAGGCGGATTGGAAGGCCAAACGGGTCTTCTTCTCAGCACGCTTTGCGCTATAGACGATTCTGCTTGGAACGCCAACCCAATCACAGATTGCCATCATACCGAGGGCGGCGCCTAAGGCGTCCATATCCATATCGGTGTGGCCCATGATGAAGACGTTCGAAGCGCCACGGATAATGGTTGCAACAGAGTCGGCCATGGAACGAACTTTGACCTTGGAGGTGTTTTCAACACCTGTTGTCTTACCACCGAAGAAGGCGAGCTCGTGTCCATAATGGGAAACGACGACTTGGTCGCCACCACGGGAGAGGGCGACATCGATAGCATCGTTAGCCATATCGTTAAGCTTCGCTATATCCGGGAAGTCGTGAGCAATACCGATAGAAAGGGTAAGAGGAACATCCTCTTTCTCCTCTGCGGCACGGACTTTCTCGACGAGCGAGAACCTGTCTTTTTCCATGCGGGCAAGAGAGTTGTAGTTGCAAACCATAAAGTAAGAGTCGGTTTTGATACGACGGATAAGGACACCATATTCATGGCAGTAGTCGTTGATGAGGGAGCGGACTTTCAAGATCTGCTCAGACATCTCATCGATATCCGATGAAACTTCGTTATAGTTATCGATCATGATGATTCCGAGGACGGTGGCCTGTTCACGGGAGTAGGTGGCCATTTCTTCGTACTCAGTCTTGTCGTTGAAGACAAACATCTTTGGCTGAGAGAGGTATCTTACTTCGTAAAGGCGTTGTTTGATCGTGACTTTGATGGTCTTTCCTGGGATGCCGTTAACAAGTTCCTTAAGAGCCGGAGCAAACTGATAGATATCAGCATCGACAATGTCGATCTGCATGTCCTTGAACATGTTGTTGGCCCAGATGACGATGCCATCGCCATCAACGACGACTAAGCCAATATGGGCGAAGTTATAAGCGTTCTGAACGTCGCCACCGATGAGGGAAGCGGCTTCTTGGTCGTTGCTTTGTCTCTTGCGGCCGATCTTAAGGAGAGAGAACCAGAAGACGAGGGAATCAACAAGAAGGAATCCGCAGCAAACGAAGAGCAGATAAAGTTCGATGTTATTGACGGTTTTGATTCCAAAAGAATCAGTGAACCAGAACACGATAAAAGTGACGACGATGATCGCCTGGATACCGAGGATTACAAATAGAGCTAAGCGAATTTTCGAAATCAGTTTATTCATGGTTAGTGATTATTATATCGTTATCCCGTTATGGGATAAACCTTTACGTGCGTGAAAAAAGGGCAACCCGCTAAAAGAGTGCCCTTTTGCTGAGGATTTTTGCTTTAACTCATTTAACCTTCTTGAAGAGGAGGGTTATCGAGTTGATGACAAGGAGCAAGGTCAAACCGGTGTCTGCGAG
>CADCLU010000012.1 GCA_902802355.1 uncultured Erysipelotrichaceae bacterium
GCCTCGGTGACGGTCTTTGTTTTGGCGTCGGCTAAATCCTCACTGGTGGAATACTTAAGAACGTATTCGCCTTCATATCCTTCGGCTTCCCATTCAAGCTCGATTGGCTCGAAGTTGTCTCTGTCGTTGCCATCGTCCTTGCCTTGATAAGCAGTCGCGAAGACGTCTGGGCAAAGGTAACCTTCTTTGGTCTTGTCGGTTGGACGAATCTTGTAGAGCTCATCACCGGTGATCCCCTGCTCTTCGGCAGCCGCGTACATGTCATCGCAGTAACGCTGGATCTCTGGGTGAAGGATCGAGACTTCTTCGCCTTCGTTGTTCTTCTTGAGGGCGATTCCGTTGCCTGTAGCCTTTGAGCTAGCGGCGCTTCCATCTGGGGTGCTATTGCCGTTTCCGGTGCAAGCGGTCAAAACGAGCATCGCTGAGGCAAGCAAAATAATGTTTTTCTTCATACAAATATTCCTTTCAAAAGGGCTTTACCCTTATAAGGCTCTTAATGCTATTAGGTTACACGATAAGTAGAACAAATTAAAGACACTTTGCTATAGCAAGGACGAAAAAAGGACCGCTTGTTGCAGCGGTCCTAATTTTTGACGGAGGTTATTCGTCGACTTCCTGACGGTCGTGGGCTTCGATGTACTGGGCTTTGACCTGTTTCATCTTGCCTTCGACGGTGAAGCCTTCAAGACGCTTGGCCTCGTTGGCCTGATCGAGAAGACCATTGCCAGCTGGGATAAGCTTACCGGCGATGACGTTCTCTTTAAGGCCGTGGAGAGGATCGGTCTTGTTCTTGATGGCCGCATCGGTGAGGACACGGGTAGTTTCCTGGAAGGAAGCGGCAGAGAGGAAGGATTCGGTCTCGAGAGCGGCCTTGGTGATGCCAAGGACGAGTGGGGTCGCGACGGCTGGGCGCTTGCCAGCAAGGAGAGCATCCTGGTTGCAAGCGGTGAAGCGCTCGATGTCGACCTTTGTGCCTGGGAGAAGAGGTGTATCTCCACCATCGATGACGAGCATCTTGCGAAGCATCTGTCTGATGATGACCTCAAGGTGTTTGTCAGAGATGCCGATGCCTTGGGCGGCATAGACCTTCTGGATTTCCTTGATCATGTAGACCTGGACCTTCTCGGTTGAGGAGACCTCAAGGAGGGCTTTAGGATTGATAGCACCTTCGGTGATCTTTCCACCAGCTTCGATGACGTCGCCTTTCTTGACGCGTAAGCGGGAACCGTAATCGGTGACATAGACCTTGGTCTCTGGGCTATCGTCTTCGGCGGTAGTCTTGCTAAGAGACACAATCTTGACCTCGCTTCTGCCATCGCCCTTGTCGATGATCTCGCTGACGGTGCCGTCGATCTCAGAGATCTTAGCCTCGCCTTTTGGATTACGGGATTCGACGAGCTCTTGGACACGTGGAAGACCTTGGGTAATATCGGTCGTAGCCATACCACCGGTGTGGAAGACTCGCATGGTGAGCTGGGTACCAGGTTCGCCGATGGACTGAGCGGCCATGATACCGACGGCCTCGCCAAGTTCGACGAGGTGACCGGTGGCCATGTTAAGACCATAGCAGTGCTGGCAGACGCCATTCTTCGTCTGGCAGGTGAAGAGGGAACGGATCTCGACTTCGGTGATGCCTTCTTTGACGATTCTCTTGGCGTCTTCTTCGGAGATGAGGGTGTTGCCCTTCACAAGGACCTCACCGGTCTTCGGGGAGATGACGTCATGCATGGCGTAACGTCCGACAAGACGGTCCTCGAGTTTGACGAGGACGATGTCTTTGGCGGTGTCTTTGATCTCACGGACCTTGAAACCGTGGTCGCAGTGGCAGTCTTCCTCACGGACGACGACGTCCTGAGCGACGTCGACGAGACGTCTAGTGAGATAACCAGAGTCAGCGGTCTTAAGAGCGGTATCGGCACCACCCTTACGGGAACCGTGGGTATTGTGGAAGTATTCGGCGATGGATAAGCCCTGACGGTAGGAAGAGACGATCGGCATCTCGTAGACGTAGTCTTTGTGGGCGCTGCCACGAGCAGCGGCGACAAGGCCCTTCATACCTTCAAGCTGGTTGAAGTTATCGATGGAGCCACGGGATCCGGAGTCAAGCATGATGATGACTGGGTTCTGTTTCTGGTCTGGGCGGGAGACGTGTTTCTTAATGAGTTCACGGACGCCTTCGGTGCAGTTTTGCCAGAGCTCAACGACCTTCTCATGACGCTCATCCTCAGAGAGGAAGCCTTTGTCATAGGCAAGGTGGTTGATGTGGGCGACTTTCTCACGGTATGCCTCGACGAGCTCTTCTTTGCCACTCACTGGGGTGATGTCGCTAAGAGAGACGGTGACGGAGGATAAGGTGGAGTATTTGAAGCCCTGATCCTTGATCTTGTCAAGGACGGCGCTGGTCTTGCTTGGATATGGCTCAAGAAGGAGCTTCTTGATGCTTTCCATCGCGGTGAGGGCATCGCTAAGTCCTTCAGTGACGGCATTGAGGGAAGCGAGAGCCTTCTTAAGGATGTAGTTGTGTTTGTTCTCGGTGTTGAGGGTGCCATTCTCGTTAGAGACATCCATCTCTTTCTCAACGAGGTCGCTGACGCGGTTGAGGAAGCTGACTGGGTTGCTCTTATCGGTGGCCTGGAACTCATCGGAGATGTCCTGGAGCCTCTTGACGAAGCCATCCTCGTTCATGTCGTACTTGTGGAAGACAAGGTCGATGATGGTGCCAAGGTCCTTCTTCTTGATTGGTTGACGAAGAGGTGTATTGGCGATGATCTCAGGGATGTTGCTTCCCATTGGGACGAACCAGGATTTGATTTCATCAATTCCGGCGCCTGGTTTGGCGTTGATGTAGTTGAAATCGTCTGGGAAGATCTCGTTGAAGATGAGCTTACCGACGGTGGTGATGAGGTATTTGCCACGGCAGTAGAATGGGAGACCATACTCCTTGATGTTGTCTGGATCAGACTCTGGAGCGAAGGTCTTGTGGATTCTTTCGGCTCTGATGGCGATACGGTTATGGAGGGAGATGAGTCCGCTCTCATAGGCGTCAATGACTTCGTTGACGTGACTGAAGACCTTACCTTCAAGGGCAGCGAACTGCTCGTCTTTGAGGGCCTTGTCTTCGTTGATCCTCTTCTCATCTTCATCATAGATGGTGATGGAACGGAGGGTCTTGGCGCGGGTAAGGAAGTCGGCTTTGCTCTCTTCCTGGGTGAGGTAGTAGTTACCAAGAATCATGTCTTGGCCAGGGATGACGATTGGTTTGCCGTCCTTTGGACCAAGGATGTTATTGGAAGCGAGCATGAGGTTAAGAGCCTCTTCTTGCGCGGCCTTGCCAAGAGGAACGTGGACTGCCATTTGGTCACCGTCGAAGTCGGCGTTGAAGCCAGGGCAGACAAGTGGGTGCAAACGGATGGCGTGGCCATCGACGAGCACTGGCTGGAAGGCTTGAATACCTAAACGGTGAAGGGTTGGGGCACGGTTGAGGAGAACTGGGTGCTGGGAGACGATTTCCTCGACGATGTCGTAAACGACGGAATCATAACGGTCGATGATCTTATCGGCTTGCTTGTGGGCGTTCACGAGGCCTTTCTTGATGAGAAGGGCGGCGATGAACGGACGGAGAAGCTGGATGGCCATCTCGCGTGGGAGACCGCACTGGTACATCTTGAGGGATGGACCGACGGCGATGACGGAACGGCCGGAGTAGTCGACACGTTTGCCAAGGAGGTTCTGACGGAAACGGCCCTGCTTGCCTTTGAGTCCGCTGGAGAGGGACTTAAGTGGGCGGCCATTTGGACCGGTGACAGGTTTGTTTCTGCGACCGTTGTCGATAAGGGCGTCCACCGCTTCCTGAAGCATACGCTTCTCGTTCATGAGAATGACGTATGGGGCGTTCATATCAATGAGCTTCTTGAGACGGGTGTTACGGGAGATGACACGACGATAGAGGTCGTTGAGGTCACTCGCGGCGAAACGGCCACCGTCGAGCTGAAGCATTGGACGGAGATCCGGTGGGATGACTGGGATGACGTCGAGAACCATCCATTCTGGCTTCTGTTTGGAATCACGGAAGGCCTGGATGACCTCGAGTCTCTTGGCGGCTTTGAGTCTGTTCTGGCCGCTAGAGGTTCTGACGATGTTGCTGACTTCTTCGAAAGTCTCATCAAGGTCGACTTCGTGGAGAAGCTGCTTGATCGCGGCAGCGCCTTCGCCGAATTCGGCGCCGGTGTGCTTGGTGATGAAGGCGGCAGCGGTGAAGAAGTCGAAGGTCTCGTTTCTGTTGCTGATCTTTTCGATGAGCTCTTCGGCCTTCATGACATCACCTGGCCACCTTTCGGTGTCGATGCTGTCCTTGAAGGACTCGATGCAGGCGACGAACTTCTCTCTCGCGGTAGCCTCATCGAGGAAGTCTTTCTTCTTGAGGACGGTTGAGACGTTTGGATCGGACTCACGTAAAACGACGTGAGCGGCGAAGTAGACGATTTCCTCTAACTGCTTCGCTGGGATGCCAAGGATTAACGCCATGCGGGACGGGATGCCTTTGAGGTACCAGATGTGAGTGCATGGAGTGGAAAGTTCGATGTGGCCGAATCTTTCACGTCTCCATTCCTTGGAGATAACCTCGACACCGCACTTCTCGCAGGTGATGCCTTGGAAACGGATTTTCTTATATTTGCCGCAATGGCATTCGTAATCTTTGCTAGGTCCGAAGATCTTCTCGCAGAAAAGACCTCCTGGTTCTGGCTTCTGAGAACGGTAGTTGATGGTCTCTGGGCGAGTGACCTCACCGTGACTCCAGCTACGGATCTCTTCAGGGGAAGCAAGGCCAACTTGCATGGCCGCTAATTCGTTGATATCAAACATGTTCTGCTTTCCTCCTTATTATTCGGCGTCTCCGGCTGGGTATCTCGATGAGACGGAAAGTCCTTCTTCGAGAGCCTGCTCAGCTTCGGTGGCGGCGTCTTCGACAGCCTCCACTGCCGCTGCATTCTCTTCTTCGCCGCGTGGGGAAGTGAGATTACGGATGGCGGTGTTGACCTTACGCTCCTCAATGAGGGATTGCTTAGCAAGGGTATCCATGTCGATCTTCTCTCCGACGTGATCGAAGAGGGCGACCTTCATGCCAAGACCCTTAAGCTCTTTGGTGAAGACCTTGAAGGCTTCTGGCATACCAGGCATTGGGAGATTGGTGCGTTTGATGATGGATTCATAGGTCTTACGACGGCCGACTCTATCATCGGATTTGACGGTGATCATTTCCTGGAGAACGTGGGCGGCGCCATAGGCTTCGAGAGCCCAGACTTCCATTTCGCCGAAACGTTGTCCACCGTTTTGGGCTTTGCCTCCGAGAGGCTGCTGGGTGACGAGAGAGTATGGACCAGTCGCACGGGCATGTAACTTATCGTCGACCATGTGGACGAGTTTGATCATGTATTGGACGCCGACGGAGATACGTTCTGGGAAGCGTTCGCCAGTCTGGCCATCATAGAGGATGGTCTTGCCATCGCTCGAGATGCCCGCTCTCTTCATGAGATCGGCGATTTCTTCATTGGATAAACCGTCGAAGATCGAGGTCGCTACTCGTAAGCCAAGCTTACGGCAGGCAAGACCAAGATGGATCTCGAAGATTTGACCGATGTTCATACGGGACGGAACGCCCATAGGAGAGAGCATCAAATCGATTGGGGTGCCATCTGGAAGGAATGGCATATCCTCGACTGGGAGGATCTTGGAGATAACGCCTTTGTTACCATGACGGCCGGACATCTTGTCACCTTCGGAGATCTTTCTCTTCTGGACGATGTAGACACGGACCTTCTCGAGAACGGTTGGCGGGAGTGGGTCTTTGTTTCTATGGGTGTAGACCTTGACTTTGAGGACGATGCCAGCGCCGCCGTGTGGAACACGGAGGGAGCTGTCCTTGGTGTCTTTGGACTTCTCACCGAAGATGGCCATGAGGAGTTTCTCCTCAGGGGTGGATTCGCTTTGTCCTTTTGGTGTGATCTTACCAACGAGGATGTCGCCTTCCTTGACTTCGGCGCCTGGGACGACAATGCCGTCCTCATCGAGGTATTTCTTCGCGTCTTCGCCGACGTTTGGAATATCTCTGGTGATATGCTCGTTACCGAGTTTGGTCTCACGGCATTCAAGGTCATAGGCCTCGATGTGGATGGATGTGTAGGTATCATCCTTGACCATCTTCTCGGACATGATGATAGCGTCTTCGTAGTTGTAACCATGCCAGGTCATGTAGGCGATGAGGACGTTTTGACCGAGAGCGAGCTCGCCATTCTTCATGGCTGGGCCATCGGCGATGACATCCCCTGCTTTGATCTTGTCGCCAACCTTGACGATTGGGCACTGGTTGATGCAGGTACCTTGGTTCGAACGGTCGAACTTCTGGAGATGGTATTCGTGGATACCGCCTTTTTCTTTGACTTTGATGGTGGCGCTGTCCATATAGGTGACTTCGCCATCTGCGCTAGCAACAACGGCTAAGCCACTGTCTTTAGCGATCTTTCCTTCCATACCGGTGCCAACGTAGGCGATCGATGGACGGAGAAGAGGGAGAGCCTGACGCTGCATGTTCGAGCCCATAAGAGCACGGGTAGCGTCATCATTCTCGAGGAATGGAATACAAGCGGCAGCGACGGAAACGATTTCTTTTGGGGAAACGTCGACGTAGCTGACTTCGTCAACTGGGGTAAGACCAGAATCATCATCGTGTCTAGCGATGACTTCCTCATCAAGGAATTCCTTGACGGTCTCTTTGCCTTTGCCGAAGTCGATTTCGACTGGAGCGCCTAAGCGGACGTTAGCCTGGGCGATGAATAAGCCTCTCTCGTCGTCGGCGCTTAAATACTCAGCCTCATCGGAGACGTAGTAATGCATCTTGCCGTCGTTACCCTTCTTGGACTTGACGATACGGTAAGGGGCCTGGATGAAGCCGTAGCTATTGATCTTAGCGTAGGTGCTAAGGTTGTTGATAAGACCGATGTTCTGGCCTTCTGGTGTCTCAATTGGGCAGATACGGCCATAGTGGGTGTAGTGAACGTCACGAACCTCCATGGACGCACGGTCTCTTGAGAGACCGCCAGGACCGAGAGCGGAGATTCTTCTCTTGTTGGTAAGCTCAGCAAGTGGGTTGGTCTGATCCATGAACTGGGAGAGCTGGGAAGAAGCGAAGAATTCGCGGATAGCGGTCGTTAATGGACGGATGTTGATAAGGGTCTGTGGCTTAGCGGATTCGAGGTCGGTGATGGACATCTTCTGCTGAACCGTCTTGCTCATCTTGGTAAGACCGATTCTGAACTGGGTCTGGAGAAGTTCTCCGACGCAGCGGACACGACGGTTGCCAAGGTGGTCGATATCATCGGTCTGTCCAAGGCCATCCATGATATTGCAGAAATAGGAGAAGCAGGCGACCATGTCGCTGATGGTGACATGGGTGACGCCATTGAGGTTGAGGTCGGTACCGATCATGGTGACGACGTCTCCTTTGCCTCCTACCTTATCGTGCGCGTAAACCTTAATAGTATTGACGGTGCTATGGGAGTCGAGGTTCTTGTTGACCTTGAGGGTCTCGGTGAACTTCTTTGGGCTGTTCTCGAAGAATTCGATGTCACGGAGATGCTGGACATCGTCTTTGGTAAGGGTGTAGCCCTTGACGAAAGCCTCACCGTCTTCGTTGGTGATGACCTCACCATCGTCGTTGACGATGTTCTCAGCGAGGACACGGCCGACGAGTCTCTCGTAAAGGCCGAGCTTCTGGGCGTATTTGAAACGGCCAGCGCGACCAAGGTCATATCTCTTTGGATCGAAGAATTTCTGCACTAAGAAATTCTCGACGCCTTCTTTGGTGACAGGCTCGCCTGGTTTGAGTTTCTGGAAGATTTCGATTAACGCTTTGTTGGCGCTTGGGGAAGTATCTTTGGCGAGAGTGCCTCTCATGGCCTCGGTGTCGCCGAAGAGTCTCTTGATCTCCTCGAAATCCTTGGTGGTCTCGAAACCGTCTTCAGTGGTCTCTTTTGGACCCTGGTCAAGGCCTAAAGCCTTGAAGAGGATGGTGGCTGGCATCTTTCTCTGACGGTCGATACGGACCCACATAAGACCATGGGAGTCGGTTTCGAACTGGAGCCAGGTGCCACGGGTTGGGATGATTTCGCCGGTGTACATGTGGACACCCTGTTTGGTGTCGAAAGTGTCGCCGAAATAAGCGCCTGGGGATCTGACGATCTGGGAGACGATAACACGTTCTGCGCCGTTGACGATGAAGGTTCCGGATTCGGTCATCATCGGGACATCGCCCATGAAGACCTCGGCACCCTCTTTGACGACGCCGGTTTTCTTATTGAAAATACGAAGGGTGACCTTAAGCTTGCTTGAATAAGTAAGGTCGTTTTCCTTGCACTCGAGTGGTCCGTATTCCGGTTCCTCGAAGTGGGAATCGACGTATTGGATTTCCGTGGTGTTCGCGTAGTTGGCGATCGGGAAGACTTCTTTGAAGACCTCATCGATGCCGCTCTTGAGGAAGAGCTTGAAGGACTCAGTCTGGATCTCCGCTAAATAAGGGAGTTCGAGAGAGCCGCTGATTTTTGAGAAGTCAAGACGGCCATTAAGCCTTGTTGGGTACTTCTCAAGGTAGTCTTTAACTGCGTTGTTTGCTTTTGCTGCCATTAATAAAGCTCCTTTTTGTCACTTGCTTGGATGACGAGATAACCTTTCTTCTTTGCGAGCACTTCTACCTTATTAAATAAGGATTGGAGATGCTCTTTGACACTAAGTGCCCCTTGCTTGACCCTGATGACAATGAAGAGAGACCCCTCTTTGGTGAGGTGTTCCCCTGCTTCATCATAGATCTTGTAGGTAACCTTCTTGCCAGCCCTGATAGGCGGATTCGAGATTATCGTGTCATAGATGGAGTTGATGTTGAGGTAAACGTCGCTATTGACGATCTCTACCTGAGACGAAACGCCCAAGATATCGGCGTTCTTTTTGCTCAGTTCGAGGGCCCTAAGGTTCACGTCTGCTAACGTAATGAACTTATTAGGGTCGAGGTGGGCGAGTATTAGTCCGATTGGTCCCGCTCCACACCCAAGGTCGAGAATCTTTCTCCCTAAAGAGAGATTGGCGATGGTTTCAAGCAATATTTTCGTGCCATCGTCGAGCCCTCTTTTGCTGAAGACTCCACGGTCGCTTTTGAAGTGGTAGGTTTCACCTAGGAGGGTAAATTCCATGGTGATATCTTGGTGGCCTAATTCTTCCACGTTATCGAAGTACTGGGCCATAACGCTACCTCCTTTAAAGCGCCAAAACCCTACCCAAAGATGACGAGTCCTTGGGCAGGGTAGGTAAATAATTGTTTAACGAAACTATTTGATTTCGATTTCGGCACCGGCGTCCTTGAGGACTTTTCCGTGGGCCTCAGCCTCGACTGGGCTGATCTTCTCTTTGATGGCGCATGGGCAAGCATCAACGAGCTTCTTGGCATCCATAAGGCCAAGACCGGTGATGGTCTGGACAGCCTTGATGACGGCGACTTTGCCGGCGGTTCCAAGTCCCTTTAAGAATAAGGAGACCTCGGATGGGCCCTTCTTGGCGGACTCTTCTTCCTCGGCAGGAGCGGCAGCGGCCACTGGGGCAGCGGCGGTGACACCGAATTCTTCCTCGACAGCTTTGACGAGGTTGCTAAGCTCAAGCGCGCTCATTTGCTTGAGGGTGTCAATGATTTGTTCATTGGTTAACTTTTCAGCCATTGTTTTTTCCTCCATTAGTTGGCAGGCGTCTCGGCTGGGGCACTAGCCTCAGCAGGAGCGCCATTCTTTTCGGCGACAGATTTGATAGCTCTGGCAAATCCAGAGATTGGTTCGTTGAGAACCATGCAGAACATCGAGAGCAATTGCTCCTTGGTTGGGAGCTTGGCGACAGCTTTTAAGCCTTTGGCATCGACGACCTGACCTTCGACGTATCCACCTTTGAGAACAAGATTCTCGTGGCCACGGCTGTACTTGTAGATGATGTTGACGCCGGAGCTGGTTTCTGGTGAGAAGACAAAGGCATTCGGGCCTTCGAGGAATTCATCGAGACCTTCGATGTTGTTCTCTTTGAGAGCTCTGCGGACCATGGTGTTTTTGAAGACACCGAAGCGAGCATTCTTCTCAGCGAGCTTACGGCGAAGTTCGGTGATCTCGGCCACGGTCAAGCCATGATAGCTGACAATGGCGATGGCTTTGCTATTCTGGATGCCTTCGGAGATGGTCTTAACAGCATCTTGTTTAGCTTGGAGTGCTTTTTCGTTCATCGTAGTTCCTCCTTTCTTTATCGACTATATGTGAAGCTTGATATAACTAGTGGGTTATGAATTATCTGTATCCTCCGCAACGTGTATTTATTAAGGCACTTGCCCGTTGCTCTCTTAGGTATAACAAGCAATTCACCAAATTTGGTGTTCGCTAAGAAGCTTAGTTCTTAGCATCAAAGGTGATCTTCATGCCTGGGCCCATGGTGGTGTGAAGGACGCAGGATTTGATGAATTTGCCTTTGACGGTGCTTGGACGGGATTTGGCGATGGTCTCCAAGACGGTGTTGAGGTTATCAGCGATCTTGGCTTCTTCGAAGGAGCAGCGGGCGATGCTGATGTTGAGGTTGCCATCACGGTCAACACGGTAAGCGATCTTACCACGTTTGATCTCGCTGATAGCGGTAGCGAGGTCCATGGTGACGGTTCCGGTCTTTGGGTTTGGCATTAAGCCTTTTGGACCAAGGATACGGCCCATACCCATTTTGCCAAGCTCACCCATCATATCTGGGGTAGCGACCATGACATCGAATCCGAACCAGTTTTCGTTGAGGATCTTCTCGAGCATGTCTTTGGCACCGACGAAGTCAGCACCGGCGGCTTTGGCTTCTTCCTGCTTGTTGTTGGTGATGGCTAAGATCTTCTTGGTCTTACCATTGCCATGAGGAAGGGCTAAGGTGCCACGGATAAGCTGGTCGGCTTTGGTTGGGTCGACATTGAGCGCGAAGCTGATGTCGATGGTGCTGTCGAACTTGGTGGTGCTGGTCTTTTTGATGAGAGCAGCGGCTTCGTCGACAGTGTATTCTTTGCTGGCGTCGATGAGAGCGGCGGCGGCGTTGTATTTCTTGAAGTGTTTCATGTACTAGGCCCCTCCTTACTTCTCGTCAACGGTGATACCCATGTTAAGGGCAGTACCGGCAATGATCTTCTTCGCCGCTTCGATATCGTTGGCGTTGAGATCTGGCATCTTGTAGTTAGCGATCTCTTCAAGCTGAGCCTGGGAGATGTGACCGACAATCTGCTTTGGGTTGCCAGAGCCTTTGGTGAGGCCGGCAGCCTTAAGGATTAATCCAGCGGCTGGGCTGGTCTTGATGACGAAGTCGTAGGACTTGTCTTCGTAAGCCGTGATGATGACAGGGACGACTTGACCCTTTCTGTCAGCGGTCTTCGCATTGAAGTCGGTGCAGAACTTGGCCATCTGAACACCCGCGGAAGCGAGTTTTGGTCCTGGATGGGCGTCTCCGCCAGGGAGTTCCATCTTAAGAACCTTAGCGATTCTTTTTGCCATGTGTTTTCCTCCTATGGAATTTAGCATGCAGTGGCTTATCGGAACGCCGCTAAACGTTCCTACCACGCTGTACGCATATACAAAGATGCGTGCGGATATAAATATACGCGTGTGAATTTTGCCTTTCAACAAAAAAAATGAAGAAATTGTTTCGTTCGATGGTTTCTGGCTTTTTCGAATATCCAAAAATCCCCGCAAAAAATACAAAAATCCCTTGCAAAACCCCCTTATTCTTCAAAAATGAGGCTTTCGAAAAATGATTTCGTAGGCGCCAAAAAGAGGGAAATGGGCGAGTGCGCTTCTTTGTATCTACACGCGAAATATCGTGTATAATGGGCACATGAAAAAGAACCGTATAGCCCGTATCGCTACTTTGCTCGCAGGCGTTTTCTCGCTTGCCAGCTGCGACCTTGGAGCCTTCTTTCAAATCTTAGGAAGTCTCTCCCCAACCAGTGGTGAAGCCGATGATCCACGTGAGCATTTGAGCATCAACCTCGACTACCATGATGGCGAACATTACACCGCCACGAAGTCCGCTTATGTCTATGAGGACATCAACGACTCCACCCAGAATTTCCCATGCCGTTCGTATGGCAACATCAAGCTTTTGGTCATTCCTGTGAAGATCAAAGGCTATGAGAGCGTGGCCACTCAAAGCAATCTCCAAAGAATCCAAAATACCTTCTTTGGCGAGACCGAGGATACCGGATGGGAATCCGTCTCTTCCTTCTACAAGAAGTCCTCTTATGGCGCGCTCAATATCACCGGTGTCGTCCCAGATCAGTGGTATGACTGCGGAATGACCACCACTCAAATCAAGAATCTCACTGCTCCTGCAGGCACTCCTAATGCAAGTTCCTTCGATCCAACTTGGACCATTCTTAAGAATGCCGTCAGCTGGTACAAAGAGACTTATCATGATGACTGCACGAGCTTTGACGTCGACCACGATGGCTATATCGATGGCGTTTGGTTAGTCTACGGTTCCCCAGATCACAAGAATGATTCCAGCCTCGACCAGAAGCTTTGGTGGGCATATAACTTCAAAGATTATTCCGTTGCTGGCGCTAGCGTAGTCGCCAATCCTGTCGCTTACAGCTACTGCTGGGCTTCATATGACTTCATGGATAATGGCGAATATGAACCTAAAGGCGGACTCAAGTCTGTAGACGCTCACACATATATCCATGAAACCGGTCACCTTATGGGCCTTGAGGACTACTACGTCGCAAGCCAGCATGAAGGCGAGCAGAACTATGGTCCTATGGGCGCTGTCGACATGATGGATTTCAACATCACCGACCACAACGCCTGGAGCAAATTCGCCTATGGCTGGATCAAGCCTTATGTCGTCGATGATTCTTGCGAAATTACTTTGAAGTCAAGCTGCAGATCAGGCGAAGCCATCATCCTTCCAACCTCGAACAGCTTCAATAACAGCGCTTTCGATGAGTTCATCATGATGGAGTACTACACTCCAGATCTTCTTAACTACCAAGACTCCTTCGTCGGTTATCCAAACTCTCCAAGAGGCTTTACCGAGAATGGTGTCCGTATCTATCACGTCGATGCCCGTTTGGCCACGATGCCACTAGGCAGCCATAATGGCAGATACGATGAGACCTTCGAGAAAGAAGAAGAATCCGCGATCGTTGCAGCGAGCAACTCCAGCCACTACAACTACAACAACGCTGAGAAGTATTTGACTGGCCAGACTCTTCCAAGCAACTTCCTCAAGTTCCGTCTCATCCAAGAACTCGATGCCACGCAGAAGAGAAACTTCGACACTCAGAAGCAGAATGTCGCAGGAAGAGATATCGGTGTCTTCGCTGATAACAGCACCCTCTTCAAAAATGACGATGTCTTTAGCTATGAGCTCTACAAAGACAGCTTCCCGAACTACGTCTATGGTGGAAGCATGACAATGAATGATGGCGGCACTCTCCCATGGAGCGTGGCCTTCTCTGAGAGCAATGGCGACACCATCAAGGTCACCATCACCAAGCTCAGCTAATTACTTATTTTGTTCAAGATTTGCAGGGGATTTATCATCCTCTGCTTTCTTTTTGTAGGCGTGTGTGAAGAATAAAGTGATTATGCCCGCGAGAAGAAGTCCACCAAGGATGAAGAAGTAATTGGTGAAGCCAATCGCGTTATAGATCGAAGAAGAAACAAGGTTGATGATGCCACAGAAGACATAGGTGGCTCCTGTTGCTAAGGAGCAGGCTTTTGAACATGCTTTGATACCGACGATCTCCTGGGTGAAGAGGACAAGGCTAACAAGGCCAAATCCATATCCGATCCCACGAAGGATGAAGACCACCCAAAGGAGAGCGGTGAAGTTCGTTATGAGAGCGCTGCAAAGAACGGCACACAATTGAATGCAGCATGAAAGGACAAGGATTCTCTTCTGTGTTTTGAAGAGTTTTAGGAAGAGAGGGAGCATGAGCATGATCACCATCTCAACAGCGACTCTGACAACGGTCCAAATGGCAGTCTCTCCATCGGAGAGTCCTCCACCACCGCCGGTCATGTAGATAGGGAGGATGTAGTTGAAGTTATTAAGCGCTCCATAGAACAAAGCGCTGAAGATCAAAAGAAGCCAGACATTCCTATTTGAGAAGAATTCCTTGTTGCTGATCTTCTCTTCTGGGATGACCTGTCCTTGTTTCTCTTCCTTTGGACGAACAAGGAAGAAGGATATTGGTAACATAGCCAAAATGAATAAAGCGCCGATATTGAAGAAGGTCTTATATCCGATCTTGTCTAAGAAGAAGAATCCGAAGAGGCTTCCGCATACATATGCGAAAGAGCCAACGATTCTGATCGTGCTGAATGGGATGTTGTGTCTCTTCGCGGAGTTGGCACCCATGCCATCGACAAGACCGAAGAAGCAGGAATTGTGCATCGCTGTAAGGATGGTTATCGGGAGAAGGAACCAGAAGTTCTGAGTTAGTCCGAAACAACCGAGGAAGATGGCCTCAAGAACAGAGATAAGTCTGATGAGGAAGACATTGTTCTTCCAAGATGTTTCAAAGAAAGAGTAGAGAAGATTGCCAAAGAAGAAGGCAAATGGGACTGAGGCTAAAAGGATGGATTTCTCAAGTTCGTTTAAGCCAGCGCAGCTAGCGAAATAAAGCGAGAAGAAAGGCGTGAAGAAAGTGTCGCCGAAATAGAGGGCGAAAGTGAGGAATCTATAGACGTGGGTATTGCGCTTACTCTCCATGTTAGTTAAGCGTAGCCTGTAGACTCACAAGCTCCTCCTTAAGACGCTTCATGGCCGCTCCCCAGCCAAAGGCTGCGAAGAGAGACATAATAATGCAATATGGGATGAAAATGATTGATACGAAAATGGCGAATGAACCCGCGACAATGACCTTAACCGTACCCATATAAAGGACAGTGTTTTCACTCTTAAAAATCTTCTTGATTGGGTATACGTAAAGACTCTTTGCAGCAGCGCTTATTCCCCTACCGATCCAGGTGTTATTTGCCATAGCAACATAGACAAAAGAGAAGACCAAATAACCTAAGAGTAAAGCCGCAATAGAAAGGGCAACTTCATACCTCAAAGAGAGGCTGTAACTAAATAATTTAAAGCCATTCCAGGCAAACACGAAAGAAGCGAATAATGCGATGATTGCGGTCAAAATCCCTGACAAAACCGCCCTCTTTTTGATTTTTGAGAGGCTTGAGATTCTTTCTCTTGTGGCCTTTTGTTCCTTGAGTTTTTTCTCCTCAAGAAGGAAGTCACAGCAGTTCTCGCAGAAGTAGTCATAGCCACCCACTTTTGGATCATAGGTATAGACCATTTCCTCGACTGGATTTTTAAGGAATTCTGATCTGATCACTTTCTCAGCTTTTCCCGTTCCGTAAACATCTCCTTCAAGGATCGGCTTGCCGCATCTTGCGCAGTGTCCGAGCACCAAGCGTTTCTTGGTTTTGACGACCTTGATTGTCGTCTTTTTGGAAGAGAAATCCGAGGCGATGAATTCATCTTTATCGGCATCGAAGAATTTAGCGATTTTCTCGATGGTTTCATCATCTGGAAGACGTGAGCCAGAGCACCACTCCTCAACAAGAGCAGGAAGCACACCTAAAGAGGCAGCAAGGACGCTTTTGGTAACGCCTTTCTTGCCAAGATAGTAGTTAAGTTGTGAAGTGAAGTTTTCCTGTTTGCTCATATCTATCGTGGAAATCATAAACTCGTTTTGGGGAAAGGGAAAATGAAAATGCTTTCATTAAGAAAACTTTGGTTTAACTGGAAGGGTGTCTTATGCACGAAGCACAAAGAAGAAAAGTTATTTATTTCACTACAGAATTACGAAAAACCTAGTATTTATGCGATAAAACATAGACTTTTCGAAATTTTTAGCGCGCTATGTAAAGTATTTTCCTTGTAAATCGAGTCCACGCGTGCGAATATAATCTCGTCAAAAGCAAAACCGGAGAAATTCGGCGACGCAAAACTACAGGGCCCTTCGGGGTAGCCAGCTGCCGTGAAGGGAGTTGGCGGTTTTTATTTCTAGGACCTCCTCCCTGATCGGACGTCTTTGAACGCCCGACTATCAAAAAAAGGAGCTGCGCTTAGTGAACAAAAAGAGAGTCGTCACAATTCTCGCCGCAATGATTCCTTTAGTTGCGACTTTGGTCGGCTTTACCGGCTTCACTTTCAGCTGGTTCGTTCTCCAAGCTAAAAACACCTCAGTTAAGGTCGGTGTCAGTTCTGCTTCCCTTTCCGTCGATAACCTTGAGCTCACCTGCTATAAGGCTTTCTTCCCTGACTTTGAAGGCGAATATGTCACACCAGATTCATTCATCAACTCTGACGGCACGCCTAAGGTTTACGCCTCAACCGATACCCCAAAACCAGACCGTGGATTCGAGATGAACCTTCTCGACCCAACCTATATCACCATTTCCGATGACATCGGCTTCTATGATTTGTATACCGCTCTTGTATACAAGATCTCTTTTGACGTCACCTACAGCTCGAAGATCAACATGGACGTCAAGATTAAGAGAAACATCTATAACGCCGATCGCCTCCAAGACACTCTCTATGTCAGCGACTATGTCCACTACTTCGCTTTAACCGACGCCGATTCAAAAGCCATTTCGGCTGTGGATTCATTCACAGAGACATTTGATGGCGGAGTCGAGAGCATCAGACTCGACTACGCTCCAAGAGAGATCACCGAATTCAAGATAAACGGAGTTGATGTCAATCCGTCAAACTACACGATTGATGGTGACACAATCAGATTCAAAAACGCTGTTGAAGATGGAAATGACATTATTTCTATCACCTACACTTCCTACAACTATATTTGGGAAACCGCCAAAAACACATCTATCGACCTTCAAGAAACGACCTTCTCGGCTACCGGAGACGGAAACACCGCTGTCTATACGCTCCCAAAAACCCCTGTCAGAGTCCAATCCGTCGAGATTGATGGAGTCGCTTCCCGCGGTCACACCATCAACGGAAGAAACATAAATTTCTTAACTGCCCCAGAAAACGGTTCCACTATCACTGTCAACTACACCTATTCGAATAACCAGGATCAGGATTGGATCAAAACATTTCCTAATACAACCATAGAAAGCCTTTCTCTTTTCGGAGAACCAAAGACTCCACTAGTCGATACCGACCCTGCAACCGAGGCCACTAGTTCTTTTGAGACTTACGTCGTCGTCGATTATGATCCAGCTCTTTGCGGTTATAACGATAACAACCTCTTCTTCTTAACCGGTAATCTTGGTAAAGATTATACTTTATATGATGACTATGAATTTGAGTTGGAGGTCTCACAAGCCTGATGAAGCTCAATAGACGCGGAAAACTCCTTCTCAGTGCCATGATCGGCACTATGGCCAGCGGCATTGCTGCTGTCTATAGCGTTTTCACGTTCTTCCTTTTGAACAACACCGTCAGCGATGATGGCGATGGCAGAGGTAACATCGGCCTTCGTTCTTACTTCCACACAGGCGTTGGAACCGCTCTTCGTCCTTTCGTTATTACCAGACCTCGTCACTTCTATAACCTTGCCCGTCTTCAGAACTTAGGCGCATTCAGCGGCCAAACCTATTTCCAGCTTGGCTATGACTTAACCTCTGGTGGCAAAGGAAACAACAACGGCGTCCTCGATGATGGTGAGAAATGGCTTGTTTATACCGGTGACAGCGGAAACGAAACCTCACAGGTTCTCGACATGTCCGGCTCATTCTATAGAAACACCATCTTCCCTGTCGGTTCTGAAGGTGCCCCATTCTATGGCGAATTCAATGGCAATAACCTTGTTATTTCCAACTTAACCGTCACCTCGTTCCCTGAAGACGTTGGCGTTTTCGGATACACAGCGCCTGGTTCTTTCGTCCATGACTTATTCTTCAAAGACCTAACAGTTGAAGATGCCGGTTGGGACAAGACCGTTTTGAATCCTGATTTCTATGCGCCAGCCGAGAATTCGATCACCTTGACTGCCACATTCGAAGACTCAAGCACGCTGTCGAATAACGGCGAATGGCTCGAAAATGACAAATTGATCACCCCTCAAACATCATTCGTTGCTTTAACCTGCACTGGTTTAAATAGTGCTTATAGTCCAAGATTCCGCTGCAGCTCCGAATACATGGTTGAGAGCTCTACCGTTTCAGGAAAATTCACTTTCGATTTAGAAAAAATCGCCTCAGACGCAGGAATCGACGCTCAAACAGAAGGAAATGTTTACACAAGACTCAGCGTTTCGAGCAACTATTCCACAAGCGGCCACCTTTACTCGCACGTTCTCGGCACTTTCACCGTCAATATCAAATGTGACGGAGACGGCCATTATTCCTACAACATCAAACGCGATGTCTACGATTCGGAAAACACCGCCAACGATTCGATGTCCGTTGCCAATTACAAGCACGGCGCCAACATCGGATTTGTTTTCGGACATTGTGATGGAGCGGCCCGCAACATATATGTTGATGGTGGTTCAATCAAAATGAACCTTGGCAGCGCCTCCGCGAGATATCCGTTGTCTCAAGAAAGTGAAACTGGTCTCATCGGAGAAATCGGCGCCTCTCTCGACAAGGAAGGCACGCCAAGTGACGCTTATGAAAACAACTTCGAGACCGGCGTCGTCAATTTCACCGACATCTATAACAACGTCATGTCCCCATATGACACAGAGGAAACCTATCTTCAGGTCGACGACAACAATAACGGAATCGACGGAGAAAACAGAACGGTCGAATTCGGAAAGAATTATACTGACTTCGTCCCTGCCGATGGAACTAGCGATGATTATCTCGAATACCTCAGGCAATACCACGGAACGAATGGAAACCTTCATTATTTGACCGAATATTATCCAAACAGTTACTACTCCGCGACTTCTTCCTTAGCAGAAGACGTCAATTTCAGTTACAACCTCTTATTTGCTGGGCGCAAGCTCGTAGCGGATACGCGCGATGAATCCGGAAAGGTTAAGGTCAGCCGTGGTCTTGGCGTTTTCAAGATGGCCACAGGCTCAACAGACACCAACACCGTCTGGGAAAACTCAATGAACGGCTCGAGCGAATTCCAGATCAAACGCGGAAGAACTTTCAACGAAGTCTTCTACACCACGGCCGAATATGACAGCACCGCTGAGGTCGCGAGCGGAAACACCACTTGGTTTAACAATTGGAAAACCGGCGTGACTAACGGCACTCGCATCTATACTCCTTCTACACTTCCTTCATTCGTTACCGAAAACACATGGTGTGAGGAACTCGAGAAGACATCCAACTATGTTTTCAGAACGAGTCTCGACACAAACGCAAACATGAACAACAAGAATTATTTCGGAAACAACCACAATACATTCTTGCAGCAGTATTTCCGCTACAAGCTCATGAATGCGGGCGGAAAGAAAATATCCACAACTGACAAAAACTTCGGAGTCAAGATTCAAAAACCAGGCAAGACGAACAAAGACGCCCCAGTCAATATTTTAGAATTCGATTCATACCTCTATTGCAAGAAAACTGACAACATCATTTCCTGCCCAGTCGAGAAAACTGAGAACTTCATCGGCGATGGCGAAATCAGACTTTTCACTTTGGCTAATAAGCCACTCAAAGCCCCAAAGGTCACGGTTGATGGCGTTGCTCTCCAAAACAGCGAATTCACTTGGTCAAAAGAGAGTAATGACATCACCTTGAATAGTGCCCCGGATGCTGACGCATCAATCGTCATAGATTATGTCTACGATAGCGGCTGCCCAGCCGGAACCATCAACTTCTCTATTAAGAATACCAACGGCGCTAACGTTACGATTATCGCTGGTGCATCAAGCGAAAGAAGACTTTATAAGAACGATAACAGCCACACGCAGCAAGACAGCCCAGAAAGCGCAACCGCAAGCATCATCAGTATCTACGATAAAGATACATGCAAGAACGGATCCGAAATCCTTAACAGAAACGAACCTGGAGAAGTCACCGTTTCAAAATACACCTCCAGCAAGCCTTCATATTCAACCTATATACCTCTTCTTGGCGAGAAAAAAGAAGAATTCCGTTACTTCGATTACAACCATCTCACCGGTGCTGTGAATCCTAGCGCCACTCTTTCGACTGACGAAAAATATTTGGGCACTGATCCTTCTGGCCATAAAGAAATTCTTTATGCGCACACATTTAAGATTCCTAAGCCAGGTGATTATTTCATCTACTCGCCAACCGGAAACACCAAGCTCTATTACGTCTGCGCACAAGGTCAAGACGAAGGTGAAATCGGCGATGCAGCATCGAACTTCTCGGAAGACAACGCAATTGCCAACGTTGACTTTGTCCGTTCAGTACCAGGAGATGCCATCTATTCCGCGATCTCCCAATCCCGTTACCACTTGAACTTCAAAGCCTATTGGAGCAATCAACCTGGCACGATGACTGTCGGCGATCATGACGCCACCACCACAAGCGCAGCAAGCATCACAACCGCAGCCAACCAGGAATCGATAATCATCTGGAACAACGCAACCGGGCAATCGATTTACTACAACGGCTCGGAGAAAACGGATAACTTTATTACAGACGGAGGAGGAAGCTAATCATGGATAAGAAAACGAAAAACCTATTCAAAGCAATTACTGGATTCGCTGCTTTAACCATGACTATTGGTCTTGTGGCCACGCTTTCAGTCGGCGAAAAAGAGAAGGTATACATTTGCGAAACCGATAGACTTCTCGACAACTATACCCTTCAGACAAGCCCTAACGAATATCCTAATGGAGTGACTGTCGCACAGGTTGATTATCCTTCCTACTCAACCGGCTTGGAATATTCCGTAGACACAAGAAGCGGCGAAGGAACAAAAGGAAACCCATACAAGGCTTCTGTTTCTCGCGGAGACTGCACCTTAACCGACGTCGTTCTTCCTGAGTTCTATCAGGTCGGCAATACATACTACAAAGTCGTGGCCATCGATCAAGATGGTTTTAACGCCAAAAAGCCAAGGAAAGACGAAGATGGGTCGGTTATCGGCTGTTATAACCTCACAAGCATCTCAAGCCTAAAAGAATTCGAGCTCGTTGGTTCTCAGGCTTTCGCATACACGAGTCTTCAAACGGTAGAATTCAGCAAAAACCTAAAAGAGCTCTCCCCATCCACATTCTTCCATTGCAAGAGTTTGGAAACGACCAATTTCGTTAAGTTAGACCCTAACGAGACCACCGTTACAGGAACCTTTGCCGCAATCTCATCCGTCGGCGACAACTGCTTCACCGATTGCATTAATTACACAGGCATGATTCTCCCAAGGACCTTAACGAATATCGGAAACGGCGCATATCAAAACTGCACTTCCTTAACTTCCGTCTTCCTTCCTGCAACCGACGTTGTCGGTCAGCATCTTGAAGTCGGCGATTACGCATTCGCAGGATGTAGCAAAGTCACAATCATTTATATTTCTTCGAAAGTCGAAAAAATAGGCGCCTTCGCATTCGAAGGCTGCGTTAACGCAAAAGGTTACAGCGCTCTCTCCTTTGAGGCGTTGAAAACAAAGATTGGCAAGGATGGAGACGGCGATTGGAATTATCTTTTCAACGAAGGAACATACGACAGCGAAGGAGCGTATGATCGTTTCCTCGAATTTGGTGAAGGAAGAGATGGTAGAGGCGACCTTTTGTACGATCAGCCTTACTTCTATTCGTTGAACCAAGACGGAACCTGCACCCTTGACGTCTTTGACGGCAGCACCAGTAACAATCCTGCGGACGTCGATCTCTATAATATCGACAGAGTTATCCCTGAAACGAGAGGCGATGCCGGTTATCCGGTAAGCAGAATCGGCCAAGAGCTCTTTTTGAATGATACAACGATGAAAACCTTAACGCTTCCTGATAGCGTAAGATCAATCGGAATCGCCGCTTTTGCGGGATGCACAAGCCTAGACACCGTCGCACTCAATTCCGGTCTTGAATTGATCGATGATTATGCCTTTGCCCCTTGGAACGGCGTAGGTGCGGAAGAAAAAGGCAACAATCTAACGGAATTAGAAATCCCTTCAACAGTCATAGAAATCGGCGATTATGCTTTCCCATACATGTATGACATGATGAACATAAGATTCTTGGGAAGCGAAGAGGACGAGTCTAACCTCAAATACATAGGAGAATATGCTTTCTATAAAGCAGGCTGGTCTTACAAAGATACCTGTTATCAAAACGGAAGCTTCACCGAGGTTCGCAATCCTTTAATTCTTAATATGCATCCTATTTTGAGCAGCGGTTATCAAGGAGCTACGCAAGCTAACGAGGGTAGACCACTCTCAAGCCGTGAAACTTACACTGAGATAGGAAAATTTGCATTCTTCGGCAACCAGTGGATAGGTTCTATCAGAATCACCTCTGATCACCTTGTTACCAATGGCTTTGTCTTTGCCAACTGCTTCTGGTTAATTGAAGCCGATTTAGGGGAAGGCCTTGTCATTTTAGGAAACGGAAAGAACGCCGGAGATGGAGATGGCAAACCAGCTAGAGATTACCGCGGTCGTTTATTCTCTGTCTCAGTCGATGAGAGCAATGTGAATATTGCTCAACCTCAAAAAAACAATAACCTGCCTACAGATTTAGGCGGACCTTTGGAAAACAATTCAGACGCGTTAAAGAAACCGCTTGTCCCAATGTCTTCCTTCTATCTGCCAGCGTTGGGAAACGGCCAAAGCACAGGTCAAGGCACCTTGGATGGACGTTATCACACGATGATTTATACCAAAGGCCCGAGCAACTGGTTCTTCCAGTGGAAAGGCGGATATGAGGGCTATTGCGACCTTCAGCCAACTTATCTTGATATGGGATCGGTCTCAACAGCGTCAGAGGCTATCCATACAAAAGGCAACGATGCCCTCTCTGGCGATTATTATGGTGTCGATACCGCGGTTGGTAGTGCATATATCGAAGGCGATGGAAAAGGCTATTACCAAATCAAACAAGGTGGTTATTTTGAAATCACCTACGGCCATGCATCAGTCACCGAAAATAACGGTACATATAGTGCGACTTATAGAGACGAGAACGGAGCTGTTATCAGTTCAATAAACTCAGGCAAGCGTTACGGTTTCACCTATTACGACCCAGACACAGGCCGTGCAAAATTCGATTTCATTCAGAAGAGCAAGAATTCGTACGAGCTTATCCTTTCCAAATTCCATTACAACCCATACTGGGAACAAAGCAAGAATGTTGTCGTTCCTCAAAACGTCACGTTTGGCGGAAGAACCTTTACCGTGACCGAAATTGGAAACTGCGCGTTCTTCAGAAACATCTGCCCACAGAGTCACGCTTGGTATAGCAATGGCACTGGTGCAGGAAGCAGTCGAGTCTATGTTTCCCCACAAGACCCTAATGAAAAAACCAAAAACCCACAGACGGATTCGAAGGGCTTATACTATGCAGAGAATAATGACGATTATTACAATCTCGAGAGCGTAACCCTCCCAAACACGATCAAGAGAATCGGCGGTAACGCTTTCTATATGTGTGCCGGTCTCTCAAGCATTAAGACTTCAGGATATGCTACGGAAGGAAAACTCCCAACCACTCTTCAAAAAATTGGACAATACGCTTTCTCATTCAGCGCGATCACAGCCATTGACTTGCCAAGTTCAGTTACTGTGTTAGGCAACGGCAACGGGCTTTGCAATCCTTTTGCTAACTGCTTGGCCCTGACTTCTATCACCGCTACTTCAGGAACGTTTAAGGTCTCTAATGGTTACCTGACAAATTCATCAGGCGACAAGATTCATATGAGCCCTCTTGGCACAACATCCACAAGCATCGTTATTCCTGACGGCATCAAGACGCTAGGAAATATGGCTTTCCGTGGCGCGAGAAAAATAACAAGCATAGAAATTCCGGCTTCTTTAGAGACCATTGAAGCAAACTGTTTTGAAGATATCCGTTATGGTGAGACCAATATGGGTTCGAATGGTGATGGCAACAAAAAGAGAGGCGACAACACCGATAAAGGCGTATACGCAAGAAAGCAAGGCGCTCTTACGACGATGACCGTCACCGGTGGTGCCGTTTCGAAGCTAAAAACGATTGGCAACAGCGCATTTAACGAATGCGATGTATTCCACGGCATTGATTTCCCTAACCAGCTTGAAACCATAGGCGATTTTGCTTTCAAGAATTGCAAAGTGGCTAACAATTACTATATACCGAACACTCTAACATCAATTGGTACCCAAGCCTTCAGGGAAAACAAACAACTCCAAGTAATAAGAACCGATAAAAAGCCATCCGGTGAGGCTTCGGGTTATCTCAATCTTGCAGACACACAATTAATGAATATAGGCGCAAATGCTTTCCAGGCCGATACCAAAATCACCAAGCTTGCATTGCCTTCAACATTGAAATACCTCAATAATGGGCCTATCTTCGCCAGCGGTTTTGATAGCCTAACCACCGTTTACATCCATGACGACACTCTTGAAATGAATTCTGGCGTTTTTGATACCCACAAGAGCCTTACGACGTTCAAAACCTGGTCAGGTACTGTCGATGCCAATGGAGACGTTCAGAACCTTTCTCCAAACAACGCTCTCCCAAGCAATCTTAGGGCATTCGGAACCGCTTGTTTCCAGTCCTGCGAGGCTTTAGAAAGTTTCAGCAGTTTCCCAGCTACGCTTCAAACAATCGGAACGAACTGTTTCAAAGGGTGTAAAAACGCAAACTTCACCACCGCTGATTTCAGCAATTCCACAGCAAACTTGACCATCTATGGAAACGCCTTCGATGGTTGCACGAACCTTTCATCTTTGACTTTCGTTAGCGCTCCAGGATCAAGAGATAAAGCGGGCGGAACCTTAGAAATCGTGCAAGACGCTTTCAACAATTGCACATCACTGAATACCTACGTTATTCTTCCAAGAGGAACCACGGCTAAAAAAGCTGCGTTCAAATACACAAACCTCACGGCAATATATGCTTGCGACGTGTATGACGACGCTAAATCTTTGCTCAGCGGAAACATTACCTCAAACACCTCAGCTACCCTTTATTACTATGCAGCTGGGCCAGAAGACAAAGGAACCGCAACAAGCCAGACCAAATTCTGGCACTACGTTGGCAATGTCCCAACTCCATGGACTCCAGCATAATAAGGAGACGATATGAACAAGAAACTTAAGACAAGGAAATCGCTCATAATCGCTTTAAGCGGTCTTTTAGCCTTGTCCGGTGGAAGTGCTATTGTCTCCGGCTTCGCTTGGTTCGAGATCTCAAAGACGGCGGACGTAGGCATCAGCAACATCGCCGTTATGGGTGTTATCGATAACCTTGAGCTTGCCTCCATCAAATACTTCGTTGGAGATGTTTCAACCGCAAGCAATGGAAGCGAAATCAATAAGGGATACCGTTATGGACAAGGCGCTTGTGCTGGTTCTTCATATTCCGCTTCATTCGTTGAAACGAATGATGACTTCATCGGCGTCTATTCGAACCCTCTCTTCGCAATGACTTATGCGATTGAGATTGAGAACAGCGCAGCCGAACCAACTCACGCCATAGTCAAATTCGATGCCTCGGACCTCACTCCCGGTACATCAAGCGATAAGCACGTCTTCAAGAGCGATGGCACGACTCGTGCTTTAGCCCTTGCCGATGCGATTGATATCTATACAGATTCATTTGCCCTTACGAACAATGAGGCAACGAATGCCGCTAAAGCGGACATCTTCCTTAGTGGTAAGCAAATCGCTAACAGCTCAAATGATCTTGTTGATAGATTCAACTATGATCCAGCAACGACTAGCTACACTATCTTTGATGGTGATTTAGCGGCTTCTTCTACCACCGCTATCCTCTTCACCTTCACGTTCAGCAATAACAACGCTACATATCTCAAGCCAACCAAATACACCAAGTTCTATAGCGGAGATGGCTCCACCACTTCGTTCACCTTGGATCACGTTCCATCTTCCATCGGTGGCGTTCTTGTTGGTGGTGTAGCTACTGACGCTTATACGGTTACTGGCAACCAGATTACCTTCAACAGCGCGCCAGCCTCTGGAACCAACAACATCGCTGTCTATTACTCTTCAGCAAAGTTCAGCACCACATTCAACGGAAACGGTTATGATAAGACATTTACTTTCAGTAATGCCGTTACCCCATATCCTGACAGAATCATCTCAGTCAGCGTGGGAGGCGTTGAGACCGCTGCTTATGCTTTCAATAGGAACGCGCATACGATCACGCTCGATAGCATTCCTGAAACAGGAACTGGAAATATCAGCATTCAGTACGCTTCCGATGTCGATGTCGCTAGTGCGCCATATTACTACATCCATGATGCGGTGAATGGTAACAGCAACCCATACATGGATCTCACCTTCACCATCGATCAATTGCTTGTGCAATAACCTAACGAATAATAAAAAAGACCCAGGATTTGCTGGGTCTTTTCATTAATTTGCTTAGATTCTCTCGATTTCGGAGAAGTCGACGTCGATTGGGGTGCTTCTACCGAAGAAGACGGTATCGACACGGCATTCGCCAGTGGTCTTGTCGATCGACATGATGGTGCCTTCGGTTCCCTCGAGTGGGCCATGGATGACCTTGACTCTGTCGCCGACGTTGTAACGGTCGTACATGGATTCGTCGACCATGCCCATTCTCTTAAGAACAGGTTCGATTTCCTCACGGGTGACAGGGGTTGGCTTCTGTCCGCCGCCAGATGAACCGGCGATACCGGTGACGCCTGGGGTGTTACGGACGATGTACCATGACTGATCGGTCATGATCATCTCAACGAAGATGTAGCCTGGATAGAGCTGCTTCATCTTCTTCTTGCCGGTTGGCTTTCCATCCTCAAGGACTTCTTCTTCCTTCTCGGCAACGAGAACACGGAGGATGTAATCCTGCATGTTCATGCTCTCAATACGTTTACGGAGGTTATCCGCGGTTTTGGATTCGTGCATTGAGTAAGTGGTGACGATGTACCACTGCTTCTCACCTAACTGTGTTGGCATTCTCTTTTTCCTCCTTACTTACCGAAAGCTTGTTTAAGCATGTTGATGATATTCTGGGCGGTCAAATCCTCTAAGGCGAGGAAGATGGCGGTGAAGACGGTGATGCAGATGACGACAGCGATGGCTGGCCAGAGTTCATCACGCTTTGGCCAACGGACGCGTTTGCCTTCCTTGACCACTTCTTTCATGTATTTTCCTGGGTTCATACGAAACCTCCCTATTTGCTCTCTTTGTGGAGAGTGTGCTTCCCACAAACGGGACAGAATTTATTGATCTCGAGGCGACGGGAATCATCCTCGCGCTTCGTGACGCTGTAATTGCGGGAGAGGCATTCAGAGCAAATTAAAAAAACCTTTTCTCTACTCATATATATCCTTTCTCAGCGTGTCAATACTACTTCTAAGAAGTAAAGATGTCAAATGGTTTGTGCGCTACATGAATAGCGAAGCGAGCCATCCGAAGAACATCGAGATGTAATCGGTCTTGTATAAGTACTCACCAAGAGTGAGCACATCGTCGTCTTGGAGAGCCCAAACGGTGTTGAGGAAGTTCTTGAAGAATTCGATGCTGCCTAAGAGCTTGATGATCCAAACGGTGACTAGCATCATGATGACGCCCATGACTGAGCCAAGGACAAGACCGAAGAGTCTTGAGATGACTCCAGGCTTCTTGACCTTCTGGGCTTTATGGACGGCTTTCTTGATGGCACCGAGGATGATCGAAAGAATGATGCAGACGATGACGAAGACGAGGATGCCGAAGATGAGGGCGGTAACGCCACTTCCAAAGCACTCGGCAACGGTCTTCTCACCAGCGACCTCAGGAACGCAGCTGCAGAAGAAAGCAACTACGACCGGGCAAAGGAAGGCTGGGATGAACTTCGATGTGAGGATTGAGTATCCGTTATTGGTAAGGACTAAGAAGACTTCGTAGCGGCTATGAGGCTGGCCCATGACTTTTGGCGGTGCCCTTGATAAGGCCTTCGATAGCGAAGATGACGACGATGGCAATCAAGACGATCGATAACCAATCAATCGTGAATTCGCCAGGGTAAGTTGGGAAAATGTCCATATTGAATGCTTTAAGGTTATCAAAGTATAACATGTTTTTGTAGAAAATTCTCAATTACGAGAGTGATTTACCGCTTTAATCATAACGAAGTTATTCAACTCACTTTCCTTATTGTTTATAATCACGGGGAGCACAAAGCCACCACACACCAAACAATGTTCAAGATCGTATCGAAAAGAATCCTTAATCCAACCGTCACTGAGATGGAGATTTACGCTCCTTTGGTGGCGAAAAAAGCCGAGCCAGGGCAATTCATCATTCTTCGCGTCGAAGAAGATGGTGAAAGAATCCCTCTCACCGTTGCCGGATACGATAGAGAGAAAGGCCTAGTGAAGATCATCTTCCAGATCGTTGGTGCTACTACCGAGAAACTCAACCATAAAGAAGAAGGCGAATACATCTCTGACTTCGTTGGTCCTTTAGGAGTCCCAACCCACGTCGAAGGACTTAAGAAGGTCTGCGTCATCGGAGGAGGCGTCGGATGCGCGATCGCGTTACCTATCGCGGAGAAGCTTCACGAAATGGGCGCTAGCGTCACTAGCATCATCGGCTTCAGAAACAAAGACCTCCTCATTCTTGAAGAAGAATTCAAAAACGCCTCAGATAAATGCATCGTCATGACCGATGACGGCTCTTATGGGAATAAGGGCAATGTCACCATGCCTTTAAAAGAAATGCTCGAGGCCAAAGAGGACTTCGACTGCATCATCGCGATCGGACCTCTTATCATGATGAAATTCGTAGTTTCCACTGCAAAACCTTACTCAATTCCAGTCACAGTCTCCATGAATCCAATCATGATCGATGGCACTGGGATGTGCGGAGGATGCCGTCTTACCCTTGTCAAAGAAGATGGCAAGAGAGTCACCAAATTCGCCTGTATCGATGGACCAGACTTCAATGGTTATGAGATCGATTTCGATGAGGCTATGATGAGAAGCCGCCAATACGCCGAATTCGAGAAAAAGAAGAGAGAAGAGACCTGCGCTCTTTATAAGAAAGCGAACTAGTTATGCCTTTTGATCCAAAGAAACACATAATGCCGACCCAGGATCCTGCTATCAGGGCCACCAACTTCAAAGAAGTCGCTTTAGGCTACTCTCCAACCGTTGCCAAAGATGAGGCTTTAAGATGCCTTAATTGCCCTACCAAACCATGTGTCGCTAAGTGCCCAGTCCATATCGATATCCCTGCCTTCATCAAGAAGATCAAAGAAGACGATCTTGAAGGCGCTTATTCCGTCATCAATGAATCTTCTTCTCTTCCAGCCGTCTGTGGACGTGTGTGCCCACAGGAAAGACAGTGCGAGTCCGCGTGCACATTAGGCATCAAGTTCGAGCCTGTCGGAATCGGAAGACTTGAGAGATTCGTTGCCGATTACCATAACGAGAACTCTAAGACCAAAGCCGTTAAGCCAGAGAGCAACGGCCACAAAGTGGCTGTTGTCGGAAGCGGCCCAAGCGGCTTAGCGTGCGCTAGTGACTTAGCCAAACAAGGCTTTGAAGTAACCATTTATGAAGCCCTCCATAAAGCGGGAGGCGTCTTGATTTATGGTATTCCTGAATTCCGTCTTCCTAAGAAGATCGTCGCTAGAGAAATCGAAGGACTTAAGGAATTAGGCGTCGATATAGAGACTAATGTCGTTATCGGAAAGACCATCACAATCGATGAGCTCTTCGAAGAAGGATATGAAGCCATCTTCGTTGGCTCAGGCGCTGGACTTCCTAAGTTCATGGGAATCCCAGGAGAGTCTTTGAAGAACGTTTTCAGCGCGAATGAATTCTTAACAAGAATTAACCTTATGGGCGCTTACCTCCCAGAAAGCGACACCCCTATCTTCCACGCGAAGAAGGTTGCTGTCGTCGGAGGAGGCAATGTCGCGATGGATGCTGCTAGGTCTGCAAGAAGGCTTGGCGCTGAAGTATCCATCGTCTATCGCCGTACAGAGAAAGAGCTTCCTGCGAGAGTCGAGGAAGTTGAGCACGCCAAAGAAGAAGGAATCAAATTCGAACTTCTCACCAATCCAATTGAGATACTTGGAAGCGAGGATGGATCAGTCTCCTCTTTGAAGTGCATTAGAATGGAGCTTGGTGAGCCTGATGCTTCAGGAAGAAGAAGCCCAGTTCCAGTAAAAGACAGCGAATTTGTAGAGGATTTTGACTGCGTTATCATGGCGCTAGGTACCTCACCAAACCCACTTATCAAGAACACCACCGCTGGCATCGAAACAGAGAAACATGGCTGCTTGATTGTTAACGAAGAGGAAGAGACAACCCGTCAGAACGTCTTCGCTGGAGGCGATGCCGTAGCGAAGCGACTCTTAGAAAAATAGTTTCTACACCTTGTTGAATTCAAAAAGTGTATTTTTACACCTTTTAAGAAAGCGAACGTGTATTAAACAAAAAAAGCCCTCATTATAGAGGGCTTTATTTTTAGGTCTCTATTGGAATAACTTAAGCAATGTCAACGCTGAAACGAGAAGCAAAACAAGGGTTCCATCCAACTTCACTTTCCTGTCTTTGAACATCGGGATGACATAGAAGGTAACAGCAGCAACAAAGACAATGACTTCAATGATGCCGAAAGCACGCGCTACCCCTACCCCTGTAGCGCCACACAAAATAATAAAGGTGAACAGCAAGTTCAGAGCAACACTTCCTAGGGCCGTAAAGAACGCGACAATGCCGAGATCAAAAGTAACGGTTGCCTTCTTTTCTGGTTCTTCAGATTCAATCTTCTTCTCTTCTTCCATGGTAATTTCTCCTCAAGATAGTTTGATTATATGAGCGGACTTCCTCTCTTTACAATGAAAGAATTCCTCTTAGTATCTCAATGAAAGCGGTTTTATTTGTTCAGTTATTGAGAATGTATCTCAATGACCACATAATTACTTATCATGTTTTACTCAACACGCGACGACAAGAAGCTCATCAGCGCGTCAGAGGCGATGTTACTTGGCATTGCCGATGATGGCGGACTCTATCTCCCAAAGGAGATTCATCACCTAGAGATCGAAGAGTGTCTCAACCTTTCCTACACCGAACTCGCCTACAAAGTCCTTAGGCCATACCTTGACGACTTTACCGACGAAGAAGTCAAAGGGGCTATCGAGAAAGCTTATTCCTCAAAGAACTTCCCAGAGAAGATCATCGGACTCAAGCATATCGAAGGAAAATCCTTCCTTGAGCTTTTCCATGGCCCGACCCTTACCTTCAAAGACATGGCTCTTTCTCTTCTCCCACATCTCATGGAAGTCGCGCTTAAGAAACACGGACAAAAGAAACTTCATATATTAACCGCTACAAGCGGAGATACCGGAAGCGCGGTTCTCTCTGCT
>CADCLU010000013.1 GCA_902802355.1 uncultured Erysipelotrichaceae bacterium
GCGGACGCCATCCATTTTTTCCTCTCCCTTGGCTTAACCATCGGACTTGATTCCTTTGAGCACACCTTTGGTGGAGAGCCATTTGAGAACCTCACCGAGGCCATCCTCGATGTTTACCGCAAAGTGGTGGAATTCTCTTACGATTACTCGAAAGAAAGATATGAGAAAGCCTTCCACGCTTACTTAGACCTTCTCCCTCGCCTTGGCTATACCGGTGAGGACATGATCGAAGCCTATAAGAAAAAGCTTCAGGTCAACTACGTCAGACAAGAAACCCATTATTGATGAAACGCCTATACCTCTTCCTAACAAGTCGCGATATCGAGACCCTCTCTTTTGAGGAGTTTTTCCGTAACCTCGCAGAGGATGCGATGTTTACCTATGACGGAACGAGGAACGGATACTTCGAAAGCGAGAAAGACATCGCTTTTGAGTTAAACGAGAAACTCTCATCTTTCCAGGGCATGAGCGTGACCGTCCTTGTCGCTCATAAAAATTGGCCACTTGAAAAGAAGCTTCTTCAAGAGGCTTTCGGCTATTTCCCTAACCAGTGCGTCTATCTCACTGATGTCATTATGAAGGAACTTACCTTTGGTAACTTCTCCTCGATCCCTCTCCTTAACCAGGAATTCAGAAGCGTCGACAAAGAGCTCATGTCCACAGCAGGAACCTTCCTCCGTTCAGGTCTCAATGGCCTTAAGACAGCGGAAGCGGAGAAGATCCATAGAAACACCTTCAATTACCGACTCAATAGATTCATCGAAATCACGGGACTCGATATCCGCGATTACCATAACGCCTTACTTTTAGAGCTCTACTTCCAGCTTGCATCAAACGGACGATAAAAAAGGCCCCTTACTTAGGGGTCTTTTGATTGAATGGTTTGCCTGAGCTTCTCCTCGGTTTGCCATAAGGCTTCTTGGAGAAGGCTTTCTTTCCGCCGAAAGATTTCCTTGCCGGTTTTCCTTCTTTGAATCCGTCTTCCTTTTTCTTATAAGTGCGTTTTGCAGGGGATTTTGCTT
The DNA here is from genome assembly GCA_902802355.1 of uncultured Erysipelotrichaceae bacterium. Taxonomy (GTDB): domain Bacteria; phylum Bacillota_I; class Bacilli_A; order RFN20; family CAG-826; genus UBA4951. The sequence goes on from CADCLU010000013.1 coordinate 1,023, forward strand.
TTCTGAATGGCTTTTTCTCGCTTTCCTCATGAGGTTTTTTATCAAAGGAACGCTTTGCGGCATGCTTGCTCTTGGTCATGCCTTTCTTTTTCTTTTCCTCTGGGACAAGGAAGTCGAGGGCATCGGTCTCGGCATAGACTTTGATGCCATCGGCGATGAGGGCGCGAGCGGTTACGCCAAGGCCATCGATGACGTTGTTCTTGAAGGAACCGTCGTGGATGGTGCGGGAGCCGCAAGATGGGCTTCTATCCTTAAGGATGGCGATTTTGATTCCGAAGAAGTGGCAGAGGCTCACGGCCTTCTTGGCGCCTTCGACGAAGTTCTTGGTGACGTCTTTTCCGGATTCGGTGAGGATGGCGTTATTGACCATCTCGCAAGGCTCTCTCTTCTCAGGGAGTCCGCCTTCGATCTCTGGGCAGAAAGGAACGATCTCGTAATGCTTTTTGAGCCTCTCTAAAAATGGGAATGGATTGTCTTTCCCATCAAATCTGGTTTTCATGCCGCAGAGGCAGGCGCTTACAAGGATCTTTTCCATACGTTAGTTAGTCTATTCCGTTTAGTCTTACTTTGCATTACTCAAAGTGCAGTGAATTATAAATTGTTTTATAATTGGGCACAATGGCAAAGAGACATTTCAAAGGGTATTTCGAAACATATCTCGTGGGGGATGAATCTTTTACGGTGGAGATTAGGCTCTCACCATATAGGAGAACTACCTCCCTCTCTTTAAGAAAAAGCGGATTCGTCTGCAATGCCCCAAGCCGCCTCCCGAAGGACAAAATCGATTCCTTCATCGTCTCTTCTATTCCGAAGATCCTCTCAAAGGTCAAAAAGAAACCTGAGCCGATAGAAGGGGATGATGTCTATATCTTCGGCGTTAAAACCCATATCGAAGGATTCGACTCCTTTAATAAGGAAAAGAGGAACCGCCTTCTTAAGAAGGAACTCCTCCCATATGTGACCGAGATGACGAAAGAGTATTCAGCCATCATGGGTATCAAAGAGACCTATGAAGTGAAGGTCAGGGATTGCCGTTCCGTCTATGGCATCAACCACAGGAAAACCCTCTCAATCACCTATTCTTTGAATCTTGTCCATTACGATAAACACATCATCGACTCGGTCATCGTCCATGAGCTCACCCATCATTTTGTTTACGGGCATACCGAGAAGTTCTATAAAATACTCTTAGGAGTAGCGCCTGACTATCGCCTTAGCAGGAAGAAGCTCATCAATCACATCTATGCTTGAAAAGATAACCTCCCTCACTAATCCAAAGATTAAAAACGTCGCCAAAGCGCTTGACGCCAAAGGCGATTATTTCGTCGTCGAGGGATTCCATATGGTCGAGATGGCCTTAAGCAAAGGCGTGGTGGAATCCATATTCACCGTTGAGAAGACCATGAAGACGAATGTCCCTCAATATCTCATCAACGAGCAGATCCTAAAGAAAATCACCTTCAGCAAAACCCCAGAAGGAATTGTGGCCCTTTGCAAAAAGAGCCTTCACACCCCGATCAAGAACGATCACGTTTTGTATCTTGAGAACGTCAGGGACCCAGGCAACCTTGGAACATTGCTTAGGTCCGCTTTAGCGTTCCATTTCTATGATGTCGTTCTCTCGAAAGGCTGCGCTGAGGTCTATTCGCCAAAGGTCCTTATGGCCTCCCAAGGCGCCATCTTCTACCTCAATATCAGGCAGAGTGAGAATGCCTCATCTTTAAATGATCTAAAAGAACTCAAAACCAAAGGCTATCACATCTTGGGAACTGATTTAGCATCATCTTCCCCATTAAAATCCCTGCAAATCCCGTCTAAAATCGCTTTACTCTTAGGAAACGAAGGCAAAGGCCTTTCTAAAGAAGCCATTGATTTTGCTGACCAAAACGTCCGCATCGAGATGGATGGAATCGATTCTCTCAATGTCGGCGTCGCCGGCGGCATCATCATGTACGAGATCTCCGTAAAATGAAACGCTTCAAGATATTGCCGATAGTCATCCTCCTTTCCCTAGGGGGATGCGTCCCTAGCGCGACCGATTCCTCTTTGACTCCGGATTCGAGAGAAAAAACCAGTTGGTCCCCAGTCAAAGATTCCGATAAGGCTTTTGACGGTTTCGGTAGGGCGATTTCCCCATATCTTCTTGACAACAAGGTCGGTTATTACTTTCAAAACGGCAACAATAACCGCATCATCTCCCTAGATTTTGAGACGGATGAGGAACTTTTCCCTTCTGCTTCAAACAATCTTTCTGAGAAGAGGATGCGGACTTATACGGCAGAGCTTTATGGCATCGGGGAGACGGCAATGCTCAATTGCAACATGGCGCATGAGTTCAAGGCTTCGACCACTTTCAACGCCAGCAAGATGGCAATAATCTCAGAAGGGGAAGAGCTCACTTCCATAAAGCAGCTTTTCAAAACCAATATCGCCGAGACGAAGATAAGCGAGGACCCGCTTGTTTACGAACAAGGTCTATATACCGACCTTTCCAAAGCTGCGATGAGCAAGTTCCTCTTCGGGCAACTATTAGGCCAAGATGACGGCATCGAAGATAAGACATTCATCGATGTCTCTAGCGTTTTCCCTGATTCTTTTGTATTTTCCGAAGTGATGGAAGAAGCTTTGGCCCAATTCATAGACGCCCTCAAAGACCTTTATGAACAAGGAAAGGTGAGCATCCTTACGAATGGGGAAAACGTTTATGACATGGAAATCAGAATCGCCGACAAAAACGACTTCGGCAATATCTTGAGGGATATCGCGAGAGAGGCTCTTGATGGATTCTCGAATCCTCTTGTAAGCGGTCTATCATTCGATACATACATCGATTCCGTTTTGGAAGGGATCGATTCCCTTAACGGAAGCCTGAAGATCCGTTTCTTCGATGGCGATGTTTATGGAGAAGACGGTCAAATATCCTACGAATCCGATATGGGGCTCATCGAATATGATTTCAACGCCAAGCTGAAGAACGAAGAGCCGTCCTCTTCATCAAGCGAGGAATCATCTCAGTTCAACTTCAAATCCATCTGTTTCGATGGCGATATCTGCTTAATCCATGGAGATCGCGTCAGGGATGACATGGTTCCTGAGGACCTTCTTGACCATGAAGTATGGAAGGAACTAGAACTATAAGGGGCCTTGTGCCTCTTTTCTTTTAGAAAAAAGAGAAATACAATTAATTGTTCGTTGAAGCGGAGTAGTACCTAGGGTGCCTTCCTCAAGTGGGAGAGATGATTAGAGTGACCATCTCGTAGAAGGTCTAGCGAATTCGCCGTCTGAGAACGGAGAGGAGACTCTCCCCGTCGTGGGTTATAGCCAAAAAGAGATGACACTCAAAGAGCGTTCAAAGAAGGATGGTACCGTGCGGAAGCACTCCTGACATCCTCTTTTTTATTTTTAGGAGGGACATAATGGAACCCAAAGAGCAGATTAAGACCATTGAGGAAAAAGCCTTAGCGGACCTTAATAACGTCAAAGACCTAGAAGGTCTCACCAATTTCAGAAACACTTATCTTGCGAAAAAGAGCGAGCTTTCCTCGCTTATGGGCAAGATGAAAGAAATTCCAGCGGAGGAAAGAGGCGCCTTTGGCAAAGCCGTCAATGACGCTAGAGCGAGTATCGAGGCGGCCTTCAACGAGAAGAAGGAAGCCATCGAGAAAGCCGCCCTTGATGAGAAACTCAAGAGTGAGCGGATCGACCTCACCCTCCCAGGCAGAACCCACGCCCCAGGCAAGATGAACCCATGCTGGGTCATCATCGATGAGATGTGCGACATCTTCGCCTCGATGGGTTTCGACATCGTCGAAGGAAGAGACGTTGAGACCGATCACTTCAACTTCGAGCTTCTTAATGTTCCAAAAGACCATCCAGCCAGAGACATGCAGGATACGTTCTATATCGACGATTCCTTGCTTTTAAGAACCCAGACCTCAGCGGCCCAAGCCCACACCATGCTTGAGAACGAGGAGAAGAAACCGATCAAGATGGTCTGCCCAGGCAAATGCTTCAGAAGAGATGACGATGATGCGACCCATAGCCATCAGTTCGGTCAGATCGAAGGCCTTGTCGTCGACAAAGGCATTTCCCTTGCTGACCTCAAAGGAACCTTAGAGCTCTTCGTTAAGAAGATGTTCGGAGAAAAGAGAGAAATCCGTCTCCGTTCATCCTTCTTCCCATTCACTGAGCCATCCGTCGAAGTCGATGTCTCTTGCGCCAAATGCGGTGGCAAAGGATGCAACATGTGCAAAGGCACAGGTTGGATCGAGATTTTAGGCGCTGGCGAAGTTAATCCAGAAGTCTTAAGAATGTGCGGATACGACCCAGCCGTCTATAGCGGTTTCGCTTTCGGCGTCGGCGTCGAGCGTCTTGCGATGCTGAGATACGGCATCGACGATATCCGCAGGATATACGCTAACGACATCCGCTTCTTGAAGGATTTCAGCGAGAAATAAGGGAGGGCAAAGAAAATGAAAGTATCACTCAATTGGCTTAAGTCATTCATCGATCTTGAGGGATATACCCCTGAAGAGATCGCCTCCAAGCTCACCTTCGCCGGAGTCGAAGTCGATAGCGTCTCCAAACTCGCAAGCGCGACCAACCTCGTCATCGGCGAGATCCTTACCTGCGTCGCCCATCCAGACAGCGATCACCTTCACGTCCTCAACGTCGATGAAGGAAAGAAATACGGCGTCCACCAGATCGTCTGCGGCGCTCCAAACGCAAGAGTCGGCCTTAAGGTCATCATCGCTAGGGAAGGAGCCGTCCTTCCTGGCGGAACCATCGAGAAAGGCGTCATCCGTGGCGTCGAATCCGATGGCATGTGCTGCAGCTTAGCAGAGCTAGGCGTCGATAAGAAATTCCTTAGCGAGAAACAAGTCGCGGGAATTGAGGAGCTTCCAGCTGATGCCCCGGTCGGCGAAGAGAACGTCCTTGCCTACCTTGGCATCGACGATGTCATCCTTGACCTCGACCTCCTTGCCAACCGCCCAGACCTTTATGCGATGGAAAACGTCGCCCAAGAGGTTGGAGCTCTTCTTGAAAGGGAAGTCAAATTACCTGAATACAAAGAATACGCCGAAGGCGAGAGCGATTTCGTCGTTGGCTCGATAACCGAGAAGTGCAAGCTCTTCGGAGGACGCGAAATCAAAGGCGTTGTCACCAAACCTTCGCCAAAATGGATGAGCGAGATCCTCACCTCCATGGGCGTCCGTTCCATCAACAACGTCGTCGACATTGGCAACTTCGTCATGCTTCTCACCGGTCAGCCGATCAACATGTACGACGCCGATAAGCTCCCAAAGAGGGAACTCATCGTCAGAGAAGACTTCGAAGGAGAATACGTCGCGATGGATGAGAAAGGCTATCCTCTCATCAAAGGCGATCTCGTTGTCGCTAGCGACAAAGTCCCGATGTGCCTTGCCGGCGTCATGACCTCCAAAGCCTGCGCCGTCACCGAAGAAACCAAGAACGTCATCATCGAGGTCGCAAACTTCAACGGTGCCGCCATCCGTCACACATCCAACAGACTTGGCCTTGCCTCCGATTCTTCTTCGAGATTCGTCAAAGGCCTCAATACCGAGCAGTGCGAGAGAGTCCTCCGTATCTGCAGCGCTCTTATGGCCGAGCTTGCCGAAGCCAAAGAGGTCCTTTCCTGCAAGACCTATGACGTCATCAAACATGAAAAGAAGGTCATCAAGACGAGCCTTGGCTATATCAACGCCCGTTTAGGAACCTCCTTCGACATGGAGACCGTCGTCAAAACCCTTAGAAGAGACCATATCGAGGTCAAAGAGGAAGGCGACATCTTAGAGTGCACGATCCCTTATTACCGTATCGACATGGCAGGGGAAGCCGATATCTCCGAAGAGGTCATCAGGCTCCTTGGCTACGATAACGTCGCCGCCAAACTCCCTCCATTAAGCGCTCTCCAGGGCGGTTATTCCGAAGCCCAGAAGAGCAAGAACGCCATCAGACGTTTCTTAAGAAACGAAGGCCTCACCGAGGTTTTGACCTACTCGCTTGTCGATGAGAAAAAGAAAGACGCCTTTGCCTATCTCAGCAAAGCCGAGAACTATAAGCTCATCAACCCTCTCACCGATGACAAGGAGTATCTCAGAAAGAACTTAATCGCCTCGCTTCTTGACTGCGCCGCCTATAACTTCGCCCACCAAAGCAAAGACCTCGCCATATATGAGATCAGCGATGTTGATGCGAAGAACTTCAAAGGCAGGCATCTTGCCATCGTCCTTTTAGGAAACGAATCAGTGGTCGGACAGCTCTCGACGAGACCTTACGACTATTACAGCGCCAAAGGTTATCTCGAAGGCATCCTTTCTCTCCTTAACCTTAACCTCAGTCGCTTCAGGTTAGACAAACTCACTAGCGACAAAGAGGAATTCCATCCATATCGCAGCGCAGCCCTCTACTGTGGCCGCGACATGGTCGCCGTCTTTGGCGAAATCCACCCAACCAAAGCCAAGGAACTTGGTTTTGGCAAGAGCAATGTCGTCATGCTCGAGCTTGACCTCGAAGCCCTCCTCAATATGAAATCGAGCGCTTCGAAAGCCTCGATCCCTCCTCGCTTCCCAATGGTTATCCGTGACCTTGCCTTCCTCGTCGACGAGAAAGAGGATTACGCCAACCTCAGACGTGAGATCATGCGCCTCGATAAGACCATCGTCGACGTCGATATCTTCGATAGCTATGTCGGTGAGAACATCGAGAAAGGCAAGAAGTCCTTAGCCATCACCATCTCCTTCCGCCTAGAGGATAGAACCCTCAAAGATGAGGAAGTCAGCGCCGTCATGGACAAGATCATCGGCATGCTCAAGATGCGTTTCAACGCTGAGGTACGTTCCTAATGACCAAAGTCAACAAATCAGCCCTCTCAGAAGGCAGGTTCGTCGAATATCAGGCCTCGCCGGTCTTCGCTGAATCATCGATCTCTTATCCAATCAAGTCGATCCCTTCCTTCAAATACGTGGCCAAGGTCACGAGAAGAGAAGACAAAGCCTTCGTCAAAATGAATGTGAGTGGAACCCTTGAGGTCTATGACTCAAGAGACAACGTCCCGTTCATCTATCCTTTCTCCGTCAAGGAAGAGACCCTTGTCCTTGATGAGGAGGATGGCGAATCCATCGGCTTCATCGTCCCTGGGGCGTCATTCGATTTGGACGCTCTCGCTCTCGACATCGTCAAATCTTCCCTCCCATTAAGGCTCATCAGAAATGAGGAAAGCACCCTCAAAGATGAGGTAGGGGGAGTGAGGATCCTTAGCGACGAAGAGAAAGCCAAAGAAGGTTCCAAAGGCGGAATCAGAATCAAAGGCCTCGACGAGGAGTAGTGTAACAAGCACAAAACAAACCGCTGATTTGCAGCGGTTTTTTTATTTTTCTTTCGCTTTTTTGAAGAAAAATGTTTGCACAAAAGCCAGGCATATTGTTAAATATAGCCAAAGGTGGGAAAAAGTGGGAAAGTATTTCGGAACCTACAACCGTGTTTTAGACGACAAGCATCGTCTTCAACTTCCTTCGAAACTTGTTGGCGAACTTCCAGCAAGGTTTTACGCGATCAAAGGCCATGAAGGCGCTATCGCCGTATTCGAAGAAAAGGGTTTCGATGCCTTCCTCGAAGACCTTCAGAAACGTTCCTATCTCGACCGCGAAGTTCGTGCTTATGTGAGAGCGGTGACCGCATCGACCAATGTCTTAGACGTCGATAGCCATGGCCGTATCTCCCTCCCAAGCCTCTCAGGCGAAGTCGTCGTCATCGGCGTCATCGACCATTTTGAGATCTTCAGCAAAGAAAATCACGAGGCCGTCATGAAAGACGCTGACCTCAGATTCGACGAACTCGCTCAGATTATCTCCGATCACGAAGGGAAGTAGTGCTATGGAAAACGAGCATTACAGCGTCCTTCTTGAAGAGACCATCTCTCTCCTTAATCCGAAGAAAGATGGCATATACGTCGACCTGACTTTAGGAAGAGGCGGCACATCAAGTGCTATCCTCAAACTTCTCAAAGACGGACATCTCTACTCCTTCGATATGGACAAAGAGGCCATCGAGAAGAGCACAAAAAGATTAGAGTCGGTCGGAAAGAACTTCACCATCATCAATAGCAACTTCGCTTACTTCGTCGAAGAGCTTAAGAAGCTCGGAGTGACCAAAGTCGACGGAATCACCGCAGATCTTGGCGTCTCATCCCCACAGTTTGACGAAGGCGAAAGAGGATTCAGCTACCGCTTCGATAGCGAGCTCGACATGAGAATGGACCTCGATGCGCCATTATCCGCCAAAAGCATCGTGAACACCTATTCGCTAGAAGACCTCACCAGAATCTTCCGCGAATACGGCGAAGACCAGGATTCCTATCGAGTCGCAAAGCGAATCGTGGAATATAGGGCAAAGAAGGAAATCGAAACCACCTTCGAGCTCGTCGACATCATCAAAAGCGCCAAACCAGCTAAGGTCTTGGCCAAAAAAGGACACCCAGCCAAACAGATCTTCCAAGCCCTTCGCATCGAAACGAACCATGAGCTTGATAACCTCAAAGCCCTTCTCGAAGGCTTCGATGAGATCCTCAAACCTGAAGGTGTCATCGCCATCATCAGCTTCCATTCCCTCGAAGACAGACTCGTCAAGAACCGCTTCAGGGAACTCACCGTCATCGAAGGTGATAGACACGCCTTGATGCCATCTGTAGAAGAGGAAGCGCCATACATCAATCTCACGAAGCGCGCCATCCGCGCTTCTGATAAAGAGCTTGGTGAAAACCATCGCTCAACCAGTGCCCTTCTTAGGGCCATCAAGAAGAAAGGAGAGTCAAAGTGAAAGACAAACTCGAGAAAACCGGCCACAAAAAAGGCTATTACATGAGACGTGGCTTCCTAAAAGGCTTGGCCCTTGGATTTGCTTTGCTCACCGTTGCCGCCATCCCGATCGGAATCTCCTACAAGATCTCGGTTGCGAAGCTTGATGAGCCAAAGACTGTCAAACATCTCGAAGAGACCAAGAAACAGCAAGAAGAAGAGTCACTTCCTGAAGCATCCATCGAAGAATAATTCTTCTCCTTTTCAAAAAAGACCCTCATCTTTGCGTGGGGGCCTTTTTTGTAATAGAATAACCGGGTGCTTTCTGATAGAAAGAAAATTCTCATTCGAATCCTGCTAGAAGTCCTCATCGCCTTCTCGCTATCTTTTTTGATTTCTCTCACGTCTAGCGATTCTATTTCGCCGATATTCGGAACCTTCCATGGCGACTCTTTCTCCGCGGATGGCGTCCTTTTCATGTATGACGCGAAGGCCATTCTTGAGGGGAAAACGCCATATCTTGAGGTCTTCGATCACAAAGGCTTATACCACATTGGGGTCAACATCCTTGGTCTTCTCATCAATGAGGCTTTCGGTGTTTTCATCCTTGAGATAATCTTCCAGGCAATCACCATTTTCATCGTCTTTGAGATACTCCACATGACGGAGATGTCCATCATCGAAAAAGCGGTGGCCATCGGATTTTTCGTCGTTTTGAGACTCGTCATCGGCGGTGGCAACGCGATCGGAACGTGGCTTCTTCCGTTTGTGGCCGCATATCTCTATTTCTATTGCCGCGCTCTGAAAGAGAGCAAAGATTCGTATTTCATCGTCGGCTCAGTCTTCCTTGGGGTTGAGATCGCTCTGTCACTCAATTCCAGGCTGCTTGATGCTGTTTACTCATATGGTGGTCTTATCTGGTTCCTCCTATATGCGATCAAGAATCACAAGATGAAGGTCTTCTGGATGAACGCTCTAATCGCTTTTGGTTCATTTGCAATCGTCACCGGCGTCTTCGCTGCCGTTGCTGCAAGCGGAGGCTATTTCGCCGAGATGGCGGAAGCGGCTCTTCTCGAGAACTTCATCTACATCGGAAGGACAGAGAACTTCCCTCTCGATCAGGTCTTCTTCCGTATCGGTTCAGGGCTCCTTGTTCTCATCGCCATTCTCTTTGAAAGGCTTGAGAAAAGATGGGGTGCAAATATCGTCATCAAGAACCTTCTTTTGACCCTCATGCTTTCGATTTTCGTACCATGTATCTTCCTCGGAAGATATCTTTCCTATCTTACCGCCGGCCTTCCTATCTTCGCAGTCTGGTTTGGCTATTTCTTCCACGCGATTCCAAAAGGCAAGATTGCGGTGGCCTCAAAGCTAATTCCGTTGTCTATATTCGCTGTCGGAACGATACTCCTTTCGAGTCTCACCCCAACCCTTTATTACACGACCGGCGTCGGTGATTTCAGTTACGCGAAAAACAAGCAGGACGAGACCATTCTCCTTACCACGATTCCAGAAGAAGATAGAGATGGCGAAAAGGTCTTCGCGATCGATTGCTCATGCGCTGTGTATCTCGCGCTTGATGTGACCGCTGAGCAAAGGTTCTACGCCAATCAGTCCTGGTGGGCCTTAGATAACGAGAACGTCCTCAAGGAAACCATCACCTTTATAAAAGAGAAGTCCCCGAAGTGGCTCATCGTCGCAAAAGATGAGGAATCTTTGACCAATTATGGGGACGCTCTTCTCTCTTATGAGCTAGTAAGCGAGGAAGCCTCGAGGTTTTATATTTATCGCCTTAAGGCGAACTGATTTCCAAAATTTTGCCATAAAACTACTAATTCCCTATCGTTATCCATTGAGAAAAGTCTTCAGGTATTCTAAACTAGAATACAAATATGGAACGCACCATCAAAAACACCGCCGTCTTGGAGATCTGCTCTTCAAGCGTTAAATTCGCCGTTGGCTATAGTGAAGGCAGAGTCCCTCACGTTCTTTACTATAAGAAATTCCCGCTTTCCGGCTTCGTCAAAGATGGTCAGATTCCTAACCCAATCGCTTTGGGCGAGGCCATTGCCCCAAACCTCAACATCGAGGATGAGGACCTCAAACTCAAAGTGGATCCAACCACGATCAATTTCGTTGTCCCGCCAATCGGCTTTCAGGTCTTCCAAAACGACAAGACCACGAACGTCGTCCGTGACACGATCGAACAACTCGATATCAGCAACGTCACCCTCATGCTTAAGCGTGACGAAGTACCTAACGGTTCCTATCTCGTCGACATTGTCCCAGATGCCTTCGTGACCGATAAAGGAAAGACATTCGGCAATCCTCCTATTGGAGAAAGAGCCGAGTATCTCACGTTATTCGCCAAGATCTTCACCCTTCCTGAGCAGATCTTTTCTTCATACGTGCAAGCCGCCCAAAGCGCAGGCTTACGCGTTCTTCGCTCAAGCGTGGCCACCCAGTGTGCGGCCATGATGGTGGCTTCCGAAGGCGGTTACCCAAGCACTTATTTCTATCTTGATCTCGGTGCCCATCTCACGACCGTCTCGCTTATCGGCAACAATTCCCCATACGCGAGCTTATTCTTCCCTCTTGGGGGAGATGACCTCACGAACAAAATCGCCCAAGCCTTCGAGATCGCTCTCGAGGATGCGGAGATGCTTAAGAAGAAATTCGGATACGACGAAAGGACCTTCGCCTATCCGACCCCGATTTACAAGAAAGAGATCGATGGCGTTAAGAAGACCATCAGCCAGAACCAATTAAATACGGTCATCACTGAATTCTTCACCTCATATAACGCCTACATCAAAAACGCCATAACCACCTTGATCGACAATCAGGCCAAGGCTCAGAATATGGCGGACAAGACCCCATTCGCGAGCCTTCCTCTCGTCGTTTCCGGAGGAACCTCCTTGCTCAAGGGGTTAGAGAAGCTTCTCGACGACTTAGGCGGAAGAAAGCTTCACAAATTCTCTCCAAAGACTTTAGGTGCTCGTGACCCAGGTGCCACGAACATCCTCGGCCTTATTGTTGCCTCAGGCGAATATAGAGGCACCTTAGAAGACAATTACCATGGAATCTCAAGCTTAACGAGAGGTTCCAAGAAGGAGGACTAGTTATGCCATTCGAAGACGATATCCGTGATTTGGATAATTTCGAACCCGTAGCCAAGATCGTCGTCATCGGCGTCGGCGGAGCGGGCAACAACGCGGTCAACCGCATGATCGACGAGAACATCCAGAACGTCGAATTTTACGTCGTCAACACCGACAAGCAGGCTTTAGCCTCCTCCAAAGCCGCTCACCGTATCGTCATCGGTGAGGAAATCACCAAAGGCTTAGGCGCCGGCGGAGACCCAGCGATGGGCAAAGCCGCTGCTGAAGCTTCCAAAGAAACCATCCAGAAAATCGTCGAAGGCGCCGACATGGTCTTCGTGGCTGCCGGCATGGGCAAAGGTACGGGTACAGGCGCTGCGCCAGTCATCGCCCGCATCGCAAAAGACGCTGGCTGCCTTACCGTCGCCATCGTCACCCGTCCATTCACCTTCGAAGGACCAAAACGCATCGAGAACAGCGTCCAGGGCCTTAATGCCTTAAAAGACGCCGTCGATTCCATCATCATCGTCTCTAACGACAAGCTCCTTATGTCGGCTGGAAATGCCCCGATCAACATGGCTTTCAGCGAATCCGACGCGATTCTTTGCCAATCCGTTAGAACCGTCGCCGACCTCATCCTTGTCCCAGCTCAGATGAACCTCGACTTCGCTGATGTCAAATCAACCCTTAAATCAAGCGGCGTCGCCCTTATCGGATACGGTATCGGCAAAGGACCAAAGAAAGCCGAAGAAGCCGCCGATAATGCGATTAACTCTCCTCTTCTTGAGACTTCGATCTCTGGCGCAAGACGTGCCATCTGCGCTGTCACCTGCGGTTCTAACGTCACCCTTTACGAAGCACAGGAATGCGTCAATCGGATCAACGCGCAGGCTGGTGGAGCCATCGACATCAAGTTCGGTGTCTCAATCAACCCGAATATCGATGACACCATCGTCGTTTCCGTCATCGCAAGCGACTTCACCGAGGAATTCGATTTCAGCTCAACCCCTAAGTTCGTCGCCCCAAGCAAAGAAGAACTCGGAAGCGGAATCAATGAGCCAGTCAAGCCAGTCGAATCCGTGAGTGTTGAGGAGACCAAGGAAGAAGATAACGGCATCGCCGATGACATCCTTCCTAACTTCCTTAAGGACGAATAAGCCTTACAAAAGAAGCATAACCGGGCTCAAAAGGGTCCGGTTTTTCTTTAACTTCTTTGAAGTTCCTTGCAAAAGATGGGCGCTTCAATTATAGTTTCCTCGGTTAGGATGATAGAGCGGACACGCGCACCCTACAGAGAGCCTCCTGGATGAGAACGAGGCACCGCGCAAGTCCCATCACTATCGGAGCCATCTTTCTGAAATAGTAGTAGGAAAGACGATTCCTCTCCGTTAAAAGAGGACTTGAGTGCGATTAATCGAACTAAGGTGGTACCACGCGGAATGCGCCCTTAGATGGGCGTTTTTTATTTCTTGAAAGGAGAGACCATGAGCGAGCTCAAAGACACGTTATTAATGCCTAGCACCGGTTTTGAGATGAGAGGCAATCTCACCATCAAAGAGCCGAAGATGATTGAGAAATGGCAAGAGATGAATCTTTACGAAAAGATGAATCAGAACAGAGAAGGCTGCGAAGAATACCTTCTCCACGATGGCCCTCCGTACGCCAACGGCGACATTCACTGCGGCCACATGCTTAATAGACTCTTAAAGGATTTCACCGTCCGTTACAAGAACATGAAAGGCTACAAGACCCCATTCGTCTTCGGATGGGACACGCATGGCCTTCCAATCGAGGTCAGAGTCACCAAATCCGGAGTGAACCGCAAAGCCATGTCCGTGGCCGATTTCCGCGACCATTGCAAGAACTATGCCTATGAACAGGTTGCTAGACAAAAAGGCCAGATCAAGCGCCTTGGCTGCCTTGGCGACTACGATCACCCATATCTCACCTTGATGCCAGAATACGAAGCCCGTCAGATCGACGTCTTCGCCAAGATGGCCCTTAGAGGCATCATCTACAAAGGCCTCAAGCCTGTTTACTGGTCCCCGTCTAGCGAATCCGCCCTCGCCGAAGCTGAGGTCGAATACCAAGACGTCACGGCAAGAACCTTATATATCGCTTTCGACGTCCTTGATGGAAAAGACAAGCTCCCAGAGGGTTCGAAGGTCATCATCTGGACCACGACTCCATGGACCATCCCTCACAACAAAGCGATCGCCCTCAACCCAAAATTCGAATACGGCTTATATGAGACCGAAAAGGGAACCTTCCTTTTCTGCTCATCTCTTTTAGAGAAAGTCAAAGAGACCCTTGAACTCAAAGAGGCCAAGCTCCTCAAGACCTTCCATGGTCAGGACCTTGAGAACCTCACCGTCAAGCACCCTCTCTATGACCGTTCCTCATTAATCATCAACGCTTCATACGTCACCGCCGAAGATGGCACTGGTTGCGTCCATATCGCCCCAGACTTCGGTACCGATGACTTCAATGCTTGCCTTAAATACAACATCCGCCCGACTTGCCCAATCGATGAGAAAGGCATCGTCCATATGGAAGAGAATGACCCAATCAACGGCCTTTTCTACGCCGACAGCGACGCAGTCGTCATCGACCTTTTGACCAAGAACGGACATCTCCTCAAAGAGATTGATATCGTCCATAGCTATCCTCACGATTGGAGAACCCATAAACCTGTCATCTTCAGAGCCACCCCTCAGTGGTTCTGCTCCATCGAGCCAATCAGAAAAGAGCTCCTCGATGCTGTCCACCAGATCAAATGGGAGCCAGCTTGGGGCGAAGAGAAGATGGTCAATATGATCAAAGACCGCGCTGACTGGTGCATTTCCCGTCAACGTTCCTGGGGCGTCCCTCTCCCAATCATCTATAACGAGGACGATTCCCCGATCATTGAGAAGGAAGTCTTCGACCACATCAGGGAAATCATCGCCAAAGAAGGCTCTAACGGTTGGTTCAACCACGACGTCAAAGAGCTTCTCCCAGAAGGATATAAGAACGAGAAATCGCCAAACGGCAATTTCCGCAAAGAGACCGATATCATGGACGTTTGGTTCGATTCCGGTTCTTCTTGGAACGGCGTCCTCAACGAAAGAGGCCTTTCCTATCCATCAGATCTTTATCTCGAAGGCAATGACCAGTACCGTGGTTGGTTCAACGCTTCCCTTATCTTAAGTGTTGCCTATAGCGGCAAAGCCCCATTCAAGACCTGCCTTACCCATGGTTGGGTCATGGATGAGAATTGGCAAAAGATGTCCAAATCCGCCGGAAACGGCATCGATCCTAGCAAAGTCGCAAACACCTCAGGCGCTGATTTGCTCCGTTTATGGGCATCAAGCGTCAATTTCGAGGCCGATGTCGCCATCAGCGAATCGATCATCAAGACCATCGCCGATCAATATAGAAAGATCAGAAATACCTTCAAGTTCATGCTTGGAAACCTCCAAGATGGCGCCGATAAACCATACATCCCAGGCGAAAAGCCAGCACTTTGGCCAGTCGACAATTGGGTCCTTGCCCAGTTCGAAGAGGTCAAGAATGGCGTTTTAGCCGCTTACGAGTCATTCTCCTTCAGCAAAGTCCAGATGCTTCTTACCAACTTCATGGTCGAGCTTTCTAGCTTCTACCTTGATATGACCAAAGACATCATGTACTGCGAGAAAGCCGATTCTCCAAGAAGAAAGGCCGTCCAGTATGTCCTTTATAAGCTAACCAAAGAGCTTTGCTTGCTCTTCAACCCAATCCTCAGTTTCACCATGGATGAGGTCTATAGCTACCTCCCAGGCGAGAAGAAAGCCTCTCCTCAGCTTGAGGATATGCCTTCCGAAACCCATGAATATGGCGAGGAAGATAAGGCGATGTACGCCAAATTCAAAGACTATAGAGCCCTCGTCCTCAAAGCCCTTGAGAACAAGAGAAACGAAGGC
Organism: uncultured Erysipelotrichaceae bacterium; assembly: GCA_902802355.1. Lineage (GTDB taxonomy): Bacteria > Bacillota_I > Bacilli_A > RFN20 > CAG-826 > UBA4951. The sequence continues at coordinate 16,881 of CADCLU010000013.1, forward strand.
CTCATCGGTTCTTCCCTTGAAGCTGAACTCGTTCTTAAGGTTGCAGACGCCGGATTATATGAAGTCCTCTCCAAACTCGAGAAGGATGAGCTTGCCCGTTATTTCGGTGTCAGCGAAGCCGAGATCGAGAAAGCCGAGGAGAACTCCGTCATCGTCTCTAAGGACGAGCACGAGGTTTGCGAACGCTGCAGAACTGCTAAAATTGATGTCAAAGAAAGAGGAGATGGCCATCATCTTTGTGATAGATGTGCCAAAGCCATCGAATAATGGAAGAAGAGATTAAGGTCGTAACCTCCGAAGAATCGGAGAAAAAGCCCCTTTTTGAGAAGAAAGAGGCTAAGTTTGAGTGGACCCTAAAGACTATCTTTTTCTCATTCCTTTGGCTCGCTCCATTGCTCATAATCATCGATCAGGTGACGAAATGGGCGGTGGTGAACGCTTTTAACGGCGTCGAAGGATCTTCTTTTGTCGTCATCCCTGAGTTCTTCAAAATTAAGCTCCAATACAACAAAGGGTCTTCGTTCAGCCTTGGTGCCAATATCCCATGGATGAGATTTGTTTTCATCGCCATCTCTTGGGGTGCCAGCGCTTTCATGATCTGGTATTGGATCAAAAACCTTAAGAAAAAGGATGTTTTGATTGACGTTGTCTTGGCGCTCTGTCTCGCTGGTGCTTTAGGCAATGCGATCGACCGTACTTTCTACTGGGAACCAGTGGTGGGATTCAGTGGAGTCGTTGACTTCCTTTCCTTCAGATTATTTGGTTTCTATGACTTCGCTGTCTTCAATATCGCAGACTCCTGTTTGGTCATCGGAGTCTTGATGTTGCTTGTTATCGTCTTCGCTAGAGACATCATCGAAAAGAAAGGCAAAACCGCTAAGAATGGCTAAGCTTGTCATTGACGAGAAACTCGTTGGAAAGAGGCTTGATGAAGCTCTTTTCAGCAGTGGGGCAGCCCCCTCAAGAAGTAAGGTACAGTCTTTAATCAAAGATGGTGCTGTTTCCGTCAATGGTAAGGCTGGAACCTCACACTACAAGGTAAGACTTGCCGATATTATAATTTACCAAGAATATACTAATAAACCACTAGAGGTGGAAGGGCAGGACATCCCGCTTAACATCGTTTATGAGGACGATGACATCCTCGTGATCAACAAACCGGCTGGCCTTGTTGTCCATCCAGGCAACGGTCACTCTGACGGAACACTCGTGAACGCTCTTAAGTTTCATGAGGACAGTCTCGCCAATGAGGACGACCCTGTGAGGCCTGGTCTTGTCCATCGTATTGATAAGGATACTTCCGGCTTGCTCGTCGTCGCTAAGAACGATGCTGCTCTTGAGTATCTCTCATCTCAGCTTGCCGACCATACCATGCACCGTGAATATATGGCGCTCGTAATGGGTTTGATTGACGAAGAAGATGGAAAGATTGACGCACCTATCGGAAGAGACCCGAAAAGCCCAACTAAGTTTGCCGTTAATACACATAATGGACGTGAGGCAATCACATTTTTCCATGTTGAGAAGCGTTACAAAGAGAATCTGACCCTCATTTCCTGCCGCTTGCTCACTGGCAGAACCCATCAAATCAGGGTTCACCTCGATTACATTCACCATCCGCTTGTCGGAGATCCTCTTTATGGAGCCGGAAATGAGAACGTATACAAAAAAGGGCAGCTATTGCATGCCTATCGTTTGACCTTCCTCCATCCAAGAACCCACGAGGAAGTGAGCTTTGAGGCTCCGTTACCTGATTATTTCAGTGAGTTGCTTGCAACTCTTCACGAAAAATAGAGGTTATTCAATTTCTTTGTAGTTGGCGAAGTTGAGCTTCGCCACTTTTTTAAGCTCGTCTTTGCCGAACTTTTTGGCGAATTGCTTTGCAAACTTGGTGACTGCAGCGCTGGCGCCGAATGGGAACTTAACCCCGTATTTCTCGCTCATTTCCTGCATCTTTCTTAAGAAGGAGTAACGGGCGATGACCGAACCTAAAGCGACGCTTGGGAAAAGCTTCTCACCTTTGGTGGAGAATTTGATTCCTCTAGCGACTTCTGGTTCGTCTTTGAGGTATTTGTAATAAAGCTTCTCTTCAGCGAACTGATCCTGATAAACAGCGACGCCATGGTGCTTTTTGAGAAGATTGAGCACGCAGCGGTTATGCATTTTCGCCTTAATCGCGTTCATGTTCATCTCGTCATGGACTTCGTTGTATTTCTCGTTTGGTAAAGCGAGGTGATTATAGTCGAATCTCTTGATGAGTTTTGGTCCGATCTCAAGGATGTACTCATCTGTCATGAGCTTGCTGTCTGTGATGCCTAAGGCCTTGATCTCTTCAAGGTCTTCATCCTTTACAAAAGCGGCACAAACACAAATAGGACCGAAGAAATCTCCAGTGCCTACTTCGTCAGAGCCGATTTGAGGGAAGACGTTGATGATCTTTCCGGCTAATGGGCTCTTAGGGGCTTTTGGAGCGCATCCTTTGGCGTCTTTGTCCCAAATCTGAACTTCTTTCTTAGCGTTAGGGCCTTGGAAGACGACTTTAACATGACCTTTCTTGTTCTTTTTGTAGATGGCGACCGAAAGGCCTTCGGCTTGGTAAAAGATATCGATGTATTCGTTTGGGCTTTCTGAGGCCATATCGCCATAAAAAGAACGCATCTTCTCTAGCGTTTCCTCATTTGGCTCGATGCTATAGACCTCAGGCGGCAATTTCATACTAATGATTTTACCCTTTGAAGCGTTCTTTTAGAACAATCTTTCGTATGTTTGGGACGATTTTTACCCCTTTCGCCGGAGGGGTTATAATATAAGCATGATCAAAACCAACTTGCTTTTCCTCCTAAAGCCTAAGGCGGACCTTGTTTATCTTTTCGATGACTGCACCCTCCGTCAGGCCATGGAAAAAATGAAGGCCCATCGTTATAGCGTGGTCCCTGTCATCAATCACGAAGGCAAATACGTCAGGACCATCAGCGAAGGTGACCTTTTGGCTTATTTCATCGACAATAAGCTGGATTTTGAACAATCCGACAACATCAAATTAAGCGATGTCCCTAGCTATCGTTCGTACAAGTTAGGGGAGATATCCGCCGAACCGAAAGACATCCTCGACATCATCATGGGTCAGAACTTCGTCCCTCTTGCGGACGATACGGGCACGTTCATCGGAATCGTCACCAGGCAATCCGTCATGAAGGCCTTCATCAAAGACCTTGAGGAACAATAAGAGAAATATCACCTAAAAGTCCGATTAATCGGGCTTTTTAATTTTGCGCGGGATATTAAGTTGCGTATGAGTGATATAATCACCATATGCAAAACGCTTACGAGAAATTCGAATTTGAAAAGGTAACCGAAAAGCTTGCCTCATATACAAGAACCGAGGGTGGCAAACATAAAGCCCTCTCTTTAAGGATGTTCGACAACACCATCGCTCTCGAAAGGGAACTCGCCTTCACTTCCGAGATGATGGACGTCTTGGACCGCTTCGGGAACCTTCCGATCACCGTCTCTAGCGACCTCTCAAAAGCCATCGATTTAGCCAAGAAAGGCGGAGTCCTTGGTATCACAGAACTCGAGAGAGTTGCTTCCGATATCCTTCTCCAAGAAGCGTTAAGACACTACTTCAAGCAAGTGGACAGCTCTCCTCTTTTGCTCGAGTACGTCTCGCATTTCCCTGATATTTCCTCGCTTGAGAAAAGCATCCATAAGGTAATCGCACCTGACCTCACTATCTTCGATAACGCATCTCCGAAACTCAGCACCGTCCGCCACGCGATGAGACGCCTTGAGAACGAGATGAAGAAGAAGCTCAATTCAATCCTTGAGGCCAATAAGGAATGGTTAAGCGATTACACCCTCACCCTCAAAAACGGACATTACGTCCTTCCTGTCGCCAATTCATACAAGAGCAAAGTCAAAGGCATCGTCCAGGATGTCTCCAATAGCGGTGGCACGACCTTCATCGAGCCTGAGATCCTTGTCGAGATGAACAACAAAATGGTCGAGCTCCAAAACGACGAGAGGGAAGAGATACACCGCCTTCTCATGGAACTCACAAGTGAAGTCCTTTCTAGAGAAGAGGAAGTCCTTTCTAGCAACCAGATGATCGCCTATCTCGATTTCCTTATGGCCAAAGGCAACTACGCTCACGAAAACGATGCGCATATTGCGACACTATCGAAGAAATCGGTCGTCGACATGATGAACGCAAGACACCCTCTTTTAGACAAAAAGAAGGTCGTTCCTAATGATTTCCTTCTCGATGAAAAGACCTCGCTCATCGTCATTTCTGGCCCTAACGCCGGTGGCAAAACCGTCGCCCTTAAGACAATTGGCTTACTTGTCATGATGAACCAGTGCGGCCTTGCTCTGCCTTGCGATCAAGGCGCTGAGCTTGGCTTCTTCCGTCATATCTACGTTGATATCGGCGACTCCCAATCCTTAAGCGACAATCTCTCGACCTTCAGCGGTCATATGAAGAACCTTTCCGAGATCCTCTCTAACGTCGGAGGCAAGGACCTTGTCCTCCTTGACGAGTTAGGAACCGGAACATCCCCAAAAGAAGGGGAAGCCATCGCCTATTCCGTCATTTCATACCTCCTTGAGAAACACGCTATTACGCTTGTGTCTTCTCACTTCGAAGGCCTCAAGGCCTACGCTTTATCGCACCCTGAGGTCACCAACGCCTCGATGATGTTCGATGAGCAAACCCTTACACCAACCTACAAACTCAAGATGGGCCTTCCTGGAGAATCCTATGGCCTTGTCGTCGCCAAACGCTTCGGAGTGCCGGAGGAGATTCTTAAGAAAGCCTCCTCATACTTAAACGAACACGAAGACCTCTCAGTCAGCGAGGCCATCAAGAAACTCAGTGAAGCGACTCGCCTCGCCGAAGAAGAGAAAAACAAGCTCGCCATCGAAAGAACCAAAGTGGAAGGGGAGGCCAAAGCCCTCAAATCCAAAGAGGCCGCTTTAGCTAAACGTGAAGAGAATTTCCTTAGCGACGTCGAAGCCAAAAAGAACGACATGCTTGGCGATTACGAAGAGCAGATGAACGAGCTCCTTAAGAGTGTTCAGCGCTCAGACGTCAAACTCCACGAGGTCATCAAAGCCAAAAAGAAACTCGAAGACCTACAAGAGGAAGTCAAAAAAGAAACCTTCGATGGTCCTTTATCCGTCGGGGATTATGTGGCCATCCCTTCGTTATTCGTCCAAGGCCGTCTCAAAGAGATGAACGGAAACAAGATAACCATTGTCACGAGAGAAGGCCTCACTCTTCACGCGAAAAAAGACCAGGCCGTCCGTGTGGAAGAACCGAAGATCGAACACAAAGAGACTTCAGCCCTAAGAATCGACGATATAACCAACCGTGCCAGCGTCCCTCTTGAGCTCAACATCATCGGCCAGCATATCGATGAAGCAAAGCTTTCCCTTGAGAAATACATCGATGAATGTCTCATCCGACATTACAAGAGAGTCAGGATCATCCATGGCTGGGGAAGCGGCGCTCTCCGTAACCTAACTAGAACCTATTGCGAGACCCATAAGAACATCATCGCCTCATACGAAGGGGCGACTGGCGAAGAAGGAGGAGGCGGAGCGACGATCGTTCACCTGAAATAGCGATGCCTTTAAGCAAGAAACTCGAAAGCCAAATCGCTCTTCTTCCGACCAAACCTGGCGTTTATCTTATGAAAGACGCCGATGATAAGATCATCTACGTTGGAAAAGCGAAGAACCTCAAGAACAGGGTTTCCCAGTATTTCCTCCGCCCTCAAAGCGGTAAGGTTTTCGCCATGGTCACCCATGTCGACCATTTCGACTTCATCATCGTCCATAACGAGAAAGAGGCCTTCATCCTTGAGATGAACCTCATCCAGACGCATTATCCTCGCTACAACATCATGCTCATGGACGATTCGCATTACCCATATATCGCCTTAAGAAGGAAAGACGCCTTCCTCAAAATTGCGAGAAGAGCGGATGACAAGAAGTATTTCTATTTCGGCCCATTCCCGAATTCGAGCGATGCCTACAAGACCATCGACCTCATCAATTCCCTATATCCTACGAGGAAATGCAAGAACCTTGGGAAGAAGATCTGCCTTTATTACCACCTTGGCCAGTGCTTAGGCCCATGTGAGAAAGACATACCTGAGGAGACATATAAAAACCTCTATGAAAGCATCAAGTCCCTTCTAGAAGGGAACATCGAGCCAATCAAGAAGGAACTCAAAGAGAAGATGCTCAAGGCGTCGGATGAGCAGAGGTATGAAGACGCCGCCTTCTATAAGAGCAGCATCGATTCCTTAGAGAGGACCGTCGCCAAACAATCAGTGGAAGTCTCAACCGACAAAACCAACAGGGACATCTTTGCCTATGCAACCCGTGACTCTTACCTTGGTCTTTCTATCCTCACGATCAGGGGAGGAAGGCTTTTAGGAAAACAGAACATCGTCGTCCAGGCTTTCGGCGAGCCTCATGAACAGGCAACCGAACTGATCGAGGAATACTATCAGAACAACGACCTTCCTACGGAGATCGTCTGCAATATCGTCGGATTCGCCGAGGATTTCCTCCCTATCTATCCTGAGGCGAGAATCGTTTCACCAAAGGAAGGAAGGCTTTATGAGCAGCTTGATATGGCCTCTCTTAATGCGAGACAAGGCCTCGATGCCCATTTCATGTCGGCAAGGCTAGAGGACGATAATGAAGCCCTTCTCGATGAGCTTGGAAAGATTCTTCATATCAAAACCCCATACCGCATCGAGCTTTTCGATAACTCCCATCTCCAAGGATCGTCTCCAGTAGGGGCGATGGTCTGCTATATCAATGGCGAGCCTGCCAAAGGCATGTACCGCAAATTCCATTTGAACGAAGCAAATGCAGGGGACGATTACCATTCGATGGTGGAAGTCGTCACGAGAAGATACAAGAGACTCAAGGAAGAGGAGCTTTCCTATCCTGATTTGATTCTCACCGATGGAGGACTCACTCAGGTTCACGCAACCCTTGAAGCCCTTAACTCGATTGAAGTGGATCTGCCAGTCTATGGCCTATACAAAAACGACAAGCATCAGACCGAAGGCATCATCGACAAAGACGGGAACGCTTACCCTCTAAATCCGACATCTCCTCTCTTCTTCATGCTCATGAGAATGCAGGACGAAGTGCACCGTTTCGCCATCTCCTTCCATAAAGCGGAAAGAAGCAAGAAGATGCGACAAAGCGTCTTCGACGGCGTCAAAGGATTAGGGGAGAAGAGGAAAGAAACCCTGAGAAAGAATTACCCAACAATCGACTCCCTCAAAAACGCCTCTTTATCGGAGCTTGAGCAGCTTTTGCCTCACGATGTGGCCATAAGCCTTCTCGAAAAACTCAAAACTCTATAAAAAGGTTGCCCCAAGAGGACTTTGTTGTATTATAATGTCTCGGCACGCGCTCGTAGCTCAGTTGGATAGAGCAACAGCCTTCTAAGCTGTGGGTCAGGCGTTCGAGTCGCCTCGAGCGCGCCATTTAGAAAATTAGGATTGATAGAATTATCAGTCCTTTTTCTTTGATTGTATCGAAGTTTTTGGTAATAGTGGACACTATAGCAAAGCATTTTATTCCTGTATTTTTATCATTTTTTAAGCAAGAATAGAAAAGTCAAACTAAAATACATAGAGGGTTGAAATCCCATATGTCCCTGCATCTAGAGAACATTGGAGATTCAGTTATCTGTATGGTCTAGACATTAAAACAATTTAAACAATCTATATAATCTTTGTTAAAAAAAGGATGAAATATTTAGTAATAATATCGACCTTATTTGTCATTGGTTCATTGCTAGGATGGGTAATAGAACTTTTCTTCCGTAGATTTGTCTCGCAAAAGAAATGGATGAATCCCGGCTTTTTAACTAATTAATACACAAGTATGGGATATTGTTGCTCGTGTCGCTATCATAGGAGTTGGAATGACGTTAATAGAATTTGTCGCCGGCCTCATATTTATAAAAGGTCTCAAAATTAAGTTATGGGATTATTCAGACCGCAAAGGGAATATCATGGGCATCATTTGCCCGTCGTTTTCTTTAATATGGTTAGTTGTTGGCTCATTATACTATTTCCTATTAAATCCAGTTTTGGTGGAAGGCATATCTTGGATAAGTGAGAATCTTATCTATACATATTTTGTTGGAGCGGTCATCGGTGCAATATTGGTTGACTTTGCTTATTCCGTTCATCTTGCTTCAAAG
>CADCLU010000014.1 GCA_902802355.1 uncultured Erysipelotrichaceae bacterium
ATAGAGCCTCGAGTCGATGTCCTCAAAATCCTCGAGGTTCTTTTCTTTGAAGGAAACGATTCTACCAAGGACAATGGCATTCGTCTCATCGCTTAACCCAGAAGAAGTGGTGCCGGTAGGGGCCAAAACCTCTAAGTCGGTGATGACTGCGCCTGCTTCCTCAAGAGCTTCTCTTCTTGCGGCTTCTTTGATATCGGTATCGCCTTCATCTAGAAGTCCAGCAGGGATAGATGTGACTCTTCTTCCTATGGCAGGACGGAACTGCGAAGTCAAAAGGACGGAGACCTTTCCTTCCTCATCTACGTAGTAGAGAGGAATGGTAACTCCATCAGGTCTTGAATAATCCTTAGTCACAGGAAGGATGTGGTCTTTATCGTGGCGAGTCGCCATGAAGTATTCATAGTCATAGTGGTTCCCATCTAGCTTCGTCACGTCATAGGTCACGGTGACGAAATTCAAAAAAGAGTGGGAAGTCTCTTGCTCAACTTTTTTGACTTTCCACTCCATGGTTATAGCTCCAAGAGGTTTCCAAGGTCGATAACGCTCTCAGCCTTGGTGGTCATATCGACATTGGTTAATTTCATCTGGCCTCTGGTGTTGAGGACAAATCCCGATTTCTTATCGAAGAAGGAAATCGTGTGCTCGATAGGCCTATATTCGAAATAGCCTGCGTCCATATTCGAAAGGTCCCTGATGGTCAGGGTCTCTTTTCCGTTCTTGCTTTCATCGCTCACGATGAATTCGTCTTTGTTGCTCTTGTCTCTGAAACGGATGGCCATCTCCGCTTCGCCCATGAAGGCCTCAAGGTAAACCTTGTCGACTGGTTCAAGCGAACGATATGTGATGGTTGTAGGGGTCTCTTTGATGAGTTCGATCGAGCTTCTTGGGAAGAAGTGCATCTTCATGAGCGGGCAGGTATAGGAAAGGACGACTGGCTGCTTCCATCTCTTGATCTTGCCTCTTCCATCCATGCAGTAGGCGTTCTTGCCATTAGGGAAAGTGACTGACTTTCCGGTGAAAACGCCACGGGAGTAGAAGTAGATCGTCATGTCGGTGTCACCCATGGAGAGGAGGACACGATCACCGCCTTCGCCGAAAACGATGTTGAGCCCGTTCTTCGCAGGCTGAACAGTCAAATCGGTTTGGCTTCTGGTATTGCTATGGGCGATCATCGACGCCATTTGTTTGGCGTTCTCGCTGAAACGAAGGCCTCTTTCTTGGGAAGGTCTATATTCGAGTAAGCCTGGCGATTTATGCGAGGCGTCTATCCATTCGTATGGGATGTTCATAGCACAAGTATTGATTAGTTTTTCCTAGATAGGAAGAGTTTTATTTCATGAGCTTTTTGAGCTTCTCCTCGGCAATCTCACACACTTCTTCGTGGGAAAAATCGTAATTTCTCCCGCAAAACCCACATGAAACTGATGTACCTTTGCCTTCTTTCTTGATGGCTTCAAGGTCATGGAGGGTCAAAGAAGAAAGGATCTTGCGACTCTTCTTTTTCGAGCAACCGCAGTGGAATTTGACATCAAGCGTCCCATCGATTTCGTAATCGAAACCTTCAAGAGCCTTCTTGATGAGGGCCTCTGGATCGTTCTTATTTGCCTTTAGTATCTCACTAACCGACTTCATAGCGATAACGTTATGCTCAAGACGGCTGATGACATCATCTCCCGCGCCAGGCAAAAGCTGGACGATGAAACCGCCTGCGGCTTTGACGTGGACATCTTTTCTAAAAGAAACTCCAACGCCGACGATGGAAGGGGTTTGCTCGCTTTGTCCGAAGTAATAGGAAAGGTCATCTCCGATCTCTCCGCTCACCAAATCCAGAGTAGTGACATGAGGCTCGCCTAAGTCTGAATAACGGATGACGGTCATCTTCCCTGGGGTGATGGCGTCGCCGACGGCAAGATGCCCGTATTCGTTTGGAGGAAGGACGACGGTTGGGTTTTCGACATAGCCTTTGACCGTGCCTTTGCAGTTAGAGGAAGCGACGAGTCCGCCCATAGGGCCTTCGCCTTTGATCTGGATGGAGATTCTCTCATCCTCGTTTTTGAGCATCGAGCCCATCATAAGGGCCGCGCTCATAAGTCTGCCTATTGCCGCAGTGGCGATAGGGGAATAGTTCTGTGCTTTTCTCTTCTTTTCGACAAGGCTTTTCGTCGTGATGGCGAAGAACCTAACTTGGCCAGCCTTGTCCTGGCCGCGAATCATGTAATCTTTGTATCTCATAATAAAAAGGGTAAAACCATTGGTTTCACCCTAAATCATAACACACGATAATCTGACTTCTATTGTTTGCTTAACGAGGAGTAGAGGTCCATCTTGATTTTGCAGACTCTGCTAGCAACCTCATAGGCCGCATCGGGATCGAACATATTGAGGGAGACACCGTTGTTGAGGTAATCTCCGATGCCGAAGACAGTTAAGAAGGCGATTACGTTCTCACGATGGCCTGGCTCTTTGGAGAAAGAGTCTGACAGGAGATGGGCCCATTGCATTAGGAACATTGAATCGAATCTAAGTGTTTTGACGACGGTTTCGTTGCTCTTGATTACTGGAAGAACGGCATTAAGCACATTGACGTAATCGGTTTTCTCGATACCAGTCATCGTGACTGAGGCCAACGCTTTTTTGTTGGCTCTGAAGAAATCGTCCTCGATTTCATTCACGACATCGCGAATGGTCTTATAGTGGTAGTAGAAAGAGGAACGAGGGACATCGAGCTTCTCGCAAACCTCGTTGATCGTAATCTCGTCGACATTCTTTTTACGGTAGAGTTTCAAGACTGTCTGCTGGAAGTTTTTCTGTAGGCGAGTCTTTCTAACTTTCATCTTGTCCTGTCTTTTCATAACGGTCTCCTGTGGTTTTTATTAAAACAAGGATTTCTCACTTTTCAATAATTATTCGTACACAGAGTACAAATTTACTACCAAACCAGCCATTTGACGGGGGAAATCCGTTAAAAATAAAATGCTTCACTGTGTTCAATTAATCGTTTTTTGTATCGAAAAGGGAATCTCGAGAGGCAAACAAAAAACAAAAAAGCGGGGCTTTGCTATATAATTGGCAGTATGCCGATTATTGGTTCTTACATCCTGCCTCATCCGCCTTTCTGCGTCCCAGAAGTGGGACGGGGAAAAGAAAAGGCCGCAGCCAAAACCATTGAGGCTTTGACGAATGTCGCTAAAGAGATTGCCTCTTTAGAGCCAGACACGATCGTTTTCATTTCGCCTCACTCCGAAGCCTATAGGGATTTCTTCCCGATCGCCGATGGGGAAGTGGGAATTTGTAACTTTTCGGCATACGGCGTGCAAGGCCTCAACTTCCGTCTCTTCTATGACCGTGAGCTCATCAAAGAGATTGCCGATGCCGCAAAACAAAGGAACATCTCCGCCGGCCCGTCTAGCGGAAACGACAACGCATCTGATCACGGAACTTTAGTTCCGCTTTATTACATCAACCGCTTTTACCGCAACTTTAAGGCTGTCCGCCTTGGCTTAAGCGGATTCCCTCTCCTTGAGCATTACCGCTATGGCGAGATGCTTGGGGATGTCTTCTCAAACAGCCAAAAGAAAATCGTCGTCATCGCCAGCGCCGACCTCTCACATTGTCAGAGAGCGGATGGTTCTTATGGCTTCCGTGTCGAAGGTCCTCGTTATGACGAGATGATGCAGAAGATCATCGAGACTGGAAACTTCGGTCTCCTTCTTTCGATGGACCGCTCCCTCATCTCCAAAGCCAAGGAATGTGGGCACCGTTCAATCCTTGTCCTCGCCGGCATGCTTGACCGTCAAGAGATTAAGAGCGAAGAGATACTCCCTGACACTTTCCTCAAAACGAAAGCAGGGGTCTTTGTCACGATCTACGAGCATGGAGAGCTCCGCGGTTGTCTTGGCTCAGTCAAAGCCCTCAAAGAGAACCTTGGTCAGGAAATCGCCCACAACGCCATAAGCGCAGCAACCTGCGACACCCGTTTCAGCCCAATCAAGAAAGAAGAGTTCCCATATCTAAAGATAACCGTCGATGTTCTTACAAATCCGATCCCAATTCTCAGTGTGATGGATCTTGATGTCACCAAGTACGGCATCATCGTCGAGAATGGCGACAGGAAAGGAGTTGTCCTTCCTGGTTTATCGGGCATTGAGACGCCAGAGCAACAAATCAGCGTAGCAAAACGCAAAGCGGGCATTGACGAAGACGAGGAAATCACCCTATATAGATTCGAGGTCAAGAGGCACCAGTAAACATGAACTTCTACGCACTTAAAAACAGATTCAAATACGGATACAAAAAATTCTTCGCCATCCTTTTCGGGATGCTTGGTTTAGCCTGTGAGATCGCCACTTTCGTGCTCTACATGGTCTTCACTATTCGAGAGGGGTACGTCGACATCCTGGTGATCATCAGTTATGTTTTCGTGTTGGTTGCCTACTATTACCTTCTTTCTGGAAACATCAAAGGAACGACGATTGCCTATAGGGGTTTCATGATCTTCGTTTTCTATACCCTCTTCGATTTCGCCATTTTCCTTATCTCAAACACCATTAGTTCGGTGTCGTTCTTCGCCACTGGAGACCCACTTTACATAGGATTTGCTGTGGCTTTTCTTGCTTTCTCCATTCTTGCCTTCGTCAGTGGTCTTATGACTTACATCAAGTTCCGCAGCTACCAGGCTTTTGGAAGATCGACCACTTATGAGACTGTCCGCAACTGGTGTCTCGTATTCACCATCATGGCCGTCATCGCAAACGGGGCTCTTATTCCTTTCTACATTTATGGAGCCTCTGTCCAAGGCATCGCCTTAACGGATGCCCTTGTCAATTACATCACTATGTTCATCGAGCCAACCGCGACCATTTTCATCGCCATCTGCTCTTATTTCACGATTCTCCGCTTGAGAGACTAACTCCTTGCTAAGAAAAGACCTATGGTCTATATTTACTTCACGTGCCGACTTAGCTCAATTGGCAGAGCAACTGAATCGTAATCAGTAGGTTACGGGTTCAATTCCTGTAGTCGGCACCAATCGAACTAGACAGTGATGCTTCATCACTGTTTTTTATTAACAAAAATTGCCATTTTCACTAGAATGGAAACAATGGCAAACCAAAAGAAGAAAAAGGCTCTCATAACCATTGAGACCACATCAACGAATTACATGACGGCTATTGTCCGTTTCATCATCGAATTAGCGGTGCTTGGCATTCCTTTTGCCTTTATCTGGGCTGCCATCCCATATGAGAGTCCTTTCAGGATTGTCATCGTCATACCTGCTTTCCTGATGTTCTTCTGTCTCGTCCTCTTCTTTGGCAGATGCCTCATGATTTCCGACAACAGGAAGAAGCTCAAGATCTCCTCAAACAGGTACAAAGAGAAATATAGGCCGGTCCATGTTTCGAAAGAGGACTTTGTCTATTTGCTTAAGCACGCTGACCTAAGCGAGACCCTTGTCCTCAAATCGAAGGAGGGGAAGTACGCCACATTCGAGTTAAGCGTCTATGAAGGCACGAGAGAATTCCTCCTCGATGACAAGGAATACAAATCCATGGATTCGCTTCTAGAAACCCTCAAAGACAAAGGCTACCTCAGCGGTTCCATAACCGTCTGTGAGATAACCGACCATAACAAACCCCAACTCATCTTCAACGTCATCGATTCCTTGATGGAGAAAGAGGGCCTCCCTCCTTTTTGCAGATGAAAAACCCCGCAAATCCAAAATATTTTTAAAAATTATTAGTGACTTTTGACTTCCGAATCGCCTATAAGATTAGCAAACAGGAGGTTAAAGCCATGAAAACCAAAAAATTAATTCTTCTACCGGTCTTGTCGTTAGCCATCACAGGTTGCACCCAAGATCCTTCTTTTACCGAGAGCGTTGAATCCGCTAGCAGTTCAAGTGCTCCTTTTAGCAGTTCCGAATCTTCTGTTTATAGTGACAGCAGCGATGTCAGCAGTGTCACCGACACAAACAGCATTGATGAAAGAGTCGAAAGAAGCATCATCATCGATGAAAATGGTGTCACGCAGTATAGAGATCCTTCGAACCTAAGCCACGCATATAACTCTTCAGACAAAGATACTGAAAGCTACATCACCTTTAAAAACAAGATGAAGGGTTTTTCAAACAAACTTAGCGAGCTTCTCGTCAATAAGCACTTCAAAAAGGACGGTAACTTGGTTTTCTCTCCTCTTTCCATCGAGCTCTGTCTTGGTTTGGCCATGAGATGCGCTGGCGGGCAAACAAGAAACGAGATCTTGGCCGCTTTTGGTATGGACTACGACACTTTCAATACCAACTACAAGCTTTTCTTCAACTCTCTTTTAGGCACATGGAAAAACAACATGAACAACACAATCAGCGAATTGTTGTTGACGAATTCGATTTGGGTTGATGACGATATCGCACTCAAGGATAGTGGTCTTGACGCTTTGAGAGATGACTATTATTGCCATTCATTTGGCGTTGATTTTGATGGGGATAACGGCAAAGCCAACAAGGCGATGAAAGATTTCATCTATCAGAACACCAACGGCCTCCTTAATCCTCCGCTCAATCTTCCTATTTCAACCTTGTTTGTGCTCATGAATACTTTGTATTCCAAAGCCCTTTGGAATGAGGACGGTTCTGATTTGAGGGACGCTTCCCGTGAGTATGAGTTCACTAACAGCGATGGCACTGTATCCAATAAGCGGTTGCTTGATGGCGATTACTGCAGAGGCAAAGCAATGTACACCGATGACTACTCTGCTTTCTACACGGCTTTATACGGATATCGTATTTACTTTGTAAAGCCAAACGAGGGAAAGAATCTTAAAGACGTTTTTGATAGAAGCGCCATGAAATATGTCTTAGACGATGACAACATCGTCGAACAAGATGACGTGAAGATGGAAAAGTACTCGACCAAGTGCATTTTCCCTCAGTTCAATGCCTATGGCGACTTTGATATTGATGATGTGTTACAAGAGGGTTTAGGCATCAATTCATTGTTCAGCTATGGGGCATGCGATATGTCTGGTGTGACCGATGAAAACGTCTATTGTCAAGGAATCAGACACATAGCGACCTTGGATGTTAACAAAAAAGGCATGGAAGGCGCTGCCGTTACATACGCTTGGATGGCTGGTGCTGGCGCTCCACAACCAGACCCATACACTTATCTCAAATACACATTCGTGGTCGATAAGGAATTTGGCTTCATCGTAACGCGTTCCGATAGCGTGGTCTTCTCTGGCGTCGTCAACAACATTGATAGGTAAATAAACCAACAAAAAAACAGGAGCAACTCGAGCTCCTGTTTTTATGTGCTTATGTTTCTTAGGCTTCGAAACCGTTTTGTCCGCCGGCAGTGGAATTATCGAAGATACAAATACCACCGATATTGATGTTCCTGCCTAAGCCTTTGATTTCGATTGTGTGGTTGCCCTGTGCGATTGAAGCAGTGCCAAGGATGACTGGCCAATAATTGATTCTGGTGTTGCCATTGAGCTTGCATCTTCCAAAACGGGCTTCGTAATAAGATTGTTCAGTCATGGTGATGTCATGGGAGTCAATCTCACAATCGACAGCCTCTTCAATCTTCAAAGCTTTATTGCCGTCGTCGCTCTGATTGGTATCAGGGTTAGCTAAATAGGCAACGACCTGGCCTTCGAAAGCCTTCTTAGCCTCAAATGAATAACTGACGGAAGAAGTGCCATCCAAAGTGAAATAGTTGTCTGGGTGGTTTCTCTCGGAGGTGTCAGTCACCATCTCGGTGCCATTTCCTTCAAGAACATCGGCTCTAGCGATGATCTGACCGGCGTCATTTCCAGCGGCTTTTGGTCCTTCGGTAAGCATATCGATGATGTGGTCGAGGGTGTCTTTGGCGACGCCAAGGCCGAGAAGGAAGTTATAGACCTTGTTTTGGAATTTCTCTCCGGAATAGTT
This sequence comes from uncultured Erysipelotrichaceae bacterium, assembly GCA_902802355.1. Classification (GTDB taxonomy): domain Bacteria; phylum Bacillota_I; class Bacilli_A; order RFN20; family CAG-826; genus UBA4951. The sequence goes on from CADCLU010000014.1 coordinate 7,931, forward strand.
AACGAGGTCATCCATATATTTCTTGATGTCGTGGGAATTGCCATCGCCGATGGTCCTTTGCTCGCCGATCTTTCCAAAGTTGGAGAAGAGGTAGTCCTGATAGACTTGCTCATATGAAGCGCCTAATAAGCCATGGAGCAAGATTGTGCATAAACCAGTTCTGTCGGTTCCGATTTTGCAGTGGTAGAAGAGTGGGAGATGATCTTCATCGGAAATGAAGTTGAAGAAATTCTTAACGGCTTCAGTGTTTCTCGAAACATGGGAATATCCGCCAGTTGAGGAAGTATCCATGCGGGATCCGGTATAGACTGGAACGCCTTCGAGTTTCAGATTATAGCTATCGCTATCGCCAGCGAGGTTGATTTCGTTCTTAACACCTAAATGGTTAACCATTTCCTCGGTTGTTTTTTCGGTCAAGGAACCGTTTTGGTTCTTTCCGCTTGTTCTATAAATCAAGCCTTGTTTGATTTTGCCACCGTTTTCTAATACGCGGCCACCAATATCACGGCAATTGGTCATGCCTTCGATAGTGAGGTTTCTTGGATAGCATGAATCGACGTTGAAAGTCATGATTGGCGACTCATTGGTTTCGCCATCTGTATAAGAGGCAAGAAGTTTGTAGTAGTTGGTGCCTAAATAAGCGTTATAGACCTGAAGTGTTTCTTCGCTAGTGCCTTCAACTGTGTAGCCGTCATGCAAATCGGCTTCCTGGCCAAAGGTGATCGAGAACTTCTCGATTTCCTTTCCTTCAGGTAAGGCATAATCCCAAGTGAGGGTAACCGGAAGAGAGTCAGACAGATGACTCTGTCCATTAGGGAAAAGATCCTTAGGCATTTTGGCATAACTGCCTTCGTACTCTAAGAATTCCTTTTGAGCCTCTGTGTGAATCTCTGAATCGACAGTTATATCGTTGAAACCTTTTGTGTCGATCGACGGCGGAACTTCGTTGCTGCTATCGCCTACTGGTTGACCACAGCCGGAAAGAGATAAAGCGAATAAAAATAAAGCACTATAGATTAATTTTCTTTTCATAGAAAAACCTCATTTATTAATAATCTAAAGTAAGTGATTAGAAAGTGGAAGATGTTTCCGCTAAAGAAAAAGAAAAAGGCTGGCAAAACCAGCCTCTTTTTTATTGTTTGTTAGGTTGTTGGAGTGCCTTCTCTATAGACGCCTAAGCATCCCCAGTAGTTCTCTTCTCCGCTCTTATCGGAGTCGCTGTAGATCTTGTAAGTGGCATCGCCAATCTGATAAGCGGTTTCGCCATTGTACTTGGTGCTGGTTCCGCATCCGGCGTTGCTGTTTCCGCTCACAAGGTCGAAGTGGAGCATCCAGCCTTCGCCTTCGCCGATGAATCCGACGTAGAGGTAGAAGAACACTTTGGTGCCTTCGACCTTCCAGAATCTTTCAGTATCTGCATGATCGTGTAAGGAGTAGGAGTTCTCAGGGATGACACGCTGGAAGTTACCGGCGATGTTGCCAGCAGTGTGCCATGCGTTGATCGTATCCATGGTGACGCTATTGGTGTTATTGCCTCCGAACTTGAGGTAAGCGCCTGCTTCGGTAACGCCAGTTGGAAGATCGGCTGCCGCCATCTCAACGATTGAAGCCTCAGAGAATGTGAAAGGCTGAATGTTGTCGAAGGTAAGAGAGTTGTTCAAATCCTGACGGAGATAATAGTTTCTGGTGCCATCGTTCGCGCCGAACATGTTGCTCTCGAATCCGATGTCCTTGTAGTTTCCTGGAGCGCCGCCATAGATGCGGTAGGTGGCTCCGGCTTTGATGGTCGTGATATCGGTTAAGCAAAGTCTGACGGTGAATTCGTTATTGGCATCGAAGGTCAAAGCGGTGTAGTCAGTGTCGGCTGGTCTTTCCTTGCCATAATCAAAGGTGCTGGTTCCTTCATTGAGAAGACCCCATGCCCATTTGAATTCCTCAGCGGTGTAGTTGGACTGAGTTCCTCTGACGGTGATATAGGCTTTGCCACCATCTTTTCCTAAGGAAATGCTGACGTTCGTGAGTTCTTTCTTTGGCCCTTGGCTGGTCTCAGCGGCAGAGCTTGTTGATTTAGCAGTGCTCTTGACGCTGCTAGCAGTAGGTTGGCTGCTTTCAGGTGCTGGATTGTTGCAGCTTGCCAAACCTAAAGCAAGCAAGGCGCTGGTAACGAAAATAAATCCTTTTTTCATATTAGTTTCTCCGTTGTTTGATTTAATAATCACACAACATTTCGAAAAGGGCAAACGAGATACAAAAAAGACCAGCGGTGGGCTGGTCTTTGTTTTCCATGTATTAGATGACTCCGCAAGGGATAAGAATGGCGAGGCAAAGGACGACTGCGCCCCAGATGCTTGCGAGGAAGATCTTCTGGAATTTCGGACTCTTGTCCGGAACGTAGATGGCGGCGATGAAGAATGGAACGTAAGTGGTGATGAAGACCGGGATGGCACCCCACCATGGGTAGACCCAGATGAAGGCAGGGGTAGCGGCGAGGAAGATCTCGAAGACGGCATAGAGGAGAGACATCGATAACATGGTTGTGAATTTCGATGGGATTCCTTTGAAGTTGCCTCTTGCGAAGTATCTCGTCGAATGGTCTTCAGGGAGCATCTTGTAAGCAATGATGCCGGCGATTGAGAACATCATTGAGAGTTCCCAGCTGACGCCGATGAGGAGAACGAATGAAGTGGATTCGTTCGAGACGGCCCAAAGTGGATAACCGAAGATTTTCGCGATGACCGCGTTAGCGATCTCATAGAGCCAGTGGACTCCATAGAGGGAGAATCCAGCAACGATGGCTTTCCAGTTCTTGTTCCTGACTTCAGTCCAATAGATGTAGAAGACAACCGCAAGGAGGGCGATGAACGTCCAGTTGAAGTTGCTCAAGTCGCGCGGGATGATGCTGTTAACAGCTTGTTTCGCCGCATCGCTATTGTCGCCAAAAAGCATAATGGTGGTTCCTTTCTATTTAGCGGGTACGAGATAATTTCAATATTTTGGAAAGTAAAAGTCAATAGGGCCTCATTTTAATGTTTGAAATCTCTGATGTTTTAAAGGTATTGCGCATTGTTCTTTCGCTAAGGTAAAAAGAGATTTGTGGGCGATTTGCAGATGATTTTTAAATATTTATTGCCAGAAATCATTCGAGCATGAAAGCGTTTTTGTAAAACGTTATTGTAAAAAAATGTTAAAAAACCTAAACTTTAAAAGTTTCAAGTTTGTGAACCTATGGTTTTAGATGCGTACTTCCCAGTGACAGTGTTCTCACTCATCGTCATCGTGATGAGCACTGCCATGTTCATATCCGTCTTCTCCTTCAAGAAGAACCTCACTTGCCTCGCGATTCCTTTTTTCGTTTCGCTCACCATCCTTATTGAGATGGCGGGCACGATCTTTGTCACCTATGACATGAAGATGGTCGCGAGCTTCCTTCTTATTGCCTATTACATCGCTGGCGGCTTCACCGGTTGGTCGACCGTCATCGCCTTCGACTGGTTTGCCAAGACTGGCGTCTTCAAAAAGAAATGGAGTCGCTTCCTTCTTGCTGTCCCAGCCATCGCCGTCCTTCCTTTCTGCATCTATGATTTGATCTCTGGGAAGTTCGAGCTCAATGTCTTCTCTGTTGAGTTTGGCCTTTCTGGCATCATCTCGACCGCTGTGTTAGCTGCCTACTTTGTGTTCACTGGCATCTTTGCTTTTGTGTGTGCAGCGAAAGCAGTGGGTACCCAAAGAGTTCTTTTCTTTGCCTTCGGTGGAGCGGCCCTCATCCCATTCATCTTCATGGCAATTGGTTTCTTCACTCGACAAGGCATGGAGTACAGATGGTTCCCATATGCGCTCATGGTCCTTCTCGCCATCCTTTTCATTTTCCGCTTCAAGGTCACTTTGGACGGACTCACCGGCATCAAGAACCGTTCCGCTTTCGATGAGGATATCAAAGATAAGGTTAATAACTTCAACAGATACCCAAGCGTCTACCTGATGTACCTTGACGTCAATTACTTCAAGATGATCAATGACAACTACGGACACGATACCGGCGACAAGGCCCTCATCCTCTTCGGTAAGACGCTTCATAACGAAGCCGAAGCCATGAATGCCGATGCCTTCCGTTTAGGTGGAGACGAGTTCGGCGTCATCTTCTGCCATCACACGAAGAAAGAGATCGACGAATTCATTAAGAGAGTCTCTGAGAAGGTTTCAAAGAACGACTTCAAATTCAACTTCTCCTTCTCAGTCGGAACCGCCAAATACGCCAAAGGCATGAGCGTCACCGACCTCCTTAACGCCGCTGACAAAGAGATGTACGAGCACAAACGCATCGTCGAAGCAAATCTCAAACTCGAAAAATAACGCTCTTATGGGCGTTTTCTTTTATCCTTTATATTTTTATAAAAATATTTCTCGACTTTTCCATAAATGGGAGTAGAGTACACGAGGGATAAATTTATGTACGATTTAGTTATTATTGGAGCCGGCCCTGCTGGCATCTTTACTGCTTTTGAACTTCTCAAAAGAGGAACGAAAAAGAAGATCCTTATGGTCGAAAAAGGCCATGCCGTCGAATGCAGGCATTGTCCTAAAGACAAGATCGGCCATTGTATTAAATGCGACCCATGCGCCATCACAACTGGTTTCAGCGGCGCTGGAGCCTTCTCAGATGGCAAACTTTCATTAAGCTATTCCGTCGGCGGAGAACTCCCAGACCTTATCGGCGCCGATAAAGTCCAAGAGCTCATCAATTATACCGACAAGATTTATCTTGAGTTCGGTGCTGACAAGCATGTCGAAGGAAGCGACACAAACAATCCTGAGGTCAAGAACATCAGAAGACACGCCATTGAAGCAGGCCTTCAGCTCATCGATTGTCCAATCCGTCACCTTGGAACCGAAAAAGCCCAAGCCCTTTATCTCGCTTTAGAAAAACATCTTCAGGAGCACGGCGTCGAAATCATCTTCGACAGCGAATGCTATGACCTCATCCTCAAAGGAGGAGAAGTCAAAGGCGTCAAGCTCCGCAAATACCACACCACCGAAGAACGCCTCATCGAAGCCAAAGACGTCGTTATCGCCGCTGGCAGAAGAGGTGCTGATTGGTTAGAGAAGATCTGCGCCAAATACGATATCGCCCACAAACCTGGCCCAGTCGATGTCGGTGTCCGTGTCGAGGTCCGTAACGAAGTTATGGAAACCCTCAACAAGACCCTCTACGAAGCCAAGCTCGTCGGCTACCCAGGACCATTCAAAGACAAGGTCCGCACTTTCTGTCAGAACCCTGGCGGATTCGTCGCCCAAGAGAACTACGATGATGGCCTCGCCGTCGTCAACGGTCACTCTTTCAAAGAGAAAAAGAGCGAGAACACCAACGTCTCGATCCTCGCTTCCCACAACTTCATGGAGCCATTCGATCAGCCAATCCAGTACGCCATGAGATTCGGTGAGCTCACCAACATGCTTGCTACCGGACACATCCTCGTCCAGCGTTTTGGCGACATCCTCGATGGCAAACGCACCTGGCCAAAAGAACTTTCCCGCTCTAACCTCACCCCAACCTTAAAAGATGCGGTGGCAGGTGATATCACAGCCGCCCTCCCATATAGAACCATGACCGACATCATCAACTTCATGAAGGCGGTTGACCACGTTGTCCCAGGATTCGCTGGACGCGAGACTTTGCTTTATGCCCCAGAGATCAAGTTCTATAGCAACAAGGTCAAGATGGACGATAAATTGGCCACGAACGTCAAACACTTATACTGCCTTGGCGATTCCTCTGGCTGGACCCGCGGTCTCATGATGGCTTCCGTCATGGGCGTGTACTGCGGACAGATCCTTTCCGAGATCGAAAAACAAGAGGAGAAATAAATCATGATGCGCGCTTCAGGTGTTCTTCTTCCCGTGAGCGCCCTCCCGTCCGACTATGGAATCGGTGATTTCGGTCGGAACGCTTTCGAATTCGTCAAACTCCTTAAGCAAGGCGGATTCAAACTCTGGCAGATCCTCCCTCTCAACCCTTTGGGATATGGCCATTCCCCATATCAGCCTTTCTCGAGTTACGCGATTGACGAACTCTATTTCGATATCGCCTCTTTGACCGAAGAGAAACTTGAGCCTACCTCAAAGATTAATTACGAGGAAATCGCCTACAAAAAGCACGAAATCCTATACAAATCCTTCATGGATTCCAAAGAGAAAGACCACAAGAACACCCTTTCTTTCCTTAAGAAGAACGAATGGGTTAAAGCATGGTCTCTCTTTATGATGCTTAAGCGCAAGAACGCTATGGCAGCGTGGCACACCTGGCCAAAAGAAGATCAGGAAGCCATTGATCACGATACCTTGGAACTCACCCCAGAAAGGGAATACGAGATCTGGGTTCAGATGAAGCTCTATGAGCAGTGGATGGCCATCAAGAAGTTCGCAAACAAAAACGGCATCCGCATCATCGGAGATGTCCCATTCTATGTCGGCTTCGATTCCTGCGATGTCTATGCCAACCAGGATTCCTTCCTTCTTGATGAGCACACCAAAGAGCCAACATTCGTTGCCGGCGTACCTCCGGATTATTTCAGCGCGGATGGCCAAAGATGGGGCAACCCAATCTATAATTGGGATCTCTTTGAGAAGAATGATTTCTCCTTCTTATTCAACCGCCTTAAAGGAAACGCTTCTCTCTATGACATCGTGAGGCTTGACCATTTCAGGGCCTTCGACACATTCTGGAAGATTCCTTCTTCCTGTCCGACCGCTAAAGAAGGCGAATGGATTGAGGCTCCTGGCCATAAGTTCTTTGACCTCCTTAAAAAGAAATTAAAGAAGGTGGAGATTATCGCCGAAGACCTTGGTGAGCTTCGCCCTGAGGTCTATGCCCTTAGGGACGCCTACGACTTCCCGGGAATGAACGTCCTTGAGTTCACCTTCGAAGACGTCAATTTCGACGACAAGAAAGAGAATATGGTTGCCTATATCGGCACCCACGATAATGACCCGTTTGAAGGCTTTGCCTCCAAAATGAGCGAAGAGCAGAAAGAGAAATGGCTCCTTGCTCTTAAAGGATATGAAGGGGAGACACTAAGAGAGAAAGTCATCGATTATCTCCTCGCTCTTCCTGCCAAATACGCAATTCTTTCAATGCAGGATGTCCTTGGTTTGGGTTCAGAGACAAGACTCAATACCCCATCGATCATCAACAGCGATAACTGGACATGGAAGATGGAGGGTTTCGAGAGCTTCATCGCCCTTCTCCCTAAGCTCAAAGAAAGCAATAAACGTCATAGGCGTTAATTCGTCTATTTCTTAAATTCTCTCTTGTGGTAGACGAGTCACTTGACTATAATAACGAAGCGCCTCTATAGAGGGCATTGAGTTAATGGGTAGTTAGCTCAGTTGGGAGAGCATCTGTTTGACGTACAGAAGGTCAGGGGTTCGAGTCCCTTACTACCCACCATTTATAAAGAAACAGCCTTAATCGTTAAGGCTTTTTTCTTTTTTATCCAAAAATAATGCACTAGAATGTAAATAACAAAAGGAGTCTACATATGGCTAAACCAGCACCAAAAGCAAAGCCAGCTGAGGCTAAAAAACCAGCGAAACCAGCCGCTAAGAAAGCTGCCCCAAAGAAAGAAGAGAAGAAGGGACCAAGCGCAGGAGCTTCCTACCATCTTTCCAAGAGAGCTAGCGACAATAAGTGGCAGGTCTTCTTAACGGGCTCAGATAAAGTCATTAAGACATTCGCTACCAAAGCCGAAGCCGAGGAGTACACCAAGAAGATGGCCGCCAACACCGGTCGTTCCATCTTGACCCATGCTTCTAAAGGCGCTTCCAAAGGCAAGATCCAGAAGAGATAAAAAAAGAAGGCATCGGTCAACCGGTGCCTTTTCTTATTCGAAGGTTATCTCATCGGAGATGATCTTTTTCTCATCCCCATCGATGACGCCAACTAAGTCTCCTTCGTCATCGATCCTTAAGACTTTGATTTCTTTTTTCTCGCCTTTATAGGTGCAGAAGCATTTCTCATCCTTAAGGTAATTGTGTTCGTTAATGACCTTTAGGTAATCGGAGGTTCCTTCCTTAAGGGAAACAATCTCTTCTTTGATTGTCTTATAAAGGTCTTTTTTGATGTCCCTTAAGTCCATCGTAGAACCTGTCTCTAATCTGATGGAAGTAGGGGTCCTATAGAATCCTTCTGGGAAGGTTTCCTGATTGACGTTTAGACCGATTCCGATTATGACCGCATCGATCTTCTCGTGACTCACGGATTCAAGGAGGATTCCGCATATCTTCTTGCCGTTCGTATAGATGTCATTCGGCCACTTGATAGAAACGTTTTCGAGGCCGATTTGCTGAAGATATTTAAATACCGCACTTCCTGCCACGAGAGAAAGAATAGGCGCGTTTTGTAGGAGATTTTTGTCTTTTATAAGGACTGAGAACATCAAGGCCTCATCCTTAGAAGCCTCCCATTTCCTTCCTAGCCTTCCTTTGCCTTTGCTCTGGTATGAAGCGTCCACGAAGGAGAGGTTCTTGTAGATGCGGTAATTCTCTTTGAGGTATGTGTTCGTTGAATCAATCTCGTTGAAGTGGATCCTTCTGCTTGGGAGAAGGACACTCACATACCTAGAGGAGATGAATGAAGCGATAGCAAGCTTGCCGATATCGAAAGGAATATATGGAGCAAGGAATAGACCAAATGCCGCTCCTAAAGTGAAATCGCTCTTTCCCTTAACGAGAGTGAGTATCAGATACCCATGGACGAAACCGACCGCGTATAAAGCGATAAGAGACACGCTGGAAGCGATTAGACTCTTCCATAGCTCATTCCTCATCCTCTTTAGTAAAACGTCGCTAAAGAGGTGATTTAAGAGGATTACGAAGATAAACCCATAGACGAATCCGAAAGTAGGGGATGCCGCATAAGCGATTCCCCCTCCGAACCCAGCGAATACAGGTATGCCGATAAGGCCCATCACGATGTATAGGCCAATGACGATAAGCCCATCGGCCAAAGAGAGGAAATTGGCAATAAGAAAAACCGTAAGGAGCTGCAAAGTGAATTTGCAATATCCCACATCAATCGAGATGAAGGATGAGACGATGAGAAGCGCTAAGAATAGCGCATCTAGGGTCATTGCCCTTACGGTTTTGTTTTTCATATAGCGACTAGCCGATCATCGAGAGCAAGATGCCCGCGGCGATGGCGCTACCGATGACGCCAGAGACGTTAGGTCCCATAGCGTGCATAAGAAGGTAGTTGTCTGGGTCCTCTTCCTGACCGATCTTGTGGACGACACGGGCGGCCATAGGAACGGCGGAGACACCAGCGGCGCCGATCATTGGGTTGACTTTGCCCTTTGTCACAAGGCACATGAGCTTTCCACCAAGGAGACCGCAGACAGCGGCGATGATGAAAGCGAGAATGCCAAGGACGAAGATCATGATGGTTTTCGGCTGGAGGAAGGTGGTGCCGATGGCGGTGGCGCCAACGGATAATCCTAAAAGGATTGTGCAGATATAGAGGAGGGCGTTCGAAGCCGTGTGAACAAGGTTAGGAACGACACCTGATTCTTTGATGAGGTTGCCAAACATTAAGCAGCCAAGAAGAGGTGCGCAGCTTGGAACGAGGATGCAGCAGACGAGGGTAACAATAATCGGGAAGAGAATTTTCTCGGTTTTGGTAACTTCTCTCAGAGTCTCCATCTTGATGCTTCTCTCTTTCTTGGTGGTGCAGAGCTTGATGATTGGAGGGAAGATGACTGGGACAAGGGCCATGTAGCTGTAAGCTGCAAGGGCGATGCCAGCAGTGAGATCCGAACTGGCGAGCTTGTTGCTCACGAGAATGGCGGTAGGGCCATCCGCTCCGCCGATGATGCCAATACCAGCAGCATCACCAACAGTGAAGTCGAAGACCTTAGGCCAGATGCCAGAAAGGGCAATCGCGCCAAGGAAGGCAGCGAAAATACCGATCTGGGCGGCAGCACCGAGAATCATGGTCTTCTTATTTGCAATAAGCGGACCGAAATCAGTGGTCGCGCCGATGCCGATGAAAATAAGACATGGGTAGATTTCAAACTCTACGCCAAGATGGAGATAACCTAAAAGACCCCTTCCATCGATGATCGTCTTATTGGTCGTTGGATCCTTGACCAAATAAGCTCCATCCGTCTTCGGCACATAGATCGATGGAAGGATATTAACAAGGATCATGCCGATAGCAATCGGGATGAGGAGATATGGCTCGTATTTCTTCTTGATGCCAAGGAAAAGAAGAACCACACCGATAAGAATCATGATGAGGTTCATCCAGCCATCGCCTTCGAAGAAGTTAACGATGCCTGTCGAATTTAGGAATTCGAGGATCAGGTCCCACATAATTACTCCAAGACGATGAGGGCGTCGCCGTTATTGACCATGGCGCCTTTGGTGACGCAAATGGCTTTGACGGTGCCGGCAGCTGGTGACTTGATCTCGTTCTCGAGCTTCATGGCTTCGAGGATGGCAATGGTATCGCCTTTGGCGACTTTGGCGCCGGTAGCAACTTTGATATCAAGGATCTTGCCAGCCATTGGAGCTGGGACTTTGGTTCCGCCAGCGACTGGAGCGGCAGCAGGAGCTGCTGGAGCAGCAGCGGCTGGAGCAGCAATGGAGGCGGCGTTTTCCTTGACCTCTTCGAGTTCGACCTCGTAGAGTTTGCCGTTGACTTTGACTTTGTAGATTTTCATAAACGAACCTTCCTTAATTGATTTGTTTCACGGAAACGACGCGGACGTCGCTCTTATGGGTGAGGCGGTAATCGATGGTGGCAACAAGGACTGCGGCCATCATGTCATCGTCTTTGATTGTGACTTCTTGAGTAGAAGCAGGGGCAACTTCGCCATTCTTAGCTTTCCTAGCGGCATCGAGCTCTTTCTTGAGGTCGAATAAGCCAGTGAGCTTGAAGACGAGGGTGGTGATGCCGATGATGATGAGAAGGATGGCGAAGACCATGGCGATGGCAAGGATTGAATATAAGGCACCTTCGCCAACTGTGATCTCGGCTTCTTTATCAATCGCATCAAGAACTGGGATGTACATCAGTTGTTACCTCCTAAGACGACGTTGAATTCCTCAACCTCATCTTCTTTCGGTCCATATTTCTTGCCTAAGAACTCAAGCGCGTTCTTTTCGAAGAGGGCGATGGAGAGGACATCCTCATCGCATCTAGCGATGTCTTTGTATTTCTCTTTGAGCTCTTCGAATTCAGGAGCAAGGAGATCGGCAGGACGGCAGGTGATGACCTCATCGTCTCCGATGATCTTCTTTTTGACCTCTTCGTTGATCTCGGCAGGAGCCTTGCCATATTTGCCATGGAGATAGTCTTTGATCTCTTTTGGAACGAGTTTGTAGCGTTCGCCAGAGATGACGTTCATGACAGCCTGGGTGCCAACCATCTGGGAAAGAGGGGTGACAAGAGGCGGATAGCCAAGGTCCTTCCTGACATTAGGGACTTCCTTAAGGACGTCTTCGAGCTTGTCGCTAGCGTTTTGCTGCTTGAGCTGTGAGATGAGGTTAGAAAGCATTCCGCCAGGAACCTGGTATTTGAGGATGTTCGGATTGAAGGAAAGGACTTTCGGATTGAGAAGCCCATTCTCAAGGTATTTCGCCCTGATCTTGCTTAACGCAGCGGCGCCTTTGTTAAGGCAGTCGAGATTGAGTTTTGGATCGTATTTGGTTCCCTTGAGGGCGAAGTTAAGGGATTCGGTGCATGGCTGGGAGGTTCCGCCAGCAAGTGGGCTCAAAGCGGTGTCGACGATGTCAACGCCGGCTTCGATGGCTTTCTGGATGGTCATCTCAGCGATGCCGCCGGTGCAGTGGGTATGAAGCTCGATTGGGAGCTTGGTGTTCTTCTTGAGTTCCTTGATGAGCTCATAGGCATCACCAGGGAGAAGGACGCCAGCCATGTCCTTGATGCAAAGGGAATCGGCTCCGAGGGCCTCAACCTGCTTTGCAAGGTCGACATAGTAGGCGATGGTGTGGACAGGGGAGGTGGTGTAGCTTAAAGCGATTTGGCACTCTCCTCCGTATTTCTTCGTGGCTTTGACGGCGCATTCGAGGTTTCTGATGTCGTTAAGGGCATCGAAAATACGGATGATGTCAATGCCGTTTTCGATTGATTTCTGGACGAATTTCTCAACTACGTCATCGGCGTAGTGGCGGTATCCGAGGATGTTCTGTCCTCTGAAAAGCATCTGAAGCTTGGTCTTCTTGCAAAGAGCCTTCGCTTTGCGAAGCCTCTCCCAAGGGTCTTCGTTGAGGAAGCGGATGCAGGCGTCGAAGGTGGCACCTCCCCAAACTTCAATGGCGTGATAACCGGCATCGTCCAACTCCTTAAGGACGGAAAGGACCTCTTCGGTGTTCATCCTGGTCGCGAAAAGCGACTGGTGACCGTCCCTAAGTGATGTTTCGACGATTTTTAAAGCCATGTTGTCTCCTTATTTGACAGCTTTTTTGGCTTCTTCGACAACGACTTTGATGGCGTCAATGGCATCCTGTGGAAGCTTGTTGAAGTCATCAAGGGTGGAGACATACTCAAGTCTGTCTTCCATACGGAGGGCAAGCTGCTTGAGGTATTCTGGGTCTTTGAATGGGACTTCGAATCCTTCGAGTGGGTAGTACTCAAGGGAGGAGAATGGGCCAAATGGGACGAACTTAGCTTTCTCGAGGACGATGTCTTCGATTAAGCCAAGGGTGTCGGCTGGTTTGACTTTCTTCTCGAGGAAGGAACCGGTGTTGATGATGTAGCAATCGATGCCGAGTTTCTTGTTCTCGAAGAGGGATTTGAAGGAAGCGTAATCCTTGCCAAGCTCATAGAGTCTGAATGGGTTGGCATAAGGAACGATGACAAGCTGGTTTGGATCTTGTCCTGGGATGTACTCAGCGGAGCTACGCTTGGTGGCAAGGGTGGCGCCCATGACGGAAGCGAGGGCTGGGTCTTTGACTTTGACGACTGGAGGAAGGGTTGGATCCTTCATGATCCAGAAGATGGCGTTGGTTGGCTCTTTGAATTCGAACTCTCTGTTTGGAGTGGCGAAGATGGACTTAACGGTACGGCCGTTGCCATTGGTGATGTCCTCGGTGACAGGGACGATCTTGCCATCAGCATCGACGGTGGCGCCGACGTTCTGGATGGTAAGGAAGTATTTGGACTGGTCTCTGGTAAGAGGATAGTCAGCGGTCTTATCAAAGTAGGAAGGCTCAAGGGAGATGGAAGAACCATCGGTGTTGTTGATGATGAAGGCATCATCGTGGAGGACGGTGGTATCGAAACGTCCGCCGTGATCACTTAAAGTGATGGTGGACTTACCAGAACCGGAAAGGCCGAAGACGGAGATGACTTTCTGCTTGCCACCTTCGAGGTTGAATCTCTTCTGGCCGCCATGGCAGGAGGTGTAGCCGTGTCTGTTGGCGACGGTCCAGCCAAGGGTAAGGGTGCCTTTCTTGTGCTCGCCGAAGTAACGCATGCCAAGGAGAACGGCGCAGTTGTTGTCCTTGTCAAAGAGGGCGAGTCCGTCTGGGTAGTCTTTAGTGTAGCAATCTGGATCGGAGTAGATGAATAAATCGCCTTCTCCTTCGATGAGTTTGCTTTCCTTATATAACTTAGTGAAGAATTCGTTGTCGGCATTCTGGAAGTTGAGCATCCAGGAATAGAGGGTGTTCTCATATCCCTCTGGGACGAGAAGGTGGGCTCTGAGCATGAAGTCATGGGCGAGTCCGACATAAGCGATGCCGTGGTACCATTTCTTGGTGTGACCAGCGAAGATGACTTCTCTGACCTGACCGGCATATTTGTCGCGGTTGGTGTCGTCGACAAGTCTCCTCAAACGGGCTTGTCTGCCAGTGATGAAACCATCATTGAAGAGCAAGACTTTGGCATCTTCTGGGAGGCCGAGTTCCTTGGCCTTCACGACTGGAAGGTCGGTAATGGTGGTACCGGAGGAATTCTTCGCGAGCTCGTAGGCTTCAGCGATGTTCTTGACGGTGTGAACGTTGTTGCGGTAGAAAGCGGCTTCGACAGTTGATCTGAGCCTGGAATAGTATTGGGGCGAGACAGCACCAATCTCTTCACGTTTGAAGTTGTACTTTGTTGACATATCAGTTTGTCCTTCCTATGTATTGGGGAAATTTTTTCAACATATTTCCCATGCTAACATACTAACCCAATTTCTCGGCTTTTTTCCAGCAATTTATATAAATATAACCTCTCGAATATTTGGTTACCGATTTACCGAATTGGAAGCGCTTGCAATTTTTCCCCGAAAAACAGCCAAAATGTGTGGGAATTTCAAAAAATTCTCACATTGTTCTTTTCAAGAAAAACTTGGAAGTCGATAATGTGTGCCATGGAAAAAATTATCGTTCTCGATTTCGGTGGTCAATACAACCAGCTCATCGCCCGTCGCGTGAGACAGTTCAAGGTGTATTCCGAGATCCTCGCATTCAATCACGACCTCTCTGTTCTTTCTGATCCTGATGTCAAAGGCATCATCTTCACCGGCGGACCTAACTCCGTCTACGCCGAAGGCTCACCAACCATCGACAAGAAGATCTTCGAGATCGGCAAACCGATCCTTGGCATCTGCTATGGTGCTCAGCTTATGGCCCATCTCTTAGGAGGGGAAGTCGGAACCGCTGAGAAAGGCGAGTACGGCCCAGTTGGCCTCCACATCAATAGCAAGAGCGATATTTTCGAATCCGTGAACAAAGAATTAAGCGTCTTCATGAGTCACCGTGACCAGGTGAACAAGCTCCCAGAAGGCTTCACGAGGACCGCTTCGACCGATACCTGTCCAAACGCCGCTTTCTCCAATGAAGCGAAGCACTTATATGCCGTCCAGTTCCATCCAGAGGTCACTCACACCGAGCAAGGCCTCAAAATGCTTGAGAATTTTGTCCTTGGTGTCTGCGGAGCCAAGCAGGAGTGGGACTCCTCTTACTTCGTCAACAAGAAGATCAAGGAAATCAAAGAGAAGGTCGGAGACCATAAAGTCATCTGTGCCCTCTCTGGCGGTGTTGATTCCGCCGTCACCGCAGCCCTTCTTGAGAAGAGCCTTGGCGACCAGGTCATCTGCTATTTCATCGACCATGGCTTAATGCGCAAAAACGAAGGCGACGAAGTCGAAGCCGTCTTCGGCGAGAAGAGCCGTTTCAAATTACACTTCAACCGCCTCAACAAGGGTGACCTCTTCTTAGGCCGTCTCGCAGGTGTCAATGAGCCAGAGAAAAAACGCAAAATCATTGGCAAAACATTCATCGATTGCTTCGGTGAGGCTTTGAAGGACGTCGCTAACGGCGCCTACCTCGCCCAAGGAACCATCTATCCTGACCGCGTTGAATCCGGCTTAGGTGCTAGCGCAACCATCAAGAGCCACCATAACGTCGGAGGCCTTCCAAAGGACCTTCCATTCATCGGCCTTGTCGAGCCTCTTGATGAGCTCTTCAAAGATGAGGTCCGTGAGGTTGGCTACTACCTCGGACTCCCAGCTTCTCTTGTTGAGAGACAGCCATTCCCAGGTCCAGGCCTTGCCACGAGAATCGTCGGCGAAGTCACTCCTGACAAGGTCAGAATCGTCCAGGAAGCCGACTACATCTTCAGAGAGGAGATCGCTAAGAGCGGAATCAAACCTGCTCAGTACTTCGCCGCTCTCTCGAACATGAAGAGCGTTGGCGTCAAAGGCGATGAGCGTTCCTATGACTACTCCGTCGTTCTCCGCGCCGTCGATACCGATGACTTCATGACCGCCAAACCAACCAAGATTCCATACGAGGTTCTCACCCTTGTTGCCGACCGTATCGTCAATGAGGTCAGGGGAGTCAACCGCGTGCTCTTTGATTTCACCACCAAACCACCGGCGACCATCGAACTTGAATAAAGAAAAAAGGACGCAGATTCGCGTCCTTTTCTTTTAGAAACGTCTTATCTGTCGAGGAACTTCTCGTCGTAGCGTTTTCTCGCGGCGGCGATGGTCTCTTTGGCAGCGGTTGAATCGCAATAGCCCTCAACGATGGTCTCTTTGTTGTACTCAAGCTCTTTGTAGTGCTTGAAGAAGTGGGAGATCTCATCAAGAAGGTGCTTTGGAAGATCGGCCAATTCGTTGTAGCAGTTGTAGTCTGGGTCGTTCTCACAGACGGCGATGATCTTCTCATCGACCTTTCCGCCATCGGTCATCTTGAGGGTGCCGATTGGTCTGCATCTCACGAGTGAGAGAGGGACGATTGGCTGGGTGCAAAGGACAAGGACATCAAGAGGGTCATGATCCAAACCCCAGGTCCTTGGGATGAAACCGTAGTTCTGTGGGTATTGGGTGGCCGTGTATAGGATGCGGTCGAGAATAAGGGCGCCCGACTCCTTGTCGAGCTCGTATTTGTTTTTGCTGCCGGCAGGGATTTCAACGCAGGCGAGGAAGCTCTCTGGTTTGATTCTGGCACGGGATATTGCGTGAAGGATGTTCATTACTTTTACCTCCACAATGGATTATACAACGATTAAATGAGAGGGTGGTCTTTATTACCCCAAAGCAGTATCAAGGACCATCATAAGAACAAAACCGACCATTAAGGACCAAACTCCTTCATGACTTCCGGCCTCTGACTGAAGGCCAGGAACCATCTCTTCGGCGATGACATAATGATTATAGAGTTAGCAATAACTAACTCCGCATAGTCTAGACCCTCTCTTTAAAAAGAGCAATTAGTAAATTTTTCCAAAAAATTTTTTGGCAAGACATATCGAAGACTTTGTCTTACAATATGGACAGTTTAGACCCTTATGGAAACGAAGAAGACCAGTTGGCTATTCTCAATCAATACCAAGATCATCGGAGTCATTTTGGCTTGCACCGCTAGCCTTGCTGCGGCGATTTCAGTCTTCACTTTCTTCCATCTCAATAACGTTTTGACCTCAGCTGCCTCAAGCGAGATGAACCTTTTCTGCATCGACAAAGGTGACGAGATCGACACGACGCTCATCTCCATCGAGAACAGTGTCAACGCCCTCGCTGACTTCACAGCAGAAGAAGCGGTCACCGCAGAAAACCTCAAGAACTCTAAAGCGAACAGGGATGCCGTCCTCCATGATATTGAATCCCTCATTCTTTTCATGTGTAACCAGATCCCAACCGCCAATGACGCCTATTTCCATTACACGATTCCGGTGACAGGGGAAGGCAACCTCGAAGAAGGCTGCTTCTACGCCAGAAACGAAACCGGCCACTTCGAAGAACTCCAAATCACCCAAATCCAAGATGCCACAGCCGAAGAGGACACTATTTGGTACACCACCCCGGTCAACCATGGTAAAGCCCTCTGGATGGATCCCCATCTTGATGGTTCAATCCAAGACGTCATGCTTTCTTACGTCACCCCAGTCTTCTGCGATGATGATCCTGATAACCCGGTTGCCGTCATCGGCATCGACATCAGCTTCAGCAAGCTGCTTAAAGAAATTGACAAAGTCAAATATAAGAACACAGGCTACCTCTATCTCAAAGCCTACGATGGCTCAATCCATTACCACCCTGGCTACTTCTTAGATGAACATCCTCATGGCGATGAGGCTGATCACCTTCTTGAGAACGGCTACCTCAACGAATCGAAAGACACCGTGGATAAGGTCATTCGTTATGAATATCACGAAACCGACCGCGTCATGGTCTTCGTCACATTAAGAAACGGCATGAAACTCGTTCTCTGTGACTCCTACGAAGACATATTCGCTGCCAGAAACAGCGCCATCATGATAAACATCATCATCTCTGTCGCCTTTGCTGCGTTCTTCGTGGCGGTCGCCGTTGCCCTTGCCCATAGAATCAACACCCCGTTGAGGCATCTTGCGGACGGCGCTATGAAGATCAGTGAGGACGTCAACGCCGAGATCGATTATCCGAAAGAGAGCCGTGACGAAGTAGGGGAACTTACCTCTTCCTTCAAAGAGATGGTCGGAAGGATCAAATCCCACCAGAAACTCTTAGAGAAACTCGCCTATCAGGATAGCCTTACCAAGGTCAAGAACAGCGCCTCCTATTCGAGAGCCACCGAAGCCCTCGAAGAGCAGATCAAAGATGGTTCGCTCAAGAGGTTCGGCGTCGTCATGCTCGACGTCAACTACCTCAAAGAGGTAAATGACAACTATGGCCATATCTCAGGCGACATCGTGCTTTGCAAGGTCGCGGAGATCATCTGCGAGGCCTTCAT
>CADCLU010000015.1:0-16047 GCA_902802355.1 uncultured Erysipelotrichaceae bacterium
TTTGAGAATTGCAGAAAGGCCTTCAACAAGTGTTTCGAGAAGACCTTCAATCATAAAAACATGACCATCTGTTATCACGACGTGGATAAGTTAAGGTGGACTGAGAGGATCCTCGGTGACACGAGCAACTTCGTCATAGAGCAGGAAGTCACTTCCGAGGATAGGGGAACGTTCTATACGACCATAACCAGAGGCTGGTGTTTCATAAATGAAAAAAGGGAGAAGATCTATGCTCAAGAAGATACCCCTTGGAGCGACGGTGCCAGATACATAACCCAGTATTATTTCCGCGATGATTCTGAGTACGACGCCAGCTACAAATACTTCAAGAGGTATTTCGATGTCATCAATAAACTAGAGGAATGGATAGAGCCTTTCACATCCACAAGCGAAGGAAAAGAGCAATATGAGCAAACAATAACCAGATGGGGTAGATATCACTGCTCCTCAGAGGAAGCCGCTCGTCCGCAAGCTACGGATACGTATCTCTATGATGTTAACAGCCAAATACGTGCCGATGACAGCGATATTTTCGTATCATCTTATGGGCAAATAGATCCAAAAACCGAACTGGTGACTATGGCGAGTATCGCCATCAACCTTCCAAATCAATGCGGTCCAAATAACGGAGCGTTCACCTGGGGCGATTTCAAAATGACCTATGACGATGTGTCGGAGATCAATATCCCAGACATATCCGACTGGGAAGATATGACCAACAAATAAGAGGGGCAGTGCCTCTCTTTTTTACAATTTATGCTTATAGCATATATTGATTTTTGAATACATTTTGTAGTATGGTTTTCAAGGATTAATTCCAAAGGAGGATTAATTGAAATGAGAAAAACAAAATTATTAGTCAGCGCTCTATCTGTCGCAGCCATTCTCCCTCTCTCTTCCTGTGGGTTAGAGAGAACCAATGCCAAAGACTACGAAGGGACGCTTGAGATGTATAGAGCCTTCTTCGAGAAGACCTACGAATACGACAACATGAAGGTCGTCATGGACTTAGGGGATGGCAGATTCAGGACTGAGTATATCTGCGCTTCGACAAGCCATTCGATCGACTCAGGTGAAGACCTCGATACCTGGGCCTTCCTCAACAAAGACGGCTGGAAAACCGTGGCCTATGAATATAACGAGAGCAAATACCACTATTTCAAATACAATGCCGAGGATTACGGCGTAGAGTATAAGAACTTCATCAGTTATATCGACTTCCTCGAGTCCTTCAAAGAAGCCGTCAAGGCTAACCCAGTGTTAGAGGAAGAAGCCATTTTTGATGCGAAGAAAGATAATCTTGGCGAAGAAAAGACCCGCTTCACCCTCAAAATCAGCAGACACACCGACGAGGGCGATAAGCATTGGTTGTCCTTCGTTGCTGATGCCGAGCATGGCCTTGTCAGAAACGTCACATACTCAACCAAGGATCTTGATGAAGGGGTCATTTCCCGTAGCATCGCCATGTCTTTCTCCTATGGCGCAGTCAAATCGATCGACATCCCTGATATCACAGGATGGGAAGAAAGATAAAAAGACAAGCAGGGGCGCTTCATTCCCGCTAAAAGGGGAGGCGCCTCTTTTTCTTTAAAACTCTTAGAAAATCTCTATTATTCGCTTGCCAACTTTTAGTTGAAGTAATATTATTTATGGGCGCTCTATGAAAGAGGAGCGAATTGTGCGCCAGTAGCTCAGCTGGATAGAGTAACAGACTACGAATCTGTGGGTCACGAGTTCGAATCTTGTCTGGCGCGCCAATGTTCGAGATGTAGCGCAGCTTGGTTACCGCGTCTGCTTTGGGAGCAGAAGATCATGAGTTCGAATCTCATCATCTCGACCAGTTACAAATTAAGCCCTGATTTGCAGGGCTTTTTTGTTTATTGATTGGCGCTTTTCTTTAAATAAAACACGACTTCTTTTGGTGTAAATGCCGGAACGCTACCACAAAGGAAGTCATCTTTGTTGTTGGTTATTATGGCATCCAGCATGTTTCTTTTCGCAGACTCTATAAGGAGGCCGTCCTCGAAGTCTTTATAGTCGTCGAAAAGACTATTTATGACATCGTCTGGCCCCAGATCTATGATTTTGGTAACAAAGGAATAAATGATGTTTAACGTTCTTCTTCTCTCGAACGGGTCTTTTTCGACTTTTCTTAGAACATATTCGATATCACGGAAGGACATAGAGGAGACGTATAGCTGGTGTTTGTTGCTTTTGAAATATGAGAAAAACTCCTTGGAATCCTCAAAGAACGGCTCTCTTTTTAGGATCGCATCAAGGAAGACGTTTGTATCAACCAGGACTCTCATCTGTTTTCATCCCTTTCCCTAAGATATGACTCATAATCGAAGTATTCGTACTTTCCCATGAGTGAAAAGAAAGAGGAAACGTCTTTATCCCTAGGGGAAGGTGAGGTCAAAACAGTGACGATTTTCCCATTCTTTTTGACGATGATGTCTTCTTCTTTGGATAACTCAATGTATTTGCCAAGATTCTGTTTCAATTCAGTCGCGGTTATAACACACATAACAATCCTCCTAACTAATTATAAAATAAAATCGTACGAAATAGAATATAGGTCGCACGATATTAATAAAAGAAGGTCTTTGATACCGCTTTCAATAAGAAATTGCCTTCCGCGCATGTGATAATATCGTTAGTTATGAATAACACTTATTCAAACCCACCTGATTCTCAGAAGGGTTTTTGTGGTGTTTTCCTATGTAGGGGAGGAAACAACTAATGCTTGAGAAATACATCAAAGCCGCTTTGAAAGAGACCGAATGCGACGTTCTTCTCAAAAACGGCAAGTACGTCAATCTCTTCGATGGTGAAGTCGAAGAAGGCGATATCGCCATCAAAGATGACCGCGTCGTCGGCATTGGCAAAGGCTATAAAGGCAAAACCGAATACGACATCGCTGGAATGACCGTCATCCCAGGCCTCATCGATGGCCACGTCCATATCGAATCCTCGCAGAGCACCCCAGAGGAATTTGCCTCGATGATCGTCCCACATGGCACGACAACCATCATCGCCGATCCTCATGAGCTCGCGAACGTCCTTGGCATGAACGGCATCCATTATGTCATCGAGGCTGCTAAAAACGTCCCTCTCGACATCAAAGTCCAGCTCTCTAGCTGCGTTCCAGCCACCCCATTCGAAACAAGCGGTGCCATCCTCAACGGCCAAGACATCGCCGACAATATCACTGATAAAGACATCAACGGCCTTGGTGAATTCATGGCCTATCCTTCCGTCATCGGATGCGATCCAGACACTCTTAAGAAGCTCGAAGCCACCCACGAAGCCGATAAAGTCATCGATGGCCACGCTCCTCTCTTACAGGGCGACCAGCTCAATGGGTATCTTTGCGGTGGCATCATGACCGACCACGAATCCGTCACCGTCGAGGAGATGAAAGAGAAGATCTCCAAAGGCGTTTACACCCATCTCCGTGTTGGCTCTTACACGAGAAGCATGGAACTTACCAAAGCCATCACCCCATGGAATTACCGCAGAGTCATCCTTTGCACCGATGATAAGCACGCTGCCGAGATCAAGAAGAACGGACATCTCGACGATGCTTTAAGAAAAGTCGTCGCAGCCGGTGTTGATCCAATCATCGCCGTCGCTATCGCCACCCTCAACAACGCAGAATGCTACCGCCTCCGTTATAGAGGCGCCATCGCACCTTTCTACTTCGCTGATCTGGTCGTCGTGGATAACCTCAAGGACTTCAACGCCAAGATGGTCTTCAAAGATGGTAAGCTCGTCGCCAAAGATGGCAAACCTCTCTTCGATACCACGAAACGTTATCTCCCAGACTTCGTCAAGAACACCGTCCATGTGAAGGATTTCACCGCTGACGACTTCAAGATTGAGATCAAATCCAAGAAAGCCCGTATCATGACCACTGAATCAAGTGGAGTCATGACCGGTGAGGCCATCATGGAAGTCGCTTCCAAAGACGGCGATGTCGTTCTCGAAGGCACCGACCTCCTCAAGATGATCGTCGTCGAAAGACATAAGATGACCGGGAACATCGGCAAAGCCCTCATCAAAGGCTATGGCTTCAAGGGCGGAGCGATGGGCATCTCCGTTGCTCACGACTCCCATAACATCATCCTTCTTGGCGATGACAATGAGTCTCTCCTCAAGGCTACCAACGAACTCAGAAGAATCGGCGGTGGCATGGTCATCGTTGATAAGAAGAATGGCACAGTCGACTCTGTCGAACTCGATGTCGCGGGCTTAATGTCGAGCAAACCAAGCGAGATTGTTCAGGAAGAGAGCCAGCGCTTAATCGACAAAGCCTACGCGATGGGCGTCGATAAGAACAAAGAAGCCTTCTTCTCACTTACATTCCTCTCTCTTGCCGTCATCCCGCATCTCCGTTTGGTCGATAAAGGACTCTTCGATGTCTTCAAATTCGATTTCGTCCCTCTTGAAGCGGAATAAAAAACAAAAGGCCTAAGGAAACTTAGGCTTTTTTTAAGCGCTTCACTTGTAAGGAAAAGGGAAAAAGTACAATAATAAATTAAGCAAAAGGCACATAAGATGCTTTTCTTAGAGAATAACGAGATTTATAACCACACCACCCTTGAGGCGATCCTTTCTTTGCCAAAAGCCCCTTTGATCTCCAAAGGCATCCAAGGCAAGAAAAATGAGGACCGTCTCGATTTCATATACGCTTTAGGAAACCTCGGCATCATCTTAAGAAGAGCCACATTCCCTCATGGTTTTGATCCAAAGAAAGCCTGCTCTTCCTTTGAGGACAGAGATTATGAAACCAATCTCAATCTTTTGGGCGCTTATTATCTCTCATCCAAGACCGACAGCAGCATCTTTGATGCTGGTTTAGCCAATAAGAACATCCAGCGTATCATCGACGCCCTCAAGAAAGAGGCCTTCGCCCTTATCAAGAAGGAAGGGGAAGAGGAAGTTAGACATTACGCCTTCGTCGAAAGAAAGCTCATGGATACGCCTCTTGTCAGAAGCGCTTTCGAAATCGCCCTCGATGCCCATAAGACCGAAGTCGATGCCTCTGGCATGTGCTATATGTATCACGTCATCAGAGTCGCTTTAGGCTGCACGACCGAATACGAGATCGTCACCGCCCTTCTCCATGACGCGATCGAAGGTCACGATGGCAAGTACCGCGTTGAGAAACTCTCGATGTATGGCTTCCCTCGTGAGGTCTTAGGCGCGCTCCTCCATCTCGACCATGACCCAATCACCCCATATATCCGCTATATCGGTGAGGTCGCTCGACTTGAGATCTCAAGGAACGTCAAACACTCCGAGTTACTAGATAACCTCAATGAAGCAAGGCACCAAGGCAAGCACCGTGAGAAAGCCCTCTATTATTTCAAAGCCCTCTCGCTTTTAGAGAAGTACCCATACTTCGATGACAATAGCTCCTATTATCTCTTCGATATGAGAAACAATTGTTTTATCAAGAAGACGAAAGAAGGAAACTTCGTCCTCAAGGAAGGAAGATTCACTCCAGCCCGTTACAAGATGAACATCGATGACGTGGTGGATGTCTCTTTCTACCCAGACGACGAATGCCTCTTAGGGGACTATATGCCATTCTTCAAAGATGGTGTCCTCGACATCAAGTAATAACGAAAGATAACAAAAAAAGACCTGTCTATAAGACAGGCCTTTTAATTTAATGTCTAAGGCTTATTTGCCTTCCCATTTCCAGTTGGCGACCTCTGGGAGATCGATGCCCTTGTCATGGATGAACTGCTTGTGCTCGACAAGCTTGTCGCTCATCTTCTGATAGAGGTAGGCACCGCGGTTGCCAAGTCCTGGGAGCTTAAGAAGCATCGACTGAACAAGGTGGAAGCGGTCGACTTCATTCTGGACGCGGACGTCGAATGGAGTGGTGATGGTTCCTTCCTCGTGGTAGCCATGGACGTGGAGGTTATGGTTGTGACGACGGTAGGTAAGCTCGTGGATGAGGGTTGGATAGCCGTGGAAGTTGAAGACGATCGGTTTGTCTTTGGTGAAGAGCATATCGTACTGCTCATCGCTAAGACCATGCTTGTGGAGGGACTTCGGCTGAAGTCTGAATAAGTCGACGACGTTGATGAAACGGATCTTAACGTCTGGAAGTTCCTTATGCATGATGTCGGCAGCGGCAAGGGCCTCAAGGGTTGGGGTCTCGCCAGCGCAGGCTAAGACGATGTCTGGTTCCTGGCCCTGGTCATTAGAGGCCCAGTCCCAGATGGAGATGCCCTGTGTGCAGTGCTTGACGGCTTCTTCCATGGAAAGCCATTGCGGACGTGGATGCTTGGAAGCGATGATGACGTTGACGTAGTTCTTACTACGTAAGCAGTGGTCCATGGTGCTAAGCAAGCAGTTGGCATCCGGTGGGAGATATAAGCGGACGACGTCGGCTTTCTTGTTGGCGATATGATCCATGAAGCCTGGGTCTTGGTGGGTGAATCCGTTATGGTCTTGCTGCCAGACGGTGGAAGCAAGGATGAGGTTAAGGGAAGCGATTTCCTCTCTCCAAGGAAGCTGATTGCAGACCTTGAGCCATTTGGCGTGCTGGGCGACCATCGAGTCGATGATACGGGCAAAGGCCTCATAGGAAGCGAAGAAACCATGACGTCCGGTGAGAAGGTATCCTTCTAACCAGCCTTCGCAAAGGTGCTCAGAGAGCATGGAGTCGATGACACGGCCATCGGCGGCTAAGAATTCATCGGTTGGGAGAGTCTCGGCGTCCCATTGACGGTCAGTGACCTCGAAGATGTGGTTGAGACGGTTACTTAAGGTCTCGTCTGGTCCGAAGACGCGGAAGTTTCTGGCGTCTTTGTTAAGAGTGATGATATCGCGGACGAAGGCGCCAAGCTCAATCATGTCCTGGCCTTCTTTGTCGCCATGTCCTTCGACCTTGATGCCGTACTTACGGAAGTCAGGCATGCGGAGGTCGCGGAGAAGGAGACCGCCATTGGCGTGCACGTTGGCACCGATTCTGGAGTTTCCTTTTGGAGCGAGTTCGCGGATTTCTGGGAGGATATGTCCTTCGGAATCGAATAATTCCTCTGGCTTATAGGAACGGAGCCAAGCCTCAAGCTCGGCAAGTTGTCCCTCTTTGTCCATTGGGAGTGGGACCTGGTGGGCGCGGAATGATCCTTCGACCATCTTGCCGTCGACAAACTTAGGTCCGGTCCATCCTTTTGGAGTGCGAAGAACGATCATTGGCCAGATTGGACGGGTTGGATCGTTGTTTTCTCTAGCATGCTTCTGGATGGCTTTGATCTTCTCGATGCAGGTATCAACGGCTTCCGCCATGAGCCTATGCATCTTCATTGGCTCATCGCCTTCGACGAAGATTGGCTCCCAGCCCATGCCGCGGAGGTAGCTCTCAAGCTCTTCGTGAGGGATGCGGCTAAGGACGGTTGGGTTGCTGATCTTGTAACCATTGAGGTGGAGGATTGGGAGAACCGCACCATCGGTGATTGGGTTAAGGAATTTGTTGCTCTGCCAAGAAGTGGCAAGTGGGCCGGTCTCAGCCTCGCCATCGCCGACGACGACAGCGGCAATCAAATCAGGGTTATCGAAGATGGCACCGAAGCCATGGGCGATGGAATAGCCAAGCTCGCCGCCTTCGTTGATGGACCCTGGGGTCTCAGGGGCGCAGTGGCTTGGGACTCCTCCTGGGAATGAGAATTGTTTGAATAATTTCTTAAGACCTGCCTCATCTTGGGAGATGTTTGGGTAGATCTCGCTATAGCTGCCATCGATGTAATCGTTGGCAATGAAGAAGTTTCCGCCATGTCCTGGACCGCTCAAAAGAATGAGGTCAAGGTCGTATTTCTTGATGGCTCTGTTCATGTGGGCGAAGATGAAGTTCTGTCCTGGAACAGTGCCCCAGTGGCCGACGATTTTCTTTTTGACGTCAGCCTCGGTAAGTGGGCGTTTAAGTAATGGGTTGTCTAGCAAATAAAGCTGGGCAGCCGAAAGGTAGTTTGCCGTACGCCAGAAAGCATCCAACTTCTTAAGATAGCTTTCGGTGATAGGTCCTTTTTCTTCAATAACTTTTTCTGACATATCTTTAGATCCTACTAGCGGTCCAAAAACCGCATGGTAATTTTACGCGCATAAACGCACGAAGTAAAACGACACGCTTGTCGATAAACTGGTTATTAATAAAGGTTAGAAGTAAATCTTTACTGATTTTTAAGCTCTTGTGTCCACGACGAGCTTTTTTCTCTTCTCCATCGCGTCCATGACGATCTCATATTCCTCGTTTTCGAGAGCCTCAGGATCGTCATCGATGAGGATGGTGGTTTTGAATTTGTTTTTGTCCGAATATCTAGTCCAATCGGAATCGTTATAGAGGTTAGCGATATCCACGATTTCCATGGCCTTTTTCTCGGTTCTGGCGTACACGGGCAAAGTCGCGTTGTAACGCTTGCTATAGAAAAGATATTTGTTTATCTGGTGTTTCTTGGATTTTTTGTCCATAGTCTAACAAAACCCTAAGGAATTGCAGGGGATTTTATTTGATGAATGGAGCGAAAGGAATGGCCAAATCGACGTTGCTAAGAACGATGAAGGCGATGTAGGAAGCGACTAAGACCGTTCCAAGAGCGTAGAAGATGATTCTGTTTTGAATCTTGTTTCCGTCGACGCCTTTGATGAGAAGGATGAGGCCGATAAGGAGAGCGATGAATTCAACCGCGCCGAAGACGATCATCATGAAGGCGCTCTGGTCGAAGCGATAGACGCTTGAACGGCAGTCGAATGAAAGAGCATCGGAGAAGGTGAGGATGAGGAAGTTGAAGATGCAGCTTCCGATGAGGTCGCTATAAGCGGCTTGGAAGTTCCTCTTTCTCGCAAGGTTGATAGTGGAAGTAAGCTCAGGAAGAGAAGTGGCGACGCCAAGGAAGAGGGCTCCTCCGAAGGAAGCGCCAAGATTGTACTTCTCGCTGATGCCATCGGTGAGGTAGGTAAGGAAGATTGAGGCCGCAACCAAGACAACCGCAAAGACAACGAATAAGATGACCGCGGTTTTGAGGGTGATTTTGCTTTCTTTTTCCTCTTCTTCCTCGGCTTCCTCGATCTTCGGGGTCTTGATGATCGAAATCACGTAGACGGCGATGATGAGAAGGCTGACTGGGTTGAAGTAACCGAATAACCACTTAAGTGGGACGAAGACTAAACCGGCGATGGTGGTCAAAACGTAGAGAGCACCGCAGAAAGCCATGCTGACTAAGAAATATTTGGAGACCTTCTTCTCAACCATCTTCTTAAAGAAAAAGAAGAAGATGAGAGCGAAGATCATCATATTGAAGAGGTTGCTTCCAAGAACATTTCCAAGGACATAGTCGTTGTTCTTGACGAAGACAGTCGCTGTGAGAGAAGAGAAAAGCTCTGGCAACGAAGTGACCATGGCAAGAAGGACGCCACCAAGGAATGCGCCTGAGATGTTGCTCTTTTTGTCGATGATATTAAGGAAATCGCTTAATTTAAGCGAAGCAATGACTACGATCGCAGCTGCAACGACGTAGAGAAGTATCAATGGAAAGTCAGGTAAATCAGCTAATCCGGTATAAATTGTCATGAGAGTATTTTAAGTCTTTGGACGGAAAATGAAACCCTTTTCGAAGAAAAGAAAAAAGGACTGTCAATTTGACAGCCCTTTATTTATTCGAATAATGCGTCTAGATCAGCGATGAGGAGCGGTAGCTCTTCAAGGGATTTGACTTTCGCTCCGCTAGCGAGCGCATGTCCTCCGCCTCTCCATTTATTTGCGACACCGGAGATGTCCTTGTGTTTCGAACGGATCGAGACCCTCCAGCAATAGTCTTTCGGGCTTGATTTGTCCTCGGTGACGGAGCACCAGGCGTTAACGCCTTCGATGTTCGAGAACATGTTGACGTTGTCTTTGCCTTGCTCACGGGTGATGCCCAACTCTTTGAGAGTTTCATCGCTAAGGATGTAATAGGCAACACCATGAGGGGAGACGTGGAAGTTAGAGAGGATATAGGCCTCGGACTTAAGGTCCTCAAGCTTTCTCTCATACATCTCAAGGTAGATGGAGCTGATGTCGATGCCAGTGTCGCATAAGGCTTTGGCGACAGCGAAGGTGTGACCGGTCGTGTTTCTATACTGGAATCTTCCAGAATCCCCGACAATTCCGATGTAAAAATACCTTGCGGCCTCTTTGGACATGGTGGTTCCTTCCCATGAGAGAAGGATGTCACACATGAGCTCTGCGGCGGCTGGCTTATTGATGTCGAGGATAGGGTGTTTCGCTATCTCTTTGATGAATGGGTGGTGGTCGACCTTACAGATATAGGAAGCATATCTATAGCGAGGGTCGGCGATTCTCTCATGGTCTCCGACATCGGTGACGATCGCGAGGAATGGTTCTTTGAACCAACTCTCGTTTAATCTCTCGGTCTCAGGGAAGATGCGAGGGGTGTAGGCGACATGATTATCGCCAAGGAAATGGACTTCCTTCTCAGGGAAGTTGTCCTTGATGAAGGTGTATAGACCCATCTGGGTGCCCATCGCGTCGAAATCAGGCCTGATGTGACGGAATATAGCGATCCTGTCATATCTCTTGATGGCCTGCTTAAAGAGGGAGAATTCCTTCTTATGCTCTAAGGCGTAGGCTTTGATGATTGGGTCAAGTTTCATTAAAGGGTTCCTTCTAATGCTTTCATGCAATCACGGGCGATCATGACTTCCTCGTCGGTTGGGATGACGGCCACTTTGATGGCAGAACCTTCCTTGGAGATGAGTCCTTCCTTTCCGTGAAGTTCATTATTTTTCTCGTAATCGATCTTAAGTGCAAGAGATTCTTCAATTCTCTTAAGAACTTCCTCGCGGAATTTCGCGGAGTTCTCACCGACACCTGCGGTGAAGGCGATGAGGTCAGCGCCGCCAAGACGGACGTAGTAAGAACCGATGTAGTCGGCGACTCTTCTGGCCCAAAGGGCGATGGAGGTTTTGGCTCTCTCATTGCCTTTGGCTGCAGCTTCCTCGACGTCACGGGTGTCATTGGAAACGCCGCTGACGCCTAAGAATCCGCTCTTTTTGTTGAGGATATCGTAGACCTCGTCGTATGGAAGTTTGGCTTCATCGCAGAGGTAGTAGTAGACACTTGGGTCGATGTCACCCGAACGGGTGCCCATCATGATTCCGCCAAGAGGGGTGAGGCCCATGGAAGTGGCGACGCACTTGCCATTCTTGATGGCGCAAAGGGAAGCGCCAGAGCCAAGGTGGCAGGAGATGATTCTCTTGTCTTTGGAATCCTTGACGTATTTCTCGCCCTCGATGGCGATGAAGTTGTGGGAAGTGCCGTGCGCACCGTATCTACGGCAATCGTATTTCTCGGTGAATTCGTATGGGATTGGGAATAAGTAATCCTCTGGTTCCATGCTCTGATGGAAAGCAGTATCGAAGACGGCGATGGCAGTGGCATCAGGAAGCGCGTCTTTGAAGGCGTGGAAACCCATTAAGTGGGCTGGAGCGTGAAGAGGATCGAGTGGGATGAGTTTGGTGATCTTCTCTTCGGTGTCCTTATCGAAATAAGCGGATTTGCTGAAGTATTTTCCACCCTGGACGACGCGGTGGCCGACGGCTTTGATCTCGTCATATGAAGCGATGATCTTGAATTCGAGGAGGGCTTTGAGGATCCTCTCGACGCCGACGGAATGATCTGGGAGAGGGAGAACCTCTTCTTTCTTCTCGCCGTTGAACTTGATGACGAAGTGTCCGTCATCATGGCCGATTCTCTCGACCAAACCTGAACAAATAACTTTTTCCTCTGGCATCTCGTAGAGTTTGTACTTGATGGAAGAGCTTCCGGCATTGACAGCCATGCATTTTGACATAATTAAATACCTCTTTTAACCGAGAAAGATTTTACTACCAGCAAGAGGATAGGGCAAAGGAAACAAACAAAGACTTTTTCTTTTCTAAAAGAAAGAGGTAACTTATAATTGTGGCTTAAGAAGGAGAGAAACGAGCATGGCATTCGGAATTCTTTACGATTTCTTAATGGGTCAAAGCATTGAGGCCTATCGTTTCTTCGGCGCCCACTTCGAGAAAAGAGGCATCACGTCTGGCGTTGTCTTTAGGCTCTACGCTCCTTTAGCCGAGGACGTCTCCGTCGTCGGAGATTGGAACGGCTGGGACTACTCTAGAGACAAGATGAACAAAATCGATGACTCGGGCACCTGGGAGATCTTCATCCCAAATCTTCACAATTACCAAGGTTACAAATATCACTTTAAAAATGCGAAAGGCCAGTACGTCGACAAGGCCGATCCTTTCGCTTTCTATAGCGAGATGCGCCCGCTTACTGCCTCACGCCTTTTCGATATCGAGAACTTCGCTTGGCATGATGAGCAGTGGTTAGAGACGAGAGACCGCAATTTCGACAAACCGATGTCGATCTACGAAATCCATATCGGAAGCTGGAAAGGCAAGATCGGTGACCGTTTCCCATCCTATGAGGAAATCGCCGATTACCTTATTCCTTATTTAAAGGAATCAGGCTTCACCCATGTTGAGATAATGCCGATCACCCAATACCCGTTCGATGGCTCTTGGGGATATCAGGCCACAGGTTTCTTCAGTGTTGATTCAAGATATGGTAATCCATTCCAGCTCATGTCCTTCGTCGATCGCATGCACCAAGCTGGCTTCGGGGTCATCCTCGACTTCGCGCCTGTGCATTTCGCCAACGACGCGTTCGCCTTAAGGGAATACGATGGCTCTTGCCTCTATGAATATAGCGACCCTAAGCACACTTTCAGCCAGTGGGGCTCTTGCTTATTCGACCTTGGCAAAGACCCAGTCCGTTCATTCCTCATGTCGGCGATGAACTATTTCCTCGACTATTTCCATTTCGACGGAATCAGATGCGATGCCGTGAGCAACATCGTCTATTGGGATGGCAATAAGAACAATGGCGAGAATGGCGGTGCCACCGAGTTCCTCAAGAGGCTCAATGGCAAGATCCATTACAAGCACCCAGACGTCATGATGATCGCTGAGGACTCAACCGATTTCCAAGGCGTCACCAAACCTGTCGAGTTCGGAGGCTTAGGTTTTGACTATAAGTGGGACCTTGGCTGGATGAACGACACCCTCAAGTATTACTCAAAAGACCCGATATATAAGAAGTGGGAGCATAACCGAATCACCTTCTCGATGGCCTATTTCTGGAGCGAGAATTTCCTTCTTCCATTAAGCCACGACGAAGTCGTCCATGGCAAAGGCACCCTCATCAACAAGATGAGCGGAGACTATGAAACGAAGTTCGCTCTCTTAAGGAATCTCCTCACTTATCAGTTCGCCCACCCAGGCAAGAAGCTCAATTTCATGGGCAACGAGCTTGCCTCCTTCGACGAATGGAATGAGGACCGTTCCCTTCCATGGGTTCTTTTGACTTTCCCAAAGCACGACTCCATAAGGAGGCTTGTGAGGGACCTTAACCTCATCTACAGGGCTGAGCCTGCCATGCACGTTGAGGAATATAACCCATGCCATTACGCGTGGACGATGGTCGATAACGCCGATCAAAGCGTCTTCGCTTTCGAAAGGCACGTCGGTGAGAGCGACCTTCTCTTCGTCTTCAACATGACCCCGAACTATTACGAGCAATACGATGTCGGCGTTCATAACGAAGGCGAATGGTATGAGCTTTTCAATAGCGACAAAGACGTCTATGGCGGATGGAACCAATACAACGGTCTAAATGTGAACACATCTCCTGGAGGGCCGGAAAACCGCCCATACCATGTGACGATAAAACTAGGCAGCTACGCCGCTCTTATCCTTAAGAGGATAGTGGAGAAGCCTAGCAAAAAGAAAGGAAGCAAGAAACATGTTCAAAAATAAAGAAGAATTCAAAAAAGAATATGAACGCAGAATCGGCGAACGTTTCGGTAGAAGCGTCCCTGATTCCCATATAACCGAGCAATTCGAGGTCTTAGGCGAGATGGTCCGCGATTATGGCGGACTCAACTGGAGAAACTGCCGCGAAGACCTTCTCCATAGCAACAAGAGGCAGTGCATCTATTTCTCGATGGAGTTCCTCATCGGAAGACTCATGCTCAACAACATGCAGAACCTTGGCATCTACAAAGTAGCCAAAGAAGGTTTAGCCGATTTCGGCATCAATATCGATGACCTTGAGGACCTTGAGCCAGATGCCGGTTTAGGCAATGGTGGCTTAGGCCGTCTTGCCGCCTGTTTCTTAGACAGCGC
Source organism: uncultured Erysipelotrichaceae bacterium (assembly GCA_902802355.1). Classification (GTDB taxonomy): domain Bacteria; phylum Bacillota_I; class Bacilli_A; order RFN20; family CAG-826; genus UBA4951. The sequence goes on from CADCLU010000015.1 coordinate 14,251, forward strand.
CGCATCTTTAGGCCTTCCATTACACGGCAACACCATCAGATACGAATACGGTTTCTTCCGTCAGAAATTCGTGAATGGCGCGCAAACCGAACTCCCAGATCAATGGCTCTCCAATGGTTTCGTCTTCGAAACCCGCCATCCAAAGCACGCCGTCGAGGTCAAGTTCGGCGGAAGCGCTGAGACATATATGAAGGAAAACGGCGAATACGCCCTCCGCACCGTCAACGCGACCTGCGTGAGAGCCGTCCCGTATGATGTCTCCGTCGTCGGCTATAAGAATGGTGTGGCCAATACCCTCCGCCTTTGGTCAGCCGAGCCAAGCGAAGAGAATCTCCCAACCGAGATGAGCTTCAACGATTATCTCTCGACCCTTAAGGAACTCTCCTTCGGTCTATATCCAGATGATTCGACAGAGAAGGGCAGAATGCTCCGCCTCCGTCAGCAATATTTCCTCGTCTCTGCCGGTCTTCAGTCCGTCATGAGAGGCGAATATGGAAGATATAAAAACCTCGACCATCTTGCCGAACACTATGTGTTCCAGCTTAACGACACCCACCCAATCCTCGCCATCCCTGAGATGATGAGGCTCATGATGGATGAATATGGCTATGGCTGGGACGAAGCCTGGGCAACCGTTCAGAAATCGATCGCCTACACTAACCACACCGTCATGCCAGAGGCTCTTGAGAAGTGGCCTGTCAATTACGTCCAGACCCTCGTCCCAAGGGTGTACATGATCATCGAGGAGATCAACCGCAGGTTCAACGCCTACATGTCCGAGAAAGGCGTCTCCCCAGATGAGCAATACCAGATGAGCATCATCAGAGACGGTCAGATCCATATGACGAATATGGCCATCTATGCCGGTTTCAGCGTCAATGGTGTTGCCAAAATCCACACCGGTATTCTTAAAGAATACACATTCCGTCATTTCTATGAGCTCTTCCCAGAGAAGTTCAACAACAAGACCAATGGCGTTACCCATCGCCGCTGGCTCTTAAACAGCAACGAAGAACTTGCGAACATCATCACCGAGAAAATCGGCGACGAGTGGATCAAACATCCAGAGAAGCTTGAAGACTTCAAAAAGTTCGACACTGACAAAGACGTCCAGAAGCGAATTATGGACATCAAACACGAGAACAAGAAGAAGTTTGCTAAATACGTTCAGGAAAGATATGGTATCACCCTTGACCCAGAGGCCATCTTCGATGTCCAAATTAAGAGACTCCACGCCTATAAACGTCAGCTCCTTAACCTTTTCCATATCATGCTTAACTACCTCAAGATCAAGGAAAACCCGAAGGATTTCCATATGGAGAAGCATGTCTATGTCTTCGGTGCGAAAGCCGCTCCAAGCTACGAATACGCTAAGCGCATCATCGAGCTCATCCTTGCCGTTGCGGCGGTGGTCAATAACGACAAAGACGCCAACAAGTTCATGAAGATCATCTTCGTCGAGAACTATGGCGTCACCCTCGCTGAGAAGATCATCCCAGCCGCCGATGTCTCTGAGCAGATCTCAACCGCCGGAAAAGAAGCGTCAGGCACTTCCAACATGAAGCTCATGATGAATGGCGCAATCACTCTTGGTACCTTAGACGGTGCGAACATTGAGATCGCCGATAGGGCAGGCAGAGAGAACGAGGTCATCTTCGGTCTCACCGCTGAGGAAGTTCAGAGGATCAACGATGAGGATTCCTATAACCCATGGGACATCTATAACGAGAACGAAGAGGTCCGTGCCGTCATGGATTCCCTCTTCAACGGTCCTTGGGCCTTACGTGCTCATGACAG
>CADCLU010000015.1:16104-16721 GCA_902802355.1 uncultured Erysipelotrichaceae bacterium
GATAAGCCAAGATGGGCCAAAGCCGCGATCGATAACATCGCCATGAGCGGTGCCTTCTCTAGCGACCGCACCATCGAGGAATATAACCGCGACATCTGGCATCTTAGCCCTCTTGAGGTCAAATAACATGGAACTCCACGAACTATATCTTTTGCAAAAAGATCTCGATGCCGAGATCATGAAGAAACATGAAGGCGTAACTTACCCTTCGACCAAAGAGAAAAGAACCCTCGCCCTTCTTGTTGAGCTAGGCGAATTCTCTAACGAAACCAGGACCTTCAAGTTCTGGTCCCTCAAAGGCCCATCCGCGAAAGAGGTCATCATGGACGAATACGCGGATGCCATCCATTTCTTCCTCTCCCTTGGCCTTACCATCGGACTTGATTCCTTTGAGCACACCTTTGGTGGGGAGCCATTTGAGAACCTCACCGAGGCCATTCTCGATGTTTACCGCAAAGTGGTGGAATTCTCTTACGATTATTCGAAAGAAAGATACGAGAAAGCCTTCCACGCTTACTTAGACCTTCTCCCTCGCCTTGGCTATACCGGCGAGGACATGATCGAAGCCTATAAGAAAAAGCTTCAGGTCAACTACATCAGACAAGAAACCCATTATT
>CADCLU010000016.1 GCA_902802355.1 uncultured Erysipelotrichaceae bacterium
GTCCCCTTCTTTCGCATATACGAAGAATGGGTTGGAATTTGAAGAATCCCCTACAAAACCCATGCATTTTTCAAAGAAGTAACGGTAATAGTCGTCACTCGTGAATTCTTTGCCATCGCTATTCGTTCTGGCGACCACTCTCTCATCGGGGTTCTTGGCGACATTAAGGAACTCGGTGTAATAATGCCAAACGGAATCAAGGTAACCGTCGTATCCGTCCTTGGTGCCGTTCTCCCCTTTTGCTTTGTAGATATAGATGTCTGCGCCTTGACCGTCTTCCGAACGATAGGCGAGGCCACTCGCTATAGCGAAGTCATTTGCGTTCTTGCTCGCTTCCTCTGCTCCAAAGCCTTTGGCTATGACATGTTGCCCAAGCGTCGCGAAAAGGACAAAGCCAATCACAAGGCTAAGCATCAAGTCTAAGAAGTAAGAGGCGATGCGCTTAATCGGCGAAGGCTCGACCTTGAATAAGAAATAAGAGGCGATAACATTGAAATCGACTCAGCAGAGAGGAAAACACAATGGAAAAGAAAATCAGAATACAAGACGATCTCTACCACTACGTCAATGGGCAGTGGCTTGAGAAAGCAGTCATCCCAGAAGACCGTTCGAGCGTTGGCGGATTCGCCGATCTCGACATCGCCCTTGAGAAGATGCTCATGCAGCTCTTCAAGGATATGGCGGAAGGCAAAGTCGAAATCCCTAACGAGAACTTCGGCAAGGCCATCGCTATCTACAAGGCGGCCATGAACACCAAGAAGAGGGATGAAGATGGCATTAAGCCAATCCTCAAAGACCTTCACACCATCCAGGCCGTCAAAGACATCGCTGAACTCAACGAGAAGGCACGTGAACTCGCTTTACGCGGGATGAGACTCCCATTCAACTATGGAGTCGATGTCGACATGAAGAACAGTTTGGTCCACTCCTTCATCCTTACCGGTTCATCGACAATCCTTCCTGACACCACTTACTACGCGGAAGATAACAAACAAGGCCCAGAGCTCCTTAAGGTCTGGAAAGATATGGCCTTAGAGCTTCTCGCCTACACCGATCTAAGCAAAGAAGAGCAAGAGGACTATGTGAATGCCGCCCTTGCCTACGACAAAGAGATTGCGAAGCACGCGAAGAGCTCCATCGAGTGGGCGGACTACATCGCCAACTACAACCCGATGAAGTTCGATGAGATTTGCTCTCTCCTTGCCCCATTCGATTTCAAGAAGTTCATGACTGATATCTATGGAGACAAGCTTCCAGAGCAGGTCATCGTCTATGAGCCAAAAGCCCTCAAAGAACTCAAAGAGGTCTGGAATGAGTCCTCTTTCGAGAACTACAAGAAATGGGCCTATGTCAAATGCTTGCTCGGAAATGCCGGCTATTTGACCGAAGAGATGAGATGGATCGCTGGCAAATACTCGAGAACCCTCTCTGGCAATCCAAAGAGCTCCTCTTTAGAGAAGTACGCCTATAAGGTCTCGAGCGGCACCTTCAGCGAGGTCGTTGGAATGTACTATGGCCAGAAGTACTTCGGAGAAGAAGCCAAAGCCGACGTCATCGAGATGGTCAAAGAGATCATCGAGACCTATAAGAAGAGAATTGCTAAGAATACATTCTTAGAAGAGAAGACCAAAGAGAAAGCCATCCTTAAGCTCTCCACAATGAAGATCAAGATGGGCTATCCTGACAAAGCCGACCCATTCTATGACGAGCTCAAGGTCGATCCGAGTGACTCCTACTACGACATGCTCGACAAGATCGGCATGCAGGGTGAGAAACACTCATTAGAGAAACTCTATAAGCCAGTCGACAGAAGCGAATGGGGAATGCCAGGACATCTTGTCAACGCTTGCTATAACCCAAGCGCGAACGACATCACCTTCCCTGCCGCTATCCTCCAGGCTCCTTTCTATAGCCTCAAGCAGAAAAGAGAAGAAAACCTTGGTGGCATCGGTGCCGTCATCGGACACGAGATCAGCCACGCTTTCGATAACAATGGCGCACGCTGCGATGAGAATGGCAACCTCGCCAATTGGTGGACCGATGAGGACTACAAGAAATTCAAAGAGCTCACCAAAGGCATGATCGACCAGTTCGAAGGCATCGAGATCAACGGAGGCAAAGTCTCTGGCGAACTCGTCGTCAGTGAGAACATCGCCGATAACGGAGGCATGGCCGTCACCCTTGAAATCATGTCCACGATGAAGGATGCCGACTATGAAGCCTACTTCAAGAACTGGGGAAGAATCTGGTGCATGAAGGGAAGACCTGAGTACCTCAAGCTCCTTCTCTCAGTCGACGTTCACTCCCCTGTCGTCCTTAGAGCTAACATGCAGCCACGTAACTTCGCTGAATGGTATAAGACCTTCGACGTCAAAGAGACCGACAAGATGTATATCGCTCCAGAGAAGCGTATCTGCATCTGGTAACCAATCAAAAAACAAAAAAACGCCCAGCAAAACCCTCACATTCGAAGGAGATGGGCGTTTTCTTTTTTGAAGGAAAAGCAAGCGGATCTAATCATCAGCAAGCGGAGCCAAAGCACCTAGGAAAGCGGAATCAACCCTGATGTCATGATCCAAGACATAGACGGTTTTGAACGCCTCGTCCTCATCTTGATTCCTTAATGGAATACGAAACTCGAGTTTACCATCCATGAGCCAGTTTTGTTGTTCCAAAGCTTGTTCCGTTAAAAGGTTAGGATGCTCTTTTTCCAAAACAATTAGGTGTGAAAAGCCTTTTTTATTAAGCTCTTCTGAAAAAGAAAGGGTGAATGTCACATAAACGCTGTCAGTAAGGTAGGTTATAACACCACCACTTCTTGGCGTGTAGCTGAAAGAATCCATGCTCTCAAGGTACTGAGGTTCTGCAGGCGTACATGAAGACATCGTTATTAGAGGCAAGATCAAGATTGGCAGCACTCTTCTTTTCATAAACGTTCCTCCTTCTGATTTTGAGACAAATGGTAGGAAGAGGCTCAAATAAATTCAATAAGTATTTTTTAAAATCCCATGCAAAAAAGCCTCCTTTTTACGGGAGGCTCTTTTTTGATGAGGGATTTTACTTCTCAATGCCAACGGCAGCGAAGTCAGCTTCGTCCCAAACGTTATTCGAATGAGCGCAGACATAGAGGATGTTCTTGGAACTTCTTCTGAAGAGCTTGAGCATATCGTTTGGAGCGGCGTTATACGCGGTACGGGCAGTTGATGAAGAGTTATTTGGATCAAGGTAAAGGTCGTTTTGGGCTCTTAAGCCTTGAGCGACGCCCATGTAGCTGTGGTCATTGACGTAGTCAGTGACGACGACGCCATGGAAGCCCCACTCATTGCGGACAACCTCGGTGAGCATGCCTTCATGGGCACCGGACCAAGTGGCGCCGATGCGGTTGAAGGAAGTCATGAAGCCAAGACCGCCAAGATCGCTATAAAGTTCGAATGGCTTGAGGTAGATTTCGCGGATGGCTTGCTCGTTGCACCAGGTGTTGACCTTGACACGTTCTTTCTCTTGGTCATTAAGGGCCATGTGCTTGGCGTAGCAATAGACGCCGTATTCCATGGTGCCTTGTGAGGTGTAACCAGCCATAAGGCCAGAAAGGAGAGGATCTTCGCTATAGTATTCGAAGTTACGTCCGCCATATGGGGAACGATGGATGTTGACGCCAGGAGCGTACCAGCCGGTTAAGCCAGAGGCAGCGCCTTCTTTGCCGATCGATTCGCCAAAGAGGACAGCGGCATCGATGCTCCAAGTGCTAGCAACGATGACACCGCATGGGTGGCCGCTTCCGCTATGGAAGGCAGCGGCTGGACCGTCGTAGTCGGTGGCTTTGGCTTTGCCAATGCTGTCGATCTTCGCAGTCTGGAATCCACCGTGTTCGGTGAGGTTCTGCATATCGGATAAGGAGAGCTGATCGAGGAGGTCTTCCCATCTTGGGTCATCCCAATCGGCGTCCTTAAGATCTCTTAAGGTAAGGCCGTTGTCGGCTCCGGTGGTTGGGGCGTCGCCATCGATTTGGTCATCTTCCCAGCTCTTGGACTGGATGTTGATCTGTTCGTTATGGCGGCTGTCGAGGTTGACGTTGTTCTCGAGGTCGGCGCTGCTAGTCCAAGTGCCAGCCCAATCGCTTCTGCTAAGGTAGGTGATTGGCTCGCTATCTGGACCGGCTTCGGCTTCTTCGAAGTGCTTGGCGTATTCGTAGCCAGTTTGGTAGGAAGTCTTGTATTCGATGAGAGGGAGGTTGAATTTGAAGTTGTTGGTGTGGCCACTGCTCACGGATTCATGCCAGACATCGTCACGGAGAGAGATCTCATATTCGCCTTCTTCGTTGACGAAGTAACCTTTCTCGGTGTCCCAGTTGGCCATGTCTCTGAGTTTGAAAGAGAGCTCATAGGTCTTGGTCTCGCCAGGTTCGATGACATTGGTCTTTCTGAAGGCGAGGAGACTGTGCCAGGATTTCTCGATTCTTCCGGTGTATGGGGAGTGGTTGTAGATTTCGATGACGTCTTTGCCAGCGATTTCGCCGGTATTCTTGACGGAGACGGTGACTTTGCCTTCACCCTTCTCTTGATCGATTTCCTGAGCGGCGATCCACTTCTCGAAGGTGGTGTAGGATTTGCCTTCGCCGAAGGAGAACATGACTTCGTCGTCGTAGTTGTAGTTGCTGTCGGTCATAGCGCGGGTGACGTAGTACCTGTAACCGACATAGATGCCTTCGGCATATTCAACGAATTTCTCGTTGCTGTTCTTGTACTTGAAGGTGCTGTAGTTGCCCATCGACTGGAAGGATGGGGCGCTCTTGGAATCTTTGGCCCAGGTGTCGCTAAGTTTGCCAGATGGGACATAGGTGCCATCGACGATCTTGGCAACGGCTCTGTTGCCGGTGATGCCTGGGGTGCCGATAAGCATGATTGAGTCGATGCCATCGGTTAAGAGGCTATCGATCTCCATGGCGTGGGAGACGTTAAGGAGGATGATGACCTTCTCGAAGTTCTCTTTGAGCATGTCGATGACGGCGATCTCTCTTTCCTTGAGTTTGATCTCCTCTTCCATCATGTCGCTGTCTTCGGTGCCATAACGGGAGATGGCGAAGATGGCGGTGTCAGACCAATCCTTGGCTTGCTCAAGAAGGGTCTTGCCATCAAGCTCAGGATAGGTGGCGGTATAGGCGCTCACCTCTGGTTCGTGGTTGTATGGTAAGCAGGTTCTGACGATCTCGGCGTAGCCATAGGTGTTGACGCCGCAATCGATGACGTTGTCGCTATCGGCGACGCTATATGGGGTTCTGCTTGCCCTGTCGCTATTGGATGTGTCGGTTGAGGAAGCGGCCGCTGGGAAGTAATTCTTCACGAGGTTGAAGAGATAAGGATTGATTTCGAATCCCTGCTCTTCCATGGCTTCTTCGAATTTGACGGCGTGTCTTTCTTTGACGGCGCTGCGATCACGGTAAGTGGTCTGGACGGCACCTGAACCACCGTTTCCGTAGAACATGCCATAGACGCCAGCGCCGAAGAGGTTGACCTTCTTGTTGGCGACTTTATCAAGAGGAAGGACCTTGTTCTCGTTTCTTAAAAGAACTGCGCCTTCTTTTTCGATGGTCTCGATGTTCTCGCTTGCTTCGGCAGCGGCGAGTTTGCTCGATTCGTTATCGATGGCGCCGATGCCAGCGTTGCCAGTGACGGCCATCGCGATGTTTGACCAGTTGGCGGCCAAAGCTGGGGCGCCGATCATGCCGATTAAGGCAAGACCACCGATGATTGGGGTAAGGATGCGGATGACGATCTTGTTTCCTTTTTTGCTTTTCTCAGCCTTTTCCTTATAGGCAGGAAGCCAGGCCAAGAAGAAATAAAGAGTGGTAATGATAAGGACTGCTGCGCCAAAGATGACGAACATGATCCAGTAATGGCTAGCGAATCCCATATCGATCATGGCGGTGATTCTCATTGTTCTTCCTCCTTAACTTCGTTACCCTTTTTCTTTTTAAGGATGCTAAGGGTGACCATTGTGGCAATCAAGCAGGCTGAGACGCCCATTAAGACGCCGAAAACGACAAAGCCAGTGTCTTTGTCTTCCCATTGTCTTGTCGGTGCGGCGGTCTGCTTCTTCTCGCTACTTGGAGCTTCCTCCGCGAAACGAGGTTCGGCGATGACGAGGTTGTCCTCATTATGAGTGACCATCTCGACTTGGACTTCATTGGCCTTTCTTGCCATGCCTCCGCCCGTTACGGCGCTCGCGCAAGAGGCGCCCATAAAGGCGAAGCCAAGGATACCAGCCAAAAGAAGAAACCTGTTTTTCTTCATATGTTTGTCTCCTTCTAAGACTAATCGACACTATTAGGATTAGAGATACGCGCGCGAAAAAACAATACACGCTGTATGAAAATGTAACAAAAAAGACCTCCTGTTAAGGAGGCCTTAATTTGTATCACTAATTAGTGAAGGATTTCGGCGACGGTACCAGAACCAACGGTCTTGCCACCCTCACGGATGGAGAACTTGGTGCCAGCTTCAAGAGCGATTGGGTGGATGAGCTGGACGGTGAAGGTAACGTGGTCACCTGGCATAACCATCTGGACATCGGCTGGAAGGGTGATGGATCCAGTGATATCGGTGGTGCGGAAGAAGAACTGTGGTCTGTAACCGTTTAAGAAAGCGGTGTGACGGCCACCTTCGTCTTTGGTAAGGACGTAGACAGCAGCGCTGAACTTGTCGTGTGGGACGATGGAACCTGGCTTAGCAAGGACCTGGCCACGCTCGACCTGGTCGTGGGTGATACCACGGAGAAGGGCGCCGATGTTGTCGCCGGCCTCAGCGTAATCAAGGGTCTTACGGAACATCTCAAGACCAGTGACGACGGTCTTCTGGGTGGCTTTGATGCCAACGATTTCAGCTTCGTCGTTGATCTTGATCTGACCACGCTCGACACGGCCAGTGACGACGGTGCCACGGCCAGAGATGGTCATAACATCTTCGATTGGGAGAAGGAATGGCTTGTCAGCGGTTCTCTCTGGATCTGGGATGTAGGTGTCAAGAGCCTTAAGGAGTTCAAGGATTGGAGCAGCAGCTTCGTCTTTGGAAGAGGTGACTTCGCAAGCCTTTAAAGCGGAGCCACGAATGACTGGGACTTCGTCACCAGGGAATTCGTACTTGTTAAGAAGGTCACGGACGTCCATTTCGACAATGTCGATGAGCTCTGGATCGTCGACCATATCGCACTTGTTAAGGAAGATAAGGATCCTTGGGACGCCGACCTGACGAGCAAGAAGGACGTGCTCACGGGTCTGTGGCATGACGCCATCGGCGGCACTGACGACAAGGATGGCGGCGTCCATCTGGGCGGCACCGGTGATCATGTTCTTGATGTAGTCAGCGTGCCCTGGGCAGTCAACGTGGGCGTAGTGACGGGTTTTGGTCTCGTACTCTTCGTGAGCGGAGTTGATGGTGATACCACGAGCTCTCTCTTCTGGGGTGCTATCGATTCCGCCGTAGCCGACGTCTTTAGCATTACCTTCGACACCACCGGTCTCTTTGCCAACAAGGGAAAGGACGTGGCAGATGGCGGCGGTAAGAGTGGTTTTGCCGTGGTCGATGTGACCGATGGTGCCAACGTTAACGTGGACACGGTCACGATTGAATTTCTCTTTTGCCATAGTGTTTTTTCCTCCAAAAATGGTTTCTAGAAAAGCAGCAAGTTAATCATAGAGCAAGCATTTTCGTTTCGCAATAGGTATTACCTATTAGTGAGACGCGTTCTCTTTGACAATTGCATCTTGGACAAAGCGTGGGGTCTGTCCGTAGTGGTCGAAGCTCATCATGAAGTTGCCACGACCCTGGGTGAGGGAACGAAGGTCGGTGACGTAACCGAACATCTCGCTGAGTGGGATCATGCAGGTGAGGATCTTGGCGATACCGCGCTGATTCTCTTCCTGGATCTCACCACGACGACGGGTGACATCGCCGATGACGTCGCCATAGTACTGCTCTGGGGCAGTGATGGTGACCTTCATGATTGGCTCGAGGATGATAGGATCGCACTTCGTAGCGGCTTCTTTGAGAGCCATGGAAGCGGCGATCTTATAAGCAGCTTCAGAGGAGTCTACATCGTGGTAGCTTCCATCGAAAAGCGTAGCTTTGATGTCAATGACCGGGAAGCCGGCGATAAGGCCTCTTCCACAGGCATCTTCCAAACCCTGCTGGGTTGGTTTGATGAACTCTTTTGGAACGGATCCGCCAACGGTCGCATCGATGAACTCGAAGCCCTTTCCTGGGTTTGGTTCGAATCTGATGGCGACGTCGCCGTACTGACCATGGCCACCACTTTGTTTGATGTATTTGCCACGGGTTTCGGCTGCTTTGCGGATGGTTTCGCGGTAGTTGACTTGTGGACGACCGACGTTGACGGAAACGTTGAATTCACGTCTCATACGGTCGATAAGGACATCGAGCTGGAGCTCACCGACACCGCCGATGATGGTCTGACCGGTTTCGGCGTTGGTGTGGACACGGAAGGTTGGGTCCTCTTCAGCGAGTTTCTGAAGAGCGATCGACATCTTCTCCTGGTCGGCTTTGGTTTTTGGCTCGACGGCCTCTTCGATAACAGGCTCTGGGAAGGTGAGGGATTCAAGGACGACCTTCTCGTTGACATCGCAGAGGGTGTCACCGGTGGTGGTAGCTTTGAGTCCGACGACGGCACCGAGTTCACCAGCGTGGAGAACGCTGACTTCCTGACGGTGGTTGGCGTGCATAAGGACCAAACGGCCGATACGCTCTTGGACGCCACGGGAGCTGTTATAGATGTAGGAACCGGCTTTGAGCTGGCCCTGGTAGACACGGACGAAGGCAAGACGGCCGATGAATGGGTCGGTTGCGATCTTGAAGGCTAAGCCAACAAATGGGGCATCGTCAGTGGTTTTGCAAACGTATTCTTCGGTACCTTTGGTTCCCTTCTCACCTGGGATATCAAGTGGGGATGGGAGGTAGTCGATGACAGCGTCGAGAAGGAGCTGGACGCCTTTGTTCTTGAAGGCGGTTCCGCAGAAGACTGGGAAGAATTCGGCGGTAAGGACGGCCTTACGGGCGACTCTCTTGATGTCTTCGACGCTTGGTTCTTGTCCATCAAGGACCTGCATCATGAACTCTTCGTCGTATTCGGCAAGAGCTTCAAGGAGTCTCTGATGGTAATCAGCGGCCTGGTCTTTGAGATCATCTGGAATCTCTTTCTCTACCGGTGGCTGATCCTTGTCTTGGGTGTAGTAGTAGGCTTTCATGCCGACGAGGTCGACCTCGCCGATGAACTGGCTTTCACGTCCGATTGGGAGCTGGAAGGCGGCATATTTGACGCCAAGACGCTCTTTGAGGGTGTCTAAGCACATGAAGAAGTCCGCACCGATGGCGTCCATCTTGTTGCAGAAGACAATCCTTGGAACGTGGAATCCGTCGGCCTGACGCCAGACGGTTTCGGTCTGAGGCTCAACACCATTCTTGGAATCAAGAACGGTGACGGCGCCGTCTAAGACACGGAGTGAACGTTCGACCTCAACGGTGAAGTCGACGTGCCCAGGAGTGTCGATGATGTTGATACGGTGGTTTTTCCAGAAAGCTGTGGTAACGGAAGCGGTAATGGTAACGCCTCTCTCCTGCTCTTGGACCATCCAGTCCATGACGGCGGTGCCTTCATGAACCTCACCGATCTTGTGGGTACGTCCGGTGTAATAAAGGATACGTTCGGAAGTTGTGGTTTTACCGGCATCGATGTGAGCCATGATACCGATGTTTCTAGTATGAGGAAGGTCGTAGACTTCGCTTTCCTTGATAAGGTTCTCGGCCATTGCGCTTCTCCCTTACCAACGATAATGGGCGTAAGCTTTGTTGGCTTCGGCCATCTTGTGGACGTCTTCTTTCTTCTTGACAGCGGCACCAGCGCCGTTGGCAGCATCGATGATCTCACCAGCAAGTTTCTCTTCCATGGTCTTCTCACCACGGAGGCGGCTATAGGTGACGAGCCATCTGAGTCCGAGGGTCTGTTTTCTCTCAGAGGAAACCTCGACTGGGACCTGATAGTTGGCAGCGCCGATACGGCGGACCTTTAACTCAACCTCTGGCATGATGTTCGCGATAGCAGTAGCGAAGACATCCATGGCTGGCTTTTCGGTCTTCTTTTCGATGAGCTTGAAGGAATTGTAGATAATTGTCTGGCTGGTTCCCCTCTTGCCGTCGTACATGACGCGGTTGATGAGACGGGTGACGAGCTTTGAATTATAAACTGGATCTGGGAGGACATCGCGTTTTTCGATTTTACCTTTGCGTGACATTGTTCTTTTCCCTCCTTATTAGTTGCTTCCGCCCTTTTCTGGGGTCTTGGTTCCGTAGAGGGAACGACCCTGACGACGGGCTTCGATTCCAGCGCAGTCAAGGCAGCCACGGATGATGTGGTATCTGACGCCTGGGAGATCTTTGACACGGCCACCGCGAATCATGACGGTGCTGTGTTCCTGAAGGTTGTGGCCTTCTCCGCCGATGTAGGCGGTGACTTCGTATCCGTTGCTCAAACGGACACGGGCATATTTTCTAAGAGCGGAGTTTGGCTTCTTAGGAGTCATGGTGCCGACACGGGTGCAGACGCCGCGCTTCTGGGCACTTGGCTGGTTGGTCTCGCTCTTCTCAAGGGAATTCCATCTCTTGCCTAAGGCTGGTGACTTAGACTTCTTGACTAAATTCTTTCTACCGGAGCGGACGAGTTGGTTGATTGTTGGCATTCTTTGCAATCTCCTTTTTCTCTAGTCGCTAGAAGAGGGTTCCCCCACTTCAGCGTACGGGTTGAACTATACGCGCGAGAAAAAACCTTGTCAACAGCGAAATAATATGGATTTTGACACGCTGGGTTAAGTGGATAGCAAAACCACGATATTTCCCCTTAGAAAAAATTTTTAACATTTTGGGTTAAATTGACGAAAAAAGAGGAAGACACGCTTCCCCTTATGCTATTCGTAAAGATATTTGTCTCTCTTCAGAAAGAAAAGCCCCGCCAAGCTTTTGGCAAAGGCTGCTATCTTTCGTAATGCGACCACATCGAATCGACATAGACGGTGTGGGCAGATTCATCCACGCGATATACGAGGCGGTGTTGCCTGTTGATTCTCCTCGAGTAGAATCCCGCTAAATCGCCGATGAGTTTTTCGTAGGATGGAGGGTTTTGAAAGGGATTGTTTATAAGAACTTCAAGGAGTTGCTTTGCTTTTTCGGCAAGTCCAGCCCCTTTAAGCAATTCTTTGTCTTTGATCGCCCTTTTGCTAAGTTTAACCGACCACATCTCACCACTCCTTTGTAGGGTCGTAGTCTTCGTACTCGGAAGGGTCTGCTTTCTTCGCTTTCATAAGCTCGTCGTAAACACCAGGAGCGGACATGAGATAGAGCGTCTCGATCATGGAGTTGTATTCTGACTCGGAAAGGATGACGACGTTTCCCGATTTCGATGTGACGGTTACCGTTTCGTTGTACTGAGCAACATCCTCAACGGTCCCATAAAGGTTTTTGCGTAAGGCCGTGACGTTAGTGATGGACATATCGTTTTCCTCCTTTGTGCTCTAATTATAGACGAACGCTATAACGTACGCAAGATATGACACATCATGGTCAACGTATCTACTCGTAAAGATATTTGTCTCTCTCAAGAGGTGGCCAGGTTTTGAAATGAAGCCTATTCATCTCGGAACAGATGAGATCCGCTTTGAAAGCCACTGGTTCTTCAGGGAGGAATTCGACATACTCGTCATCGATATATAACGCGAACATATGCGTGTTGACCTCAAAGATGAGGCGGTAATAGACCTCATAAGAGAGATCGAAATGATAATGCTCCCCTAATTTGGTTCCATCGTAATGTAAGCCTTGGTGGTCGAAGGTGAAGATGCCTTCCCCTACCACTTCGGCAGCGTGGTCCTTGCTCTTGACGTAATGGTCAGGAGGTTGGATTCCGATCGTCGTCTTGAAGGAGAAAGAGAAATCAGGGTTCTCTCTGATTTGCTTGATGATGTCTTTTCTTTCCATCAAAACCCAGTCGGAAGGATATTTGGGCATTTCTTTGACTTCTTTATTTGGGACAAGCTCAAGGTATTCGTTGCATTTGGCTTCGAATCCGCAGGCGTCACACTTGATGGTGTCACCCTCTCCATGCATATGGAATTCCTCACCGCATGATGGGCACTTATAGCAGATGTCGTGCATGCCATCACACCCCTGCCCTTTTGTATCCCATTTGAAGTGATTCTTCTCTTGGTATTCGTAGTCGTTGTGGCCGAACTCTTCTCTGAGCTTGTTTTCAATCTCTTCTGGCGAAAGGTTCATGATGTCCTCTTTGCTGAACATCTTATAGACGGTGACTTCGCTTCTGCCGCCTTCTCTGTAGTAATGAGAGAAGACTGGGGCCACTAAAGCCTGACCGTCGAATCTCGCAAAATAGACAGGGACTTTGCAGTGCTTAATGAGTTTCCCAACTCCTTCGATGAAGTTCTCATTTATGCCAGTGACGGAGGCAAGGCCTTCTGGAGACATGGAGACGACACCCTTCTTCTTGATGATCGAAAGGATAGCTTTAACGCCAAAGACATCGACGCAGAAGTTCTTCTTTGGGAGGATGCTCATCCTCTCGAAAGCCCAGTGAAGGTGGCTTCTGAAGAACTCGCAATATCCGGCGACCATGTTGAATGGGCGAGGATACATGACGGCTTGGATATAGGAATGGTCAAGTCGGGAAAGGTGGTTCCAAAGGAGGAGAGCGCCATCCTTCTCTTTGCGGGGATCATCGATCCTATGGACGATTGGGTTATGTTTCTTTAATTGGATATCAACCATGACGAGATGGTAGAACCAGTTGTATAGGCGATTAGGTATATGGAAATTGCGGTGAAGTAGTTTCCGCTGAAGGGATTCTTTTTCTTTGCTCATGGAAAACATTCTAGGTTATGCCTTTGCTGAAAGCAAAAGAAAAAGGCGCGGTATACACGCCTTCTATATTTGCCTCTTTACTTCTCCTCAGAATCGATAGCCTCGAATTTGTTTTTGAGGGATGGGGAATCTTTTGTGAGTTTCTTAATCGATAAAGCCTGAGCCTTGTCGTTAGCGAGCCTCAGGTTGTTCCCTGACTTGGTTAAGTTATCTCTTACCTTCTGAAGATGGTCAATGGTCTTGTCGATTTCCTCGATGGCCTCGTTGAACTGACGGGTAGCAAGATCGTAGTTCTTTCCAAAGGCATTTTGGAATTCAGTGAGTTTGCTTTCGAAATTGGTGACGTCGATGTTCCTCTTCCTCTCCTCCTCGATGAGGGCAAGGGCCTTGCTGTTCTTTTTGCTCGTAGAGTCGAGTAAGGCGATGATCGGGAGGAAGAACTGCGGACGAACCACAAACATATTCTCGTAACGATGGCTGACATCGACGATGCCGTTGTTATAGAGATTGTTCTCTGGCTCAAGCATCGAGACAAGGACGGCATACGTGCAGCCCTTCTTCTTTCTATCTTCGTCGAGTTTCTTGAAGAAAGCCTCGTTCTTATGCTTTGTGGCGGTCTCGTCCTCTTCATTTTTCATCTCGAACATGATGGAGACGAATTCAGTGCCATTCTCGTCATAGTCTCTGAAGACAAAGTCTCCCTTGGTACCTTCGACGACCTCATTATCCTTTTCAAAATAAGCGCGTGGGTATGCGACTGCGCGAATCTCATCGAATTTGTTATGGCAATAGACCTCAAGGGATTCGCCGATTTCTTTGACGGTTAGGCCAATTTTGAAATCCTTGTAGAAGGCCACTTGTTCGTCTTTGGCCTTAAGCTCTTTCGCGAACTGAGTTTTCTCAGATTCGAATTCGGTCATGAGCTTCTCTTTTTCGATGCGAAGGTCTTCGCGAGCCTTTCTTTCCTTCTCGAGCGCCTCATTCACCATGTTTTTGGCTTTCATTTCGGCATTGTCGACCTTGCCTTGAAGCTCAGCGATCTTGATGTCTTTCTCAGAAACGGCCTTCTTCACTTCGTCTTCCTTGGTTTTCTTAAGGAGCTCTTTTTGGTGAAGGAGTTC
>CADCLU010000017.1 GCA_902802355.1 uncultured Erysipelotrichaceae bacterium
CTCGCCACGATAAAGACCATATCCTTCCTGTGACTAAGGATTATTCAAGACCTGATGGAGTTACCATTCCTCTCTACTATGTAGATGAGGAAGGAAAGGTCTCCGTCCTTTTGACTTCGCAGTTCCGTCCTGCCATTGGAAGAAGAGTCACCTCCATCCCTGCTGGACTTCTAGATGAAGGCGATACTGATATCAAGGAAGCCGCTCGTAGAGAAGCTCTTGAGGAAGCAGGAGCAGTCATCACCGATTTAGAGGTTTTAGCCCCTACCGGCACTACTTCTTCTGGGTTAAGCGATGAAACCAATGCCATTGTCCTTGGTAGAATCGTTTCTTTCAAAGAAAAGAACCTCGAGGATTTTGAGGACATCGACTCGAGGCTCTATGGTCTTGATGAGGTTAAGGAGATGCTTAAGGACGATAAGTATTTATTCGCCCTTAACGTCAGGCTGATCCTTCTCTATCTCCTTGAGAGATTCAAATAATTAACCGATCTTATCGAATTCAGGCTCTGGTTCCTCAACGGACAGAGCTTTTTCGATTACGACCTTGTTGAGAGGTCTATCTTGGTAGCCGGTTTTGACGGAAGCGATCTTATCGACGACATCCATGCCTTCGATGACATGACCGAAAGCGGCATACTGGCCATCAAGGAAGAGGTCATCCTTATCGCAGATGAAGAACTGGGAGCCTGCGCTATTAGGATTCATGGCGCGGGCCATCGAGATGACACCACGCTTATGGGAGAGCTGGTTGTTGACGCCGTTAGAGCGGAATTCGCCTTTGATGGAATATCCTGGGCCACCGGTGCCGTTGCCTAATGGGCAGCCACCCTGAATCATGAAGCCTTTGATGATTCGGTGGAAAGTAAGACCATCGTAGAAACCCTTGTTAACAAGGGAAACAAAGTTTGCGGAACTGATTGGGGCGTTCTTGTAATCGAGTTCAATCTTGATTTCGCCCATGTTAGCGATTTTGAGAATAATCATATTAGTCTCCTTTGGGTTCATTAATTATACTTCGAGAGTTGCCAAATGCGTTTATTTCTTTTAATGTTTTCAGTATGAAAAAACCTTTAGACGATCTTACCAAAGCAAAATACATTTATAGCGGCGAGCTCCTTGCCTTCAGCGTGGCCTTCACCGTCCTTGGCATCCTTACCATGACCGGCGTCATCGGCGTCAGCGAGAACAGGGTCAACTGGATTACTTGGATCACCCTTGTCGGAGGAAGCCTCCTAATCGCGAACACCATCTGGTTCTTCTGCTCCAAAAAGAAAAGAGCGAAAGGCTCATGGCTTGATACCCTTATCATTCTCCCTGTGCCTCTTACGATGATCCCTCTCGATATCATCCACCTCACCACAAAGGCGGTTCCTGATTCCGCTTACGCATACATCCTCGGCGGCCTCTTCTTCTACCTCACCCTGGCGTATGTGACCGAGGCCATCTACCATTGGTTCAATCCTCTCCAAGTCCTCGTTGAAGCTGCCAAAGAGGATGAAGAGAAGAAAGAAGAGGGCGAGGCGAAAGAAGAAATCGCTGACAAAACCCCTTCGGATTCTGAAAACGAATAAAAAGAAAGACCGGCAAATCACCGGTCTTTTTGTTTTAGGCTTTTAGATTAATAGTTCTTGGCTTCGAGTTCGAAGTAGGACTGTGGATGCATGCAGACTGGGCAGACTTTCGGGGCCATTTTGCCAACGACGATATGTCCGCAGTTGCGGCATTTCCAAACGGCGACGTCCTTAGCGACATAGACGACTCCGCCTTTGACGTTCTCAAGGAGCTTCTTATATCTCTCTTCGTGATGCTTCTCGATGGCGCCGACCATTCTGAATTTGGCGGCGATCTCTTTGAAGCCTTCTTCGTCAGCGATCTTGGCGAAGGACTCATACATATCGGTCCATTCGTAGTTCTCGCCAGCGGCGGCTGCCTCTAAGTTCGAAGCGGTGTCTTTGATTTCTCCGCCTTCGAGATATTTGAACCAGAGCTTGGCGTGCTCTTTCTCGTTTTCGGCTGTCTCAAGGAAGATAGCGGCGATCTGCTCATATCCTTCCTTCTTGGCTTTGGAAGCGAAATAGGTGTATTTGTTGCGGGCTTGGGACTCACCAGCAAAAGCTTCCATTAAACATTTTTCGGTCTTTGATCCTTTTAATTCCATAATATGTGGCTCCTTATGAATCCATTATATAGATAAAAAGAAAAAGCGTTAATCAAACGCTTACTTTTCTTCTGCCGGAAGGACTTTAGGCATGACCTTCTTCCACCGCCTCAGCTCTATGAGACCAAAGGAGGATAAGAAGAGAGGCATCGAGAAGCAGATGAGCTCAATGAAGTCATCTAAGGTCAAAGCATTAAGATCCTTGTAGATGAAGAAAATGGAATCGCAAAGGATTGAGACAACGGCGATGAAGATGATTCCAATTAGGATTACCTGACCCCATAATATCGACTTCTTCGCGGATATGGCAGCGAAGTATAAAGCGCCAGGGATTATTTCTAAAGCGATAAGCCCTGCCACCTCAAAGAAGATTTCATTGAAGAGAGGGTTTTCAAAGAGTTCCTGAGGAACGATTAGAATCGCACAGATAGCTTGAATAAGAACGCCAACCCAGGCAATAAGGAAGGCCAAAGAGAAGAATCTTCTTTCTCTCACCTCTTCATGGTTCTTCCAGATGAGCATGATGAAGACGATGAGGCCAATCGAAGCGAGTATCTCGATTCCTCTGAAAACAAATAAGTGAACAGGGCCATTCTCCATCGCCAGTCTGACTATGACAAAAACGGAGAGGATGATGTTTATGATGTCGTATATCTCAAAACCCCAAGTCCGGAATTGGAATGGTAATTCTCTATTCTCTTTCATCGGGACTGATTATAGACGATTTCCCGTGCAAATTCCCTTTCTATTTGGTTTTTCTGCTTCTGATTATGAAGAAAGGGATATCGATGATGAACATGAGTAACAAAGCGATGAGAGCAAGAGGGAGTATGTCTTCCACCGCTCCGGAAGAGTTGGCATTAGAGATGAGACCGCCTACGGAAGGTTTTGAGGCGGAGGTAGCGCTAAGAACCTCACTCATGATGCAGACCTTCATGCTAAGACCTAAGCTTTGGGCGATTGAGAGCTGAGCGTAGGCAAGGGCATCAGGCCAAAGGACCTTCGTAAGCGCCATCCATGAGCGTCTTCCTCCATCGAGATCAAGGGAGGCAAGGACGGATGGGCTTTCGTTCTCTAAAGCGGTTCTGAAAGCCTCAAAGATAAGAGGGAAGGCGACGATGAAGATAAGAAGGCAAGGCACGTAAGTAATTAGGTGGGCGTGCTTTGGACCATAGATGGTCGCGACGATGAGAATGACCACCGCTGCGGTAGGAATCGTCTTCATGACGCCTAAGGTCGGTTTCATGAAGTGTTTAAACCAATGATGGAGTCCAGCAAGGCTTCCTAAAAGGCTTCCTAAGACGAAAGAGATGACGAAGCCGATAAGGAACCTAAGCATCGTCCATCCGATCGCAGACCAAGTCTTTCCTGTGCCAAGTAATTCAAAAACCCTCACAAAAGACTCGTGAGGGTAAAGGATAACCATATTGCCCTGACTTTTGAGGATAAGGGCCACGATAGCCCAAACCCCAAGAAGGAAAACCACGCCCAGGGCAATCCAAAGATATGTTAAGGATAGGCGGGTTTTCTTCATGGTTTAAAGGTTAGCTTAAGAAGCAGGATGCGTCAAAGGTTAGAGCAGCACCAAGAGCGCTGTTGAAACCGTTTGCGACGGCAGCGTTATCAGTCACGTCAGAAGAGGCAAGATAAGCAAGCTTATTCTCACCGACGACCTGCTGAAGGTTGATCATGGTTGATGGGACGCCGAAGCGGGCTTGGGAGTCTCCTCCTTTGTCCTCGTAGGCTTTGACGGCAGAGACGGCGACAGAGGCATTGCTCTTGACGTTATCGATTCTGGTCTGGGTTTCAGATAACCAGGTGTCGATTTCGGCTTTCTTGGTCTCATAGGCAGCATTGCTGACAAAGATAGCGGCGGCTGGGACCTTGGCACCGTCATGGGCAGCAGCGAATTCGGTCTGGATGTTATAAATAACATTGAGGGTCTTGTTCTGCTGCTTGTACTGATTCTGGACAGCGGTTAAGACTGGTTCGGCGACGACATAGTAGTCGAAAGCGTCTGGATCAGAGCCGAGAAGATGGGTTCTGACATCAGCGACACCGCTTTCATAAGTGATGGCGGCATCTGGTTCAGAGCCATCGCCATAGGTGCCCCAATTCCATTTGTTTTTCGCGAGGTCACGGAAGGCTTTGGAAGCGTTGCCGGTGCTGACGAAGGCGTTGACGGTTGGCTTGGAATTAGCGGCAACCTCTTCCCCTGCAGCATGCTTTGTGGAGACGACATAGAAGGAGCCTTCATTAATCCATTTGGCTAACTTATAGGCTCTATTCATGTTCTTGATCATGGTGAGACCAGAAACACCGTCGAAGACGATGGCGTCATAGGAAGCGCTGGCGAAAGCGCCTGGGATGACGTTCTCTGGGGTGGCGGTAGAAAGCCACTTGTCGTTGTCGCCCTGGTCATAGAAGGCAAGGGTTGGGGAACCGGTTGGGCTGACCCAGGTGACGGATTCGGATGTGGCGGCAGCCGAAGAAGCTTCCTTAGAAGACTCGACTGGGGTTGTGCCGCAGGAGGCGAGAAGCCCTGTGGCGATTATGAGTGGTAATAATTGTTTTTTCATTTCGGATTTCCTCCAGTGGCAATTATATATGCGTATATGTATGATTAATGTGATATATGTCACAGTTGAGTACGATTTTTAACATTCTCTCAAAAGATGAGATCTCCCTCTGGAGAAAAAGAGAACTTCCTAAGGAAGGAATCCTTTTCAAGCAGGGCGAGGAATGCTCAGAAGTCGGCCTCGTTGATGAAGGCCAACTCGTCATCTCCTCCTACTCCTATGGAGGCAAGGAAATCGTTTATAGTCTCATCGGTCCGGGCTCGATGTTTGGAAACAACCTTCTCTATGCGGATGACAAACGCTACAAAGGCAACGTGGTCGCGAAAAAGAAGACTGTCCTTTATCTCATTCACAAGAACAACCTGATGAAGCTCCTTTCGAGCAATCCGAAGTTCCTTGAGTTCTTCCTCTCCGCTGCCTCAAACAAAGTCAAAGACCTCAATGCCAGAGTTAGGCTTCTCTCATTTCAGGTCCTTGAGGAAAGACTCATGTTCCTTCTTCACGAGAATAATGGCCGCCTCCCCTATCAATCTATCACCTCACTAGCGAGTGAATTAGGTGCTGAAAGAGAAACCCTTTCTAGACTAATCTCACGGCTATCGAAAGAGGGAGCGATAAGGAAAGAGAAACACCTTCTGATTGCGCTTTAGCAAAAGAAAAGGAGCGGCAAATCCCGCTCCTTTTTGTTTTTTGAGAAAGCTTATTTCTTGATTTCTGGATACTTCTCACGGTTGGCCACGTAGGTGGTGTGGAGAAGCTCTTCGGAAAGCTCGCTGCATGGTTCGCCAAGGAAGTCCTTGTAGACCTTGATGATGTCAGGGTTGTTGTGGGACTGACGGATGGCGCACTTCTCATCGATGCTGTAGAGGATGTCGGCTCTCTTCTGACGGTAGGTGTCAAGGATATCAAGTCCTTCCTCTGGTTTGAGGTTTGGCTTGACGAATGGCTGACCACCGCCGTTGATGCAACCGCCTGGGCAGCCCATGATCTCGATGAAGTGATATGGGGACTTGCCTTCTTTGATCTGGTCGAGAAGGACTTTGGCGTTCTTCATGCCAGAGGCGATGGCGACTTTGACTTTGAGGCCGTTGATCTCGACTTCGGCTTCTTTGACGGCATCAAGGCCTCTGCAGGCTTTGAAGTCGATTGGGCCGAATTCTTTTCCGGTCAAGGTGTGGTAGGCAGTACGGAGAGCGGCTTCCATGACACCGCCGGTGACGCCGAAGATTGGGGCAGCGCCGGTGTACTGTCCAAGAAGGTCCTGATCGAACTCTTCTTCTGGAAGATCTCTGAACATGATACCAGCGCGTTTGATCATCGCGGCGAGCTCACGGGTGGTGATGACGGCATCGACATCCGGTAAGCCTTCGACAGCGGCGTTCTGAGGACGCTTGGCTTCATACTTCTTCGCGGTGCATGGCATAACGGAGACGACATAGATGTTCTTTGGGTCAAGGTTATGGGCTTTGGCGAAGTAGCTCTTGATGATAGCGCCTTCCATTTCGTGTGGGGACTTGCAGGTCGAGACGTTTGGAATGCACTGTGGGTAGTAGTACTCGAGGTAGTTGATCCAACCTGGGGAGCAGGAAGTGATCTGTGGGAGGACACCGCCTTTGGAGATACGGTTAACGAGCTCCTGGGACTCTTCCATGATGGTAAGGTCAGCAGCGAAGTTGGTATCGAAGACACGGTCGAATCCGAGTCTGTGGAGGGCGGCGACCATCTTGCCGGTGGCATTGAGCTCACCGATCTTGTAGCCGAATTCCTCAGCAAGGGCGGCACGGACGGCTGGAGCGGTCTGGACGACGACGAACTTGCCTTCCGCTTTGGCCTTGTCGATGCAGGTGATCTCGCGCTTCTCGCTTAAGGCACCAGTTGGACAGACATTGACGCACTGGCCGCACTGGATGCATGGGACGTGGGCGAAGGAACGATCGGCGATTGGGGAGACGAAGGTGTGGAAGCCTCTCTTCTCGAAGCCAAGGATACCGATGCCCTGGGCCTCTTTGCAGCGCTCGATGCAGCGGCCGCAGAGAATGCACTTAGAGGAATCGCGGATGATGCCAGGAGCAATTTCGTCTTTGTGGACCTCGGTCTTGGAGCCTTTAAAGGCACCTGGGCGAGCTCCGACGATGGAAGCGACCTCATAGAGTTCGCAGTGTCCATTCTTGACGCAGGCTTGGCAATCCTGGTTATGGTTGGAAAGAAGAAGTTCGACGCTGGCGCGGCGGGCTTCAACTGCCATTGGGGATGAGATTTTGATGACGAAGCCTTTCTCGGCTGGGACATCGGCGACTGGGTAGACGCAAGAGGCGAAGAGTTTGCCACCGCGGGCGGTAGCGATCTCAACTAAGCAAACACGGCAGGAGGCAAGAGAATTGTGGCCGCCTTTCCAGTAGCAAAGAGTTGGGATGTTGTAACCGACTGAACGAGCGGCTTCGAGGACTGTCATGCTCTTATCGACAGCATAGATACGGCCTTCAATATTGATATTGATTGTTTCCATTGTTGGTCATTCCTCCTTTTATTCGTGGATGATGGAACCGAATTTGCAAGTTCCCATACAGGTTCCACACTTGATGCACTTGCTCTGGTCGATGACGTATGGTTCTTTTCCTGGAACGCCTTTGATGCAGTTGACAGGGCAAGCACGGGCGCAAGCAGAGCACTTCTTGCACTTCTCTGGATCGATGTAGTAACGAGAGAGCGATTTGCAGACATGGGCTGGGCACTTCTTGTCTTGGATGTGAGCAAGATACTCATCATAGAAGTTAGCCATGGTGCTGCTGATTGGGTTGGCAGCGGTCTGACCAAGGGCGCAAAGGGAGTTGTTCTTGGTGATCTTAGCAAGATCCTTGAGCTCTTCAAGGGTCTCGATGGTGCCGCGGCCTTCGACGATCTCGGTGAGGAGCTCGTAGATGCGTTTGGTACCGATACGGCATGGGGAGCACTTACCGCAGGACTCGTCGCAGATGAAGTCCATGTAGAACTTAGCGACGTCGACCATGCAGTTGTCTTCGTCCATGACGATGGCGCCGCCGGAGCCCATCATGGAGCCACGGGCGACTAAGGTATCGTAATCGATTGGGGTGTCAAGATCTTTCTCGGTCAAGCAGCCGCCGGAAGGACCGCCGGTCTGGATGGCTTTGAACTTCTTGCCGCCTGGGATGCCGCCGCCAATATCATAGATAAGGGTACGGAGGGTGGTTCCCATTGGGACTTCGACGAGACCGACGTTGTTGACTTTGCCGCCGAGAGCGAAAACCTTGGTTCCTTTGGAGCCTTCGGTTCCGACTTTGGCGAAGTTTTCGCCACCAACGCGGATGATGTAACCGATCTGGGCAAGGGTCTCAACGTTGTTGACGCAGGTTGGGCATCCCCAGAGACCTTTGATGGCCGGATACGGTGGACGAGGACGTGGCATACCACGTTTTCCCTCGATGGAGTTAAGAAGAGCGGTTTCTTCGCCGCAGACGAACGCGCCAGCACCCTCACGGAGATGGACATCGAAGTTCCATCCGGTTCCGAGGATGTTCTTGCCGATGAGGCCGGCTTTGCGCATCTCAGCGATGGCGTTCTTTAAGCGGGCGACGGCGACTGGGTATTCGGCACGGACATAGAAGTAACCTTCGGTAGCGCCAAAGGCGTAACCGGCGATTTCCATGCCTTCGACGACGGCATATGGGTTGCCTTCGAGCATGGACTCATCCATGAAGGCACCTGGGTCGCCTTCGTCACCGTTGCAAACAATGTATTTCTGAGGAGCGTTGACGTTGGCGGCAAACTGCCATTTGCGGCCGGTTGGGAATCCTCCACCGCCACGGCCACGGAGACCGGACTTGAGGACTTCGTCGATGACTTCCTGAGGTTTCATGGAAGTAAGGACTTTGCGAAGAGCTTTGAAACCATCGCAGCCAAGAGCCTCGTCGATGACGAGTGGGTCGATGGTGGAAACGCCGTGAAGGGCGACTTTCTGTTGCTTTTTGTAGAATGGGATGTCGGACTGGTGAACGATTTTCTCACCGCTGACTGGATCGACGTAGAGAAGATCTTCGATGATCTTTCCGCCTTCGATGCCTTCAGTCATGATTCTCTCGACATCGCTTGGTTTGACTTTGCAGTAAAGGGTGTCTTCTGGAAGGATTTTGACGAATGGGCCTTGGGAGCACATACCAAAGCAGCCAACGCGGGTAACGGAGACCTTATCTTCCAAATTGCGGGCTTTGAGTTCTTCGGCGATCTTGTCGAAGATTGGCTGAGAGTCGTTGGCTAAGCAGCCGGTGCCGCCGCAGACGAGGATGGCACGCTTGCCACCTTTGCCAGCGAGCTTGTCATTAAGCTTCTCTGTGCATTCAGCGATTTTTTGATCTAAAGCTTCTGGGTTGAGGATCTTTTCCATTGTTATTTGCCCTCCTTGCTACGGTATTCGTTGAGAATCTTGTCCACTTCGGTCGCTTGGACACGTGGGAAGACCCTGCCATTGATGGAGACGGCTGGTGCTAAAGCACAAGCGCCCATGCAACGGACAGCCTCGATGGTGAAGAGGCCATCTTCGGTTGTTTCGCCAGGTTTGATTCCAAGAATGGTGCAAATCTTATCCAAGACATTCTGGGCATTCTTGACGTAGCAAGCTGTGCCTAAGCAGACGTGGATAACGTATTTTCCTTTCGGGGTGAGTGAGAAGAAAGAGTAGAAGGTCACAACGCCGTAGATCTCGGCGGCTGGGACTCCGGTTTCTTCAGAGATGACTTCCTGTAACTCAACAGGAACGTAGCCATACTTCTTCTGGACTTCTTCCAGAATGACAATCAACGGAGAGGGTTCGTCTTTGTGCTGCTGACAAATCTCTCGGACGTCTTTAATGACTTCAAGACGGATTTTCATGTTTGCGTATCGCCTAAAGGGCGCCTCCAAATAATCAACATTGCCTTTTAGTACCTAAAAGAAATGCACTTAATTATATCGCTACAAAAATATTGATAGAACAACGAAATGAGAATTATCGATATATCGATTTATGGGCGAATAAAAGAAACGAGTTTTGCCGTGTTTTTTGTGTTTTCTGCCCATTTCATCTTAACTTTTGTCAATAGTTTAGGATTGAAATGAATTTAGCCAAAAATCCCCTGCAAAAATGGCATATTCTCCCCTGCTTGAAAGAAAACCCATCATATTCCTTTCTTCTAGGAAGCGACTTCAATATAATTGTGCCGTTATGGCAAACCTTATCCTTTCTGATTGCTTCGGAGTCATCATGAACGAGATTGCCGTCGATTGGTTCAACGAACACTTCGACGACCCAAAGATCGCAATGACCCTGAAGGAAAAATACTTCAATGACTGCGACCTCGGAGACGTTTCCTTAGATGAAGTTTTCGAGAGCATCGGCAAAGACCTTGGCTACGACCCGAAAGAGCTCAAGGATGACTGGTATAGAAGAATCCATTTGAGACAGGATGTCTTCGACTACATCACCTCCCTTAGGAGAGGCAATGACAAACTCGTCTTGCTTAGCAACGCCGGGTTCCCATTCATGGGCGAGATCATCGACAGGTTTGGTTTCAAGGACCGCTTCGACAAGATTTTCGTCTCAGGCGCCTACCATATGATGAAACCTGATCCGGAGTTCTATAAACTCGCCATCAACTCCTACACTGAGAAGTTTGACCATATTTATATGATCGACGATAATCCAAAGAATTTGGCTCCTGTTTCCTCACTAGGCATCGAGCCAATCCTCTACACCGATTTAGATTCACTCAAAGCCGTTTTCCACTGATAACAAGGTAGAAAACGCTTTTTTTACAAACAAAGACCTATATAATAGTCAAAGCCGTTTTCAAACACTTTATTCATAAAATAAAGCGATTAACTAGACCTACACGAGACAAACTTGTTATACTATGGACGTGGAAACAATTAATATCGCCCTCTTGACTGAGGGCTGGACGCGATTTGCTTTAATGTCCTCTTTAAAGGGCATGTTCGCAAGAGCTAAGGAACGCGGCATTGATTTATTCGTCACCCAGTTCTGCTCTTTTGGCGAAGCTGTCCGTGAAGATGCTTACAACCAAGGCGAGTATTCGGTCTACAACTTAGTTGACGCGAGCTACTTCGACGCGATTATTTTGGATGTCTCTGACATGCCGATGAACGAAATCGACGCCCGCATTTTCCCTCTTATCCGCAAATCCAATATTCCAGTCCTTGCTCTCGATAGCAAGTTCCCTGGCATCCATACCTTTGGACAGAACAACAAGAAGTCCATCGAAGAGATGATGGACCACCTCTACAGCAAGCATAACGTCAGAAGCTTCGCCTTCTTCGGCGGACCTTCTTCCAACTTTGAGGCCAATGCCAGAGCCCGCGCCTATGCGGATTCTTTGGTCCGCTTCGGTCTCAACCAGATGGATAACCCAATCTATGTTGGCAACTTCGAATACGATTCCGGCTTCAAGAATATGGAAAAACTCATATTCGAGACCTCAGGCCATCTCCCAGGTGCCATCGTATGTGCCAATGACCGTATCGCCATCGGTGCTCTCGAAGCAGCGAGGAAACGCGGATACACGAGTCCAAAAGATTTCATCATCACCGGATTCGATAACTATGGCCAAGCTGAGCGTTACACCCCTCAGATCACCACTGTCGGCATCGACCGTTTCGAAGCTGGAAAGAAGATGATCGACGTCGTCTGCGACTTGGTCGACGGAAAAGAAGTTCCTGAATTCACCTATATCGACGGAAAGATGATTTACCGCGAGTCCTGTGGGTGCGAGAGCGAGAAAGTCCTTGATTACCGCAAGTACGCGATGGATAGCGTTTTGACCGATTTCAAGAACGATCATAAGCGCAACCGCATGACCACCATGATGGCGGACCTTTCCCTTCTCAATAACTTCGAAGGATATTTCAAGGCCTTAGCCGAATACCCATACTTCAAACAGGTCGAATCCTGCCTCATCTCCGTTGATAAAGGTTTGTTCCAGCCAGGAACCACCACTTTCTCAACCAAGAGAGTACCTGTTGAGCGTGAAGCCATCGCCCTCTATTTCGAGAACGGTGTCCAAGTCCATACCGATTCGATCAGAGAGATCAGAAAACGTATGGTCAGAAGCATGAAGGACAAGGTCGCCTTCGTTAGCTCCCTTCACTTCGGCAAGGAAGTCGTCGGTTATATCATCGTCAGAGAAAACGCGGACAATATCGTCCTCCCAGACTTTGTCGATGCGAGAGCCCGTTTTATCTTCCAAGGCGAATCCCTCTATAAGACCCTTAAGTACTCCGAACTCTCCAAGACTTTGAGCGAGCTCTATAACAATGACCAGTTGACTGGCATCCATAACCGTATCTTCTTCGACGAAGAGATGGTACCTGCCTATGACAAACTCATCAAAAAGAAAAAGAGGTGCGCCGTCTTCTTCATCGACGCCGATAACTTCAAGAACATCAACGATACCTATGGTCATAATAAAGGCGACTTGATCCTCAAGGCCATAGCAAAGACCATCGACCAGGCTCTTCCGGATAACGGAGACTGCTGTAGGTTCGGCGGCGATGAGTTCGTCGCTTACTTCCCAATTCGTGATGATGAGGAAGGCTACGAGTATGCCGCCAACGTTGAGAAGACCCTCCTCGAGAAAGATATCCGTGTCTCTATCGGTGTGGCCTTCAGCGAGGATGGCGCAAGTTTAAGCGACATCGTCAACAACGCCGATAAAGAGATGTACAAAGTCAAGTTCAAGAAGTACGGCGACAGAAGACGCAACAAATAAGCAAAAGCAGCAGAGAGAGGATGGCAAAACGTCCTCTCTTTTTTTACGCTTCTCCCCTACTTCTATTATTTAAAAAACCTGTGCAAATCCTTTTTGCTTTATGGAAATGCTAGGGATTTTGGGCAAAAGAAAACTGCCAGTTTTTTGGCCTGGCAGTTCTTAGCAAAGCTTATTCAGCGGCTTTGGCTTCTGGCTTCTTGCCTTTCTTGAGGACAACGAACCAGACGATGCAGAATGCAC
>CADCLU010000018.1:0-8811 GCA_902802355.1 uncultured Erysipelotrichaceae bacterium
GCTCTTCTTGCTGACGTCCTTGATCACCAAGAAGCCCTCTACGGATTCCGTACCGACGGATTCTCCATGGCTGTTTACGGTTCCATCATGATTGCCATGACTGGTATCGCCAATGGTATTATCAGCGCCCTTCTTGCCGGTGCTGGTTATAGTCCTAGCAACATCGGCGGCCCTGCCATCGAGAACGCCACCATCTGGTCCTTCTTCGGCGGTGAAACCATCTGCTACCTCGTCATTGGCCTCATCTTCTTCTTCATGAACGTTGAGAAATTCTC
The DNA here is from genome assembly GCA_902802355.1 of uncultured Erysipelotrichaceae bacterium. Classification (GTDB taxonomy): domain Bacteria; phylum Bacillota_I; class Bacilli_A; order RFN20; family CAG-826; genus UBA4951. The sequence goes on from CADCLU010000018.1 coordinate 276, forward strand.
CAACCTCGACCACAAAGCCATCGAAGAAGATCAGAAGGCTCTCGCTCTTGCCGCTGGCATCGAGTATGTTTCCGCTGCTGATAGATTAGCCGCTGAGCAAGCTCAGGCCGAAGCAGAAGCTGAGGAATACAGAAAGATCGAATTCAAAGCCTACTGCGAAAAGAAAGGCCTTGATTTCGAGAAAGAAGAAGCTGCTTTCGAAACCGATCGTGCTGAAAAGAAAGCCAATGCCGATATGAAGGCTTCCCAGAAAGAAGCTGCCAAGAAGGCTAAGCTTGCTGCTAAAGAGGCCAAGAAGGCTGAAGAAGACGCTAAGTTAGCCGCTGAATACGAAAAGATGCGTGCTGCTGCTAAAGCTTCCCGCCTTCACATCTAAGAATTAATTCTTAAATACTAAATCCCGCCAAGTGTTTGGTGGGATTTTTTATATTCTTCTACGCTATAATGTAGCCATGAAAAAAGTGAGTGGCGGAACATACGACGAAGAAAGGGCATTCTACGGCTTAGACGGCGTCGAGGCAGAGAATATCTCAATCGATGGCCCAAAAGACGGAGAAAGCGCCTTTAAGGAATGTTCTGACGTCTTTGTCAGGGATTCCTATTTCAATCTCCGCTATCCTTTCTGGCACGTCCATGGCTTAAACCTTGAACACATTGAGATGACCGATAAGTGCAGAGCGGCCATCTGGTATAGCGATCATATCGATATCAGAAACTCTAAGATGCATGGCATCAAAGCCCTTCGTGAGTGTTCAAACATCTATATGTCCAACGTGGATGTCATCTCTCCTGAATTCGGCTGGTCGGTTGATAACATCAAGCTCGATAACGTAACCATTGAATCCGAATATCTTTTCATGCGTTCAAAGAACCTCAAAGCAGAGAAGCTTTCCATGAAAGGAAAGTATTCTTTCCAGTATCTTGAGAACGCCGAATTCGATAACTGCGAATTCAAGACGAAGGACGCTTTCTGGCACAGTAAGAACGTCACCGTGAGGAACTCCCATATCGATGGTGAGTACCTTGGCTGGTATAGTGAGAACCTCACCCTCATCAACTGTACGATAGAAGGAACCCAGCCTCTTTGTTACTGCAAGAACCTAAAACTCATCGATTGCAAGATGATTAGATGCGATCTCTCGTTCGAAAGAAGCGAGGTTGAAGCGAATATCATCGGAAATGTCGATTCAATAAAAAATCCCCTGCAAAACAGCCATATAATTGCTGATTCGGTAGGGGAGATAATCCACGATATCGAAGCTCCTTTAGGGGAGATTAAAATCAGGAATTAGTTGAGGGCGTCAATCACGCCCTTTTTAGCAGTCATATATCTTGAGACGATGTCGCTTTCGTCGCTGACGCTTGTTGCGCCATCAGGAAGTCCGCTGATGAAAGGAATATAGGTCTGTTGATAGTCCAATGCGCCATTATCTGAGATCTCTTTGATCTTGTTCTTGTAGGTGGCCTGCATCGTCTTTTGGGTTGTCTCTCCGGTGTTGTAGTAAGAGAGATTGTTGTTGGTGATGATTGTGTCTTTGAAGATGCTGATATTAATCGTTGAGTGAGATGTTTTGTTAGTGAAAGGACCGTCTGTGGCAATGTGGTTATAGACGCTTGATTCCTTGGTTAAGCCTAGAGAGTAATCATAGTCGTAAGGAATGATGACGGCTTTATTGTCCGTAGAACGGAAATAGATGTAGTAGTTGTTGCTGTTGTTTCTGAAATCGTCATAGTTTCCGACGACATAGGAAACCGCGCAGTAATTGAGCCATTCGGTCAAATCGAGTTTGGATTCAAGAAGCGAAAGTGGAGCGCCTTTCTCACAGCAGGAATAGCAGACGTTAATAAGCTCAGCCATATTGGTGAAGTCGCTGTTCTCGCCTCCGCTGTCATTGGTCTTTAAAGAATAGACTGGATGGTATTCGCCATAATTGTCTTCGACGCCGATCTTTCCGTTGGCGATTCTCGTTCCGTTAGCGTAGCCATTCTCATCAAGGCTTGTGGTAACGGCACCGTCTCTATCGAAGTCAGCATATTTGACGTCTTGGGTACCTCCCCATCCGCCGCCCCATCCGCCTCCGGATGAAGTGGTGGTTCCAATAACCTGGGTGCACTTATAGAGGTCTCCGTCCTTATCACCTAAAGCACGTTTGAGGAATCTCTTGTCGATAGCCTCAACCGCTTCGTATTTGAAGGTTCTTTGAGTAGAACCGCTTTGAATCGTGAAATTGACCCATCTAGCGTAAGGAGCTGGGATATTGTATTGCCTGAAGAGGTCGTAAGAATAAATCTCTTGGCTATATGTCTTTCCGTTATAGGCGGCATCGTTTCTTGGAAGGTATTTGAAATCGATCTTCTCCATTCCGAAGAACCTTCTGTCTTTCCTAGCTTCTTTCGCTGAGGATGTCCAGGTGTGCTTGTATTTGGTGAATTGAGTCAAATCATAAAGAGAGTCATCGAAGGTGGCTTTGAAGCAGATCTTGAAGTGGCAGGTCTGGGAGATGTTTCCACTCGCATCAGCGATCTGTCTTCTTGAAGTCGCACCTTTCATTCTGACGCCGACATCATAGTAGACGTATCTTTCTTCCCCGACAGTCGCAATGAAAGTGCATGGGAAATAAACGTCATCGTATTTGTGCTTATAGGTATCGGTATCTCCTCCATACCTAGAGAGGTCGTAGAGGGCCTCATTGGTAAGAATGATCTTCACGCTGACGGATTCGCCGCCTTTGAAGAAAGCGGTCTGGTTTCCAGAGGCGTGTCTTTCTTCGGAAGAGGAGAGCGAAGTATATGAGGAATCAGGAGAAGAAGGAGGGCAATCGGTAACGGAACCGGTTGTCGGAGCGGAAGAGGATTCTGACTCACTCATTAGACTCATAACGGTTTCCGGGGTGCAGCTTAAAAGAATCACCGAGGTGAACGAAAGCAGAAGGGGGATTCTCTTTTTCATACATTCTATTAAAGCATAAAAATGCTTTTTTGCTGGGAAAAAATAAAAAAAGCGAGCATATCTTGCTCGCTTTAGTTCATTGTTTATGACTTATTCGCCAAGGGCTGCGGTCTTCGCGGCATCCTGACGGAACTTCTCAAGACCATCTTTGGTGAGAGGGTTGGTGATGAGCTTGCTAAGGACGGCAAATGGGATAGTCGCGATATCAGCTCCGCCGATGGCACAGGTCTGGACGTGCTCGACGTTTCTGATGGAAGCGGCGATGATCTTGGTGTCATAGCCGTAGTTCTTCTTGACCTTCACGATATCGGAGATGAGTTTCATGGACTCAAGGCCGGCGTCATCAAGACGTCCAAGGAATGGTGAGATATAGGTGGCTCCGCTTTCCATGGCGAGGACAGCCTGAGCGACGTTGAAGCAAAGGGTGACGTTGGTTGGGATGCCAAGGCGTTTGAATTCTTGAGCGGCTTTCAAGCCGGCGTTGGTCATCGGAAGTTTGATGACGATGTGTTTAGGATCGATGGCGAAGAGCTCTTTGCCTTGCTCAATCATGCCCTCGTATTCCTCGGAAGTGACTTCCGCGGAGATAGGACCATCGATGAGTTTGGTGATCTTGGTAATGACCTCTTTCTGGGTCAAGCCCTCTTTGGCGATGAGGCTTGGGTTTGTGGTGCAACCTTTGACATAGCCCCATTTGGCGGCTTCTTCGATTTCCTTAAGGTTGGCGGTGTCGATGAATAGGATCATGTTCAGTATCTCCTTACAATTTGATTATCTCACTCTTTAATTAGAGAGTGTTTCCTTTTCTTACAAATAGTCTTCACAATCAAACTATTTGTCTTTTTGGGCTATTGCCCAAGGAACTCACAGATTCTTTTGGAACTCGATGAACTCCTTTTTGATTATTTCCTTATCGTTCTCCCCAAATCCGAAATGGGTGCTTCCCATAAGGGTGATGTTCTTCATGTTTTTGTGGGAGGAGAATGAGGTGATGTTTCGTTTAGCGAGTAATTCGTCTTTCGCGCTATGGAAGACGACGCTAGGTTTGACCTCGATCTCATTGAAGAAGGCTCTTTCCTTCCTCATGGCTTTATAGAGGGAGAACATATTAGGAAGCCAGGTTAGGTAGGCGAATGGATTCTTGGTGAGCTCCATGTCAGTCGCTCTCTTAAGCCTCTTCGATTCTTCTTCAATCTGATCATCGCCATATATGGCATCGCCGTATCTCTTGAAAGCGATAGGCTTGATGTTTCCATATAGCGGTGGATTAAGAAGGAACAAAGACGCTTCTCCCGGGTGCCTCTTGGCAAACAAAAGAGCGAATAATCCACCCATCGAATGGGTGACAAAGACGACTCTCTGCCCTTCGTTATGAAGGAATTCCGCAAGGGCGAGAACCTCGTCTTCCCATTCCTGATATTTGGCGTCACGGAAGGCTCTGTAATCAGCGTCATGTCCCTTTAGCTCGAAGGCATAATAGGAGTAACGCTTATCGACGATAGGGTAAAGGAAAGAGAAGTGGCGGTAGGTGCCCATGATGCCATGGACAAAGATGAGCGACACTTCGCTTTCAGGATTAATCCTTGTTTCTTTTATCATTGCTTTAATTATATCCTTTCCTTCGGTGATTAAATGCGAAAATGCTCGGAATTTTTAAAATCCGAACAGGTTTTGCAAGCGATTTTAGATTATTAGATGGTTAAGTCGCCCTTCTTGATCCAGCCGATTTTTCTGAAAAGAAGATCAAGGCCGAAGACAAGAGCGATAGGGGCGATAACGCAGATACCTAGGACTTCGATAATAGCCAAGACATCGTAGTTCATGGCATCAAAGGTATCGATGAGGCCAACAAAGCCTGAGGTTCCCATGCCGGCTCCAACGGAGTCTGTGGCAAAACTGAACACATAGGCGAAAGGACCGAGAATAGCCGAAGTGATGATGGTTGGAAGCCAAATACGAGGATTCTTGATGATGTTCTTGAACTCAAGCATGCTAGTTCCGATGCCGATGGCAAGAACGCTTCCCCATTTGTTGTCACGAGCAGATTGAACGGCAAAGCCAACCATCTGAGTGCAGCAGCCAATTAAGGCAGCACCAGCAGCAACTGGAGAAAGGCCGATATTGATGGCCACGCAGATGGCGACAGAACTGATTGGAGCGGTCAACGCCATGCCAACGAGGACTGAGATGACGACGCACATGAGAATAGGGAGGGCTGTGAATTGGCTTGGATCAAAGCAAATCTTGATGAGATCACCAAGAAGGACGGTAACCTGATGGACCCAATATGATGCTAAGAAACAGTAGGCGAGGGAGAATCCAAGGCCAACAAGAGGAATGAGGATGAGGTCGACCGGAGTCTTCCTTCTCATGATCAACTTGATGGCGAAATAAGCGATGATGGCAGAGCAATAGCAGGAGAGTGGATCGCCGGTTCCACTATATTGCACCATTTTGTATTCGGTTAAACCCCAACCGAACCCAAGGTTTCCAACCGCGCCCGCAGCCATAATGGCAACGACGCTGACGCCTTGGCATCCAAGTGATAAGGCAACGCCTAGACCAATGCCTGCGCCCATGAGGAACTTGACTACGTCGGCGAATTTGGCGACGTCCTCGCAACCAGGGATTTTTGCAAAGAGGGCGATGATGGTTCCGATGATGAGTGTTCCGAAAAGTCCAAGGGCCATGCCGTTGGTGCTCTTCATGAGGAAGGTTTGGATCTTTTTCCAGACGCTTTCCTTTGGTGTATTTTCTTGATTTTGAATAATAGTTTCTTCCATGGGCATTAATGTACCCCTTATCTTTCTAATTAGAAAGAAAATATTTGATGAAACCGCTTTTTCTATTTTGCATTTAGGAACTCATATCATATAATTTCTTCCGCGCCCAAGTGGCGGAATGGTAGACGCAAACGACTCAAAATCGTTCGGGTAATTCCATGGGGGTTCGAATCCCCCCTCGGGCACCATTGAGATTAGGCATTTTGCAAAAGCAAAATGCTTTTTTCTTTTACCTAATAAAAATGCTTTTCCATAAAGAAGCTAAGCGCCGGATCAGACCCTTACTATGAGGTGCATATCGTTTGAAGAAGGGGTTATTCACCCATATAATGGGGTCAACAGAAGAAATATAAGCGACCGCTCTTTTTATGAACTTTGAAGAACTGGTAAACACTTACGCCATCCCTGCCTGCATCGTCTCCGTTGAGAAGAAGGGCGAGGACAAATACGGCGAGATCAGAATCATCGCCGCCAACCCTGGCTACATCAAAGACAACCACCTCCCAGAGGATGTCGTTTTCGGCGATCTTTATGACAAATATGCGCCAAATGACAAGAATTTTGAGTTTTTTGCCTATAGCTGTGCAGTCAAAAAAGAGAACCTCCACGCTTATGTCCATCCTGATAGATGGGACATCTGGCTTGACTGCAATTGGATCCCTCTTTCGATGCATGATGGGGATGTCTATTACATGGTTTATACCATGGAGATGTCGGACACCATGGATGCCAGAAAACTCACAAACCGTGAAGCCGATGTCACGAGCGAAGTTCTCCAAACCTGTATCAAGCTCCATAAAGGAGACAATTTAGAAGAGACCATGCGTCAGGTCGTCATCGATATCAAAGAGCTTTGCTCTCCTGAGTTCTGTCGCATCCTCGTAAGAGACAATAAAACCAAGAAGGTCATGATCCTCTCGGATACCGGTGAAGACGAAACCTTTGAGCAAAACCTTTCTTTGACGATGAAGAAGAGCCTTTATGACGTCACCGAGACTTGGATCAAGGATATTGCGGGAAGCAATTGTCTCATCGCCAAGAACGTCGATGAGATGGAAATCGTCAAAGAACGTGATCCGAATTGGTATAAATCGATCATCGAGCACAACGTAAGAAGCCTCATCCTTTTCCCAATCGAATATGGCAGGGAAGTCATCGGTTTCATCTGGGTCGCCAATTTCGACGCTGAGAAAACAGCGAAGATCAAAGACACCCTTGAGCTCACTTCCTATTTCGTCGCTTCCTTCATCTATAGCAACCAGCTTCTTAGCAGACTTGAGGAGATGTCGACCACCGATATGCTCACAGGTCTTCTTAACAGAAGCGCAATGGACAGAAGAATCGAAGAACTCCTTTCTGGCAAGAATGAATCCCTCATGAGCCTTGGCATCTATTTCGCCGACGTCAATGGACTTAAAGCCACCAACGACGCCTCAGGCCATGAAGCAGGGGATAGGCTCCTCATCGCGGCAGGCGATCTCCTCAAAGAGACCTTCGATGGTTATGAGATCTACCGTGTCGGCGGAGATGAATTCATGGTCCTTTGCCCGAATATGGAGAAGAAGGACTTTGAAGAGAGACTCGAATACATTCGTAACATCCAGAAAAAGAGAGGAGACGTCATTCTTGCTGTCGGCGGCAAATACGCCACGAACATCTCCAAAGTCCTCGACGATATGAAGCAAGCGGACATTGAGATGTACGAGAACAAAAAGCAATACTACGGAAGCGATCATTCCAAAAAAGCCTGATACCTTTCTTTCCTTTCTTGCGCAACAAGAAGAGAAAAGGCCCTGACCACCACCGAGGGCCTTTTTTTCGATAAAATGTCCAATCTTGAACAAAAATCAAAAGACCTTACACAGTAAGAACCAAAACATAGAACAAAAGAAATCGCAACTTTGTCATGCTTGAAAACGCAAAAACTTAGCATAATGGTCTCAACTTGACCATCAAGACGTATTTTGGTCTTTCATATACCCTTTGTCGGTCCGCTTGGGGGAATATGAAAAACAAACAACGGACCGAGAAAGAAAAGAGCAACAATGAAAAAACTCAAGTTGTTTGGTGTCCTAGCGGCCAGTGCCCTCATGATGATTGGCGCTGCTGGCATGGCAGGAACCAACGCCGACGGGCTCGTTGAGCCATTCCTCGGCGAACATCATGGCAAGTTCTATTCCGAGTATGCTTCGAGAAACGACCTTATCAAGGCCGGTTCCGCAACTAACCTCGAAATCGCCAGGGAAGGCATGGTCCTTCTTAAGAACAAAGACGGCATGCTTCCTCTTTCGGGTGTGACGAATGTTTCCATCTTCGGAAAGAACAGCAACAGCAGCAAGTGGCTCCGCGGTGGCGGTGGATCCGGTCAAGGCCGTATCAACGGCGAAACCGGTGTCGATATTGAGCAATCGCTCAACAAAGTCGGCATGACCTGCAACCCAACCCTCAAGTCCTTTTATGAAGGAAGCTCCTCTGGCAGTGGACGTGAAGGCACGACCCGTTACGACGGTGTCAACGACCTCGCTGTCGGCGAAACCCCAATCACCAGTTACACCGATGCTGTCAAAAATAGCTTCGCTGAGTATGGCGATGCCGCATTCGTCGTCCTCGTCCGCTCCGGTTCCGAAGGTACTGACCTCGTTACCATGAACGCCCGTGACTCCAGAAAGTCCGGAGAACCAACCGATAGACATTCCCTCCAGCTCTCCAAGAATGAGCAGGATATGATCGCGATGGTCAAAGAGCATTTCGATAAGATCATCATCCTTATCAATAGCGGAAACATCTTCCAGTGCGATGAGCT
>CADCLU010000018.1:8859-11484 GCA_902802355.1 uncultured Erysipelotrichaceae bacterium
GTCACCGGCGCCGTCAACCCAAGCGGACGCACCGTCGATACCTGGACCCGTGATTTCACCAAGGATCCATCCTTCCAGAACTTCGCCGATAACTCTCAGACCTTCGTGGATGAGAATGGCGAGCTTTACCGCGACAGCAATGGCGAGCCAATCCCGAACCACACGATGATCAACGCCGACGGCACTCCAACGAGCACCTGCACAGAGGCCCGCTGGGTTGACGAAGAGCACTATGTTCCAAACCGTGGTCTCAATGGCTGCTACTGCGCTGCCTATAACAACTACGAAGAAGGCATTTATGTCGACTATCGTTACCACGAGACCCGCTATGCCGATATCTTAGCCTCAGAAGGCCAGGCGAAAGCCGATGAATGGTATGACGGCGAAGAAGGCGTTATTTACCCATTCGGTTATGGTCTTAGCTACACCACCTTCAGCCAGGAAATCGTTAATGTTGATCCAGCCGAGAACACTGTTCTCACTGGTAAGAAGAAGATCATCACCATGGACGTCAAGGTCAAGAACACCGGTGACGTCGCTGGCAAGGAAGTCGTCCAGCTTTACTGGAAGGCCCCTTACTATGATGGCGGTATCGAAAAAGCCGACCACGTCTTATGTGCCTTTGGCAAGACCGAGATGCTTGAACCAGGTGACGAAGAAACCATCACTCTTAGCTTCAATATCCAAGACTTCGCCGACTATGACTACACCGATGCCAACAACAATGGCTTCAAAGGTTATGAGCTCGACGAAGGCGAATACGAAGTGTGCTTAATGAAGAACGCGCACGAGAAGATCGACTCCAAGAAACTCACCGTCAAAAAAGGCGGCATCCAGTATGAGACCGACCGTTACACCGGTCACAAAGTCGAGAACCGCTTCTCCGAAGACGACTTCTTCTGCTCCCTCCCAATGAGTGACTCCGTTGGTTTCGACCACATGAGCCGTCACGACTTTGAGGAAACCTTCCCAACCCACCCAACCATCGAGGACCGTACTCTTCCTGCCAACAGCAGATCCGAGGAATTCCTTACTCACTCATTCGTAGTTGCCGACCTTGACGTTCTCCATAACGGATATGTCTCCGAAGCGGCCTACAAGACCAAGCAAGACTTCATCGACAACGGCTGGCATCAAGAGGCTGAGGCCCTTGAATCCGGCGAACGTACCATGTTCTCCGAGATGGTCGGTGCCGATTACGACGACCCACGCTGGGAAGAATGGCTCAATGAGTTCACCTATGATGAGCTTCTTAGATTCGTCCGTCGTCACGACAACACCTCGTTAGACGCCATCGGCAAACCATCCACCAACGACTCCGACGGTCCAAACCAGTATGAGATCATCTGGTGGTGTGGTGAACCAACCGTTGCTGCTACCTACAACATCAAACTCGCTCAGAAGCAGGGCGACATCGTCGGCGCTGAATCTTTCTTCGCCAATATGTATGGTTGGGCTGGCCCAGCCGTCAACCTCCACCGTTCTCCATTCGGTGGCCGTAACTTCGAGTACTACTCCGCTGACCCATTCTTAATGGGTAAGATGGCCTCTCAGGTCGTCAAAGGCGCCACCCTCAAAGGTGTTTACTGCTACTACAAGCACTTCGCCGTCAACGAACAAGAGAAGAACCGTGAAGGCACCATGTCCTTCGTCAGTGAGCAAGCTCTCCGTATGATCTATCTCAAACCATTCCAGATGTGCATCCAGGATGGCTACTCCCGTGGCATCATGTCCTCCTACAACCGTCTTGGTATGATGGAGACCGCTGCTTCCTATCCTCTTCTCGTTGAAGTCCTCCGTCATGAATGGGGCTTCAGAGGCGCTGTCCTTTCCGATATGACCCACCATGGCAACAGCTCCTTCGACGGAACCAAATACGAAAACATCAACAACCGTACCCTCTCTGGCTGCAACGTCCAGCTCGACTCCGCTGACTACGGCCCAGATATGAACTGCAAGTGGGATGCCACTGCCTTCGATGGCAAAGGCGCCCCAACCTTCACCTATGAGGGTCAGACCTACGAATCCTACTCCTGGTGGTATGCCGTCCGTCAGAGTGCCAAAGGCCTCATCTACGCCCACGCTGCCTGCGCGAAAGCCCAGAACAACGTCTTCGGCATCCAGGATCAGGAAGCCATCACCACTGAAGACAGCCTCAAAGTCACCCTTAACAAGGATGTCGGCGAAATCAAATTCGAAATCGCTGATAAGTACGCTGTCGGTCAGCAATACGATGGTAAGAACATCACTGACGTCGAACTCGCTATCGATGACGTTCAGGTCGACCAGAAGCTTCAGGCTGGTCTCAAATTCGAAGATGGCAAGATCACCGGTACCCCAACCGTCGCCGGTGCCAAAGACATCATCATTTGGGCCAAGCTCACCCTTGAAGGCGCAACCGCGACAACCGATATCGCGACCGTCTTCACCCTTGAAGTAGTCGATCCAGCTTACGACATGGAAGAAACCGGTGAATCCGGAACCCCAGCTGCCGGACTCCCAATGGCTGCCATCATCGGCATCTCCGTTGGCGGTGGCGTTCTCGTCCTCGCTGGTGCATTCTGCATCGTCTGGTTCGTCGTCCTCAAGAAAGGCAAGAAGCCAGAAGCCAAAGCCGCTGAATAA
>CADCLU010000019.1 GCA_902802355.1 uncultured Erysipelotrichaceae bacterium
TAAGTCTTTGAGAGGCTCGACAAGACCAAGGAATGGGAGATCTTTTGGAAGGCCGCCGACATTGTGGTGGCTCTTGATTAATTTGCCTTTGCCCATGCCCGATTCAATGCGGTCTGGGTAGATGGTGCCTTGGGCGAGGAATGCGCCTTCGGTATTGCCGGTAAGTGCTTCAGCAAACACATCGATGAATGTTTTGCCGATGATTTTTCTCTTTTGCTCTGGATCGGTAACGCCTTTGAGCTTATCGAGGAAGAGCTGTTCTCTATCGAGATAATGGAAATCGAGTGGGAGATCTGGGTTGTTATCAAAGGTAGCGCAGACCTGCTCTGGCTCGCCTTTCCTAAGCAAGCCATGGTTGATGAAATAGCAGTGGAGGTTCTTGCCGATTGCCTTAGCAATAAGCGCAGCGGTAACCGCGGAATCAACGCCACCAGATAACGCGCAGATGACCTTCTTGTCGCCAACCTGTTTCTTGATCTGTTCGATCATGCCTTCGGCGAAGGATTTGCCATCCCAGTTCTTCTTGGCTTTGACGATATTGAATAAGAAGTTCTCAAGGTCTTTGTTTTCGCCTTCTTCGGAGAACTCGCCAAGAGTGACATTCTTAGGAAGCTTGTCACCGAACTCTTTCTTCATGAGCTTCGCGCCATAGGTGACGGCCAAGATCGGCTTATTGAGCTCATAGACCCATGATGGGAGTGAAGGATAATCTTCGGTCTCAAGGCAATCGCCAAGGACGATGCCTTCAACGTCATTAGCCTTGAGGGCTTCGATCTCCGTGTCGTAAGCGGCGATCTCTGAGTAGACGTGACTCTCTCTGATGCGGCGGGCGATCACGCCTTGAGGGCTTCGATCTCCGTGTCGTAAGCGGCGATCTCTGAGTAGACGTGACTCTCTCTGATGCGGCGGGCGATCACTTGCGAAGCGTGACCACCGAAATCAACGACGATGATTTTCTCCATTTAATTATGGCCTCCAGTAGTTAGAACTCTCTTTTTCAAGGGTGACATCGTGAGGATGGCTCTCCTTGAGGGATGCTGAGGTGATGCGGAGGAATTTGGCTTCCTTCTGAAGTGTCTCGAGGTCTTTGGCGCCTTCATAGCCCATGCCTGAGCGAAGACCGCCGAGTAACTCGAAGATGATGTCGGAGGCGCTTCCTTTGCAAGGGACAAGGGCCTCAACGCCTTCGGCGACGAGTTTCTTATGCGGATCCTGGAAGTAACGGTCGCTTGAGCCATTGGCCTGTGCCATAGCGGCTAAGGAACCCATACCACGGTACTGCTTGTATTTCTTGCCATTGATGATGACGGTGTTGCCAGGGGCTTCGGAAGTAGCGCCGAAGATGGCACCGAGCATGACTGAGTCAGCTCCAGCGACGATGGCTTTGACGATATCGCCCGAGTAGCGGATGCCGCCATCGGCGATAAGAGGGATGTTATGTTCTTTGCAGGCTTTGGCGCAATCCATGATAGCGGTGATCTGTGGGACGCCCATACCGGAGATGACACGAGTGGTGCAGATGGAGCCAGGGCCCATACCGACTTTGATGGCGTCAGCGCCATTCTCGGCCAAACGCTTCGCACCTTCGTAAGTGGCGACGTTGCCAGCGATGATATCAATACTAGGGAAAGCTTTCTTAAGTTCTTTTAAGGCCTCAACGACGTTCTTGCTGTTGCCGTGTGCGCTATCGAGGATGAAGAAGTCGGCACCGGCTTCGGCAAGGGCTTTCGCTCTTTCGAGCTTCTCGGCTTTGATGCCAAGGGAAGCGCCGACGATAAGTTTGCCGTTCTTGTCGAGGTTGGCATTAGGATATTCTTCGCCAACGACGGTATCCTTAACCATCTTGATTTCAGCGGCTTGCGCTTCGATCGACATGTTCTTATGGATGACGCCGACACCGCCGTTTTCGGCAAGGGCAATCGCCATCTCGTGCTCAGTGACGGTATCCATCGCTGCGCTCATGAGAGGGACGTTGAGTTTGAGGTGTTTGGATAGACGGGTCTTGAGAGACACCATGTCTGGGGTGATTTCACTGTACCTTGGGATGAGAAGTACGTCATCGAATGTGAGGCCGAAGCCTACGATTTTGTCGTCGAATTGCATTAAAGCCACCTCCTTGTTTCAACAATTAATTTGTTGGGCCTTTTTGATTATCGTTCATTATACCTTTCATATTTTGAAGGTTGTATTCATTTCGTTATGAAAGCGGTTAACCACTAGATTCCTCTGGTCAAAATCTTAAGAATGTGTAGACACTGGTGACACGCTGAAAGCAGTGGTGCCAAAACCGCCCTTTTGGACAAAATATCATAATTCGTACACTCTGTAGCAATGAGAAGACAAAATTTAGGCTATCCCTTGTCGGATTTCTATGTTTCACCAGAGATGAAAAATAGTTGAATCTCGCCTTTATAAATATCGGCATTATCTCCTTCTCATCGGCAAAAGAAGCAGTGGGCTAAATGTGATTCACCCTTCATATTTGTAAAACCAAAAAGAGGTCAAAATCCCTTTCAAAAACCAACACCGAATTACTGATATTTCGTTCCCAAATCAAAAAATAAGACCAAAAACCTTCTCGTGTGCGTATCCCTATTGCTTTTTGAGTTAGTCATAACTAAGATATGTTTATAAACATAAGTTTTGTCCAGTAGGGGAAAACATTTGCCATTTTTTGAAAGCGCTTTCACCTATACAATGGACACAAACACAAGGAGTTAACCAATTTATGGAATATTTCCCTTTCGTCAAATCGGTCCAATACAAGGGACCAACCTCAACTGAACCATTCGCTTTCAAGTACTACGATGCCAACCGCGTCGTTCTTGGAAAACCAATGAAAGAATGGTTGCCATTCGCTATGGCTTGGTGGCACAACCTCGGCGCTGCCGGTACCGACATGTTCGGCGGCAACACCATGGACAAGTCCTGGGGAGTCGATAAAGAAAAAGACCCAATGGGCTATGCCAAAGCTAAAGTTGATGCCGGCTTCGAATTCATGCAGAAGATGGGCATCGAATACTACTGCTTCCACGATGTCGACCTCGTCCCAGAGTGCGATGACATCACCGTTATGTACCAGAGACTCGATGAGATCGGTGATTACCTTCTCAAGAAACAGAAGGAAACCGGCATCAAGCTTCTTTGGTCAACCGCCAATGCCTTCGGACACCGCCGTTTCATGAACGGTGCCGGTTCCAGCAACTCCGCCGAAGTCTATTGCTTCGCCGCCGCCCAGATCAAGAAAGCTCTTGAGCTCTGCGTCAAACTCGGTGGCAAAGGCTATGTCTTCTGGGGTGGACGTGAAGGCTACGAAACCCTTCTCAACACCGACATGAAGTTCGAACAAGAGAACATCGCCAACCTTATGAGATGCGCCCGTGACTACGGCCGCAAGATCGGTTTCAAAGGCGACTTCTACATCGAACCAAAACCAAAAGAGCCAACGAAGCATCAGTATGACTTCGATGCCGCTACCGCCATCGGATTCCTCCGTCAGTACGGTCTCGACAAAGACTTCAAGATGAACATCGAAGCCAACCACGCTACCTTAGCTGGCCACACCTTCGAACACGAACTCCGCGTCTCCGCCATGAACGGCATGCTCGGTTCCATCGACGCCAACGAAGGCGATATGCTCCTCGGATGGGATGTCGACCGTTTCCCAGCCAACGTTTACAGCGCCACCTTCGCCATGCTCGAAGTCATCAAAGCCGGTGGACTTACCGGTGGTTTCAACTTCGACGCCAAGAACCGCCGCGCTTCCAACACCTATGAAGATATGTTCAAGGCTTTCGTCCTTGGCATGGATACCTTCGCCCTCGGTCTTCTCAATGCCGAAGCCATCATCAAAGACGGCCGCATCGACAAGTTCGTCGAGGATAGATACGCCAGCTTCAAGACCGGCATCGGTGCTAAGGTCCGCGATCACTCCGCTACCCTTGAGGATTTAGCTGCCCACGCCCTTGAGACCAAGGTTTGCCCAGATCCAGGCAGCGGCGACGAGGAAGAACTCCAGGAAATCCTCAACCAGTTAATGTTCGGTAAGAAATAAGTTATGGACCACTACATTGGCATTGACCTCGGGACAAGCGCCCTCAAGGCCTTATTCGTCCGCGAAGACGGAAAAATCTGTGCCAAAGCCAGCGTCCCATATGACTGCTCACATCCACACGAATTCTGGAGTGAGCAGGATCCTTCCCTCTGGTTCAACGCTTGCAAGGAAGCAATCAAAGAATTAGTGCGCGTCACTGGCGAATCCCACGTCAAAGCGATTGGTATCGCCGGTCAGATGCATGGCCTTGTCATGCTCGATGAGAATGACAAAGTCCTTCGTCCAGCCATCCTCTGGAACGATGGAAGAAGCCAGGAAGAAACTGACTACCTCAATAACAATATCGGCAAGGCGAAATTAACCGAATTAACCGGCAACATCGCCTTCGCCGGTTTCACTGCCCCAAAGATCCTCTGGGTCAAAAAGCATGAGCCAGCAGTTTTCGCTGCCACCAAGAAGATCATGCTTCCAAAGGATTACCTCAACTACATGTTGAGCGGCAAATTCGTCACTGATTACAGTGATGCCAGCGGCTTCTTGCTCTTAGACGTCAAGAACCGCAAATACTCCAAAGAAATGCTCGACATCTGCGGCATTACCGAAGAGATGATGCCAGAGCTCCATGAGTCTAGCGACGTCATCGGCACCCTCAAGGAAGAATTCGCCAAAGAGTTCGGAATTGAGCCTGGATGCAAACTCGTCGCCGGCGCTGGAGACAATGCTGGCTCCGCGATCGGAACCGGAACCATCGGCGAAGGAAGATGCAACATCTCCCTTGGCACCTCCGGAACCATCTTCATCTCCTCATCCCATTTCTGCCCAGACGTCAAAAACGCCCTTCATAGCTTCTGCGATGCCGCAGGCGCCTACCATCTTCTTGGTTGCACCCTTAGCGCCGCAAGTGCCCGTAAGTGGTGGTTAGAGCAGATCAGAGAGACCGAAGACTTCGCCAAAGACGAGATCGACGTCAAAGGCGCGAAGGAGAGCAATGTCTTCTTCATGCCATACCTCGCCGGCGAACGTTCCCCATATAACGATGTCAAAGTGAGAGCAGCTTTCCTTGGCTTAGACTCAACGACCACCAAGGCCGATATGTCTAGAGCCGTCATGGAAGGCGTCGCCTTCTCGCTCAAGGATTGCCTTGACGCCGCCAAAGAAGACGGCGCTTGCCCACAGATGGCCACCATCTCAGGCGGAGGCTTCCGTAGTGAGGAGTGGTGCCAGATCTTCGCTGACATCTTCGAGATCCAGCTTTCCAAGCTCGACGGCAATGAAGGACCATCCTTCGGCGGCGCCATCCTTGGTATGGTTGGAGATGGAAAATACGAGTCTTGCGCCCAAGCGGCCGCCAAGATCATCAAAAAAGCGAAAGTGTACTTCCCAAACGAAGCCAAGTTCGCCTACTACCGCGCCAAACACGCCAAATACAAGAGCATCTATCCTCTTATCAAACAGATAGAAGATTAAAGGAGGCTTAGCATGTCAGAGAAGACGGTCTCGTTTGAGGAGGGCCGTTCCAATAGAACGAATTACCTCTATCATCAAGACGATGTGAATCTAACGTTTTCCGCCCATTTTCATGACAGCTTTGAGTTCCTTTATTGCTACGAAGGACTGCTAAAAGTCTCGATCGACAAGAATGATTTCACGCTTCACGCAGGTGAGGCTGCCCTCATCCTTCCGAATCAGATCCATCTCTACGAGACCGTCGGTTCTTCTAGAAGCTACCTCTGCATTTTCTCTCCTGACCACGTCGATGCGTTTTACCCATCGACGGTCAAGGAGTGTGCAGTCAACCCAGTCTTCAAATTCGACAAATACCTGAATCTAATAGAGGACATAAAGCACTCGGGCGATCCTTATCTTATCCGCAGTGCTTTTTATTTCATCGCGAGCATCTATAGCAAGCTCCCGAAGATGCCAAGGGAAAAGAAATTCACCACCCTCGTCGGCCAGGTTCTCTCCTATGTCGAGGAGAACTACAAGACCAACATCTCCCTTGACGACTTCTCGAAGAAAGTCGGTTACGACTACCATTACCTCTCTAACGTCGTCAATGACGGCCTCAAAGAGAACTTCAGAAGCTATCTCAACAGGTTCAGGGTCCAAAAGGCCATCGAACTCTTAAAGAGAGAAGATGTCCAAATCCAGGAAGTGGCGGAGGAAGTCGGTTACGACTCACTTCGCACTTTCAACCGCAACTTTTTGAAAATTATCGGTAAAACCCCAAGGGATTACCGTGAGGAAATACTGGAGGAGAACAAATGAAACAGCAAGTATTCAATCCTTATTTGCCATTAGATGAATACGTCCCTGATGCCGAACCTCATATCTTCGGCGACAGAGTCTACATCTATGGTTCACATGATCGCTTCAACGGCCACGATTTCTGCGTTTTAGACCATATCACCTATAGCGCCCCAATCGATGATCTTAGCGACTGGCGTTATGAAGGCGTCATCTTCAAGAGAAGCGATGACCCACATAACGGCAAGAAGGGCAGAAGCCCTCTTTATGCCCCAGATGCCATCCAGGGCCCAGATGGAAAGTACTATCTCTACTACTTCGCCGCTTACCACAATGAGATCGGCGTCGCCGTCTGCGATACCCCATGCGGACAGTTCAAGCCTATCGGCTATGTCCACCATGCCGATGGCACCCACCTTGGCAGAAAGAAAGGCGATGGCTTCGCTTTCGACCCAGGCGTCTACGTCGAAGGAAATGACGTCTATCTCTACACCGGCTTCGGCCCAGTCCATTACCCACTTACCTTAGGTAAGCAATCCAAAGAGGGTGCGACTTGCTGCAAGCTCGACAAAGACATGATGACCATCATCGGTGAGCCAAAGATCATCTGCAAGGTTAAACGAAACAGCAAAGGCACCGAATGGGAAGGCCACGAGTTCTTCGAAGCTTCCTCCATGAGAAAGATCGGTGACAAATACTACTTCATCTATTCTTCCTTCCTCGGACATGAGCTCTGCTACGCCATCTCCGACAAACCAGATGGCGAGTTCCACTTCGGCGGCACCATCATCTCCATCGGTGACGTTGGCCTTGGCAAACACAAAGATGTCAAGACTGCCAGCAACTACACCGGCAACACCCATGGTTCCATCCTTACCATCGGCGACAAGCACTATATCTTCTATCACCGCCAGACCAATAGAGATTGCTTCTCCCGTCAGGCCTGCGCCGAAGAGATCAAGATCGAGAAAGATGGTTCGATCAAACAGGTCGAAGTCACTTCCTGTGGCTTAAATGGCGGACCTCTTAGAGCCGAAGGTTCTTATCCAGCCTATATTGCCTGCAACCTTACTTCTCCAAAAGGCGGCAAGTTCATGAGCCCATTCAAGTGCGTTGGCCATCCATACTTCACCCAGAGCAAGGATGAGAAACCTGTTCCTTATATCGCCAATGTCTATAATGGCGTCAAAGCCGGCTTCAAATACTTCGATTTCAAGAACGAGAAAGTCGATTTCTCCATCACCTTGAAAGGCAAAGCCGACGGTTACTTCAAAGTCATCATCGATGACAAGGAAGTCGGCAAAGTCGAAGTCAAGCCAAGCAAAGAGCTCGCCACCTTCAAGAGCGAGATCAAAGTCGAGCCAGGCAAACACGCCTTATTCCTCGAATACGTTGGCAAAGGCAAGTGCGATTTACACACCATCGCCTTCAACTAAGCGACAATCTCTAAAATTAAGACCCTGTTTATCAGGGTCTTTTTTCTTTACCTTTCATTTCTCTTGTTTAATATGTCGGATACGATATAATTAAGGCATGGAAAAGAATTTCGAATCCTTATATCTCAAAAACCAGATCTGCTTCCCGGCATACGCGGTGGCGAATAAGATACTTCGCCGCTACCAGCCTCTTCTTAAGGAACTAGATCTCACTTACACCCAGTACATCACGATGATGGTGTTATGGGAGAAGAGGAAGGTTAACGAGAAAGACCTTGTGGAGGCCCTCTATCTCAAAGCCAACACCTTAACCGATCTCTTAAAGAAGCTTAAGGACAAGGGCTATGTCGATATAGAGAAAGACAAGAAGGATAAAAGGAACATCCTCATCATTCTGACCGAGAAAGGTCTCGCCTTAAGAGAGAAGGCCGTCAGCATCCCTTCTTGCATCTATCAAGATCATTGGCTCACCGACGAAGAGTTCGTGACCTTCAGGGTGTTGCTTGAGAAGATGCTAAAAGGAAACTGGTAAAAAAAGGAGAAACATATGGAACACTATTTCTATGATATTAATGTAACGCGCGCGGATGGAAGCGAGCTCTCAATGAACGAATTCAAAGGCAAGGTCGTCCTTATCGTCAATACCGCTACAGGATGTGGCTTCACCCCACAGTACGCCCCGATCGAGGAGATGTATAAGAAGTATCATGACAAAGGTTTAGAGATCCTTGATATCCCTTGCAATCAGTTCGCGGGACAAGCCCCAGGAACCGATGAGGAGATCCATGAGTTCTGCACCCTCCATTACAACACAACCTTCCCTCAGATGAAGAAGAGTGACGTCAATGGCAAGAACGAGATCCCTCTATATACCTATTTAAAGAAAGAGAAGGGGTTTGAGACCTTTGGCACAGGCACTAAAGCCTTCGCCATGAAGGTCGTCGCCAAACTCAAAGACAGCCACTACAAAGAGAACCCTGACATCAAATGGAACTTCACCAAGTTCGTGGTCGATAGAAAAGGAAACGTCGTCGCAAGATTCGAACCAACCATCGATATGCAAGAGGTTGAGGATTGCATCGTCTCCTTACTCTAAGAAAAAATTGATTAACAGCCGACACATAAAATCCCAGGAGGAATATAAAAATGGAAAACATCGAAAGAGTTTACCAGTTTCTTGAAGAAGCAGGAACCTACTATCTCGCCACAATGGAAGGCGATCAGCCACGTGTCAGACCTTTTGGTACCGCTCTCCTATA
>CADCLU010000020.1 GCA_902802355.1 uncultured Erysipelotrichaceae bacterium
TCTTCATATGGTTGGCTTATTCAACATTCAGTTCATCGTCCAGAAAAGCGGTGAGGTCTCAATCATTGAAGTCAACCCTCGTTCTTCGAGAACCGTGCCTTTCCTTGCTAAGTCAACAGGAGCCCCGATCGCCGATATTGCCGCTCAGGTAATGCTTGGGCACTCTTTAAAAGAGCTTGGTTTTGTAGGGGTTTTCCCAAAAAAGAAGCGTTGGTATGTCAAAACCCCAATCTTCTCCTTCACGAAGATCCAAGGCATGGATGTCGTCTTGTCCCCAGAGATGAAATCGACGGGTGAGTCGATTGGCTATGACCTTGATTTCAATCGTGCTCTTTATAAGTCGCTCCGTGCTTCAGGGCAAAAGCTCATCAACTACGGCACCATCTTCACGACCGTTGCCGACAAAGACAAAGAAGCGGCTTTGCCTTTAATCCGCCGATTCTATGACCTTGGTTTCAATATTGAGGCCACAAAAGGCACTGCGGAGTTCTTAAAGAAAAACGGTATCAAAACCCGTATTAGAAAGAAGATCTCCGAAGGAAGCGAAGAGATTCTTGATTCGCTCCGCAAAGGATATGTCTCATATGTCATCAACACGATGACCGATGACCGTGAGGACCCGATGACCGTGAGGACTATGCCAAAGACGGCGTTAAGATCCGTCGCTGCGCCATCGATAACTCGGTCCCAGTATTTACTTGTTTAGACACCGTTGAGGCTGTAATCCAGGTCTTAGAGCAGACCACCATGAACGTCTCGACCATCGATGCCGAAGACTAATTAAATTGGCAAAAACTAAAACGCTCATATTAACTTTGGCGCGAAAATCGCCAAAGTTTTTTCTTTTTGTTAGAATGCAGTTATGAAATACGTAATTCTCAATAACGGCATTAAGATGCCTACCCTTGGTATCGGCACTTTTCTCATCTCTCCTCCCGATGCTTTTAACGGAGTGAAGGAAGCCCTCAAGATGGGTTACCGCCATATCGACACCGCCAACATGTATGGCAACGAAAGAGCGGTGGGCCGTGCTATCAAAGAATCAGGCGTTCCTAGGAATGAGATCTTCTTAGCCACCAAGATCTGGCCAACCGAATACCATAACCCGAATATTGTGGAAGAAACCTTAGAGAGATTAGGCGTCGATTACGTCGATCTCCTTTACGTCCATCAGCCTGCAGGAGATTGGAAAGCCTGCTACAAAATGATTGAGAAAGCCTACAAAGAAGGAAAGACAAGAGCCATAGGCATTTCCAATATGGAAGGCCATTGGTTAGAAGAGGTTCTCTCTTTCTGCGAGATTAAGCCACAGGTCATTCAAGTTGAGTGCCATCCATATTTCCCTCAGACAGAACTAAGAGAGCAAATCAAGAAGGATGACATCAAGATCGTGAGTTGGTTCCCTCTCGGACACGGAGATCCTTCTCTCCTTAATGAGGAAGTCATAACCGAAATTGCGAAGAAACATGGAGTGACCAATGTCCAAGTCCTTCTTCGCTGGCAACTCGATATGGGCTTCACCGTCATCCCTGGAAGCAAGAACGTGGATCACATCAAAGACAACTTCGATATCCTTAAGTTCAAGCTTGATGATGAGGATATGAAGAAGATAGCCACCCTCAACAAGAACAAGAAATATAACCAACAGACACCAGAGAAACTAGAGGTGTACGCCAACAGGTTCCCTGTCTACGAAAAGGAATAGCAAAACAAAAAGAAAAAGCACCCCTTTCCTAATGTCTAGGATTTGGGGGTACCTTTCATTTGCAGGTGCTTTTTTAATTCGCTAGTATAGCATGGCTGAACTTGATTTAGATATGCCAAAATTGGATAATAAGAAATGAACTCAAAGGAGAATAAATAAAAATGCTGTTGAGCCTTTTCCTCGTGACGCAAGCGTCAATCATTTCGCTTTCCTTTCGGGAATGTGAATTCTCTGAAAGAACCAGGCAGATCATCCAAGACGAGGTCTCCGTCAGGGCGGAGGCCCAAGGACAAAACGGTCCGCGCTCTGAACCGATGACGTTGCAGGACAGTTACTTTAGGGACAGCGGCGGCAACTGGACCTGTTCGTCGTACACCCGCTACTCAGAGGTAAAATGGGGCAGCTACAATTGCTATTCCTACGCCATGCAAAGGTATGACATCGTGCCTGAGTACTACCAAAACATCGTTACTCCATCCGGGACAAGATGGTATCAGCCTGGCGTGATTTCGTCTGTATACGACCCCATCAATTACATGCTGGATGCCTCTGAGCAGGCTGAGGCCGTTGTGAGCGATTTTGAAGTCTTGGGCTACACGAATGTCTCGGCTTTTCACTTCAGTGGTTCTTTACCTACCCTCGGAACCGATGAGGAGCTGATCGCCGTCAGGACAACGGAATATCCTAGTTCCTACGATTACCATTTCATGCGCTACAACAAAGCTGACGGCTACTGGTACCACAAACCTGCCGGTGGCGACGTCCTCAAATATAAATACGCGCTTTCCGAGCAAATCGATTGGACGAATGAATTGCCGTTATCGTCCGCGAATGTAACATATTCAAGTGAAATCTGGCTCATAAAATACACGCAGCCCGTTCTGTCCGTCTCGGCTGACGACGATCTCTATGAGACGCTGTATATCGACAACATCGGCGACAAGGTCGTGTCGTTCGATGTGGAGGACCCGGGCCACCTCGAGCTCAGCTTTTACAACGTCAACGGCTTCTCGGCCATCCTGTACACCGATGATTGGGACGCCCTCGGCACCGCGACATACAACCCTATCGAGGTCGACGTTTCCGCAGGCCGTCATTATCTGGTCATGAAGAACTGGCGTTATTGCAACGACGTTTACGTGAGCGCATCGCTCTCGCCTCTCACCGGAGGGACGCGCTCCGGCTCCGATGGGCGCTCGTTCGCGATAGCGGAAAACGACCGCTTTATCCTCGGCAGGATCATTGACGGATCGCTTGTCGAGATAGGCATCGAGCCAATTAGATTCCTAGAAGATGGACAGGAGGCGACCGGTTTATGAAGAAGAACAAACTCTCTCTGTTCTTGCTGCCGTTGCTTTTGACGTCCTGCGTTACCGATTCTGGCAAAGAGGAATCGGGCTTTGCGTCTGCTGAGTCGTCGGAGATATCTCTCAGCAGCTCATACGATTTTGGCTCCGACCCGACCTCGACATACCAACGGGAAAGCGCCGAATTCATCAGCATACTTGACCGTTTCGACTACCGGGTTACCATATTGCTGCCAAACGGGGACAGAGGGCTTTGGGGGCCGTCCATAGGCCTTCACTTCGGCGACAGCTGGGTCGACGTCGAAGTCGTTGGCCAAGAGGACATCACCGCGGGCGTCAAAGGCTCAAGCACACGAATGCCTGCGCACGCTTACAACGATTACAACAATGACATCCTTCTCGACGGGAGGGAGTTTCCTGGCGTGGATGGAGAATGGACCATGAATGCCTACATCCCGGAAAAGGCGTGCAGGAACCCGGGCGAAGCCTTCATACGCTTCATCTCGCATCCAAAAGACAATCTCGATGCGATCAACGGATATGCTTTGGTTGCCGTTTACCCAACGGGAGACCCTGTTGATGCCACAAGCGAGGAAGCAAGTATCTACCACGAAGAATACGAGAGCATCGCCCCTGGCCCCGTTTGGCTTGACTGGAATGTCAAAGCAGTGGGAGAGGGAGTCTCTTTCCCCAAGGTTAACGGCGAATACCAGGACATTGACGTGAACAGGGTTAACGCGGCGCTTGACATCATGTGCGAGAACGCAAGAGGACATTATTTCAACAGAGCCCAATAAATCCGCAAACCAAAAAGAAAAGCCCCAATTTGCAGGGGCTTTTTTGATTTTTGATGCGGATTATGCGTTGAAATCGACGTGGATGGAACCGCTGGTGACATTAAGGCTCATGTTCTTAGTGGCACCTGCGTTGGTTTTGCTCTCGACGTTCGCGCTGCCGCTCATCTTGCTGACTTTGAAGTTGTAATTCTCTTCAGCATCGACGACAGAGAGATTGATGGAGCCAGAGACCGCATCGATGTCGATCGATTTCTCGGCATCGACTTTGAGGAGGTCGACTTTGCCAGAGGTGCAATCGGCTTCGAGGCTTTCGCATTTGATCTTCTCACCTTTGATGGTTCCAGAGATGCCGCGGAGGTCGATTTTGCCTCCAGCGGTGAGGTTATCCATGGTGATTTTTCCGCTTGTGGCATCGACATTGATGTCTTTGCCAGCGGTGAGGTTTTCGATGCTCACGCTACCAGAGATGGCGTCGAGGTCGACTTTGCCTCCGATGTTGCAGTTCTTGACGGTGACGGAACCGCTTGTGCAGTCGATGATGAGGTCTTTGCTGCTTGTGGCGTTCTCAACGTAGATGGATCCGCTTGTGGCAGCGATCTTGTAATCGATGTCGGAATCCATTGGGACGGTGATGGTGGTGACGTTGTCGAAGATCTTGTCGTAGTTCCATGGCCAGACGAATTCGCCAACCCAGTTGAACCACTGTTTCTCTTTCTCTTTCATCTCAAGGACGCCATCGACGAAGGTGAATTCGACCTGTGGGTCATCCTCTTTGTCTTTGTAATCGATCTTGACGGTCTCAACATCGCCTTTGACGACGTTGATGGAGCCGGAATAGGTTTTGACCTTAAGAGCGGTGGCAGCTCCTTCGGCGACATAATGTTTCTCAACTCTTTCGGTGACGGCGCCTTCTTCGTTCTTATAGGCGATCACAGCGCCAGCTGCGGTGACGGTTCCTCCGATAAGGAGAAGCACACTCGCGGCAATTGCAAGTTTTCCAAATGTTTTCATCTTTTGTTTCTCCTTTCTCTTAGGCTCTAAGGATCTTTCTCTTGGTTCCTCTAAGGAAGCTGCCAGTTAAGCTGACGTTGGCTTTGGCCACGCCAGTGCCGGCCATGAAGAGGAAGATAGCAAGGCCGAGTGCGGCGATGCCAACGCCGATAAAGGCGATTCCGGTTCCTGGGTTGCCAGCGATGAAGTTGATGACTCCTCCGATAACGCCTCCTGCTAATGCTGCCGCTAAGGCAATGCTGACGGCGAAGATGACGATATCGAAGACCCATAAGAGCATGTAGAACACGAAGAAGAGGATGAAGGCCGTTAAGGCAAGTGGGACCCAAAGAGGCGCACCAAGGATGAGGAGGATGATCATTCCTGCGCTCATGTGCTTGTTCTCGCGGATCCTTTCTTCTTTGTTCTCTTTGACTCTTTCTTTGATGACCGACTTAAGTGGCATGTCCACTTTGATGTTCTTGATGATCATATCGAGATCGCCAAGCGATGCGACGGCTTCTTCTTCGGTCATGCCGTTCTCCACGCGGTCATCGATGATTTCGGAGTAGAACTCGATTGAATTTTCTACTTCGTTGTGAGGATAGCCTCTTAGCGATCCTCTTATTGCGTTAATAAATTCGTTCTTTCTCATTTGTTTCTCATCTCCCCTTCGATGAAGGTGTAAATGTCCATCATCGATTTCCATTCATCAAGGAATACCCTGATTCGTCTTTCCCCTAGTGGGGTTATCGCGTAATACTTCCTTAACCTTCCGTTATGTTCCATCGAATAGGTTTCGACGGCGCGCATTTCTTCAAGTCTTCGGAGAATCGGATATAAGGTTGATTCCGATATCTCGACGTGTGGCGAGAGGTCCTTGATTATCATGTAACCGTAGGAGTCGCCTTGGAGCAAGGAAGCCAAGACGCAGATATCTAGCATTCCGCGTTTTAGTTGTACATCCATTGAAATACCTCCCAACGCACAATACTATACGAGGCATAGTATATCGTGTCAAGAGGTATAGAAAAAAATTTTCCTCCGCGTATATGCGCGTTTTTCAAGTAATAGGGGATAACAAAAAAGACCCTCGGTGAGGAGGGTCTAGTTTCTAATCTAGTTAGCGATTAGGCGATTGGAAGGAATCTGAAGCAGTCAAGAGCTGGGGCTCTCTCTGGGAACTCGATAGCGAAGGTGTTGGTGCCTGCGAGAACGTTGACTGTGCCGATGGTGACTTCAACGGTTGGAGCACCCATCTGCTGGTTGGATTCGATCTTGGCTTCGCCAGCTGGGGTGACGACCTGGTCGTTGAGCTTGATGATGCCATCAGTTCCGAAGACGAAGTCTTCACTCATCTGGTAGTGGGAAGCGCCAGCGATGACGAGGGTCATCTGCTGAGCGGTTGGAGACTCGAAGGTGTAGTTCAAAGTGAACGGACCGGTGACGTCATAACCAGTGATGTAGGCGCCGCCGCTGTGGCCATTCTGGATACCAGAGGTTCTGTCGGTGTAGCTGTGGAAGCTGCCGATATCGGTCTGATTTCACCAGCAAGAACTTTCTTCTCGACGGTGACAGCGACTCTGGTGGAATACATGCCATCTTTCTTGATGGTGATGTTGGCGGTACCAAGGGCAACACCATGGATCTTACCGGTATCATCGACGGTGGCGACGGTTTCCTTATCGGAAGCGTAGCTGACGCCGGTGGTGTCGGTTGGTTTGGTTAAGGTGATTTGGGTATCTTCGCCGATATAAGCGGTGATGCCAGTGGCCTCAGCTTCAAGCTGGACTTCGATTCTTTCTTTGGCTGGAGCGGCTTTGACGGCGATGGTGGATTGTTGCTTGGAGTAGAACATCAAGTCATCGATGTATGGGGCGGACGCTAAGAACGAAAGCTCTAAGACGTTGTCGCCAGCAACGAGATTCTGTTCACCAAGAGAGAACTCTTTGAAGGTGTTGTTATCGCCAGTGGAAGCAAGGGCTTTGCCAGTCATAGCGATTTCGGCGTTATTGAGCTTGACGGCCATGACGGCGCTCATATCGGTGACGCCATCGGAAGAGGCCATCATGATGACGAGCTCGGCTTTGATAGCGGCGCTGGAAGTGAAGGTTAAGGTTTCTTTATCGCCAGCGTCTAAGTGAGCGATGCACTGCTGATCGGAAGCGTTGCCATCGGTTCTGGCATAGACTGGCTCCCAACCTTCGGCGGCACTTCCCCACCAGCCATCGGCGGCATAGTGGTCGGCATCTTCGAAGTGGAGTGCGGCAACAGGGGTAGGTCTGTTGACTTTGATGGAAATGGAGCCTTTGTTGTAGCCTTCCTTGGAAGCGCTGATAGAGGCATCGCCTGGGCCGACAGCGGTAACTTTACCGGTCTGGTCAACGGTGGCGACGGCTTCGTTGCTTGATTTCCATTCGATGCCGGTGAGGGCGGTCTCGCCTTCTTTGGCGGTGAGCTGAACCGTCTCTTCGACGATTAAGGTCTTCTTGTCACCTTCAGCACTGACGGTGATCTTTGGTTTGGCGACTGAGCTGGTTGCTGTTGAAGTGCCAGCAGCGCTCGATTCATCTCCACCAGGCTGTGGGCCAGTGCAAGCAGCTAAGCCTAATGCGAGGGCTAAGGCTGCTAACGGGAGAAGGGTTTTTGCTTTTTTCATTTAAGAATCCTCCTTACTTTTTGTTTTTCTAAAATGAAATTGGAGCCATCAAACATGGATGCGCAAAATGAGCAGGGCGTGGTTGATGATTTCTTTTGCACATTAATTATATATTTTCTAATTCTTAGAAATAAAGAAAAAGTGGAAGGGCTTACATTCCCTTTCCACTTTCTACAAAACACCTCTTTTTGCACTTAATTAAGATATTGGAATTTCTCCGCGCCTTTGGTGTTGATCCATCTAAGCAACAACCAGCTAAGAAGACCAAGCAAGGCTCCGAGGATGATGAGATAGATGAACGGTGGGATGAAAGCCGCGATGAAGAAATAGATAACCGTGAAGACGATCGGGGAGACAAAACCGACGAGCAAGCAGATAAGGACTGGCATGCTCTGCTTAAGGGCCATGTTCTCATTCTTCCAGTCGATCATCGGCCACTTGAGGTTGCAAGCAAGACCAAAGACTCCATAGAAGAAGACGATGACCGCTGCAAGAATGGTGACTAGTATTGCGTTTAAAACATCAAGGCTTAAACCAATCGAAATAAGGACCGTGCTGATGAGGGTGAACGGAAGAGCGATGATGCAGTGGAACTCGATCTTCGACCAAAGAATCTGCTTCATGGAGATCGGAAGTGACTGCAAAACCACGATCTTTTTGCCTTCAAGGGAGACCGATGGGGCAGTGATAACGCTCATGCCACAGAGGAGCATGACGGCGAAGAAGACGAGGACAGGAAGCATGAGGCCGATGAGTGCGGTGACGGCTTCTGGCGTCGTCCCTTCCGTGGCGGCTTGGGCAGCGATATTGGCAATCGCGCCCTGAATAGTGCCACGGTTGAAGATGGCCAATACGCCGATGATTGGGAAGAAGACATATCCCAAAGACGTATTGAGGATGTACATAGGATTGGAGAAGAAGTGTCTGAACTCTCTGCTGATGAGGGTGTGGTTGACGCTTCTTTGTTTGTCTTCGCGCTTGTTGCTCGTGATGGCTTTGCCTTTGCCGTTGCTGGAGATCATTTTGGTGAAGGTGATGGAAAGCACCCAGTAAAGGAGAGCGAACAAACCAGCGCAGACAAGGAAGAAGATCGAACCATATAAGGCATCGCCCAAACAGGCTTTGCCAAAAGCAAAGGCAGGAACAAAACTTCCAAATCCTTGAGCGACCGCCGCAGGATCTTCGAACAATGTGGTGATGCCGTTCTCAAGCTGGGAGACAAGGACCATATAGCCAACGAATCCGCCTAAGAAGAGAAGGACGACAACAAGGGTTTTGAATCTGCCAAGGTGAGTTGCGATTTTGGCGATGACCCATCCAAGGATGGCAATCATGAAAAGGATGACAAAAGAGATGCCAAGCCAAAGAAGAATCTGGAAGATGATGCCCAAAGGAGTGATAAGCGTTGGGGCGATGATCCAGGAAACGACATAGAACGGGAGAAGGACAAGGGTTTCCCACATGAATCCGGAGAGCCAGACGCTAAGAAGCTTGGTGAAAAGAAGCTTTGAAGGTGGGACCGGTAAGGAAAGAAGGAATTCGTTGTCTTTCCCTTTGTATAAGGCGTTATAGGAGACGAAGACGCTACCGACGATGGCTAGTGTGATCGCAACGACCGCGGCCATGCCATAGTAGGCCCATGCGTAGTCAGGGCTGGTGAGATAACCACCAAAGCCAAGGGCAACAGCCATCATGCCTGAATAGCCGATGACCATGACGAAGAGGAGGATATAAAGTCCGATATATAAAGCAGCCTTTCCTCCTGCTACCCTTCTGTTTCTCTTCCTGTCATAGAAGAGCATCGCGAAGAGTTCAGAAAGCTGCTTTTTAAGCAAAGCTTTGATCATTTGTCGGCCTCCAACTCAAGGAAGACATCCTCAAGGGATTCATCGCCTTTGACCTGTTCCATGGTGCCAGAGCGGATAAGCTCGCCTTTCTTGATGATGGCGACTTTGTCGCAGAGCTTCTCGGCGACGTCGAGGACGTGGGTGCTGAAGAAGATGGCTCCGCCATTGTCGCAGACCTCTCTCATCATGTCTTTGAGGAGTTTGGCGGCTTTTGGGTCAAGACCGACGAATGGTTCGTCCATCATGATGAGCTTTGGGCTATGGATCCAAGCGCTGATGATGGCGAGTTTCTGCTTCATACCATGTGAGTAGGAAGAGATAAGGGCTGGAAGGTCCTTCTCAATCTCGAAGGCTGAAGCGTATTTATGGATTCTCTCTTTTCTCTCTTCGATGGTGACGCCATAGATGTCGGCGATGAAATCGAGATACTGAAGACCGGTCATGAAATCATAGAGTTCTGGGTTGTCTGGGATGTAGGCCATTTTCTTCTTGCAGCCGATTGGGTCTTTCTTCATGGAGACACCGTCGACGAAGATCTCGCCTTTGTCGAACTGAAGGATGCCAGCGCAGGCTTTGAGAGTGGTGGTCTTGCCAGCGCCGTTATGGCCAATGAAGCCGTATATCTCGCCTGGGGCGATATGGATGCTAAGGTCAATTACGGCTTTCTTTTCGCCGTAGCTCTTTGAGAGATTTTCGATTTTTAACATAGTTACTCCTTATTTGAGTTCTCAAACTCCTATACCATATCAAGAATTAGGAAAAAGGGCTAGATACTCTGGTTGCCGGAATTAATTGGAGTGGGATTTGCAGGGGATTTTTAGGTCGAAAGTGCATTATTTTCCACTTTTTATGAAATAATGGCATAATTTAAGTAATGAAGAAAAATAATCCGATTTTTCGGAAAGCGAGTGTTATCACCTCGCCATTTACTTGGCTAGTCATCGTCATTTCGATTGGGCTCAATTTCGGCCTGTCATATTTGATTAGCACGAATTTCCATAGCATCGGGGTCATGCTTTACCTCGATTGCATTTTCACGATTCTCGTCAGCTGCATATTTGGTTACTTCCCAGGCATTGTCGTCGGCATGGGTACCAACCTCCTCAACTGTGTATTCGATGGCGATTCGATTTACTACGCTTTCATATCGGGTCTCATCGCCATGTTAGCCGGTCTCTTAATGAGGACTGGCATGTTCAGGAAGTGGTGGGGATATATCCTCGCCGTTCTCCTCTTCTCGTTCTTTGGCGGCGGAGTTGGTTCCGTTTTGACTTACTTCTTATATGGACAAAGCGTTGACGTCGTCACCCCAAGCTTAACCGCTGACTTATATAACAACTTCGGCTTTACTCCGTTCTGGGCGAACTATGTAGCGAGCACCTTGTGGGACATGCTCGATAAGACCATAACAATGGCCATAGTTCTCGGTGTCTTCCTCCTTTATCCAAATAATGAGAGAGCGCTTGAGTTCTTCCCGAACACTTTCATGTTGAGGAAGCCATGGAATGTGCCAGCCAAACGCAAGTTCTATCAGCACATCTCCATCCATTCCCTCGACTTCAAGATCATCTCGATCATGACTTTCGCCTACGTCTTGCTCGCAAGCTCCGTCGCGATGGTCCTTGGTATTTCATACCACAACACCGCTTTCGATGAGGCCGGAGATACAGCAAGACAATACGCTACCGCGGTCACCTACGTCGTTGATGGAGATAAAGTTAATCTTTGGATGTCTCATCAGGATGAAATCAAAGCGGCCCCAACCACATACGGTTATTCCCATACCTTCGCCGGCCTTGAGTCAATCAAGATATCGAGCGACAAGGTCCTTGATGTCTATGTCTTCACAACCGATGGCAAAACCGTCCTCGATCTTGAGTACGGAGTCACTGCCTTAGGAGAACCTCTCCATCACCAGGAAGAATATGAAGAATTCCTTGCGATGGGAGATATCGATACGTATTTCGAACATAATGGCGAACATGGCCACTTCCTTGGTTACT
Organism: uncultured Erysipelotrichaceae bacterium; assembly: GCA_902802355.1. Lineage (GTDB taxonomy): Bacteria > Bacillota_I > Bacilli_A > RFN20 > CAG-826 > UBA4951. Next base: position 11,309 of record CADCLU010000020.1, read on the forward strand.
ATTGCCCAATCCTCGATGGTGAAGGAAAAACGGTCGCCTATGCTGTTGCAAACCTCGACGTCTCGATGATCAGGATTCAGGTTATGTCAACTGTCGCGAAGGTTCTTGCGATTGAGGCATTCGTCTTCATCATCGGCGGCGTTCTCATCATCCATAACATCAGATACTTCTTCATCGCGCCTCTTCAGATTGTCGATTCGGAGATGCGCGCTTATGAGGCTATCGGTCCGAGGAAATGGCTTACCTCAAAAGCGAGAAAGCAGCTCGTCAAGCTTAGGGGCAAGGATGAGATTTCTAACCTCTCCGCGCTGAGTCACAGCACGATGGACCTCGCTTCCGAAAGCATCCTCAAGATCGAGGAACAAGCCGCTAAACTCATCGCCACTCAGAAAGGCGTCGTCTTCGCCCTTGCCGAAATCATCGAATCGCGCGATAAGTGCACAGCCGATCATACGACACGCACATCACATTACTCAGGCATGATCGCGAGAGAGCTCGTGAAAGAAGGTAAATACACCGAAATCTTCACCGAACAATTCCTTGATGACTTCGCAATCGCTGCCGCTCTCCATGACGTTGGCAAGATCAAGATTCCTGATGCCATTCTCAATAAGCCTGGCAAACTCACCAAAGAGGAATTCGACGTCATGAAGGAACATACCCTTGAAGGCGAGAAGATCATTGAGCTCGCTCTTAAAGGCATTGGAGTTTCTTCCGAATACTTAGAAACTGCGAGACAGGTTTCCGGTAGCCACCATGAGAGGTGGGACGGAACCGGTTATCCTCGCGGACTCAAGGGCGATGAGATTCCGCTATGCGCAAGAATCGTTGCCATCGCTGACGTCTTCGATGCCCTTACTTGTCTTAGACCTTATAAGGAACCTTGGCCATTCGAAAAGGCTCTCGCAACCATCCAAGAAGAGAGCGGAACCCACTTCGATCCAGAACTTGTTGATGCCTTTGTTGCAATAAAAGACGAAGTGAAAGAATACCTCGATAGCAAGTAAGTTTTTACTAACTCATAATCCCTTTCCTTGATGGCAAGAGATTTTTCTTTTGTAGCTCGTTTTTATAGCAAACGGAAGTAGTTAATAATACTAGATGCCATCGGCATTTTTGCCTATTTTCAAATCTTCAGAAATCAATATAATGTCCCCATGGAAAAAATCGTAATCAGCGCAGAATCGTCCCTCGACCTCGATAAGGCCGAGGCCGCTAAATATCACATACACGTCTTGCCTTACACTCTCATCTTCGGAGATGAATCCGCTCTCGATGGTGAGTATGGTGCAGAGGACATATTCGCCTACACAAAAAGAACCGGCCAGCTTGCTAAGACAAGCGCCATCAACGCCGAGGAATATAAGAGAAGATTCACCGACCTTTTAAAGGATCATGACTATCTCATCCATTTCTGCATCGGCAGCAAGATCTCCTCGACCTATGAGCACGCCATCGAAGCGGCCCAGGAATTTGGAGGCAAGGTCCATATCGTCGATACCAAAAACCTTTCTGGCGGCATCGCTCTCCAAGCCATCTATGCGAGAGAGCTCGTTGAGCAAGGCAAATCCTTCGAAGAGGTTTGTAAGCTCATTGATGAAAGAACCCCATACATGCATGGCTCATTCTCCCTCGAATCAGTTGATTATCTTTATAAAGGAGGAAGATGCAACGCTCTTGCGATGCTAGGCGCTAATCTCCTCAAACTACGTCCTCAGATCCTTCTCGTCGACGGGAAGATGGTTTGTGGCAAGAAGTTCCGTGGAAAGAAAGAGAAATGGGTCTTCGATTATCTTGAGGAAACCCTATCAGCGAATAAGAACCCAGATCTCTCAAGAGTCTTCATGGCTTACACCCAGATCGACAAAGCCCTTCTTGATAAAGCAGCAGAGCGTCTTAAAGAGTTCGGCTTCAAGGAAGTCATCATCCATGAAGCGATGGGAACCGTCTCCTGCCACGCAGGTCCAGGAACCTTCGGAATCTTCTTCTATAACGACAAATAAAAAACAAAAAATCCGTGACATAACCGCCACGGATTTTATTTTTGCTATTGTTTTTAGAAGCCTGGCTTTCCAAGAAGATGGAACATGTTCTTCTTGTAGATTTCGACACCTGGTTGATTGAATGGGTTGACCTCATTGAGGTAAGCGCTCATGGCACAGGCTCTCTCGAAGAAGTAGAAGAGATAGCCAAGGTTGAATGGGTTCATTTCCTCAAGCTCAAGGACGACGTTGTTATTGCCGCCTTCTTCGGTATGGGCTTTGATTGTTCCTTCAAAGGCTTTGTCTTGGATGCTTCCAAGGGTTCTTCCTTCAAGGTAGTTAAGGCCGTCTAGGTTATCTTCGTCGTGAGGAACTTTGACTTCGTCACGATGTTTTCCTAAATAGAGAGTCGTCTCAAAGAAGACTGGGCTACCATCCTGGATGAACTGGCCAAGGGAATGGAGGTCAGTGGAGAAGGTGGCGCTGTCTGGGAGAAGGCCTTTCTTCTCTTTGCCTTCGCTTTCGCCATAAAGCTGTTTCCACCATTCGCCGATCTGGACGAAGCTTGGAACGTAGGTGATGAACATCTCAACGGCTTTCTTGTAGTGCGCCCACATCTCGTGGCGGATGACGGCGTATTTGTAGCACTCATTTACTTTGAGGTCTGGGTTTGAGGCATCTTCTCTGGCTTTGGCGGAACCCTTAAGGATTTCTTCTGGGTCAATGCCAGCGCAGGCGATTGGGAAGAGACCGACAGCGGTCTGAACGGAATAACGGCCACCGATATCATCTGGAAGGACGAAGCGGACATAGCCTTCTTTCTTACAGAGCTCTAAGAGAGCGCCTTTGTTGGCGTCAGTGGTGGCGAAGATGCTCTTTCTAGCAAACTCAACACCATCTCTCTTTTCGATATATTCCTTAAGCAAACGGAAGGCGACTGAAGTCTCAGTGGTGGTTCCGCTCTTGGAGATGACGTTGATGGCGAACTTCTTGTCTTTAAGATATTCAAGGCACTGAGCCACATAAGTAGGATCGAAGGTCTGACCCATGAAGAGGATCTCTGGTTTGCCTCTCA
>CADCLU010000021.1 GCA_902802355.1 uncultured Erysipelotrichaceae bacterium
CAAGTGGCGCCTTTGTGAGGGTGTATTCGGTTTCAGTTCCGCCAGCAGTGAAGGTTTGATCAACACTGGTGGAGTCTTTCGAAGCTTTAAGGACGAAATTGTTTGCGCCCTCGTTGGTGCGTGTAACACCTTCTAAATTGGCGATGTTGACAGAGAGGGATGGGTTGTCATTGAAGACTTTGATGTTGGTGACGCTGACTTCAGCAGTCTTTGTGGTGACGAACCAGGCAAAGCCGGAAACGGCAGTGGCACCAGCGGTGACACCGAGGAGTGAGGCTAAGCCAAGAATCATTTTGGATCTATTTTTCATTGTCGGATTTCCTTTCCGAAGCTTATAAGCAGAAAAGCCCAGCTTCGATTGTCTGGGTTCTGATGGATTTCTTTCTTTACCGTCGGAGTGATCGTCCGACCATCCTCTCTAAGGAACAACGGGCAAGTTGTTTTGAGCCCTTTTTGAGGACACCATAAGTTTAGATAAGGATTAAAACGTTTGCAAGAGCAATACACTCAACAAATTTTCAAATATTTCAAAAAGTGCGATAAACACTTATATTCTAGTGACAAAGAAATATTTACATTTCGTGCACGAATATATAAAAATGTAGTAAAAGCAGCTCTGGAACCGGCTGTAGGGGATGATCTTCGTCAATATATGATCACCGGTCAGAACCAATAACTCTCTGTTTGTGTGCACACGTATATTTATATATAAGGATTAAGGAAAACTATATTTTGTCCAACTTTATGTAAACGCTTTCAAAAATGTAAATAAATTTGATGCGTAACTATTGACAACGTGAAAAAGGCTTTCTATTATATGCGTGTATAGCAAACCCATGGAAACATGGCGACGCAAAGCTACAGGGCCTCGCAATATATGCGTGGTAGCCAGTTGCCTGGAGTTCAGTACTCTAGATTCAGTGGGCAACTGGGTCGATGAGCGTGAACAATCCAGAATCTTCTGCTTGTGCCCTGGAACAAAAGTGATTCTGATGGTAGGCGAAAGCCTCGTCCCGGCGGCGCAGAAAGAAGAAAGCGCCGTTTTTCTTTCGCCATCATTGAAGTAAAATACTCTTGAACAAAACCTTTGGTTTTACTTTACGTGCACCAGAGGTAAGAGCCTTTTCAAGGAGGTCATGGTTTTGGAGCAAATAGAGCCTATTGAGACTGCTACTTTGGACAACAGCGCCGATGATTCTTTCAAGCTGATCGAACCTCGTAAGCCTGAATACCTCATCCGCCAGCGCAGAAGACGCATCGCCGCCATCATTTTCGGCGTGTCTATCAGCGTCATCACCGTCCTTATCATCATCGCTCTTTTAGGCCGCAACTTCGGTAGTTTCACCGTCAAGCTTGAGCAGGTGAAGAACGAACTTTCCTTAGGTGATTCGCTCACCGCAGGCGGGTCCGGAACCACCATCAAGAACAAGACGACCTACCTTATGGCAGGGGGATACGAGGCCAACACCCCGATGTGCGCCGATGATCTCGCCGCCGAGGATTATCTCGACAAGGACATCACCGACGAGACAGTCGTCCTCCCAAGCCGTCCAGCTGCCGTAAGTCCAGACGAATACAGCCAGGACTACAGCTTCAAGTACACCTTCTATTTGAGAAATTCATCTCCATCAGAGATGGCAAAAGCGAACTATTACATCGATTTCGCGTCAATCACCGAACCGACCAACGTCGATGCCTCTTGTTCGATTGAGGATATCGTCAGGGTCAGAGTCTATGACTCTCACTTTGAGGATGAATCCATTGAACACAGCATGGTTGGAACATACGCCAGAAAGGCCAAGAACTTCTCGACCAATGGCGCCAACAACGAGCTCATCACCGGCACGACCGGCAATGACCGTGGCTATAAAGCCAAGAACCCAGAGAACCAAGGATATTGCACAAACTTCCTTAACGATGACGGCAACGATCCGTTAGCCATGATCGTCATGAAGAACGAGACCTATCTCCTTCCTCGTGAGATCAGACGTTTCACCGTCGTTATCTGGTTAGAGGGCTTTGATGCCGACTGCGTGGGCGAAAACCCAGTCGGAGCCGCTTTGACCTTATCGATGCACTTCACCAGTGAGTCTTTGACTCAATCCTGGGCCAAGGAAGAAAGCACCCCAGTAGACAGCGCTGCTAGTAGCAGCGAATCAAACTAAGCAAAGGAGGATTTTGTTTACGCGCGTACGTAGTATGAGAAAAATCGGCGTCAGGCAAAAGAGCCTCTTATGGGCAGGTCTTGCCCTTTTTTCGCTTACTTTGAGCGCGTTCGTCACATCCACGATCGCCTGGTTCAACGTCTCTGACTTCCTTACCGTCGGGAACATCAAGGTTTCTTGCACCAACCACGACATCCGCATCGGAACCCGTAACTCCTTAGGAAGCATCGAGTTCGAAGCCGATGACATGGTCTCTAACGACGAGCAAACCTTCCTCACCCCGGTCAGCTCCATGTTCCAGGATAACAGCCAGTACCTTGACACCCTCTTCCCAGCTCTCTCTAGCGAATATCCATCCGTTAGGGGATATGGAAAAACTGATGTGGCCACCTCAGGCTTCTGGCAGGAAGAGATCTTCCTTACATCAGATGTCGGCACTTACGTCTATCTCGACGAAAGCACCTATGTCGCCGCCAACAATCGCCTTAACGAGATCGCCGCAACCCAAACCGGCTTAAGCGTCGATGATCTCAACAAAGTCGAAGACGCCATCCGCGTTTCCTTCTATAGCTCCGACGGATATGTCATCTACGAACCTAATGTTGAAGAAAGCAGCAAGACTCCTCTTGCCGGTCTTCTCGACGTCAGCTTCTATGATGGATACATCGATTACAATTCTTCTAATGAAGAAGTGCTCTATGGAGAGTATAATGAAGACGCTACATTGAAATACGACGATGCAGTCGATCATGATGTCGAACATCATGAATACGATAATGCTAAGCCAGGCGTCGGAGGCAAAACGCTTGCGGGCGTCAAGCATCTTAACCTTGAGAAATCCGTGAACGAAGGAAATCTCAAGATCAAAGAAGAGGAGACATATGCCCTCAAAGACCTTCTCCACAAGGGCAAATACGTCACTTACATCGCCCCGAATGAGATGAAGCGTTTAGTCGTCACCATCTATCTTGAAGGATGGGACAAAGAATGCTCTAACGATCTCATCAACAGCGCCTTCAGCGCGCACATCGCCTTCATGGGTGAGCACCGCACCGTCGCGCCTAATTACCCAAACTACTAACATCATCAAAAGAGGAGAGAAATAATGGAAAACTATTTCAATTACCTTCGTGAAATGGTCCTAGCCTTCTTCGAGAACTTCGCAAGATGGATGAACACCCGCTGGGCCGTGCCGTGGGCAGCCGTACCAGATGATTTCGCCAGATACGGAATCATTTTCGACAACTTCGCCAGTGGCTTTGGTTTCTGGGGTTGGTTCTTCTTCGTCCTCTTCGCCATTTTCTTCGTAGCCGCCATAGGCGCACTCGTTTTCCTCATCTATTGGCTGCTTAGAAAATACATCAAGTTCTACCGCACCGAAATCGACAGGGAAAGACTCCGTGAGGAAGTCCAGAACCTTCAGATCGAACTTTATACCGCCACTCAAGAGAAGAACAGAATCCTTGGCCTTCAGCTCGATTCCCTTGGCATCTCCCCATCCGAATCGATCTCAATGGGCTCCTCTAGCGGTGAACTCCCAGCAGAACAAACCGAAGGAGAAGAAGGGGAAGAGAGCGCTGTCCCAGGAGAAAAGGACGTCAGATTCCCTCGTCTTATCGCCGTCGACGAGAAATACGCAGAGATTTCAACTCACGTCGAATTACCACCGGATGCGCAGGATATCTCCCTCCAAGGCATCGTCGAGAGATTCAGAAACTACGCCGCATCCCAGCTTAAGCTTTATTACACCATCCCAGCCATGAGAGCCTTCTTCGCCTCCATGGGCACTGGTAAGATCATCATCCTCGAAGGTATTTCCGGTACAGGTAAAACCTCCTTGCCATACGCTTTAGGAAAATTCTTCCAAAACAACTGCACGATCTGCTCCGTCCAGCCTTCCTGGCGTGACCGTTCCGAGTTACTTGGCTTCTATAACGACTTCACCAAGAAATTCACTGAAACCGAATTCTTAAGAAGCATCTACGAAGCCACCTTCAGAGAGGATATCAACCTCATCGTTCTCGATGAGATGAACATCGCCCGTATCGAGTACTACTTCGCTGAGTTCCTTTCCATCATGGAAATGCCTAACCCATCCGCTTGGAACATCGATCTTATTTCCTCACCTCAGAAAGACGATCCAAAGCACTTGCGTGATGGCAAACTCCTCATTCCTCAGAATGTCTGGTTCATCGGCACAGCGAATAACGATGACTCGACCTTCACCATCACCGATAAGGTCTATGACCGTGCTATGTCGCTCTTCTTCGATAACAAAGGTATCGCCTTCGAAGCCCCATTCACCGAAGGCCTCCCTCTCCCATTCGAATATCTCATGAAGCTCTATGCCGAAGCGAATTCCAACTTCCCGATCTCTGGCAAGACTCTTGAGAAATTCACTGAGCTCGATGACTTTGTCATCCAGCACTTCAAGCTTGCCTTTGGTAACCGTATTCTTAAGCAGTTAAACGCTTTCGTCCCATGCTATGTCGCGACCGGCGGCACCGAGCTTGAAGGCGTTGATTACATCTTCGCCACGAAGATCCTCAAGAAATTCGAATCCCTTAACATCGCCCACCTTCGCGATGACCTCATCGAACTCGATGCCAAGCTCACCAAGCTATTTGGCAAAGCCGAGTTCAAGATGTCCAAAGCCAAGATCGCCGGCTTCCTTAAGGACGTTGGCTAATATCAACACACCAAAAATAACCCCAAACACCTCTTTTTAAACCATGGCGAAAAAAGAAAAAGACACCGCAAAACTGACGCGCGTTCACGCTGACTACGTGAAGAAGATGGGTTCCCTCATGAAGGGGAGCCTTCCTTTCAAGTCGTTCGTCGATGCCATCAAGACAACCGGTGAGAATAGCGTTTTCCAAAGAAACCGCCATGAGAACAAGACCTATGATGATAAATGGGTCACGGAGTTAGATATCGGATTCGACGCCATCGACAGGATCATCGCCCATCCTCGTACCTTCATCAAGGAGACGCAGGATCTTGTCCTTGCGGGCCAGGCCAAGCGTATCAACTCAACCTCTATCCGCCACCTCGCATCCCATACCCGTTATATCCATGGCTTCAACAAAGAAGGCCAGATCGTCCCAGAACGTATCCTTTCGATCGGTTCCGATGTCGATATGCACATTTATGAGAACCGTGTCTTAATGTCTCTCATTCAGAGACTCACCTTCTTCGTCGAGAAACGTGTCCAGTTCATCTCCGATAAAGGTGAGACACGTAACTCCGATGTTTTGTTTATCCATTCAAAGACGGAGATAGACGGGGTCCGCTACGAAGTAGATAACCGCATCAAGATCTCGATCGAATCCGATGACCATGGCGAATACGAGAAGAACAAGATGCTTCTTGCCCGTATCAAAAACCTCTCAGAACGCGTGAACTTCTATATCAAGTCACCATTCATGGAAGAGATGAAGGAAGCCAAAAGTGTTCACTCACCTCTCCAGATGACTAACCTTCTCTTAAAGAACCCTGACTACCACAAAGTCGCGGTCCTTTGGAAGTTCATCGACTCATACACCAAACTTGGTATCTCTTTCGATATCGAGGAGAAGAAGGGCGAGTTCGATACCGAATACTTCAATGAGGTTTATGGTTTAACTGCCGCTTCCATGGCCACCCTCCATACCCACCTCATCGATAACCGCAAAGTAAAGTTAAAAGATGAGAAGGAATCCTCAAAACCAATGACCAAGCACTTCGAGCCAAAGGTCATGCTTTCTCTTGAGGATGAGACATTCCTTTCCCATAAGTTCCGCTACGACCAGTTCCCAGAACACGAGAATCTCCTCGTCACCCCAGATAGAAGCCCAGAAGAGAAAGACTTCGCCTGGACCCCAGATGAGGTCAAAGCCTTCAAAGAAAGCGACAACGAATACCTGACCGCGGAAATGCTCACCGCCAAAGAACTCCGTGAGCAAGCCGAAGAAGAAAGAAACTACATGGATCAGGAAGCCATCCTTGCCGAGATGGAACGCCGCAAAGCCGAAGAGAAACGTATCGAAGAGGAACGCGCTGCCGCTGAAGCCAAACGCCAAGAAGAAGAAGCGCAAAGACTCAAAGAACTCGAAGAAAAGATCAGAATCGAAACCGAAGTGAGACTTGCGAGAGAAAACGAGCTCCTCAAAGAAGCCCGTGAGAGAATCATGGCATTAGCCATGGAAGACGCTCCTCTTGATGAGTCGATCGCCGATGAACTTGCTAAACGTAACCCTCCAAAAGAGGAAGAAGAACCGACTGAAGAGCCAGAAGAAAAGCAAAGACCAGTTGGCCTCTCTGAATTCGTCGTTGACGATGAAGCCGGAGTCTCAGATTTGGTTGTGGCCCCTGGAGAGCAACCAGAAGAATCTCTCTACGAAGGTGGAGAGCCAGAAGAGCTCATGGAGGGCGCAGCACCTGTCCCTGTTGTGGTCAAGACCGCTGAAGAAGCGTCTCACGATCAAGAACTGATCGATTCCTTAAGGAAAGAGAACGAGGAGCAAGCGAGAAAGATCGCTCTACTCGAGGCTCAGCTAGAGGAACAGAGCAATAAACCAGCCGCAGTCGAAGTCGCCCCAGCAAAAGAGAAGGTCATCGCCATGCCAAGAATCATCGAAGAGAAGAAGAAAGAGAAAGGCCCAGAGATCGTCAAGGTCCGTAGGGGTTATTCGAAGTACGCCCTCGATATCGGAGGCATCAAGACCGATCCATATGGCCATATCACCTTCATCTCAAGAACCCATGAGAAACCAGAGGAAAAAGAAGCCTCTTCTTTGAAGTTCGTCAAATTCAAGAAGGAAAAAGAAGAGAAACCAACCGAAAAAGTGTTCCGCATCAAGAAAGCCAAATAAGTAGATGGAAGAACAAAAGAAGAAGAAAAAAATCGCCTCGAAAATCGTGGACGTCGTTCTCGGTGCCCTCATCGTTTTGATATTGGGACTCCAGATCGACATGTTCATCACGAAGAACAATAACTTCGGCATCCCATCCCTTTTCGGCTATAGCTTCATGGAAGTCCTCACTGACTCAATGGAAGGGGAGAATCCTGATTCCTTTGATGCGGGGGAGGGTGTCGTCATCCAGAAGAGAGATGTCAATGATGTCAAAGCAGGCGAAGTCATCACCTTCTATAGTGAGCAGATCCAGTACTGCGTATCTCACCGCGTTATCGAAATTGTCATTTCACCAGACAGCGTTTCCACCCCAGGCAAGTTCGAGGTCAGTAGTGCTTTCGAATATAGCGTCGATAACGGCACGACCTGGACGACTGGAGGGGAGCAAGTCTCTCTTGAAGCCGGAAAGAACTTCATGACCCGCTCAAAGAGCGACACTGAGCATGTCCTTTCCCATACGATGCCGAATTACTCAGGCAAAGCCGAGATGACTTTCTATACCTGTGGCGATAATCTCAACGCCGAATTCTACGTCAAAGCCACTGGCAAAGCCGTTGAATCAACCTATAGAGACGTCGTTCCATCGAAATACTATGTCGGCTCGGTCATGAGCCATAGCCATTTCTTCGGCGGCGTCCTCCATACCGTCCAGAGTATCTGGTTCGTCCCAGTCGCTATCCTTGTCCCGATCCTCATCATCGGAACGATGACCGTCATCGATTTCATCAAGGGATACCGCGAAGAGAAA
>CADCLU010000022.1 GCA_902802355.1 uncultured Erysipelotrichaceae bacterium
GCCATCATCGCCAAGGTCCGTATCGCTGCCAAAGGCCGTGTGGCCGCGCAGGCTGCCCGTGAGGCGACAAGAAAGACCGCTCTTGGCATCACAACCCTTCCTGGCAAATTAGCCGATTGCTCCAGCCGTGTCCCAGAAGAATGCGAGCTCTACATCGTTGAGGGTAACTCAGCAGGCGGCTCCGCTAAGGTTGGCAGAGACAGAAAGACCCAGGCCATCTTGCCTTTGAGAGGTAAGATTCTTAACGTCGAAAAAGCGACTGAAGAGAGAATCTTCAAGAACGCCGAAATCGGCAACATGATCACCGCTATCGGCGCTGGCATCAGAGAGCAATTCGATGTCACCAAGATCAGATATCACAAGATCGTTATCATGACCGATGCTGATGTCGACGGCGATCACATCAGAATCTTGCTTTTGACTTTCTTCTACCGCTTCATGAAACCTCTTATCGACGGTGGTTATGTCTACATCGCTCAGCCACCGCTCTATAAAGTCGAATACAAAGGCCAAGCCTACTACGCCTACAACGACGACCAGCTTGAACAGCTCAAGAAAGGGCTCCAGCTCAAAGCCGGTTATCCGTTCCAGCGTTACAAAGGTCTTGGTGAAATGGACGCCCAACAGCTTTGGGAGACCACCATGGACCCAGCCGCACGTAAGATGATCCGCATCACCATTGATGATGCTGCGATGGCCGACAAAGCCTTCACAGACCTCATGGGTGACGACGTTGAACCACGTCGCGAATTCATCATCAAAAACGCAAAATTCGTGCAGAACCTGGATATTTAATGGAGAAAGGAAACGATTATGGCAGACGAAGAAAAGAAATTTGAAGCCGAAACCGAAGAGGTTGAAGGCGAAGCCAATGAGTCGGTTGAAGCGCCTGGAATTGTCGCAGGCATCGCCGCCGGTCTCATTGATAGAGAAATCACAAACGAAGTCCAGACGGCATTCCTCTCCTACTCAATGTCCGTCATCGAAGCTCGTGCTATCCCAGATGTCCGCGACGGCTTGAAGCCAGTTCAAAGACGTATCATCTACGGCATGAACGAGTCAGGCATGCAGCCTGGCAAACCATATAAGAAGAGCGCCCGTATCGTCGGTGACGTCATGGGTAAATATCACCCACACGGCGACTCCGCTCTTTATGGCACCCTCGTTCGTATGGCCCAGCCATTCGCAATGCGTTATACCCTTGTCGACGGTCATGGTAACTTCGGTTCCATCGACGGTGACGAGGCCGCTGCTATGCGTTACACCGAGGCCAGAATGAACCGTCTTGCGGTCGAAATGGTCCGCGATCTTGATAAGGACACCGTCGACTTTGTCGGCAACTACGATGGCACCGAACAAGAGCCATCCGTCCTCCCAAGCCGCTTCCCGAACCTTATTGTCAACGGTTCCGAAGGTATCGCTGTCGGTATGGCCACCAACATGCCAACCCACAACCTTACTGAAGCCATTAATGCTTGTATCGCCGTTGCCCGCACCCCAGAAATCACCCCTCTTGAGTTAATGCAGAACTACATCTATGGTCCTGACTTCCCAACTGGTGGCGTCATCCTTGGAAGAAAAGGCATCGCCGATTACTTCACCACTGGTACCGGCACCGTTGCCATCCGTTCTAAGTTCCACACCGAGGAAGCTAGCGGTGGCAGATCACGCATCATCATCACCGAGACCCCATATCAGGTAAACAAAGCCGCCATGATCGAAAACATGGCCACCCTTGCCCGTGACAAAGTCATCGACGGTATCTCCGATATCCGCGATGAATCCAACAAAGAAGGCACCCGCGTTGTCATCGAAGTTAAGAAGGACTTCATCCCAGAAGTCGTTGCCAACAACCTTCTCAAACACACCTCGATGCAGATCACCTATGGTGTCATCAACCTTTGCTTAGTCAACGGCGAACCAAAGATCCTTTCGATGAAAGAACTCATCGAGAGATATAACGAATTCCAGATCGATGTTCTCACCAGAAGAACCAAATTCCTTCTCAAGAGAGACAGCGACAGAGACCATATCGTCGTCGGCTTAATCCTTGCCCACGACAACATCGACGAGGTCATCCACATCATCCGTGGAAGCAAGACCGACGAGGAATCCAGTGCGAAATTGTCGGAGAAATTTGGATTATCCAAACCTCAGATCGACGCCATCTTAGCCATGACTCTCCGTCGTCTCCAAGGCTTAGAGCAAGAGAAACTCCAGGCCGAGCATGCTGAACTCGTCAAGAACATCGAGCACTACAACTTCTTGCTCAGCGATAAGAAGAACATCGTCGACCTCATGATCGAAGAGCTTCTCCAGATCCGCGATCGTTTCGGCGATGAGCGTATGACTCAGATCTCCGATGAAGCCGCCTCAATCGAGAACGAAGACCTCCTCCCACAGGAAGACATCATCGTTGTCCTTACCAAGAACGGCTACGTCAAGAGAATGAACGACCAGACCTTCCGCACCCAGAACAGAGGCGGACGTGGTGTTAAAGGTCTCACCACTACAAGCGGTGACACCGTCCACTTAATGCTTCACACCAAGACCCATACCGATATCATGTTCTTCACATCCTTCGGTAAGGTTTACAGAATGCGTGGCTACATGATCCCAGACGGAGCCAGAGACTCCAAAGGCATGCCAGCCATCAACCTCCTCAACCTCGATCAGGAAGAGAAGGTCGTCGCCATCGTCCCAGCTGACGAATACGGCGCCGAGAACTACCTCTTCTTCGTCACCGTCCACGGTGTCGTTAAGAGAACCGCCATGTCTGAGTTCGAATCCATCCACAGCAACGGCAAGAAGGCTCTTACCTTAAGAGATGGTGATGAGCTCCTCTGCGTTAAAAAGACCGATGGCCACGCGATTATCGGACTTGCTTCCAGCAATGGCAAAGTCTGCTCCTTCAGCGAAGATCAGGTTCGTTCGATGGGCAGAAGCGCCGCTGGTGTCACCGGTATGGACCTCAAAGATGGCTCCCACCTCGTTGATGCAACAACCTCTCTCGAAGGCGATAAGATCCTTGTCTTAACCACTCTTGGTTACGGCAAGATCAGCTATGCTGAAGAGACCGATATCCCGCAGGAAGACGGAACCACCCGCCACTACGACGGATACCGCCGCACTTCCAGAGGCGCCAAAGGTGTTCTCACCCTCAAGACCAACGTCAAGAACGGTGAACTCACCGGTATGCGCTGCATCCATGGCGATGAAGACCTCATGGTCATCACCAACAAAGGCATCGTCATCAGAACGCCATTATCACAGATTCATATCGCTGGTCGTAACACCGTTGGTGTTAAGATCATCAACCTCGACAAAGGAAACAAAGTCGCTTCCTTCGCTATCGTTCCACACGTCGATGAGAGCGAACTTGAGGAAGAGGCCGTAGCCGAGGGCGCTGAAGAAGCCGTTGAGACTCCAGCGAACAACCCAACTCCTGACCAAGTCGAATAAACATGAAAATCTTAGTGCGCTTCGTTCCTGGGGCGCGAAACGACATATTTGAGGGAACCCGCCTGAGAAAATGCATCAAAGGCGGGCTCGAACTCAACAACATCAAGTGGGTCGAAAGCATCTTCGCCGAACCTGATGTGTGTCATTTCCTTTCGCCTATCGATGAGGCTAAAGCGCACGAAGCAAAAGCTGAAGGCTACCCTGTGGTCGTCAGCGCACTATATGCCGAAAGCGATCCTTATTGCCGCTATCTCGAAAGGAGCCCAGAGAATTTCTACAGTCTCCCTCAGAAGTCGCTTAAGATGCTAAATGAAGCTGACTTGATTCTGGTCCCAAGCTTATCGGCCAAGAACCTTCTCTTCCAATGTGGGTTCCAAAGCCAGAACATCGAGATCCTCACCCCTGGCGTCAACATCGCAAGGTTTGAGGAAATCGACCCTCTTGAGGCTCAGATCTTCTCTAGATACTTCAAGCTTCCTAAAGAAGCGAAGTACGCCATGTCTGTTGGGGATTTGGACGACAAAAAGTCCATTGAAAAAGCAAAAATCCTTGCAGAACTGGCTCCAAATATCATTTTCTTCTACTTCGGCTCAACAAGCAAAGTAGGCGAAGGAGGGCTCAAAAAGCTCAACAAACAATCCCCTGGGAACCTTCGCTTCTGCGGAGTTACGGAAGATGACGTTTATCGCAGCGGCATCAGCGGAGCAACTTGCTTCGTTGAATATGGAGAATCTATCTCCCAACCGGTTGAGGAACTTGAGGCGATGGCTGTCAAAGTTCCAATCGTCCACGTTGGAAAACTTAGAGGGAGCGGAATCCTTCAAGGCGGGGTCAACTGCTATGACCCATCCGACGTTACCGAAGCGGCGAAAATCATTGATTCGCTGTCCACTTCGAAAGACGACAAGATTATAATGCAGGGGTACAAGATCGCTAGGGAGAACTCCCTAAGCGTCTTAGGAGAAAAACTCAAAGGACTATATGAGTCCTTAATAAAAAAGATGGAGGAAAATCAAAATGATTGATGCCAAGCTTATCGAAAGCAAGCCTGAGTATGTCAAAGAGGCTCTTAAAAAGAAGCTCTGGGACTTTGATCCAGAACCGCTTCTTAAGATGTTTGTCAAAAGAAGGGAACTTCTAAAAGAAGTTGAGGCCAACAAAGCCGAACAGAACCGTTTATCTAAATCAGTTCCGCAGGTCAAGAAAGAAGGCGGAGACGTCCAAGCCTTATTCGCCAAGGTCAAAGCCCTTGCTGCCGAGAACAAAGACAAGGAAACCGAACTAGATGGCATTGAGAAAGAAATCAAAGCCCAGATCGAGGTGCTTCCAAACCTTCCAGACGATGATTTAGTCGCTGGCGGAAAAGAGAACAACAAACCTTTCTACCACTTCGGAAAAGAACCAACCTTCGATGGTTTCACCCCAAAAGATCACGTCGAATTAGCTGAATCCCTTGGCTTAATCGACTATAAGAGAGGCGCCAAAATCTCCGGCACCGGAACTTGGGTTTATACCAACTTAGGCGCTCGTTTAGAGTGGGCCCTTATTAACTACTTCATCTCCTGCCACCTTGCCGATGGTTATGAGATGATCCTCCCTCCACACATCCTCAACGAACAAAGCGGCTACACCGCCGGTCAATTCCCAAAATTCAAAGAAGATGTCTTCTGGCTTGAAGGAACCGAACCAAAGAAATTCATCCTTCCAACCGCTGAGACCGCTCTTGTGAACCTCCACCGTGATGAGGTTCTCTCCGAGGAAGATCTTCCAAAGAAATACTTCGCCTACACCCCATGCTACCGTAAGGAAGCTGGCTCCTATCGTACCGAAGAAAGAGGTATGATCCGTGGCTACCAGTTCAACAAAGTTGAAATGGTCCAATACACCACCGACGATGGCTCCGATGCTGCCTTCGACGAACTCGTTAAGAAAGCCCAGGCTTTAGTCGAAGGTCTTGGCCTTTGCTACCAGCTTGATAAACTCGCCGCTGGCGATTGCTCACACTCCATGGCTAGAACCTATGACATCGAAGTCTGGATCCCATCCATGAAGATCTATAAGGAAGTCTCAAGCGTTTCTAACGCCAGAGATTACCAAGCCAGACGCGGCATGATCAGATATAAGGATAAGGAAGGCAAGATGCACTTCTGCCACACCCTCAACGGTTCCGGCTTAGCAACATCCCGTATCTTCCCAGCTCTCCTTGAACAGATGCAGCAGGCTGATGGCTCCGTCATCATCCCTGAAGTTCTCCGCCCATTCATGGGTGGCATATCCGTTCTCAAACCAATCAAGAAATAAGAACGAAGCAAAACGAGGGGCCTTGGAAGGTCCCTCTTTTTTATATCCTTAACGTTCCATATAATATATGAGCCATCGCGAGGAGAGCCTCTCGAACCTGGTCAGGACCGGAAGGTAGCAGCCATAAGTCAGGGTCCCCTGTGCGGTGGTTTTATTCTCTTATATGACTGATTTGGATTACATGCAAAAAGCCCTCGAACTCGCAAAAGAGGCGGGAATTGCTGGGGAAATCCCTGTTGGCGCGATTGTTGTCTTAAACGACAAGATCATCGGCCAAGGCTTTAATAAGCGCGAATCCAAATTTGATATATCTTCTCATGCCGAAATCGAGGCTATCAAAGATGCCGAAAAGACTTTAGGTAATTGGAGACTCGATGGCGCGACCTTATACGTTACTTTAGAGCCATGTCTTATGTGCTCTGGAGCAATTCTTCAAAGCCGACTTTCTAAGGTTGTTTTTGGCTCTAGAGACGAGAAAGATGGCGCGATTGTATCGAACTATTTCGTCTTCGATTCCCCATGCAGCCACGAAAGACCTCTCGTATATGGAGACATATTGAAAGATGAATGCGACGCTCTCTTGAAGAGCTTCTTCGCTTCAAAAAGAAAATAGTTCTTTTTGTTGCGACCGTTTCTAACTTTTTGTACTTTGACAAAAAATTGTTTATAAAAACCGATAAAAAGCGTGCTTTTTAATGTTATACTTTCAAGGCTATGTCCAAAAGAAGAGATGAATTAATTAATTTAATTCAGAAAGCGGAATACATAGAGAAGGCCCCGACCGAGGGTCTTTCAACCGAAGAAGTTGAGCTTAGAAAGAAACAAGGCTTCGTTAACAAGACGCAAAAGAAGGTCACAAAGTCCATTTGGCAGATCCTTGCTGACAACGTCTTCACCTTTTTCAATTTCATCTACATTGTCATCGCTATTTTGATGGCGAACGCTAAGCTGCCTTATTCGAACTTCCTTTTCTTGATCCCTGTCGCTAGCAACATTGTTATCGGAATCATCTCTGACGTTAGAGCTAGACTTGCTGTTGATAAGCTTAAGCTTATCACTGACCAAAAAATCCGCTGTGTTAGAAACGGAGAAGAGATTGACATTGAAACCGAGCAGATCGTTCTTCACGACATCGTTATCTATAAAACAGGAGATCAAATTGCTACCGACGGCGTCTTAATTGAAGGGTCAGCCTCAATTGACGAGTCGTTGGTTACCGGCGAAGCCGAGAAGATTAATAAGGTGCCTGGCGATAAGATTCTTTCTGGAACCGTCGTTGTCTCAGGAAAGGTCTATGTTAGAGTTACGAGCGTCGGCATCGCCAACTATGCGGAAGGTCTTCAGGACGAAGCCAAGAAGTTCAATAGACCAAAGAGCGAAATCAAACGCTCAACGCTCGACATCTTCTATGTAACTGGCACGGTTGCTGTAGTCATGGGTTTAACTATGACTCTTATCTGGGCCTCCAAGCTTAATTGGAACATAACTTTTGAGGATTATCAGGAGTTTACGAAGAACCTTTCAGGTTCTTTGGTTGCCATGATTCCTGCTGGTTTATACCTTTTAACATCGTTAACCCTTACCGTTGGCGTTCTTAACTTGGCCAACAAGCACATGAACGTTCAAGAGCTTTACTGCATCGAGATGCTTGCCAGGGTAGACACGATCTGTTTTGACAAGACCGGCACACTTACCGACGGAAACCTTGGTGTCGAATCGCTTTATAACTACAGAGATGAGCAGCTCGGTTCTTATCTAGCGAGCATCGTTAAGGCTACAGGAGACGACAACTCCACCGCTAAAGCCATTCGCGCTGCTTTTAAGCCGTTTGAAGATCTTGAGGCAACCGAAAAGATTCCTTTCGACTCAGCAAAGAAATATAGTGCAGCGACTTTTGGAGAAGCCGGCACATTTGCTTTCGGAGCCTATGGGTTTATCGATTCCTTAGACAAAGATTTCGTTGCCAACAAGATTCACGAGTTAATGGATCTTGGCTACCGTGTTTTGGCAATTTATTGGAGCCAAAAACCAATAAAAAACGAAAAATTACCTGCAAAACTTGAATTAATTGGTGTTTTAGGCATCTCAGACACCATCAAACCAGACGCTAAAGACAACATTGAATGGTTCAAGAACAACGGCGTCGATATCAAGATCATTTCAGGCGACGATCCAATTACAGTTAAAGAGATTGCCAAACGCGTTGGT
>CADCLU010000023.1 GCA_902802355.1 uncultured Erysipelotrichaceae bacterium
GATATGTTCATCGAATACCTCCCATCCCCATTCGATCTCAAACCAATCGAAGCCCAGGATGAAAAAGGTAACCCAGTTGAGAGAGCCACTGACCTTAAGGCCCCAATGTCCGCCTATATCTTCAAGACTTTGGTCGATGACTATAGAGGCGCCATCAACTTAATCAAGGTCAACTCCGGCACCATCAAGATCGGCGACGATGTCTATATGAACGGTGAGACCCAGAAAGTCTCCGCCCTCTTTAGCGTCAAAGGCAAAGAGCTCACTCCAGTCAATGAGATCAATGCCGGCGATATCGGCGCCATCACCAAACTCGATGGTGCCAAATCGACCATGACGCTTAGCGATCCAAAGAGCATCGTCATCTATAAGCCAGTCAAATATCCTTCCGCGGTTCTCTTCAAAGCCATCGAGCTTACGAACAAGGCCAACGAAGCAAAGCTTGGACCAGCCCTTCAGAAGATCCAACTTGAAGACCCATGCGTCGAAGTCGTCCGTAACAACGAGACCAAACAGCTCCTTCTTGGCGGCGTTTCCTCCTCCCACGTCGACTTCGTCATCCAGAAGCTCAAAGACACCTATAAAGTCGAGCTTAAGACCAGCCCGATGAAAGTCGTCTACCGCGAATCCATCAAAGGCGCGGGCGAAGCCGAAGGAAGATACGTCAAACAATCCGGTGGCAGCGGCTTCTATGGTGTCGTCACTATGCGCTTCCAGCCAAGCAAACAGAATGAGTTCGCTGAGGAAGTCTTCGGCGGCGCGGTTCCAAAGAACTACTTCCCTGCCGTTGAGAAAGGTTTCTTCGAAGCCCTTCAAAGCGGTCCTCTCGCCGGCTTCCCAGTCATCGGTGTCAAAGGTGTCCTTATCGATGGTAAATACCATCCAGTAGACTCCAACGAACAAGCCTTCCGTATGGCCGCTATCCTTGCTTTCAAGGCCGCCTACGACAAGTGCAAGCCGATCATCCTTGAGCCGATCATGAAGATCAAGGTCAACTGCGATCCGAAGTACACCGGAAACATCATCTCTGACCTTTCTACAAGACGTGCCCGTATCCAAGGCATGGAAGAAGAAGATGGCTCACAGGTCATCGAAGCTTACGTCCCTGAAGCGGAGATTGTCGACTACGCGACACAGCTTAAGTCCTTGACTCAGGCCAATGGTTACTTCAACCGTGAGTTCTATAGCTACGAAGAAGTCCCAGAGTACCTTAAGGATCAGGTCATCGCTGCGAACAAGATCACCGAATAAGGAACCTTCCTAAAAGAAAGAGGCCCCGCAAAAAGGGCCTCTTTTTCATAAAATCGTTAGCAAATCTTGCCTATTTTATGGAATTATCTCGTAGACGTTATTGTAATAGGTCGTGACACCGTTGAGATAAGACTCACCACCAAAGACATATATCTTCTCATTGATGACGGCAGCAGACATATGGCTTAAAGCGTGAGGGAGCCTGATGTTGGTGTCGCTATATGAGTCTTGGAGAGTGTCATAGCAGCAGACCTTATCGCAGTCGATTCGTGAATGGTCGATATCGTCCGTATAGTCGGTTCCACCGAAGGTGTAGATCCTTCCTTGATAGGTGACCGCAGTGCCATAATCCAAAGATTCGATGACATTGCTTTCCATTCTTGTCGCATCGGTTCCGCCGAAATCCAAGGAGTAGATGCCACCACAGACGATGTCTTTCCTACCGAAGGTAAAGATGTAGTCCTCAGTCGCGGCCATGGTTGAGCCAGCTGAACGGTCGGTATTCATTCTCGTATCCACGATGGTGTTGTTCACCGTATTGAAAGCCTCGACGCTGGAATTGTCTGTTCCACCATAGCCACCGGTGACATAGATGGTGTTTTCGATAGCGACCGCTCTCGGAGAGCATCTGCCAGTCCTCATGGTAAGGCCGGTATTCGTAACAGTGCCTGTAACAGGATCATAAACATAAATCGAATTGAGTGCGGAGTTAGTCGCGGTTTCTCCTCCAAAGAGGTAGATTTTGCCATTGCATGCCACTGCCGCTTGATGACGGACGTTGATTAGTTGGGTGACTCCGGTATTAACGCATCCATCGGTTGGATTCCATTTGTAGATGGCGTTGCTAAATTGATTAGTCGATGATTCGCTTCCTTTGAAGATATAGGCTTCATCGTTAACGACTGCGACTGCGTTATTCGAAGAGTTCGTCAAAAGATTGAGCCCTGTGTCTTTGATCGCGCCGTAATGGATGTAATAGGTTGTTTCGCTCGTGACTGGAGGAAGACTGCTTGGGCTATAGAATTCACTGCTATCCTCTGAGCCTCTCGTCCAGCCATCGAAATAATAGGTATAGCCGTTTTCGGATGCTTTTTCTGGAGGGTTGATGCCAAACCTTGGGGTTTCGCCATATTCAAAGGAGTCGGTTTCCATCGTGAAGTCGCCATTCTTCCAGGATACGTAATAGGTACGCGCCTCTTCTAAGAAGTGAGCGACGTAAGTCGTATCTCCCGAAACGATTGGGAGATTCTCTTCAGTATAAGCGTCACCTTCTCCGTTAAGCTGCCAACCATCGAAGGTATAGGTATGCTCATCGGTCTCATACTCATCGAAATAGTTGAATTCCTCATCTTCGCCGATATTCTCATCGGCTTCGAAAGATGGATGGGTGCCATAAGGGATATCGTTATCTCTTTCAAGGACTGTTTCCCCTACTTTCCAGACAAGGTTATATTTTCTGGTCTCGGTTGAGTAATGGGCGATATAGGTCGTATTTCCTGAAATCACTGGCAAATCCGCCTCAGAACAAACGGTTTCGCTTCCTGAAATGGTCCAACCATCAAAGGTATAGATATATTGAGCGTCAGTTTCTTTAGTTGGTGTTGCTCCATCGTATGATGGCTTTCCAGCCTCATCAGCATAAACAACATCAGTCTCTATAGCAGTCTCTCCATTCATCCAGATGACCGTGTAGGTCTCACGGACGCTTGTTAAGAAAGAAGAGACCTCAGATGAGGCTTCGCTTAATGAGGAAGATGCTTCTTCGCTAGAGGACGATAAAAGGCTTCCTTCGCTTGAGGCCGGAGGATCGTTATGGCAGCTTCCTAGCATGAGTCCTAGGAAGGAAAGACACATCAAAGCCTTTTTCATTTTCATAATTAACAAGTTCAGTTTACGCGCATAAGGAGGAAATTACAAAATAGGCGCAAGAAAAAAGCCACCATTTGGTGGCCTTATTCTTATTTGTCTTTCCTTTGAGAGACGACAACCTGTGGGAATGGAATCTGGATGCCGGCTTTGGTTAAGACGGTCACAGCGATCTCGTTCATCGCTCTTTGGGTGGAGAATCTATCGTCCTCATTGCATTTAGCGAGGAACATAAGCTGGATGCCGCTGTCCTCAAGCTCACTGACGCCTAAGTACTTAGGATCGCCGATGATGGATGGAATGGCCGCTTTGAACTGTTTAAGTAGCTCTTCTTCAACGACTTTTCTGACGTAAGCGAGGTCGCTAGTGTAATCGACGCTGCAATACGCGATAGCAGAGCTAAGATCATGCGATTGATTGATGACGGTGTTGATTCCGCTGTTTCTGATGGATTTGAGGTTGCCAGAGAAGTCGACGACTTTGGTTGTGGCTAAGCCAATCTCATAGACGACTCCCCTAAAGCCATCGACGACGATGACGTCACCGACATCGAATTGCTCCTCAAACACGATTGAGAGGCCAGCGATGATGTCGGCGATGAGGGTTTGGGCACCAAGGCCAACGACGAGAGCGAGTATACCAGCGGACGCTAAGATCGTTGTGGCATCCACTCCTAAAACGGCAAGGATGGCGAAGAGAAGGACAAAGGCAGCCAAATATCTGATTGTGCTGTTAATGAACCTGACAATCGTGACAGTTTTGTTATTTGCCTTCATGAAGATGAGGGAAAGAATGGTTCTTACGAGCTTACTGACGCCATAGATGAAGAAGAACATATAGGCGCACTGAAGGAGCTTGAACCAGGCTTGGGCGTTATGCTCATAGCCGTTCTCGCCGATCTTATCAACGTAGTTGAGGAAGGAATCCGGCCAGGCCGTATGCGAGTAATTGACGAGAACGATCATCGCGACCGCGCTGACGAAGATAATCCAAGAGAGGATAACAGAGATCTTCTTCTGGACGGTTAAGTCTTTCCAGGACGGGACTAAGTTCTTTGGTGAGCGTTTCTCGGTGCGTAAGAAGATCTTCGCGAGCTCATCGCGATACTCTTTGTCCATTTTCTTGGTTCTTTTCTTTGTTTCTGCCATAACTATTCCTCCAAATATCCGCTATAGGTGATCATTAATGTTTTGCCATATGTGAAATCCGCGTAAACGCGCAAATCATAATGACCCTTCACAAGAGAGAAATCCCCTGCAATTTCCATATGGTTGTCTTTTTCTTCATGTCTCTTTTTGAAGCTTTTGATTGGCTTGGCTAAGTTCCACATAGACTGTCGTGTCGATTTTGTACTCAGCATCGAAGTCATAATGGATGATGTTTCCTTCCACTTTCGCGACTTTGTCGTCATAGGCGCCAGTGAAGACAGGCTTAACCGCATCCATCTTGTTCATCATCGAGATGGCGGCTGCGCTCGTTAAGATGGCGATTCCTGTGCCTCCGATAAGAGCAAGGCCGATTCTATGGACGACTTTGGTGTAATCGCCTCTCGAATAAGCGCCGAAAAGATGAATCTTCGCCCATTCAGCCTTCTGAACGTCTTGATTCATTTCGTTAGCGCAAGAAGGATTGATCTCGCTGTTTAGGACTTCATCTACTTCAGCCATAAAAATATTCTATCGAATATCGCCCTTCCTAGAAAGAAGATTGAAGACGCAAAAAAACGGGCCCGTTTTATGGGGCCCGTCATTTTTAACTTTTCCTGAAATCAGGGAATATTGATTATTCGATGACGAGGACGAAATCGCTGACAGCTAAGTTGTAGCTGGTGTTTCTGATGAAGCTGAAGGTGTTGTCACCGTGAGCTAAGGAAACTTCGCCAATTAAGCATGGGCCAGCTTTGGAGTTGTCGTCTCCAGCGTCGACGGTGGCGTCGGCAAGAAGCTGAGCGAAAGTGGAGGATAAGGCAGTTGCGTCGATAGCGACATCGGCACTATTCCAGGTGACGCTGAAGTTAGCACCGCTGGCGCCAAGGGATCCCTTTGAACCAACGCTGGTGTATCCTTTGCCGCTGTTGCTGCGCCAGCCATCCATGAAACCAAACTGATAGAGCTTGGCGGTTGTGGCGGCTCCGTCCCAGTCGAACTTGTAGCTGATGCTATTGCCGTTGCCGTTGAGCTTCATATAGCCTTCACGGGTTCCATCCTTATTGGTGGAACCGCTGGCAAAGGTGCCATCTAAAGCACGGATTTTGATCTCTTTGGCGTTGTCAGCAGCGCAGGTAGCGGTTTTGTAGCCGACATAGCCATCGCCTTTGGCAGCGACTGGAGTCTCAGTGCTGAAATCGTGAACGTGAGCTGGAGTCTCTGGTTCGGATTCTTCAACGGATCTGAAGGTGAAGTTGTAGAAAGTGGATCTGTAACCACCAGCCATACGTAAGGAGATCTTGTTCTGGC
>CADCLU010000024.1 GCA_902802355.1 uncultured Erysipelotrichaceae bacterium
AAGAACGAAAGCATTGGCGAGCAGTATGAGTTATAAAGCTGCCAAACAAGCAGGATTCCGAAGAATGCCATGCCGATCAAAAGGGTGCGCTTAAGATAGGCTTTGTCAAACTTAAGCTCTTTCTCTTTTTCCATAGAAGAACTCCTTATTTTGGATAGGGAATAATTTCCCTATGTCACTATGCTGTTCCATTATAAAGTGCGCGTGAAATCTAGTCAAAAACTAGCAAGGAAAAAACAAAAGAAAATGTAGATAATAGGCAAATTTCCCTAGTCCCAGAAGATAGTTCAAAATGAAATTGACGAGGTTGCTACGCAATGATATATTATTATCCGCACGTTTAGGCGGCCTCTGTGTCTGGATGCTTAGCTCAGCGGGAGAGCATCGCCCTTACAAGGCGGGGGTCACAGGTTCGAAACCTGTAGCATCCACCAAGTGAGAATCAAACGTGTATGTCCTTAGCATCGTGGGCGAATAGCGAAGTGGCCAAACGCGGCTGACTGTAAATCAGCTCCTTACGGTTCGGTGGTTCAAATCCATCTTCGCCCACCATCCTTTTATTGGGGTGTAGCCAAGTGGTAAGGCAACAGACTTTGACTCTGTCATTTCGCTGGTTCGATCCCAGCCACCCCAGCCATGACTCCTCCGTTAGCTCAGTGGTAGAGCACTTGACTTTTAATCAAGGGGTCGTGAGTTCGAGCCTCACACGGGGGACCAAATTTACTTCTTATGATTGGTTCCTATGGCGGGAACCTATTTCTTTATCTGGGATCCAGTAAATGACAGCTCTGCTCGAGTGGCGGAATGGTAGACGCAAGGGACTTAAAATCCCTCGCCCTCAAAAGCGTACCGGTTCGAGTCCGGTCTCGAGCACCATGCTATGTAGAAGAGGTTCGATTGAATAATCGGGCCTTTTTTCTTTTGTCATATAATAAGGGTGAATAGAGGAGTCATATCATGGAAGAAGTATTGAAAGACAAATACGGGATGATATTAGGCAGAATCCGGGATAACGGCAGAGAACTTGTCCTTTATGACAAATACGGGATGATATTAGGAAGATACGAAAAGGACACGAACAAGACTAAAGACAAATACGGATTGATAGTTGGAACAGGGAATCTCCTAGTTGCCTTCTTACACCTAAACTTCTAGCAATGGAAATGATTGAGCCCAAGAACGTCCTTGGGCTTTTTTGCGCCCTGAAACCGCTAACAAAAAAATCTTTATTTACAAGAGAGGATTCATGGTAGTAATCTTTTCTACCGGAATGAGCCTATTAATAAAAACGTAGGCGTTCTTTAAGGGGGTTACTCTCATGTATAGACTCTTTCGCTTAAAGAAATCAAAAAACTGTCCGGTTTTAGACATTCCCTCATCAACTTCGTTAATCAAGGGTGGTCAATCTCTCCTCTAGGAGATTTGGCCACTCTTTTTTTAAGGCAAAAGGAGGAAAAGGAATGAAACGCAAACTCGTATTAGAAAATCACCGCGTCTTCCATGGCGAAGGTTTCGGAAGCCAAGACAAGAAGATCGCCGAAATCGTCTTCAACACATCGATGGTCGGCTATCAGGAGATCCTCTCCGATCCAAGCTATTGCGACCAGATCGTCGTCATGACCTATCCTCTCATCGGAAACTATGGCCTTGCCGATGAGGACTATGAATCCAAAGGCGTCTTCCAATCCGGCTTCGTCGTCAGGGAATATAACGATTCCCCATCTAACTTCCGTTACACCGAAACCCTTGGTGAGAAGATGGAAGAGTACCATTCTGCAGGGATTTCCGGTGTCGATACCCGTGAAATCGTCCGCATCATCCGTGACTATGGTTCCATGAAAGCCATGATCGTCGATGAGGATGTCCCAGACGAGGAATGCTTCAAAGAACTCGAAGAGTATTCCTATCCTCATGACCAGGTCTCAAGAGTCTCCTCCAAGAAGGTCTGGTATTCCCGTTGCCCTGATCCTTTATTCAACGTCGTCGCGATTGACTGTGGCTGCAAGCTCAACATCATCAGAAAGCTGAATGGCCTCCGCTGCAACGTCACCGTTATCCCATACAATTCTTCAGTGGAAGACATACTCCGTTACAAACCAGACGGACTTTTCATCTCAAACGGCCCTGGTGATCCAGAGGATGTCGTAAGTGTCATCAATGTCATCAAAACCCTCAAAGGCAAGCTCCCGATGCTTGGCATCTGCTTAGGACACCAGATGATCGGCTTAGCCTATGGCGCGAAGACCTACAAGATGAAGTTTGGTCATCGCGGTGCCAACCACCCTGTCAAAAACCTCATGACTGGCAAAGTGGAGATCACTTCCCAGAACCACTCATACGCGGTCGATCAGGAGAGCCTCAAAGGCACTGGCCTAGAGCTCACCCATATCAACCTTCTCGATAACGAAACGGAAGGCATGATGGACAAAGAGAACAAAGTCATCGCCGTCCAATATCACCCAGAATCAGCGGCAGGCCCAGAGGATTCGACATATATCTTCCAGGGCTTCCTCGACAACATGAAAGCATTCAAGGAGGGCAAATAAGATGCCGAAACGTAAAGATTTGCACCGTATCATGATCATCGGTTCCGGCCCAATCGTCATCGGTCAGGGCGCGGAATTCGACTACGCAGGCACCCAAGCTTGCTTGGCCCTCAAAGAGGAAGGCTATGAAACCATCCTCGTTAACTCGAACCCAGCGACCATCATGACCGATACCAAGATCGCCGATAAGGTCTATATGGAACCTCTCGATCTTGAGAACGTCGCTAAGATCATCCGCAAAGAAAGACCTGATGGAATCATCTGCTCCATCGGTGGTCAGACTGGTCTTAACCTTGGCATGAAACTCGCCACAAACGGCATCTTAGAAGAATGTCAGACTGAGTTACTAGGCACAGGATACGAGGCCATCGCCAAAGCCGAGGACCGCGACCTCTTCAAAAAACTCTGCGAAGAAATAGGTGAGCCAATCCTTGAAAGCTTCTCTGTCAAAACAGTGGAGGACGCTTTAGAAGCCGCTCACAAAATCGGATATCCAATCATCCTTCGCCCAGCCTTCACTTTAGGTGGCACAGGCGGTGGATTCGCCAACAACGACGAAGAGATGGTCAAACTCGCCAAGAA
>CADCLU010000025.1 GCA_902802355.1 uncultured Erysipelotrichaceae bacterium
TGAGAAAGAACCCAAGTGCCGTAGGAAGGAACATTGCCTTCCATTGTGGTGAGGTGAACTCCGGCAACAAGAACAAGAAGAGCGAAGGTTCCGATATAGGTGACCACTACCCTCCAGTCAGCGACTCTCTTGATAAGGAGATAGGCAAGACCAACGAGGATGGCGATCTTACAAACCTCACCAAGGGTTCCTGGGACGTTTCCGATGAAAAGATCAAGGACGCTATATTCGCCACCGTTGAGGGCGGTTGGTCCAGCAAGGACCTCACCCTGATAGGCGAATGGGGTGGTGTAATACATGCCTCCGCCGAAACAGACTTTTGCAAAGACCATTCCAACCGCAGCTGGGTTGAAGAGATTGTTTCCGTTTCCGCCAAAGAGGAGCTTACCAAAGGTAATGCCAGCGGCTGAACCGATTAGTAAGGCATACCAGGAAGTTCCGGCAGGGAGAATCATCGCGAAGATGAGGGCGCTTACGAGAGCGGCCAAGAAGTTGGACATTCTGTAATAGCCAAGAGCGTATTTGATTCTCTCTCCGAGAGAGTGTTTCTTAAGGTCAGTCGGCATCGCGTGGGTGACAAGCACGAAGATGAGTTCGGCAAGTTCCATCGTGGCGACACTGATGAGAATGTTTTTGAGAGCGCCTAAAGGCCAGGCGATGAAAGCGAAGACAACGACTGGGAGAAGGGCGATGACGACGTCGAGAAGCATCCCGACGAGGTTATCCTTCCTCCTGACGTGAGGAGCGCTTTCCTTTATGAATGTAAGTGTTTCCGTATCCATTGGCGATTCCTCTAGAGTTTGGCGAAGAGTTTGGCTCTTCTGACGTAATCGGTGACCTGGATCTTCGAGGTGCAGCTATACGTGCAAAGGCCGCATTCGATGCATTTGAGCGGCTCGAGCATCTTGATGGTGTCCTTATCCATGGCTTTGACCGCGTTCATGATCTGAACTGGTTTGAGATGGACTGGGCAAGAGAGGACGCAGCTACCGCATCTGATGCAGTTATCCTCTTTGCTCTCATCATGGTCGAGGACGATGATCGAGGTGACGGTCTTCGTGCAGATGCAGTCATCAGATGGGATTGAAGCGCCCATCATAGGACCACCGAGAATGAAGACCTTCTTCTTTTCTGGGTGAGTGTATCCACCGCATTTCTCAAGGATATACTTCATCGGGGTTCCGACGCGGATTGAGAAGTTGCTTGGGTATTTGATGCCATCACCGGTGACGGAGACATAACGCTCGATGACCGGTTTGTTGTATTTGACGTTCTGAAGAAGACCGACGACGGTTGAGACGTTGAAGTCGACGATGCCATATTCGCTTGGGAGATGGCCTGATGGGACATCGATTCCCGTTGCGCTTTTGATCATCGCGATCTCCCAGCCCTGTGGGTAGAAGTTACCGACTGGGGAGACGGTGATGCCTGAATCAGGCATGGCACGGAGGAATTCCTCGTAGATGCTGATGATGTCTTTGTATTTGCTCTTGATGCAAAGTCTCGCGTCTTTGGTCTCAAAGGCCTGCTGAAGGAGCTTGATGCCTTCGATGACTTCCTCGGCGTGTTCCACCATCATGCGCTTATCGGCGGTGATGTATGGCTCGCATTCGACGCCGTTGATGAGGATGGTGTTGATCTTGCGTCCTTTGGTGTCGAACTTGATGTAGGTTGGGAAGGATGAGCCGCCTAAGCCGACTGAAGCGCAGTCTTTGGCGATCTGCATGAAATCTTCTCTCTTTAGGTTAGCGATTTCCTCAGGGGTTCTCTTATGGACCACTGTCTCATCTTCTTCCTCTTTGAAGTCGTTTTTGATGTGGATGAAGTTCACCATCTTGCCAGAACGGTGAAGGTGTTTCTCGAAGCCGACGAAGGTGCCGCTGACGGTCGCATGGATGGGTTGGTCGAAGAATGGGCCATGGCGCATGCCGATGACCTGGTACATCTTGACGTGGTCCCCTTCTTTGATCGTGAGATCCGCTTTCGGGCATCTTGCGTTCTCCATAGCAATAAAAATGTCTTCCGGCTCCCCGATATCCACGGTCGGGAGGATGTCCAGAAGATTCCTCGTGTTTTCAATGTGTGTGGTTTTCGCAATCATTTTTATATCCAGCGTATGCTGGTACCGAATTTTGTACCCTAGTATTTTAGCGTATCGGTAAAAAAGTAAAACCCCTCTAAATCAATAAAAGAATAACGAATGAGTTATTCTCGACCGGATGAAGTATTTATCTCACTTTTCCTTAACTTTTGACGAGGCGAAAAAGAATTATTTTCTTTACATCAAAAAATGCCCTCTACTTCCTAGGTAGAAGGCTATTTCGTAAAGGTTTTGTTATCCCTTGGAAAGCCTTTTGTTTATGTATTCATTGATCGAATACGTGGACATGCCGTGCATATCCTCATAATCATCAGTGAGTTCTTTGATGATTCCTTCTTTTTCAAGCAGGCCAAAGGTTTCCCTACTGCTTTTATTAATGTATGAAGCGTATTGCTCAACACACATAATGATGAATCGGTTGATTTCGTTATCCAGAGAAGACGATCTTGAAGCCCTTCTTCTATCGGAGTCGGTTTCAAAGGTTTCGACTTCAAAAGAAAGACCTAAAAAGCTGAGTAGCTTAATGAGGGTGTTTATCGAATAGTTGCCTTTTCCATTTTCGACGGACCACAAAGTGGATCTCGTGATACCGACTTCCTTGGCAAGGTCATCCATCCTTAAGTTAAGCTGAAGCCTTCTTCTTTTGATTTTTTCACCGATCTCTTGCTTTTTCCCCATAACTGAATGATGAACTACTTTTTGGTTAATGTCCATTATATTGAACATTGTCTTTGTTTAAAAAAAAGCCCCCTACTTATTAGGCAAAGGGCTATTTCGTAAAGGTTTTGTAGGAGTTTTTAGAGGAACATGGCCATGTAATGAGGCATGGTGAATTTGTTATCAGACAAACCGATATTGCCTTTGATGACTTTGTAAGCAATATGAGGTTTGAATTCTTCTATGAACTCATTGAGAGAGGATGTTGCGGTGTTTCCTGCTTTGACTTCAAGAGGACGCACCTCCCCTTCTTTTCACAAACTCGAGTTCATGGTCGTCGTCAGGATGGTAATAATGGAGTTTGTAACCTTTCGAAGTCAAAAGTTGGGAGATGACGTTTTCGTAAATCGCACCTTTGCCATTTCCTTTGATTGTGTTGTTGAACACAGCAACCTTGGTTTCACGGCCATAAAGCTCAGTCAATAATCCAGTGTCATTGAGATAGAGTTTGAATTGATCTTCTTTTTCATATGCAAGCAAAGGAATCTCTGGTTTAGAGATGTTGTAGCAAGCGTTAACAAGGCTAGAATCTTTCAGCCATTTGACGCTGCCGCCGTATTTCCTGCTTGTTTGTTTTTTCTCAACCAAGGAATACTGGAAACGTTTGAGTTCCCTAGAAAGCTGCTTCGGGATGGATTCATAGCAGGCATTCACCTTTAGCTTCTCCTGTCCTTTCGCGTGTTTTGAGATGTCGTTTCTGTAATCACTCAAGATTTTATCTTGTATTGAGAAGGCTTCGTTGAAATCACCGCTTTTCACAAAAGCAGCAACAACCTCAGGCATGCCGCCCACTACGATATATTCGCGAAATAGGCTTTCCATCCTCTCGTTGATAGGATCCGGCACACGCTCCTTTTTGTCAAAATAGCCCTTCAATTGTTTTATCTGCTCTTCGCCATAGCCTTTGGCCCAAAGGTATTCTTCGAAATCGAGAGGGTACATGATGATTTCCGATTCGTAACCGACAGGGATCGACTCAGGGACTTCCACTCCTTCATCTCCATCTTCTCCGTATTCAAGTCCGAGGAGGGAACCCGAGGCGATGAAGTCGTATTTGAGATCGCTAGCTAAGAACTTAATCGCTGTTCTAGCATCACCGCAATTCT
>CADCLU010000026.1 GCA_902802355.1 uncultured Erysipelotrichaceae bacterium
GAGGATGGCGGAAAGAACGCTAGGGAACTTCTTCTCGAAAGTGCCAGCTGTCATGGCGCCGATCATGATGGCGACGCCGAAATCGAAAGGCACGCATTGGAGAAGTGAGATTTTGCGGCTATTCAACTCCATGACGAAATCGTTCTTTTTCGTCTGAGGAAGATAAGTCGAGAAAAGGAAAACGGGGCCCATAGCCATTGGGTTATTGACGACGTTGACCTCGTATCCGTTTATGAAACCGTAACCATTATTCTTCTCAAAAGTGAAATCATATTCTTTAAGAGCGTTGACGATGTGTTTATTCATAAATGATGTACCCCTTGCTAAACCTCATAAATCTTATCGCATTTTCCGACCGAAAATAGGTATTTCGTTGCGGATTTGCGAGGGTTTTCTTTTGTTATGAAAAAACCTGGCATCTCTGTCAGGCTTTCTTTTTAAGTTGGAGCATCCGGGCGGAATCGGACCGCCGGTCATTGAGTTGCAGTCAATTGCCTTACCGCTTGGCTACGGATGCAGCGGAAAGAATTATATCACCGAGGTCGGCGAGTGACAATTCTATTCCTGTATTACTTTCTCATCTAGATGAGACTAGTCGACTTTCTTGTATTTGAAGGAAGAGGATTCGAAGAGACCATCGGTGATTTTGAGGTCTTTTCTCATGACGAGGAGAGGCTTGATGTACTCAGCGAATTTCTTGGAGAGATGGGTGGTATCCTTCATGAAATCCTCTGGGACGTATCTGATTGCGTCAGCGGCCATCTCAATCGGTTCGAATTCGATCTTGAAGGCGTATGGGTCGTTTGAGGTTCTCTTAAGGACGGCCATCATTCCGCTCTTGCCTTCGAGAAGGGCTTTGACGCAGGCCTCGCCACAGGCGATAGCGGCTTCAATATCAACTTCGGAAGCAAGGATGGAGGAGGCACGCATGGAGGTGCTAAGGACGGTAACGCGGGTTGGGAGATGGAGATCTTCCTTAACGCGGGCCTGAAGGGCATAGGCAACGCCTTCGAGCTGAGCGTGGCCGAATGCGTCGACGTCATCGCTCTGGACGCCGATGTCGATGCCTTCGCTGAGGGCCACTACCGCATAGCCTTTCTTGAGATAGACGCGGCCAAGGTCCTCATAGAACTTCTTCTGGTCGAGTTTGACCTCTGGGAGAAGGATGAAGTCTGGGCGGCAATCTTCTGGAAGGGCGTCGGCGCTGGCGGTTAACCAACCGGTATCTCTGCCCATGATCTCAACAAAGAGGACTTTGCCTTTCTTGTAGGAACGGACGTCAAGGATAAGGGATTTGAGGGCGTTCATGACATAGAGGGCGGCACTTGGGAAACCAAGGGCGAAGTCAGTGCCCATAAGGTCGTTGTCGACGGTCTTTGGGACACCCATGACCTTGAGGTCAAGGCCTTTCTCTTTGGCTAAGTGGCTAAGTCTCATGCAGGTATTCATGGAGTCGTTGCCGCCATTGACGAGGAGGCCGTTGATGTTATGTTTCTTGAGGGTTTCCATGATCTTAGCAAAGACTGGATCATTGAAATCCTTTGGAAGCTTGTAGCGGGAAGAATGGAGGATCTGGCCTGGGGTCTGGGTGAGAAGAGCGATGTCTTTCTCATCTTCGGCGAATAAATCGACGAGGTTGTCATCGATTAAGCCTTCAACGCCATAGAGTGAACCATAGAGGGCTTCGATCTCCTCAGGATGTTTCTTGGCTTCCTTGACGACCCCGCAGAGGGAGGAATTGATGACGGCAGTCGGACCACCGCTTTGGAAATAGACGATTCTCATCTTGCTCATAAAAATATTTCTCCTATATGAACTGATATCTTTGATATCTTAGCACAAAAAGAAAACCGCCTGATATATCAAGCGGTCTTTTTTGTTATGTATTATCTTTCGATTAGAAGGAAGCGGTGAATTCGTTCCACATCTTGTAGAGGGCGGCATTGCCTTCAGCGCCGAAGTCCTTCATAATCGCACATCTGTTGATAGTCTCTTGCGATGGGTACTGGGCATCGAACTGACGGCCTCTTTCCTCAGTTGGGATAAGGATCTTGGCCTCTTCGCCTTCTGGGAGGGTTCCTTCGAAGAAGTAGGAAAGGTCGCATTCGTCGCAATCTTCCTCAGAGTATTCCTCTGGGTCGGCTTCGTACCAGTCTTTGACGGTTTCCCAGATGGCCTCACCGGCGATTGGGGAGGTGTAGCCGACGGCTTCCATGTTTTTCGCGGCCACTTCTGGGTCGGCAAGGAAGTCAAGGAAGGCTTTGGCGGCTTCGACGTTGGCGCCTTTTGGCATGCACCAGCCATCGAACCAGACGTTGGAACCTTCTTCTGGGATTTCATAAGCAAGGGTGACTGGGTTAGCGGCAGCTTCGGCTTCGTCCATCGAGAAGACGCTGTCGCCGGACCAGGCTAAGTTGGCATAGATGTTGCCAAGGACCATATCGGATTTGCCTTCGTCGACCTCGAGGGTAACGTTGCCAGTGAGCTCAGAGAGAGCGGCTTTGACTTTGGCAAGGGTCTCGCTGTCATGTCTGTTGAAGATCTCAGAGAGGGCATCATTATAGGCCTTGTCGGTCAAAGTGCCGGCCTCATGCTGGCTCTTAAGGGACATGGTCTCCTCTTTGTAGACGTGCATGACGGCGGTGAAGTAGGTATCACGGACGGAATCCTTGATGGTGATCTTCTTCTTTAAGCTGTTGCCTTTGAGGTCGTTGCCTGGATTCCACTGGAAGTCCCAGGTTGAGACCTGCTCTTGGGAGACGTATTCAGGGTTGTAGGTGTAACCCATGGTTCCCCAGAAATATGGGACAGCGAAGTCGCTGAGCTCATTGTCGTTGAAGAGGTTCAGGTCGCTTTTCAGAAGCGACATGAATTCGCGGTTGTCCGACATATCCTGC
>CADCLU010000027.1 GCA_902802355.1 uncultured Erysipelotrichaceae bacterium
TTTCTGGCGTAGTTGTTGATGACTTTGCTTAACGCTTTGTTGAAGCCATCGACGTGGGTTCCGCCTTCCTTGGTGGAGATGTTGTTACAGAAGGAATAGACACCGTCGTTGCTGTAGTAGTCGGTCCACTGCATGGCGACCTCAGCATAGATGATCTCTTTGGTAACGCCATCAAGAAGGGTGACTTCTTCAGCGCCGTGCGCGTAGATGACGTCCGCGTTAATGGTATTCTTTCCTTGGTTGATGAAGGAAACGTACTCTTTGATACCGCCATTGAACTGGAAGGTTTCAGTCATTGGGATATCAGGACGCTTGTCGGTTAAGGTGATTTTGACACCGCCATTTAAGAAGGCCATCTGACGGAGGTGGTTCTTGATGGTCTCGTAGTTGTAGGTGGTGGTTTCGGTGAAAATCTCGCCGTCTGGTTTGAAGTGGACGGTTGTGCCGTGCTCTTCTTCCTTGCAGGTTCCGATTTTCTTCAAATGCTCGACGATCTTTCCGCCGTCGACGAATTTGACGTAGTAGATTCCGCCAGCTTTGCGGACGGTGACTTCACACAAAGTGGAGAGGGCGTTGACGACAGAGGCGCCGACACCATGCAAACCGCCAGAGACTTTGTAGCCTCCGCCTTCGCCGAACTTACCGCCGGCATGAAGGATTGTGTAGGCGGTTTCAACACCGGATAATCCGGATTTGGCAACGGTATCGACTGGGATACCACGGCCGTTATCGCTTACGGTGATGGAATTGTCTTTTTCAATGTAGACCTGGATGTCATCGCAGTATCCCGCAAGGGCTTCGTCGATCGCGTTGTCGACGATTTCCCAGACGAGGTGGTGGAGACCAGCCGCCGCGGTGGTCGCGATATACATACCTGGACGTTTTCTAACGGCCTCAAGGCCTTCGAGAACCTGGATGTTTTCCGCTGTGTACTTTGCATCCGCTTTGACTAAGC
This sequence comes from uncultured Erysipelotrichaceae bacterium, assembly GCA_902802355.1. GTDB lineage: Bacteria > Bacillota_I > Bacilli_A > RFN20 > CAG-826 > UBA4951. The sequence continues at coordinate 956 of CADCLU010000027.1, forward strand.
CTTTTTCATCGATGTCGTTTTCCCTTTTGTACTGGAAACGCTCTTCTTCGGCTTGTTCCAAAGCAGCTTCATCGGCTTGTGGCTGCTCAGGAGCGGCTTCAAGCTTCTTTTCTTCTTCGTTTGCCATTCTGTTACCTCCTTATGGCTTTGTTTTCGGAAACCTCAATCACCGAGGCTCCCTCTATGTTTGCTCTCGTCGCAGTCACGAACACTTGGTTGAGGTGCTTGGTGATGAGATTTGAGAGTCTTTTCGTGTGTTCGGCGTCTAATTCGCTATAGACGTCATCGAGAACGACGATCGGTCGCTTCTCTTTGTCTTCGATTAGGAAGAATGGTGCGATCTTGAGGGCGATGGCCGCTAAACGGTTCTCACCTTGGCTGCCATATAGGGCAACATCTTGACCATCTAGCATCAAGGAGAAGTCTTCTCTATGGATGCCGATAGAGGTGGATTTATGGATGATGTCACCATCCAAAGACCGTTTATAGGCTTTCTCTGCCTCTTCTTTCCACGCCGATTCATTCTTGATGAACGGCTTATAAACGACGAGAACGCGTCTATCGTGCCCGTAGAGTTCGCTCGCGAGGTTGGATAGAACTTTATTCAAGTCGTCTATGTATTGTCGTCTGTAGCGACTTATTGGCTCGCTGATGGCAATTAGCTCTTCAGTGAGAACCTGGATGAGGGTGAGGTCGACTTTCTCAGCTTTGAGGGCCGCGTTCCTTTCAAGAAGGAGGCGGTTGTATTTGCCGATGAGGTTGAAGTAATCGAGCGACTTCTTTGAGAGGCTGGTGTCTAGGAATGATCTCCTATCACTTGGCGAACCTTTGAAGATGAGCACGTCTTCTGGTGAGAAGAGGGTCACATTCACAAGTTTCGACAACTCACTTAACCTGCGCGCGGGCTTTCCGTTGATTGAAATCTTTCTTCCTTTGTTGAGGATGAATATCTCGATTTCCCTTCTTAACCCGTTTTCCTCAACCTTCGCTTTGACGGAGGCGTGATCTTCGCCATACCTGATGAGGGCTTGGCATTCGCTTGTCCTCCAGCTCTTGGCGAGACTGAGATAGTAAATGGCTTCGGCGAGGTTTGTTTTGCCGGAGCCGTTTGTGCCTTGGATGACCGTCAGATTGTTTTCGAAGTCAAGTTTCAGCGATCCGTAGTTCCGGAAGTTCCTGAGCTCAAGATGCGTTACTCTCATTTTCTGACAATTCTGAATAGGCCTTCGGCGAGCAGAATCTCATCTCCTGGGTAGAGCTTTCTGCCGCGGCGGTTATCGTCTTCACCGTTAACCTTCACCTCGTGGGTTGCAAGGTAAGCCTTAGCTTCCCCGCCTTGCGAGATAATGTCCGCGAGCTTCAAAAACTGACCCAAAGCAATGAATTCTGTCGTTATGGCTATTTCTGACGCGTTTTTTGGCACAATTTCACCTCTTATATACTTTACTACAAAGTAGTAAAAAAAGGAATGACTGATTTCATTCCTTTTTAGTTAATTTTTAGAGGGTTTTTATCTCGTTCTTCTTGGGGTAACGAGCTCGATGATGGAATCATCCTTCGGATCAACGATGACGAAGGTTTTGCCTTCTCCAACGAACTTAAGGACGACATCCTCAGAACCGAGGGCGCGGACCGCTTGGGAGACATAAACGGCATTGAACGCGATCTCAAGTCTCTCACCGGTATAAAGGATGATGGAGAGCTTTTCGGAGCCGCTGCCATTCTGATCACCGGAGGAAGAAATTTCGACGCCGTCGTTGGTCATAAGAAGTTTGACGACCGCGGCGCTATCGGTGGAAAGAACGGAAACACGGTCAATTGAGTTGAGAAGTTGGGTGGAATTGACCTGGAGTGAGTAATTGAAGTCCTGTGGGACGATGGATTTGGAGATTGGGTAATCGCCAGCGATTAAACGGGTTGAAACGGTGGTATCGTTGATGGTTTTCGCAGAAACATTGGCGAAGAATCTAACAGATTCATCAATCTGGACGGATTTTCTGGAAAGACGGGCGCTGTCAGTAGCGGTGGCGGTGAATAAGCCGCCTTCGGCTTTAAGATTGATGGCGGTGAGAATTGGACGGGTGTCTTTGTCGAGAGCGGCGAAGGCAGTCTGTTCAATGATCTTAGTGAAGTCGGTGCACGGGATGGAGAAGACTGGACCGGTTTTCTCAAGATCGATGTCTGGGTATTCATCGGCAGGAGCGCATGGGAGTTTGAAGGTGGTATTACCATCATCAACTTTAGCGACACTCTCATCGATGATATCCAAGGAAAGTTCATCACCTTCCATCTTTCTAACGATTTCGGTTAAGGAACGAGCGGTGATAAGGGAGGATCCTAAGCTGTAGTTTCTGATGATTTCTTTTTCGTTGAGTTTAAGAGGAACTCTGGTGAAGACGGTGACA
>CADCLU010000028.1 GCA_902802355.1 uncultured Erysipelotrichaceae bacterium
ATATGACGCAATTGCAGAGGATATGGCCCAGCATGACGAAGAGGTGAAAGAGGCCTACGTTCACTTCAAAGAGAACGAAAGAATCCAAGAGCAACTCTCCCATAACATCCATTCCAAAGGAAACTATTACAGGCTCGATAGCATCAAAGAGCTTTATAACAACTTCGGTGGCAATTTCGAAATTACCGGTTATGTTTTCGGTTATGAAATGCGCACGACCAGAAGAGGCCAGACTATGGCAACCTTTGGTTTAGGCGATGACACAAGCGCAATCAATGTCAGAGGCCTCGAGGACAAAGAAGTTCTTTCACCGGCCGTTCTTGGTTCGATCAGCAACGGCGCTCACCTTAAGGTGAGAGGCGCCATCGAAATCGATAATAGGCCAGGACCAAACGAAGGACTTTATCAGTTCTATCTTCATTCCTTTGACGTCCTTCCTCCAAAACCACTTCGTGACGATCCTTCCGAAGAGAAACGCGTTGAGCTTCACGCCCACACGAAGATGAGCGCGATGGATGGCCTTGCCGATGCAAGCGACTATGTTAAGCTCGCTCACCATATGGGCATGAAAGCGGTGGCCATTACCGACCATGGTGTCATCCAATCCTTCCCTGCAGCCGAAGGCGCATGCCTCAAGATTAACGAGAAAATCACCGATGCCGAAGATAAATTCAAAGTCCTCTACGGCGTTGAATTATACGCATTCAGAAATCCAAGATAAATTCAAAGTCCTCTACGGCGTTGAATTATACGCATTCAGAAATCCACGTTATGGCTGGAACTATGTAGACACTCCACTCTCGAAAGGCAAATACTGCGTATTCGATTTCGAAACCACAGGACTTTCTTCGAAATACGACAGAATCACCGAGTTCGGTGCCGTTTTGGTAGTAGATGGCATGGTCAGGGATAGGAAAGACTTCTTCGTCAATGCCGGAATGCACATCCCTGAGCTCATTCAGAAGAAGACCCACATCACCGACGAGATGATCAAAGACGGTTTGACTGAGAAAGAAGCCGCACTTGAAATCGAGAAGTTCGCAGAAGGCTGTATCCTTGTCTCCCACAACGCTTCATTCGACGTTGGCTTTCTTAACGCCATGCGCCTTAGGGTAGGTCTACCAAAAGACACCCATCCAGTCATCGATACCTTAGCGTTATCCCACTATCTTTTCCCAGCGGCCGCTAGACATAACTTAGGCAGCTTATCACGTAACCTTAAACTCGACGTCTATGACGAAGACAAGGCCCACCGTGCCGACTTCGACGCCGAAGCTTTGAACTCCGTTTGGCAAGCCATCATCCCGATTCTTGAAAAGAATGGATGCAATACCCATAAAGACCTAAAGGATCTCGTCTGCACCGACAAGAAGATGTACAAGCACATCAAGGCAGAGCATGTCATCGCTATCGCCAAGAACCAGGAGGGTATCAAAGCCTTATACCGTTTGGTCAGCCATAGCGAAACCAAATACATGACTTTGAACTCAGTTCCTAAGATCACCTATGACGAGATCGAAAAAGAACGTGAGAACCTCATTCTTGGAAGTGCCTGCTTCAATGGTCACGTTTTCCAAAACGCCATGCTCAAGAGCGACGAAGAACTCGAAGAGGCGATGGAATTCTTTGACTATATCGAAGTCCAGCCACGCGAGAATTATTCTTGGCTCATCAACGACAGACAACTTGATAACGATAGACTTATGGATATCCTCCATAACATCGTCAATACCGCTGACAAGATTGGCAAACCTGTCTGCGCGACCGGCGATTGCCATTACCTCAACCCAGAGGACAAAATCTCTCGTGACGTATTTGTCTGCGCCAAAGCCATCGGCGGCGTTAACCACCCTCTTTGGACAAGGCCTCGTGAGAATGGCACAGTCCAATACGAGAACCCAGACCAGCATTTCAGAACCACCAAAGAGATGCTCGATGAGAGGCGAAGAGAAGGCAAAAGAGATCGTCATCACAAACACGAACAAGATCGCCGACCAGGTTGAACCAGTCGAAATCTTGAAGACAAGACTCTATACACCAGACGCAAACCTCCCAGGCTCAAAAGAGAAATTAGAGGAGATTTGCTGGACAAATTTGAAAAATAGATACGGAATTGATAGGGATATTGAATATCCTGAAGGCAGTCCGCAAGCAATCATCAAAGACCGTTTGGCCCAGGAGCTTAATGGTATTATCGGTAACGGTTACGCTGTTACCTATTACATCGCTCACCTCCTTGTTAAGAAGGCCGCCGATGATGGCTTCTTTGTCGGAAGCCGTGGTTCCGTCGGTTCCTCTTTCGCTGCCACAATGGCGGACATCACCGAGGTCAATCCTCTTGCGCCTCACTATGTGTGCCCACACTGCAAACACCTCGAATGGGCTGAGGACAAACTCCTTAAGAGTGCATACGATCTTCCTGCCAAGAAGTGCCCAGAATGTGGCCAGCCAATGATCACCGCAGGACAATCGATACCATTCCAGGTCTTCTTAGGCTTCCACGCTGAAAAGGTTCCTGATATCGACCTTAACTTCGACGCCGACTACCAGTCGAGAGGTGAGCTTCTTTCGACGCCGGAAGAGAACAAACTCTACAAAGCCGGCAAGACCGTTGATTCCCCTCACGTTATCCGTGCCGGAACGATCTCCTGCTCAGAAGAGAAGAATGCCATCGGTTACGTCAAAGGCTATTACGAAAGGGTTCTTAGGAAACCTGTTGCTTTAAACGACAACGCATACGTCAAATACATCGCCTCCAAGTGCATCGGCGTCAAGAAGACGACCGGTCAGCACCCTGGTGGCATCGTCGTTATCCCAGCCGATATGGAAATCTTTGATTTCTCCCCATATCAGTACCCAGCAGACGACGAATCGGTAGGATGGTTAACAACCCACTACGAATTCGCGAGCATGCACGACAGCTGTCTTAAACTCGATGAGCTTGGACACGTCGACCCTCTTGCGCTCCGTAAGATGAAAGATATGACGGGAATCGACTTCAAGACGATCCCAATGAACGATAAGAAAGTCCTCTCGCTTTTCACCACGAACAAAGCCTTAGGAATCATGCTTTCTGGTAACTCCGACACCCAGAAGTTCATCGCCGATACATACAAGACAGGTTCCATCGCTCTTCCTGAATTCGGTACGACCTTCGTCCAAGGACTTATCAAGCAGGCAAAACCTCATACATTCAACGATCTTCTCATCATCTCAGGTCTCTCCCATGGTACTGACGTTTGGAACAACAACGCCCAGGATCTTATCATGAAGAACAACCTTGAGCTCAACGATGTCATCGGATGCCGTGACGATATCATGAACTACCTCATCGATATGGGTGTTGACCATGGCCTCGCCTTCAAAATCATGGAGTTCATCCGTAAGAACAAGGCAGGAAAGCCTCTCAAAGATGAGTTCATCACAGCCATGAAGGAGCACAACGTTCCAGATTGGTATATCGAATCCTGTAAGAAGATCCGTTACCTCTTCCCACGTGCTCACGCGACTGCTTACGTTATGTCTGCCGTCCGTGTCGCTTGGTACAAAGTCTATAAACCAGCTGCCTTCTATGCGGTTTATTTCAGCACACGTTGCGACTCCTTCGATATCAAAGCCATGACCTCTCCAATCGATAAGATGGTGGCCACGATCAAGGAATATCAGACTAGACGCGACAAGAAGCAGACCAATGCCACAGATGAAGAAAAACTCAAAGCCCTTTTGGCCGCTTGCGAAGCGACGGCCAGAGGTTTCAAAGTCGGCAAAGTCGACCTCATGAAGAGCCATTCCTCTGAATGGACGATAGGGGAAGACGGCAAGACAATCGTCCCTCCGTTCACCGTTATTCCTAACTTCGGCATAAAGGCGGCTGAAGCCATCGAAGAAGCGAGGAAAGAAGGGGAATTCCTTTCAATCGAAGATTTGAAAGATAGAGCCAATTTAGGTTCGTCGACCATCGATGCCCTTAGAGAATATGGCAGTCTTGATGGCATGAACGAGTCCAATCAACTTAGTCTCTTTGATTTCAGTTTCTAAAGTGATAGATTATTAGTCGCTGTCGGGACGTAGCACAGCTTGGTAGTGCGTCTGGTTCGGGACCAGAAGGTCGTGGGTTCGAATCCCATCGTTCCGACCATTTATTAGTGGCCCGCCCGAGCCGACTCGAACGGCTGGCGTTTCGCTTAGGAGGCGAACCCTCTATCCATCTGAGGTACGGGCGGAGCTTCCAAAGAGTCTTTTAACTCTTAGGCGAGAAAGATTATAAAACAAACTCAGCCGGAATACTTCTCAATTTGTTTATAGAGGTGTGAGAAATAACAAAAAACCCTGTTTTTGCACAGGGTTTTTGACTATTTTAGTCTTGTTTTGCTTTCGTTGCTTTGTATTCGTCAACCATATGCTTTAGGTCACGATAGACTTCATATGGGTGATCGATGTTACGGAAGGCGTAGGCTGCTGTTCTGCCATTTCTTGTGTAGATGACAGGGGAAGCAGAGGAACCGAATGTTATGGTTCCTGGGTTATCGCTTCCTTTCATCAAACGATCCAAGAAGTTGACGTTGACCATAAGGCCACCAATCATTTCGAAGTCGAGTGTGGCGTAATCGACACCGATGAATCCTCTTCTGATAAGAATCCTTTTATTCGTGTATGCATAGAAGGTTTTCTTATAGCTCATGCTTAGACCAACCCAAGTTGTAATTATGCCAAGCAACATCAGACCTCCATAAACGGTTAATGGGATGACGAACTCTTCCGGCATGCCATATTCCGCCAGGCCTTCAATCGCAATAATGCCAAACGGAATGGCCATGAATAGAATAGGAATGAGCGCAAGCAGGGTGTAGGCCAACCCACCGAGATAGACATACCTCGTTTTGTTTGGCTTGATCACCTTGATGATTTCTTCATCTTCCTGAAGAATAGGGGCGAACAATTCTTTGTTTTCCATTTTGATGCTCCTCCTTCGAGCAAGGGTAGTATATATAATAATTCCTTAAAATTCAAGACAATTCATAAAAATTCAGTTTGCTTCAAATCGGTATCCATGAAACCTCCAAAACTAGTGCTATAATTTGTTAACATCCTTAACGGATGAAGGAGGACAAAACATGCCTTGCACAACAATCTTAGTCGGTAAAAAAGCGAGCTACGATGGCTCGACCATGATCGCCAGAAACGATGATGGTAGATTCGACACAAAGAAATTGGTAGTGGTTCATAACCAGCCAAAGAAATACGTTTCCAAAATCGCTCATTTAGAGATTGAACTTCCAGATAACCCTCTCTCATATACGAGCACACCAAATGTCACCACTGACAAAGCCGGTATTTGGGCCGCTAACGGCATCAATAGCGAGAACGTCGCTATGACCGCTACCGAGACCATCACCAGCAACGCCCTTGTTTTAGGCGCTGATCCATATGTCGTCTATAAGAAAGCTGAAAAACGCGGCCAGAAAGATATCCCAGGCGGACTTGGTGAGGAAGACCTTGTCGTCGTCACTCTCCCATACATTCATTCCGCCAGAGAAGGCGTTATTCGCTTAGGTCAGCTTCTTGAAAAATATGGAACCTACGAACCAAACGGCATTGCCTTCAGCGATAAAGATGAAATCTGGTGGCTTGAGACCATCGGTGGTCATAACTGGATGGCTAGAAGAGTCAAAGACGATGAGTACGTCATCATGCCTAACCAGCTTGGCATCGATTATTTCGATTTCGAAGACGCCTATGGAGAGCAGAAGGAATTCATGTGCTCCAAAGGCCTTAAGGAACTCACCGAGAAATACCATCTCAACCTCAACCAGGGCGATAAGTTCAACCCACGTTTAGCTTATGGCTCCCATAGCGACGCCGATCACGTCTATAACACCCCACGCGCTTGGTATATGGCGAGATTCTTCAACCCACGCACCTATAAGTGGGATGGCTGCAACGCTGACTTCGGCCCAGAGAGCGACGATATCCCATGGTCACTCGTCCCAGAAAGAAAGATCACCGTCGAAGACGTCAAATACATCCTTTCTTCCTACTATCAGGGAACGCCATACAATCCATATTCCGCTAAAGATAACCCACTTAAGGGCAAATACCGTCCAATCGGCATCTGCAGAACCGATGTCATGGCTATCCTTCAGGTTCGTCCATATATGCCAAAAGAGATCGCGGCAGTGGAATGGCTTTGCTTCGGAAGCAATGCCTTCAATGTACCGCTTCCTCTTTACACCAACGTCTCGAAGATGCCTGCCTATGTCAGCGCGACTACTGAGACTGTTGACTCCAATAACTTCTATTGGGCCAGCAGAATCTTCGGTGCACTTGCAGACGCTCACTTCGGAACCTCCGTCATGTTCATCGAACGCTATCAGAATGCCGTTGCCGCTCTTGGCCACAAGATCCTTAACGAGTACGACGAGAAGATGATCAAAGCTAAGAAGTTCGACCTTCTTGACGAGTGCAACGAAGCCATGGCTAAAGCTGTCAAAGAAGAGACCAACAAGTATATGAAACAGGTTCTTCTCGATGCCTGTGCCCATATGAAGAATGGTTACAACCGTTCTGATAACTAATCAGGATTAATCGACATAAAAACAAAATCCACAGCGAATTTGCCGTGGATTTTTTGTTTTTAGATGTGTTTTAGGATGTCTTTGCAGCACTTAATGATTTGACTGAGCGCTTCTTCATGCCTGCCATCATACCAAGGGTCTGCAACCTCATGGACGGATGGGGTGAATTCGAAGATCGGTCTATAGATGTGTTTGGTGTCAGGGATTCTCCATAAGGCCAAATCAAGGTTCGATCTGTCCATATAGAAGATATAATCCGCTTCA
>CADCLU010000029.1 GCA_902802355.1 uncultured Erysipelotrichaceae bacterium
GCTTCGGTCGCTTTGTTGCCGTAGTTAAGAACCTTGATGAAGTCTTCCTCGGTCATTGGACGTCCGAATAAGTAACCTTCAAGTCCTTTAGCACCAAGCGAGATGGCAAGATCCCTTTGCTCAGCGTTCTCAATACCGGTGACGTAGATATCGAAGTCGTTTCTACTAGCGGCATCTAAGAACCTACTGAAGTTAGCAAGCTCGTTCTCATTCGTCGCAGCGTTCCAGATAAGCGATCTCTCGGTCTTGATGATATGGACACCGAAGGATTTGAGGACCTCAAGAGGAACCTTATCAGGCGTGTGGTCAACGCATTCGAAGACGACACCGAGAGGGGTGAGTTCTCCGATGACTTTTCTCAGGGCTTCTTCCTCATCGAGGAAGTAAGCGCTGTTGATTTCAAGATGCATGTATTCACGTGGGAAGTGATTACGTTCAAGAATGCCTCTGACTTTGTCAGGGAATTCTGGGTCCCTGATGGAGTCGATGGAAAGATACATCGAAAGTGATTTGATGCCGACAGTCTTGAAGATGCCTGAACCGTATAGCGAATAGAGCTGACCCATCATCGAGATGGCGCCGATATCGACGCGGGAGACAAGTTTCTCTTTGTTCGCGATAGGAATGAATTCACGAGGAGCGATCGGAAGTTTGTCACGTCCATAGAGGGCGGAACGGATATCGCCTCCGATGACCTTGAGGGTACCGGCATCGACGACTGGCTGAGTGAGGATTGGAAGAGCATCGGCGTCGAGTGTGGATTCAAGGATATCGAGGATGTATTCGCTTCTGAGGGCTTTTCTTGGGTGTCTATTAGCGACCTCAACGACATAACCCGCACCATAGACGGAAGCGCTTCTGATGAGCTCATCTTTGATGGTCTGGGCCATTTGTTTGGTCGTGACGATTTCGGATGGATAGGCAACGGCGCAGAAAGCGTAGTTGGCGTTATATCTGAATTCTCTGGCTTCAAGAGGATGAGAGAGGATCTCCGCCGCTTCTTCGACGAAGTCCATCATCTTGATCTTGGTGTAACCCTTAAGTAAGAAGCTAAGGCTATATGTGTCGAACCTATAAAGGAGCTCGCCATAACCGGCATCCTGGAAGTTAGCGACAATCGATGACATAAGAGAGTTGGCATCCGATTGCGGAAGCTCTTTGAGGGCTTGTTCGTAATCGACAAGGGTACAAGAGACGATATAGCCACGAGCAGTCTTGCCTTTGAGCTCGCGGTTGACGTCGATAGCGAGGGCTTGGGCGTTCTTGATGAGGAGGGAATCATCGACAAGATGGCTTCCTGCGACAAGGCCTTGGGTTGTGGCGCGTTCGATCATGATGGTCGATTCGTCGTTATTGGCACCACGGTACTGGAGGATGGAGATCTGGGATTCGGATGGGCCGATGGATGGGATGACACGGTGGTCAGCGCCATATCTCAATGGACAGTGTGAACATGGTTTGTCATGGCCTGTACGAAGTACTTTGTAGCAGATATCGCCTTCGTGAGCGTTCGGGAAGGCGTGCTTGAGGTTATCGGACATGTAGGTGATCGTATGGGTTGGACGGTCAACGGAATAGAGATACCTGGTGGTTCTTGACGCTAAGTTATCTAAAAGATCGTGGATGGAATCTCCCCTTCTCGTTAGGAGATTGCTGATAAGCATGTCACTAAGGAAGGAGACTGCGGTCATGAAGTCCTCTTTCTCGGTGATGGAGGTTCCCTTTCTCTTATTTGGAGAAAGCATATAGATGAATCCGTAGTCGTTATTTGGGGAATCAAGAGAGGCGATGAAGAAAGATTCCATTCCTAAGGAAAGGATCGGCTCAGCGAGTTCTTTTGGAAGGTCGGTTCTGGCGTTTCCGACGAACATTGTGTCTTTTTTGGCTTCACTCACGAACTGAGAGACGAAGCCGGTTGTGAGCACACTTCCGAATCTAGAGAAGCCGAGTGTTCCTTCGGTTCTTGCGGTCTCAAAGAGGAGACGGAAGTCTCTGGTCTTCTCGCCATATTCATAAACACCGGCGACTTCGAAATCAGACTGGGTGGCTAACCACTGGAGAGCGTTCTTTAACGCCTCAATCTCCGAAGAATAATCCTTCGCGTGTTTGATCTCGTATTCCCACTTCTCGAAGTTGGCTAAGAAGAGGATACGCTTAGAGGATTCGCTTAAGACACGGTGAGGATAGTAGACATCCTTGACACCGTAACTNNTTGCAGTGTATGAGATTCTCGATACCGGTGGTCTTGGAGATCTTGAGAACGTTGAAATTCGTGACAAATCCCTCGCAAACCGTCTCTAAACCGAGGAAGGACTCAACGTTATAGACATATAAGGCGATGGTCTTCTCGTCATACTTTCCAAGCAAGGAATGAGGGAAGGTCTCACGGACTTTCGCTTTGAGGGATTCGAAATCAGATTCCTCAAAAGACCTCGCACCTTTAAGTTGCACTAAGAGGAGGGCGCTTCGATATGATTCATTGGCCTGAGCCTCTTTGAGGAGGGTATCCATGAATTTCTCTTTATCGTAGATGACACCCTCTTCGATATCTTTCTCAATCGCTTCTTCGGAAGCTTTTCCAACGAAGACGAGGCGATAGTTCGTATAGTCGGCAATGGCCTGGTTGACCTTCTGCTGGATCTTGACGATGCCTGGAAGAGTGAGGTGGTGTTCTTTGTTGACTGAGATGAAGTTGCCTTTGGCAAAGGCGTCGATCTGGTGGCTGACATCATGGCCGAGCCTTGAAAACATGGTGCTATATTGATAAGCCAGCCAAAGGATGATGACGACAACGCCTAGAGCGCTGCCAAAGAGGAAGCCCATGCTGACCCAGAGGGTGACTTTATTGTCGAAATAGTAGCTAAGAGGGATGCCGACTGAGGCCGCAAGGAAAAGAATGACGAAAACAAGGCCAAGGATGGTCGAAACACGGCCTTTGAAGAACATCATCAGGTTGACGCCATTATCTTTTTTCTTCTTAGTCTTTGCCATTTTTTCTCCTACATATTGATGTCTTCGGTTCTAGCGACGAGGATTCGGGTGATGATCTTGCCGATTGTCGGCATCATCTCTAAACCTGTACGGATATAGTTGATTCTTTCTCTATCTTTGCCCATCTGCATGGCTACGCCTTTGATGGTGAGAAGGGCGGTGTGATTAAGGTGGCAGACCATCGCGATAGACGCACTGGTGTTGTCATTCGCACGCATGTTCTCTTCTTGGACGAGGAAGTGATTCTGAACGATGGATGCGACTTTATTTGGCATGAAGTTGAAAGATGAGCCAGAGAGGAGGAAGCCTCTTTGGACGTATCTTGTGGTCATTAAGTATGCGTTTTTCTCTGCTTTATCGTTGATCGAGCTATCGGCGACGAAGAATGGGTCTCTGCCAGGGATTTGGCCATAGACCGCTTCCTTGTTGTCGGTGAAATCGACGTCACTAAAGAAATAACGGTCAGCGATGAAAAGGTCTCCTTGCCTAAGCTCATCGGAGAAGCTATAGACGTTTCCGACGTTGAAGACGATATATGGGTCGAATTTCTCGATGATGAGGGTGGTGAGGATGCCAGCGTTCACGAGGGATGGTCCAGTCGCGGCAACGATGCATTCCTCGCGGAATATGCTGCCTTTGAACACTTTGAAACCGCCGGTGAGGGTGACCTCTTCCGGATTTCCCATCTTTACTTTGAAGTAAAGGATATCGTCATCTGTCGTACCGATGATACAGATCATTTGGCTGCCTCCCCTACTTTCTTCTTCTCGAATGTGTTGTTGCCAAGGAATCTCTGGAATTCGAATTCACCAAGAGGTCTAGCGTAGTAGTAACCCTGGATGCTATCAATACCAAGTTCCTTGACGATCTTCATCTGGCTTTCGGTCTCAACGCCTTCGGCGATGGTCTTCATGCCAAGAGAGTGGCCGATGTCGTTAATACAACGAACAAGAGCGCGGCTCTTCTCGTCTAACTCGACTTCGTCGATGAAGGATTTATCGATCTTGAGTGTGTCGAATGGAATCTTCTTTAAGGATGAGAAGGATGAATAACCGGTGCCGAAGTCATCGATGGAAGTGTCTAGGCCCATGCCTTTGATCTTTCTGATGATGGCCGAAACGAAGACGGCATCCTGCGCGGCCATGGACTCGGTTAACTCAATCTCAATCCAAGCAGGATCGACGCCGTATTTCTCCATCGTTTCCTTATAGAAGTCGAGGATGTTTGGAAGGAGAGCGGTCTTTCTTGAAAGGTTGATGGAGACCTTAGGAAGACGTTTTCCTTCGTTCTTCCACTTGATCATGTTCTTGCAGACCTGCTCGAAAACGTATTTATCGACCTCGATGATACGGCCGGATTGCTCAGCGAATGGGATGAAGAGTGATGGAGGTAATAAACCACGGGATGGGTGGTTCCATCTGACAAGGGCCTCTGCACCGAAGAAGTAATCGTCCTTAAGGTCGAACTTCGGCTGATAGAAGATCTGAAGCTGTTCTTCGTTGATGGCGTTACCTAACTCACTAGAAAGAGAACGTTCACCATC
>CADCLU010000030.1 GCA_902802355.1 uncultured Erysipelotrichaceae bacterium
CCTTTTGCTGAGGATTTTTGCTTTAACTCATTTAACCTTCTTGAAGAGGAGGGTTATCGAGTTGATGACAAGGAGCAAGGTCAAACCGGTGTCTGCGAGAACGGCTGCCCAGAGAGGGAAAGCCTCTCCGAGGACAATAGATAACGTGGCGATTGCGACCTTAACGACAAGGGAGGCAACGATATTGAAGATGGCTTTTGCCTTAGCGGCTTTCGCGATTCTCACAGCCTTAACGATTTTGCGAAGATCGTCATTCATGATGACGACGTCCGCACTGTCGACGGCCATATCGCTTCCTGCTCCGCCCATGGCGATGCCAACATCAGCTAAAGCAAGAGACGGAGCGTCGTTGATGCCGTCGCCAATATAGGCGACTCCGCCTTTGCGGTTGTTGATCTCTTCCTGAAGAATGCGTTTCTTGTCCTCTGGGAGAAGTTCGCTATAGACCTTCTTAACGCCGACTTGTTTTCCAATCTCCTCAGAGACGTCTTTTCTATCTCCGGTAAGAATGATTGTTTCGATGTTCATGAGGGAAAGCTGATCGACCATCTCTTTGCCGCTTTCTTTGACTTTGTCTTTCAGAGTGGCGTGGCCAACATACTTGCCATCAACCGCCATGTAGGTGGTTGAACCTTTTTTGGGGCATCTTTCAAAAGTAATTTCGTTGTCTTCCATAAGATGGGCGCTACCAGCCAAGATGCTATGGCCTTTGTACACCAAGGAGATTCCTTTTCCGGCAATCTCGTTGTATTCGGAGATGTCCTTTTGATACTTGCTTCCATCGTCATCTCCCATAAGGGCTTTTGCGAGAGGGTGATTGGACCTTGATTCGGCTGCAAAGAGATATTCTATGAATAACTCTTCGTCGATCTCGTTTTGCTTGAAGTGATCGATGGAGAATACGCCAAGGGTGATGGTTCCTGTCTTGTCGCTAGCAACCGCATCCAAAGAATTTAGCCAATCAAGATATGAAGCTCCTTTGACGAGGATGCCGTTCTTTGAGGCAAGGCCAATGGCAGCGAAGTATGCAAGTGGCACGGATACGACAACTGCGCATGGGCAGGAGATGACCAATAAGCAGATTGCGCTATAGAGCCAGTGTGCCCAAACGGCAGGGTCGCTGATGCCAAGGAATAATGGCGGGATGACCGCAACAAGAAGGGCGATCAAACAGACGATTGGGGTATAGATTTTTGCAAAAGTCGTGACAAATCGCTGTGCTTTTGACTTAGAAGACTCTCCTTCTTTGACAAGCCTGATGATCTTGCTAACGGTTGAATCTTCGTATTCTTTGGTGACTTCCACCACTAACGAACCAGAAACTAATGTGGTTCCGGAATTGACGTTATCGCCAACGTTCATCTCAACAGGGAGACTCTCACCGGTGAGGGAAGCCATGTTAACTCCGCCGTTTCCAGAAACAACGGTTCCGTCCGCTGGGATGATGTCTCCGACCGAAACAAGGATCTGGTCGCCAATCTTAAGGGTTTCAGGATCGACTTCCTCTTTCTTGCCTTTGTGGAGCAAGCAAGCCTTTTTGGCTCTTAAGCCAACAGCGTCTTCAATAGCTTTCTTGCTTCTGTCTACTGAGATATCTTCAAATAGCTCGCCGACCTGATACAAGAAGACGACCATGACGGCTTCGAAGAATTCGTTTTGCTGTTCCCCGAAGAAACGGAGGATGGTCTTCCAGAGAATGTCATAACCAACAGCCAAATAGGCAACCGCCATAATGGCAAAGTTGACCCAGAGGGCAGCGACATCAGATAGGCCCATGCCTCTGAGGTTTTGTTCATTCCAAAGGAATAAGCCA
Organism: uncultured Erysipelotrichaceae bacterium; assembly: GCA_902802355.1. GTDB lineage: Bacteria > Bacillota_I > Bacilli_A > RFN20 > CAG-826 > UBA4951. The sequence goes on from CADCLU010000030.1 coordinate 1,814, forward strand.
AGGAAAGCTAGAATAAGGCCAACCGCTAAACGGCAGATTAAAAATGCGAGGCGACCTTTGGTCAGTTCCTCTTCTTCATCGTCATCATGGTGGCAGCAAGAGCAGCCGCCTCTGTGTACATGTTCGTGTTCATCATCATGGTGGCGATGATGACATTCGCACTCACCATCGTGGTGATGGTGGTGTTCGTGATCATGGTCGTGATGATCATGGTCACAGCATTCGTATTTATCTTTTTCTTCAATCATGTGAATTACTCTTCCGCGTGCTGTTGCACGACTTTAAGGAGTGAATTTACATGCTCGTCCGCTAGCTTATAGAAAACCTTGGTGCCTTCCTTGTGAGTAGCAACCAAATTGGCTTTCTTAAGAACCTTAAGCTGATGGGATACCAAAGACTGGCTGGCGCCCACTTCTTCTACGATCGTGGAGACGGATTTATCTTCGTCCATGATCGCATAGAGGATCTTTAACCTCGTGTAGTCGCTGGCCACATTGAGGAGTTCTTCCATCTTGGTCAGAATTTTCTCGTTTGGTATTTCGCTCATAGGTTTGCGGGAATATTGTATCACTCCCTACGGGCTTTATTATATGAATGTTTGTTCATATTTCAACAATAATATGAATGATTTTTCATATTTATAAAGAAAACGCCGCAGTGAGCGACGCTTTCGAATGAAAAACGATGATTATAGAGCGCGGATTGCTTCGACTGGAGGCTTCTTTGCGGCAAGCAAGACCGGCAAGAAAGTAGCAACGAAGCTGAACACGATGCTG